>NZ_JASJOE010000070.1 GCF_030163755.1 Roseicyclus amphidinii
CCCCCCGGCGACGCCGCAGGCGGCGCAACCCCTGTCAGGGTCTCAGAACGGACCGTCCTCCAGCACGCCATCGGCCGACATCTGCGCGTAAAGCAGCCCCTCGCGCAGCCCGCGGTCGGCCACGCTCAACCGGTCGGTCGGCCAGGCCCGCAAAAGCGCCTGCAGGATCGCGGCGCCCGACATGATCAGCGTCTGCCGGTCGCGCCCGATGCGCGGGTCGCGCCGCCGCCCCTCGGGGCCGAGCGCGAGATATTGCTGGATCACGCTGTCGATCTGGTCCGAGGTCATCCGCAACCCGTCCACCTTGTTGCGGTCGTAGCGCCGCAACCCGAGATGCGAAGCCGCCACCGTCGTCACCGTGCCGCTCGTTCCGATGATCTGGAACCCCTCGCGCGCCTGGTCGGCGGCGTCATCATAGGGCGAGAAGGCCGCGAGCTGTTCCTCGAAATACCAGCTCATCAGCGCGAAGCGCGCGCCGTCGTCGGCCACGTCGGAATACATGTCCTTCAGCGTCGCCACCCCCAGCGGAATGGAAATCCAGTCCACCACCTTGGCGCGGGGAAACACCGTCTCCTCGTGGTCGAACCCCTGGTGCAGCCGCATGATCGCGCGCGGCCGCTCGACCCGCGGCACGCGGGAAAGGTCGATCCACACCAGCTCGGTCGAGCCGCCGCCGATGTCCACGACGAGCAACTGCTCGGTCTTCATCGAGACCAGCGGCGCGCAGGAGACGACGGCCAGCCGCGCCTCCTCCTCCGGCTCGATGATCTCGAGCGCGAGGCCCGTCTCGCGCTGCACCACGGCGATGAACTCGGCGGCATTGGTCGCCCGCCTGCAGGCCTCGGTGGCGACCAGCCGCATCCGGCTGACCTGGTGCTTGGCCAGTTTCCTCTGGCAGATCTTCAGCGCCCCCACCGTGCGCGCCATCGACGCGCGGCTGAGCCGCCCCGACGCCTCCAGCCCCTGCCCCAGCTGCACGCTTTTCGAGAAGGAATCCACGACATGCAGCTGGTTGCCCTTCGGCTGGGCGATGAGCATGCGGCAGGAATTCGTGCCGAGATCGAGCGCGGCATAGAGATCGGCCGGATCGGGCCGGGATGATGGCGCTAGGCGCCGTTCGACAGTCGGCTCCGCGACGGGGGTGAGCGGCACCACCGGGGTCACGGCTCTGGGGAACGGACCGGCGCCGCCTTTGCGCTTGCGCGACATGCGGGCCTCCGAATTTCGTGTTGCGGGCAATGTAGCAACTGCCCAGCGCGGTCACAATGGCGACGTGACATGCGCACCCAAGACGACTCAACATCTTCATGAGAATTTTGGGCGCGTCCGCACCTCGCCCTCGGCGGGTCCGGCGGCTATCTCTGCGCCATGCCGGTGGTCGCTCCCGCCCCGGCTTGTGTCGAAATTGGAGCGTGCCGCCCGACGCGCCTCGCCTATGGTGCGCCAACCGCAGCCGCTCCGCCCCCGGAAAGGACCGACCCGATGCCCAATGTCACCCATGTCTTCTGGCGCGACATCCCCGCCCAGGTCATCGTGGGCAAGGGGCGTCGCGGATCCAAGGCCGTGCTGCCCGAACGCTTCGAGCAGGCCATCGACCGCTGCGCGATGAAGATCGGCGCCAAGGACGAGGATGCCTATCTCGCCGAATGGCGCCGCGTGGACGCGGGCGAGATCGAGGGCGACCCTGACGCGATTGCCGCCGCCGAGGCCGCGCGCCTCGACGCCGACTACGACACCGACCGCATCAAGCGGCTGATCGAGGCCGACGGCTTCGAGACGCCCGACACCGATGCCGCCTGAGGCCATGGCCTCGTTCTGGGAGAAAGCGATGGCACTTCTGAAATTCCGCAACCGCGACGCGGCCCCCGCCACACCGGCCAACCCCGGCATCGAGGCCCTGCTTCAGGACTACTCGATCGAGGTCATGCCCCGCACCGCCGAGAAGGTCGAGGATTTCCGCGACCTGCTGCCCGCGGGCACCCGCGTCTACATCGCCCATATCGACGGCACCCCCTTCGACGAGATGCTCGCCACCGCCCGCCGCCTGCGCGACGAGGGCTTTGAGCCGATGCCGCATTTCCCCGCCCGCTCGATCCCCGACCGCGCCACGCTGGCCGATTGGGTCGCGCGCTACCGCGGTGAGGCGGGCGTGAAACAGGGCCTGATCCTTGCCGGCGGCATCCCCACGCCGCGCGGTGATTTCCACTCCTCCATGCAATTGCTGGAAACCGGCCTCTTCGACGGGTTCGAGCGCCTGCATGTCGCGGGCCACCCCGAGGGCAACCGCGACATCGACCCCAAGGGCGGCGAGGCCGAGGTCATGGCCGCGATCAAGTGGAAACAGGAGTTCGCCGACCGTTCGGACGCCGCCTTCGCCATGGCCACGCAGTTCGCCTTCGAAGCCGGGCCGGTGCTCGACTGGGCCGACCGGTTGCAGGCCGCGGGCATCACCATGCCCGTCCATCTGGGCATCGCGGGCCCCGCGAAGCTGCAGACGCTGATCAAGTTCGCCATCGCCTGCGGCGTCGGCCCCTCGCTCTCGGTCCTGCAGAAGCGGGCCAAGGACGTGTCCAAGCTCCTGCTGCCCTTCGAGCCGACCGAGATCCTGACAGCCCTTGCAAAGGCCAAGGCCGAGGGCCGCGGCGGCAACATCGAGCGCATCCACTTCTTCCCGCTGGGCGGCGTAAAGACCAATGCCACCTGGGCCATCGAGAACGGCGGCGCGGCAGCGCGCCCGGCCTCCCACACCTGAGAAAGAGCACAGCAGACATGACCCGCACCGTTATCGAGTCGCAAACGAAGACCACCGTGATCGGCTTCGACCAGCCGTTCTGCGTGATCGGCGAGCGGATCAACCCCACCGGCCGCAAGATCCTGAACGAAGAGCTCGAGCGCGGCGATTTCTCCCGCGTGGAGGCCGACGCCATCGCCCAGGTCGCAGCCGGCGCGACGGTGCTCGACGTGAACTCCGGCGCGGTCTTCTCCAACAAGATGGGCGAGGATGCCCGCTACGCCGACAACAACTTCGTCGAACCGATGCTGATGCCCGAACTGATCCGCGTCGTGCAGGGCGTCACCGATTGCCCACTCTGCATCGACAGCTCGGTCCCCGGCGCGCTCGAGGCGGGGCTCGAGGCCGCCAACGGCCGCCCCCTCCTGAACTCGGTCACGGGCGAGGAAGAGCGGCTGGAACTCGTCCTGCCGCTGGTCAAGAAATACAACGTCCCCGTGGTGGCGATCTCGAACGACGACACCGGCATTTCCGAGGACCCCGAGGTCCGCTTCGCCGTGGCCAAGAAGATCGTGGAGCGCGCCGCCGATTTTGGCATCCCCGCCCATGACATCGTGGTCGACCCGCTGGTCATGCCCATCGGTGCGATGGCGACGGCGGGCCACCAGGTCTTCACCCTCGTGCGCCGGTTGCGCGAAGAGCTGGGCGTGAACACGACCTGCGGGGCCTCCAACATCTCCTTCGGGCTGCCGAACCGGCACGGGATCAACAACGCCTTCCTGCCCATGGCCTTCGGCGCGGGCATGACCAGCGCGATCATGAACCCCGTGGCGCTGCCCATCGGCCCCAAGGCCATCGCCGAGAAGAAGGCCGCAATCGAGGCCGCGGGCGTGATCCTGCCGCCCGACATGGATGACGAGACCTTCGTCAAGCTCTTCGGCATGGGCTCCACCAAGCCGCGCCCCGGCAAGGAGATGGAGGCGATCCGCGCCGCCAATTTCCTGCTGAACCACGACGATGGCGGAGCGGCCTGGATCAAGTTCAACCAAGACCCCGACGCCGCGCTGCGCGGCGGTCGCGCGGGCGGGCGGCGGCGTCGCGCGGGCTGAGCCACACCACTTCCAAGGGATGCCGTCCGCAGGGGCGGCATCTTGCTGTCTGACGCAACAGGACCAGATACCGGCGCATGAGCGACAACCCCCTCGTCATCTTCACCCCCTCGGGCAAGCGCGGCCGCTTCCCCGTCGGCACCCCCATCCTGACCGCCGCGCGCCAGTTGGGCGTCGACCTCGATAGCGTCTGCGGCGGGCGCGGCATCTGTTCGAAATGCCAGGTCGCCCCCTCCTACGGCGATTTCCCCAAGCATGGCGTCACAGTCCGCGACGGCGCGCTCTCCGAGTGGAACGAGGTCGAGGCACGCTATGACCGCGTCCGCGGGTTGAAAGAGGGCCGCCGCCTCGGCTGCCAGGCCACCGTGCAAAGCGACATCGTCGTGGACGTGCCGCCCGAGTCACAGGTCCACCGGCAGGTGGTGCGCAAGGCCGCCTCCGCCAGGCCCATCGTCATGGACCCGGCCACGCGGCTTGTGCTGGTCGAGGTGCAGGAACCCGACATGCACGAACCCTCGGGCGATTTCGAACGCCTGCAGGCGGCGCTCAGGGAGCAATGGCAGATCGAGGGCGTGACCGCCCCCCTGTCGGTGCTGCAAAAGCTGCAACCGGCTCTTCGCAAGGGCCAATGGCAGGTGAGCGTCGCGCTCCATCAGCCTGCGAACACGGAAGAATTCCGCATCCTCGACGTCTGGCCCGGCCTGCACGAGGGCGGGCTGCACGGCCTTGCCATCGACCTCGGCTCCACCACCATCGCAGCGCATCTGTGCGATCTGACCGACGGGCGCGTTCTCGCCTCCTCGGGCCTGATGAACCCGCAGATCCGCTTCGGCGAAGACCTGATGAGCCGCGTCAGCTACGCGATGATGAACCCCGGCGGCGACGCCGAGATGACCCGCGCCGTCCAACAGGCCATCGCGCAACTCGCCACCGAGATCGCCGCCGAGGGCGGGATCGACCCCGCGCTGATCTTCGAGACGGTCATCGTCTGCAACCCGGTGATGCATCACCTGCTTCTGGGCATCGACCCGGTCGAGCTGGGCCAGGCTCCCTTCGCGCTCGCCACCTCGGGCAGCCTGACGCTTCCGGCCCGCGACATCGGCCTGACCACCATCGCGCCCGCGGCACAGGTCTACCTGCTGCCCTGCATCGCGGGCCATGTCGGCGCGGATGCCGCCGCCGTCGCCCTCAGCGAAGAACCCGACAAAGCCGAAGCGCTGACCCTCATCGTCGATGTCGGCACCAATGCCGAGATCCTGCTGGGCGACCGCTCGGGCGTTCTCGCCTGTTCCTCGCCCACCGGTCCCGCCTTCGAGGGCGCTCAGATCAGCGCGGGCCAGCGCGCCGCCCCCGGTGCCATCGAACGGATCGAGATCGACCCCGTGACCAAGGAACCGCGTTTCCGCGTCATCGGATGCGACCTCTGGTCCGACGACCCCGGCTTCGCCGAGGCGACCAAGGACAGCGGCGTCACCGGCATCTGCGGCTCGGGCATCATCGAGGCCGTGGCCGAGATGCGCATGGCGGGCCTTCTGGATGCCTCGGGCCTGATCGGCAGCGCCGAGGCGACGGGCACCGCGCGGGCCGAGCCCACCGGCCGGACGCACGCCTATCTCGTCCATGACGCGAGTGACACCGGCGGGCCGCGCATCACCGTCACCCAGGGCGACATCCGCGCGATCCAGCTGGCGAAATCGGCGCTTTACGCCGGGGCGCGGCTCCTGATGGACAAGCGCGGCGTCGACCGCGTGGACCGCGTCGTTCTGGCCGGGGCCTTCGGCGCCCATATCAGCCCCAAGCACGCCATGGTGCTGGGCATGATCCCCGACGCGACGCTGGAAAATGTCACCAGCGCGGGCAACGCGGCGGGCCACGGCGCGCGCATCGCGCTCTGCAACCGCACGGCGCGACAGAAGATCGAGCAGACCGTGCGGAAGATCGAAAAGATCGAGACCGCGATCGAGCCGCGCTTCCAGGAGCATTTCGTCAACGCCAACGCCATCCCCCACGCGACCGACCCCTTCCCGGAACTGGCGCGCATCGCCCCCCTGCCCCCGGTCGCCTTCGGCGCCTCGGGCAGCGCACCGGGCGGCGGCGAGGCGGGCGGCCGCAGGCGGCGCAGACGGGGGTGAGAGGCCTTGACGCCCCCTGCCCCGCAGGACTATCTGGGCGTCGTGATGCGGGTATGGTGAAAAGGTATCACGAAAGCTTCCCAAGCTTCAGTTACGGGTTCGATTCCCGTTACCCGCTCCAACGCTTCCCGATGTGACAGGATCGACCGGCGCACCCCGCCCGCCGCGCCCCGCGTGCCCAGCAACACCTGCCCCGCAATCGCGCCGAAATCACCCTGAAACCGTGCCGGACCCGCCGCATTCGTGCCGCATCCCGTGGGCAAGGTGCAAGGCATGGAAGCGCCGGGTCCCCCCCCTTGCCCGCGCGGTTCCTCCTCCCAAGACCCGGTTTCGGGCCGCGTGCTTCCCAGGGCCGCGGCCCGTTATCCGTTCGGGGCCCGCCGCAGCCGCGCGATCAGCACCGGCACCAGCACCGTCAGGATGATCAACCGAAAGACGTGATGGGCCGCGACGAAAGCGGGCTCCAACCCGGTCTCCACCGCAATGGCCGCCATCACCTCGACCCCGCCCGGCGCAAAGGCCAGAAGCAGCGCCGCCGCCGGCAGCCCCACCACCCCCGCCGCCAGCCACGCCCCCGCCGCGGCCACCGCGCAGGCGATCACGGTCGAGACGACCCCGGCCAGCAGCGCGCCCGCAAGGCCACGCCGGTCGAGCCCGGAAAACCGCGTGCCGATGAGCGTCCCCATGCAGACGAAGGCCGCCACCGTCATCCAGACCGGCATCGTCCCCGGCGTCAGGTCCGACCCATGCCCAAGCGCCGAGACCGCCATCGCCCCCAGCAGCAGCGGCGCAGGCACCCCCAGCCGCTTGAACACCAGCCCCAGCCCCAGCGACAGCGGAAGGATCAGCGCCAGCGACAGCGCCGAGATCGGGCCGCGGTCGGCCAGGTAGGCCGTGCCCTCCACCCCCCAGAGCGCCACGAGGACCGGCACGATCAGCGTCAGCATCAGCACCCGGACCGATTGCACCAGCGCCACCCGCGGCACATCCGCGCCGAGGTCCGTGGACAGGCCCAGCACGTAGCTCAAATGCCCCGGCGTCGCCGCCAGCGTCGCGGTCATCCGGTCGTAGCGGAAAGCGCGCATCAGCACGCCCTTCACCGCCAGCAGCACAAGGACAAGCGTCACCGTCAGCACCGCCAGCGACAGGGGCCAGGTCAGCGCGGTTGCGATCACCTC
This sequence comes from Roseicyclus amphidinii, assembly GCF_030163755.1. GTDB lineage: Bacteria > Pseudomonadota > Alphaproteobacteria > Rhodobacterales > Rhodobacteraceae > Roseicyclus > Roseicyclus amphidinii. The sequence goes on from NZ_JASJOE010000070.1 coordinate 7,151, forward strand.
GGGGGTGACCGTGCTGCCGATCTGCACCCCGATCACGAGGAAGACCGCATCGCGCAAAGGGTCCGGGATGCGCGTGCGCAGCCCCGCCAGCGTGGCGATGGAGACCGCGGCCGCCGGACCGGTCAGAACCGCCGCGGGAAACCCGATCAGCCAGAACAGCACCGCCCCCGTCACCCCGACCAGGAGCGTGACAGTCGTGTCCTTCCATGCCGTCGCGGTCGTGGTGCTGGTCATGCGCGCATCTTCGCGGTCCCTCGCGCCCTGCAGACCCCGATTGCCCGCCAAGGTCAAGACGGCGCAGGCGCGGCCCGACGGGGGCTTGCGCCGCGGCGCGGGCTTGGGCACATGCGAGGGCCATGGACCTGCGCTATCACACCCCCCTCGACGCGCCCGCGCTGCGCGCCCTCGGCATCCCGGCCCCCTGGGGCTTCGGCCTCGCCGACCGGGTCCGCTTCGGCGAGATCGACGCGCTCGGCCATGTCAACAACACCGCCTACCTGCGCTGGTTCGAAAGCTTCCGCCTGCCCTACCTGCAGGCCCGCGGCATCACCGATTACGGCCCGGAGAGCCCGCGCCTTGTCCTGAAACGCGCCAGTTGCGACTACCTGGCCGAGATGTTCAACGGCATGGATTACGTGGTGACGGGCCGCACGCGCGCCTTTCGCACCACGTCCTTCACCATGGAGTTCGCCGTCTGGCTGCCCGCCCCCTCCGGCGCACGCCAGACCGCCGCGGGCGAGGCGATCATCGTGCTTCTGAACCGCGACGGGCCCGGCCGCCACCCGATCCCCGCCCCGGGCCGCCGCGCCTTCACCGAGATCGACGGGGCCCTCTGCGAAAGCCCCTGACCCCGGCCCGACACCCGGCCCCACCCTTCATCTTCCCCCAAATACGGCCTTCGGGAGCAGCATCTCCCCCACGCGCGACGCAAACCTGCCGCGCCGCCCTCAGTCGCCCCTCACATAGCCGACCAACGCCCGCGTCGAGCCATCCTTGCCCGCGCCATCGGTCGCGCCCGTCAAGACCGGTTCAAGGCCTCGGACAGTTCGCCCCTCCGCAGCCCGACCCCGGTCTTCCCCGGCATCACGCCCGCGACGAAGCCGCGATGCGCGCAAGGCACGTTGACCTGCCGCCAGCCACCAAACGGCACCACGCACGCCGCCCCTCCGGCACGCGCCGGACCGCCGCGGGCGAAGCCACCCCGACAGCCCCGGACCCAGGCCCGGCCCCTTCATCTTCCCCCAAATACGGCCTTCGGGAGCAGCATCTCCCCCACGCGCGACGCAAACCTGCCGCGCCGCCCTCAGTCGCCCCTCACATAGGCGACCAGCGCCCGCGTCGAGCCATCCTTGCCCGCGCCATCGGCCGCGCCCGTCAGGACCGGGTCCAGCGCCTTGGCCAGCTCCTTGCCCAGTTCGACCCCCCATTGGTCGAAACTGTTGATCCCCAGGATCACCCCCTCGACGAAGACGCGATGCTCGTAAAGCGCGATGATCTGGCCCAGCACGTAGGGCGTGAGCCGCGGATAGATCAGCGTGGTCGACGGACGGTTGCCGGGGAAAACACGATGCCGCGCCTGCCGCTCCAGCTCGGCCCCCTCGAGGCCCGCCCCGGCCATGAGCGCCCGCGCCTCCGCAAGGCTGCGGCCGCGCATCAGCGCCTCGGATTGCGCCAGGCAGTTGGCCACCAACAGGCGGTGATGATGGGCAAGCTCCGGCTCGTGCCCCTTGGCCGCGACCAGGAATTCGCAGGGGATCACCCGCGTGCCCTGGTGGATCAGCTGGTAGAAGGCATGCTGCCCGTTGGTGCCCGGCTCGCCCCAGACCACGGGCCCGGAGTGCATCTCCAGATCGCTGCCATCCATCGCCACGCGCTTGCCGTTGCTCTCCATCTCGAGCTGCTGGAGATAGGCCGGAAGCCGCGCAAGCCGTTGATCATAGGGCAGAACCGCGCGCGTTGCATGGCCCTGCACCTGGTTGTGCCAGATGCCCGTGAGCGCCAGAAGCACCGGCAGGTTCTCCGCCAGCTCCGCCTCGCGGAAATGGGTGTCCATGTCGCGCGCGCCCGCCAGGAACTCCGCGAAACGCGCAGGCCCCACCGCCAGCATCAGGCCCAGCCCGATCGGCCCCCAGAGCGAATAGCGCCCGCCAACCCAATCCTCGAAACCGAAGACCCGGTCCGGCGCGATGCCATACTCCGCCGTCCGCCCGGTCGCGCTCGACAAGGCCACGAATTGCGCCGCCGGATCGGCCACAGCCCCGGCCATCCAGGCCTTCGCGGTGTCGGCATTGGTCATGGTCTCGATCGTGGTGAAGGTCTTGGAGGCGACGATCACCAGCGTCCGCGTGGGATCAAGCCCACGCAACGTGTCATGGATATGCGCGCCATCCACGTTCGACACGTAATGCAACCGCGGCCCGTCATGACAGGGGGCCAGCGCCAGCGTCGCCATCGCGGGCCCGAGGTCCGAGCCGCCGATGCCGATGTTCACCACGTCGGTATAGGCCCCGCCCGCGCCCGCGATCTCGCCCGACCGGACGGCATCGGCGAAACCCGCCATCCGCGCGCGCGTGTCCAGCACGCCCGGCATCACCTCCTGCCCGTCGACCATCACGGGCCCCGCCTCGGCCCGCAGGGCCGTGTGCAGCACCGCGCGCCCCTCGGTCTCGTTGATCGTGGCGCCCGCGAACATCGCGTCGCGCCGCGCCTCGACACCCCGCGCGCGGGCCAGCTCGACCAGCAGCGCAAGGCCCGTGTCGTCGATCTGCGTCTTCGAGAAATCGAACAACATGTCGCCCAGCCGCCGCGAGAACCGCGCCGCGCGCGCCTCGTCCGCGTCGAACAGCGACAGGATCGACCGCCCCTCGCAGGCCGCGGCATGCCGCGCCAGCATGTCCCAGATATCGCTCATTCCGTCACTCCGCCCAATGGACCGTTGCACCGCCCAGCACCGCGCGCACCGGCGCCTCCTCGACGGGCAGGGTCAACGCCCGCTCCAGCGCCGCGCGCTTCTCGGCCCCGGTGATCAGCACATGCGTGCCGAGCGCGCCCTTCAGAACCGGCGCGGTCAGCGTGATCCGCGGCTCGCCCGCGCCCTCGGCGCGCATCGCCATCAGCGGCGGCGCGTCATCGGCCAGCGCGGCCGCGAGATTGTCCGCCCCGGGAAACAGGCTGGCCGTGTGCATGTCCGCGCCCATCCCCAGCAGCAGCACCGAGAGCGGCAGATGCCCCTCCAGCCCCTCGGACAGCTCTGCAAGCCTGTCCTCGGGCGCGGGCGCCTCGGCGTAGAGAGGGATCAACGTCGCCGCGGAAGCCCTTGATACCAGTAGCCGTTTCTTCAACAGCGCCGTGTTCGAACGCGGGCTGTCCTCGGGCACCCAGCGTTCATCGTTCAGCACCACCGACACGCGGTCCCAGTCCAGCGCCTGCTCGCTCAACACGTCGAAGACCGGCCCCGGTGTCGTGCCGCCCGGCACCGAGAAACTCACCCGCTCGGCCACCCGCAGCGCGCCGGCCAGCTCGCCGGTCAACCGGTCGGCCAGCCCCAGCATCAGAAGCTCGCGGTCGGGGTAGGCAATCAGCTCCATCTCGTCAGATCTCCCGCCATCTGCGATCGTCGCGGTGCATCAGGATCGCGGCCTCCTCCGGCCCGGTGCCGCCCGCTGCATAAGGAACGGGCCGGTCGGCCCGGCGCTGCCAATCCTCGATGATCGGATCGGTCCAGGCCCAGGCGGCCTCCACCTCGTCGCCGCGCATGAAGAGCGTCTGGTTGCCGCGGATCACGTCCATGATCAGCCGCTCGTAGGCATCGGGCACATCGGCCGCCTCGGGCCCCAGCGCATCGGCGAAACTCATGTCGAGCGGCACGTCGATCAGCCGCATCCCCCCCGGCCCCGGCTCCTTGATCGTCACCCGCAGGTCGATCCCCTCGTCGGGTTGCAGCCGGATCGACAGCACGTTCGACCGGCTGCCCGCATCCGCATCGAAGATCGAATGCGGCGTCTTCTTGAAATGCACCACGATCTCGGACTTGCGCGCCTTCATCCGCTTGCCGGTGCGCAGGTAGAAGGGCGTGCCGTTCCAGCGCCAGTTGGCGATATGCAGCTTCATGGCGATGAAGCTTTCGGTCAGGCTTTCGTCGCTCTCGACATCCTCGAGATAGGAGGGTTCGGCCCCGCCCCGGTATTGCCCCCGCACGATATGCTCGGGCGCGACCGGGTCCAGTGCGCGGATGACCTTGAGCTTCTCGTCGCGCACCGCGCTCGGCTCGAAATGCGCGGGCGGCTCCATCGCGGTCAGGCACAGAAGCTGCATCAGGTGGTTCTGCACCATGTCCCGCATCGCGCCCGAGCGGTCGTAATAGGCCCCGCGCCCGCCCACGCCGACCTCTTCGGCGACGGTGATCTGCACGTGATCGACGTATTGCGCGTTCCACAGCGGCTCGAACAGCGTGTTGCCGAAGCGCACCGCCATCAGGTTCTGCACCGTCTCCTTGCCGAGGTAATGGTCGATCCGGTAGATCTGCGTCTCGTCGAAATGCGCGGCCAGCGTGGCATTCAGCTCGCGCGCCGATTTCAGGTCGCGGCCAAAGGGCTTTTCCACGACGATCCGCGCATCCGACCGGGCGATCTCGAAGTGATGAAGGCGCTCGGCCAGCGCCCCGAACAGGCTGGGCGCGACCGAGAAATAGAACGCCTGCACGACATCGTCGCGCATCTCTTCCTTCAACGCGTTCCAACCCGCCTCGCCCGTGGCATCGACCGCCACATAGCTCAACCGCTCGCAGAACGCCTTGAGCCCCTCGGCGTCGCGTTTCCCGGGCGGCAGGAAGGTCTCGACCGCCTCGGCCACCTGCGCGGCAAAGGCGGCGCTGTCCTGCTCGGTGCGGGCCGCGCCGATGATCCGCGCCTCAGGCGGCATCTGCCCGTCGCAGAAGCGGCGATAGAGGCCGGGCAGGATCTTGCGCCGGGCAAGATCGCCGGTGGCTCCGAAAATGACGAGGTCGAAAGGCTCGACCGGAATGACGCGCGATACCATCGTGACTGTCCCGTTCCGCGTTCTGCCCTGTTAGCGCTAACAAGGCCTGTCGCTGCGGCGTTTACACCTGCCACGGACCGGAGTCTAGCAAATCGGGACCGGCTCACAACCTCCGCGGCTCACCGCTGCATCGCGCACAGCAATTCGAACATCACCGAGGCCCCCAGCCAGGCCGTGATCCCGCCCGTGTCGAAGGGCGGCGAGACCTCGACCAGGTCCGCGCCGATCACGTCCAGCCCGCGCAGCGCGCGGACGCATTGGATCGCCTCGAAGGAATTGGGCCCGCCCACCTCCGGCGTGCCCGTGCCCGGCGCATAGGCCGGATCGACGAAGTCGATGTCGAAGCTGACATAGGTCGCGCCCTCGCCCACCACCTCGCGCACGATCTGCATCACCGCGGGCCAACCCAGCGCCATGCACTCCTCGATCGGAATGATCCTGACCCCGCGATCCCAGCCATACTGGAAATCCTCGTTGTTGTAGGAAGTGCCGCGCATGCCCACCATCACCGTGCGGGTCGGGTCGAGGCACCCCTCCTCGATGGCCTGCCGGAACGGGTTGCCATGGGTCAGCGTCTCGCCGCCGAAATAGGGCGGGTACAGGTCGGTGTGGCTGTCCAGCAGCACAAGGCCAAAGGCTTCGCCCCGCACTGCCCGCAACTCCCGCAGCACGGTCAGCGTGCACAGATGGTCACCCCCGACCATGAAGGGCCGGATCCCCTGCCCCAGCACGCCCCGGATGAACCCCTGCGCATTGCCAAGCGCCTCGTCCTGGTCCACCGGGCTCATCGCCACATCGCCCAGGTCCGCGACCCGCGCCGCCTTGAACGGCTCCTGCCCGGTCGCGCGGTTGCGCTCGCGGATCATGGTCGAGGCATCGCGCAAGGCCCGCGGCCCGTGCCGCGCGCCCGGCCGGTTCGAGGTCGCCCCGTCCCAGGGCAGTCCGAAGATGCCGATCTCCACCTCGCCCCGGCGCGGATGCCCGGGCGGCAGATACGGCAGGCGCATGAAGCTGGGCACCCCAGCATAGCGCGGCAGGTCGGTGCCCGAAGGCGGCTGGAAGAAGGGATCGGACATCGGGCACATTCCTGCATCGGGGCGTTTCCGGCTCGAGGCTAGCGCCCCGCGCCCGCCCTGTCACGCCGCCCCTATGGCTTCACCTTTCCAAAAATACGGAAACACGACAGCTGCCACGCGCGCGCCGCCCGAGGCAACGCGCGACGGGTCCGGCAAGACGGGGCCGGGCGGGCGGGGGTGGGTGGGTGGGCCGCCCGACCGGCCCCGTCTGGAACAACCCGCCCGACCGGCCCCGTCTGGAACAACCCGCCCGACCGGCCCCGTCTGGAACAACCCGCCCGACCGGCCCCGTCCGAGCACAACCGCCCGACCGGCCCCGTCTGAAACCGCCTGCCCCTACGCCTCCAGCTCGCTGTCCCAGTAGAGAAAATCCAGCCAACTGTCGTGCAGATGGTTCGGCGGAAACTTCCGCCCCATGTTGCGCAACTCCTCCGCGCCCGGCTGGCGCGGCGGCTTGCGCAGGTTCAGACCCGACTGGCGCAGGCTCTTGGACCCCTTGCGCAGGTTGCACGACGAACAGGCGGCCACCACGTTTTCCCAGCTCGTCACCCCGCCGCGGGCCCGCGGCACGACATGGTCGAAGGTCAGATCCCCCTTCGCCCCGCAATACTGGCAGGAAAACTCGTCGCGCAGGAACAGGTTGAACCGGGTAAAGGCCACCCGCTTCTGCGGCTTCACGAAATCCTTCAGCACCACCACCGAGGGGATGCGGATCTCGGTCGAGGGCGAGCGGACCACCTCGTCATATTCCGCCACGATCTGCACCCGGTCCAGCCAGGCGGCCTTGACCGCCTCCTGCCAGGGCCAGAGCGACAGCGGGTAATAGCTGAGCGGGCGGTAATCGGCATTCAGAACCAGCGCGGGATGGCTCTTCAACGCCCCCGGCTCCCGGACGAACTGTGTTCTGAACTCGATCTGCGTCGCGTCTTGCATGGATGACTCCGCCCCTGCCCTGACTGCCCGTACCAGACACCAGAGCGGGAGCCCCCGCTCCAGCACTGCTCCCACTATATCTAGGCTTTTGCTTCCGGCAAGCCTTACAAGATGCAGTGGGTCCGCAGTCAGGGATAGGCGATCACCTTGACAGATTCGTGACGTTATCCACAGCGATCCGCCCGGAATGGCGGCACAAGTCGGATGCGCGCGCGATCAACGCCTAGGTAGGCAGCCGGCCTCACGGATCGTCCATGCCCCCCGCGTCGTCCTCGGACGCATCCGCAGGGCCGCGCCGCTCCTGCCCCAGCACCTGACGAAGAAAGGCCAGCGCCACCGACAGCCCGTCGGGCGCGATGCCATGCGCCGTGCCCTGCATGATATGGGCATAGACCTCGGTAAAGCCCGCCCCCTCCAGCGCCTCGGCCGCCTCGGGCAGCGATTGCGGCGGCACCACGTCGTCGCGGTCGCCGTGCAACAGCAGGATCGGCGGGCGCGACATCACCTCCTCGGCCAGCGCCTCGGGGTTCACCAGCCGCCCCGAGAACCCCACGACACCCGCCACCGTATCCTCGCGCCGCGGCGCGACATGCAGGCTCATCATCGTGCCTTGCGAAAAGCCCACCAGCGCCACCTGCTCGGGCAGCATGTCCTCGTCCACCATCATCCGGTCGAGAAAGGCGTTCAGATCCTCGGCCGCCCGCGCCATGCCGCTCGCGGCCTCCTCCTCCGAAGAGCCGTCGATCCAGGGGATCGGGAACCACTGGAACCCCATCGGGTTCATCACCGAGCGTTCCGGCGCGTTGGGCGCGACGAAGACCGTGTCGGGCAGATGCGGGGCCAAGGGCTCGGCCAGGCCCAGCAGGTCGGCGCCATCCGCGCCGTAGCCATGCAGGAAGATCACCATGCTTTCGGCCCGCCCCGAGGCCGCGTCCACCTTGCCGAAATCCAGAACCCGCGTCACAGCACACCCTCTCTCTGCCTGTCCAACCGGTAGTAGGCCCAAAGCGCCCGCGCGGCAACCGCGCGCACCGGCGACCAGACCTCCGCCATCGCCCGCATCTCGCGCTCCGAGGGGCGCGCGGACAGGCCGAAGGCGCGCTGTGCGGCCACCTGCAACGCCAGGTCGCCCGCCGCGAAGACATCGGCATGTCCCAGCGCGAGTTTGGCGTAGATCTCGGCCGTCCAGCGCCCGATGCCGGGCTGCGCGGTCAGCGCCGCCACCACCTCCGCTGTCGTGGCCGCGCGCAGCGCGCCGTAATCCAGCCGCGCTGCCGCCAGCGCGCGCAGGTAGCGCATCTTGGGCCGCGACAGCCCGCAGGCGCGCAGCGCCGCGTCCGGGGCCGCGAGATCGGAAGAGCGTCGT
>NZ_JASJOE010000071.1 GCF_030163755.1 Roseicyclus amphidinii
CCGGCATCGGGCTGGATGGCGCAGACCTGTTGGCGCGGCTCCTGGCGGAGGTCGCGCAGCGCCCTCACCAGCCCCTTGCGCCGGCCCATCTCGACGGCATCTGGACCGCGGCCGCGGGTCCGCTTTGCCCGATCCGCACGGGGGCCGTGCTCTGCGATCTCGCGCGCGCCCTGCCCGAGGGCGGCATGGCGCTGTCGCGCGTGCTGGTGCCGGGGCTGGTCCTGCCCTTCGCCGCCGATGCCGCGCGGCTGCGCGACGCGCCGGTGACCCTGTCCTGGCGCGGCGGGATCGTGGGGATCGGCCCCGAGGGCCTGCCGCGCGCCAGCGGCATCCTGAAGCTGGCCGAGGTGGCCGAGGCCGACCTGTTCCTGCACCCCGGCGGCACCGCCCTGCCCGCCGCCCTGCCCTGGACACGCGCCTGCGCCGCGCCCTCCGCCTGGCAGGCCCTGCAGGCGCTGGCACAGCGCACCTACGCCCCCGCGACCGAAGCCTCGCGCCTGACCGGCGCGGGGGCGGGCGCAGGCGACACCGATTGAGGAGGACAGATGACCGACACCCGCCGCATGACCCTGAGCGAGATCGAGGATCTCGCGCTCCGCGCCCTGCTGACCGCAGGCGCGACCGAGGCCAACGCCCGCCCGCTGGCCGTGGCGACAGCCGCAACCGAGGCGGACGGGGTGGCGAGCCACGGGCTTGCCTACATCCCGACCTATGCCGAGCATCTGCGCTGCGGCAAGGTCGACGGGCAGGCCAGCCCGACGGTGACGCACACGCGGCCCGGCGTGCTGCTGGCCGATGCGGGAACGGGCTTTGCCCATGCCGCCATCGACGCAGGGTTCGCGCAGCTGATCCCGCTGGCCCGCGAACAGGGGGTGGCAGGGCTTTTCGTGCGGGAAAGCTACAATTGCGGGGTTCTGGGCATCCACACCGCCCGGCTGGCCGAGGCGGGGCTGGTGGGGCTGGGCTTCACCAATGCGCCCGCCTCCATCGCGCCCTCGGGCGGCGCGCGGCCCGTGGTCGGCACCAACCCGTTCTCCTTGGCGACACCGGGCGAGGATGGCCTCCTGATCGACCAGTCGGCCTCGACCATCGCCAAATCCGAAGTGATGAAACACGCCCGCGAGGGGCGGCCGATCCCCGAGGGCTGGGCGCTGGACGCGGACGGCCAGCCCACGACCGACCCGGAGGTCGGGCTGAAGGGCTCGATGGCGCCCTCGGGCGGCTACAAGGGGGTGGGCGTGGCGCTCCTGGTCGAGACGATGGCCGCGGCCCTGTCGGGCGCGCTTCTCGGCAAGGATGCCGCGCCGTTTTCCGGCACGGCGGGCGGGCCGCCGCGGACCGGGCAGTGTTTCCTCGCCATCGACCCCGACGCGGGGGCGCATGGGCTGTTCGCCGAGCGCATGGGCGCGCTGACAGCCGCGATCCGCGCGCAGGCAGGCGCGCGCCTGCCGGGTGACGGGCGGCGCGCGAACCGCGCCCGCGCCGTGGCCGAGGGGGTGGAGGTGTCCACGGCGACGCTGGCGAAGATCGAGGCGATCTTCGGCTGAGGGGGGCCAGATCCTTGCAAGGATCTGGCTGCGCCTTTTGCAAAAGGCGCAATCAGCCTCTTGCAAGAGGCTGGGGCAAACCCTTGCAAGGGTTTGCCGCGCGCTACGGCCGGTATTTCTCGATGAAGGCGTCGATCTCGAGCGCGCGGAAATCCGGCACCGCGGCACCGAAGCGCGCGTGGTCCCAGTCCCACCAGGCGATCTCCATCAGCGCCTCTTCCTGCGCTTCGGTGAAGCGCCGCCGGATCGGCCGGGCGGGCACGCCCGCCACGATGGTGTAGGGCGCGACATCCTTCGTCACCACCGCGCCTGCGCCGACCACCGCGCCCGTGCCGATGGTGACCCCCGCGGTCACCGTCACGCCATGGCCGATCCAGACGTCATGCCCAATGGTGACCCAATGTTCGCGCCGCCAGTCGAAAAACGCGGCCTCGTCCTCGCCGAAGCCATACATCCCCGCGCGGTAGAGCGCGTGATGCTGGCAGGCGCGCCAGGTCGGGTGGTTGCCCGGGTTGAGCCGCACCATGTTGGCGATGTTCGTCCACTTGCCGATGGTGGTCCAGACGACATGGCCGAACTCGCAGATGTAGGAGTAATCCCCCAACTCGCATTGGCTCAGTTTCGTCATCCGCCCGACCTCGGTCCAGCGGCCGAGGGTGACATCCGCGCCGACCTCTGCCTCGGGGTGCAGGGTCGGCGCCTCGCTCAGTCGCTTGCTCATGCGTCGTGCTTCTCGCCGATGGACCACAGGCGCACGCGCTTCGACAGCCAGTCGATGGCGAAGATCAGCACCAGCACGTTCAGCACGACAAAGGCCACCTGGTCATACAGCTGCGCGCGGAACCGTTCGATGATGATCATCCCGATGCCGCCCGCGCCCACGATGCCGAGGATCGTGGCCGAGCGCGTGTTGCTCTCGAGGAAGTAGAGCGACTGCGAGATGAAGACCGGCAGCACCTGCGGGATATAGCCGTAGCGGATGATGCCGAGCGGCCCCGCACCGGTGGCGCGCACGCCTTCGACCTGCTTGCGGTCGATGTTCTCGATCGCCTCGGAATAGAGCTTGGACAGCGTGCCCAGGTCCGAGACGAAGATCGCAAGCACACCGGCCAGCGGCCCCAACCCCACGGCCCGCACGAAGACAAGGCCCCAGACCAGCTGGTCGATGCCGCGCAGGATGTCGAGCACGCGGCGCACCGCCTGCCGCACGATGGCCAGCGGCATCACGTTCTTGGCCGCGAGAAAGCCCAGGACCAGCGAGCCCAGCGTGCCCAGAAGCGTACCGAGGAAGGCCATGGCGAGCGTCTGGGCGATGCCCACGTAGATCTGGCGATAGGCCCAGTCGCCCATGTCCTGCCAGATTACGAAATTCCTGAGCAGCGCGAGGACCCGCTCGGAGCTGTCGAGCAGCCGACCGAAGTCGAAATACCACATCGACCAGGCAAGGTAGACCACGGCGGCCAGCAGCGGCCACCAACGGCGCAAAAGGCCGGCCGCACCGGGAAAGACGCTGCCATGGCTCTGGCGCAGGGCCGCGACCTGTTCGTCGGTGACGGCCGAGATGGAGGCGATGCTCATCAGAAATTCTCCCGCCCGATATAGCCCAAGCGGATCCGCTCGGAGATCAGGTCGATGATGGTGACCATGAGGACGACGAGGATCAGCACGGCAAGCACCCGGTCATCGGAATAGAACGAGATGACGCGGTTCAACTCCTGCCCGATGCCGCCCGCGCCCACGAAGCCGATGATCGAGGAGGCGCGCACGTTGATCTCGAAGCGCAGCATAGCGTAGCTGAAGAAGTTGGGCGCGACCTGCGGGACGACGCCGAAGATCATCTTCTCAGCCCAGGTGCCGCCGACCGCGGTGATCCCCTCGACCGGGCGGGAGGAGGCGTTCTCGTTCACCTCGGCAAAGAGCTTGCCGAGCGCACCCGCGGTGTGGATGGCGATGGCGATGATGCCCGCCAGCGGGCCGATCCCGATCATGAAGACGAAGACCAGCGCCAGCAGGATCTCCGGGATGCCGCGGCAGACCTCGAGGAAGCGGCGCGAGAGCCAGTAGAGCCAGCTGTTCGGCGCAAGGTTCGCCGCCGCCGGGAAGCTGAGGACAAAGGCCACCGCGGCCCCGATCAGCGTCGCGGTGATCGCCATGAGAATGGTTTCCCACAGCAGTTCCACGTAGTCCCAGAAATCGGTGTACCAGAAGGTGAGAGAGCCGGGCACGGCGCGCCCCTCCTCGGTGCGGCCCTCGAACAGCACGTCCCACTGCAGATCGGGAAGGATCGTGCCGAAATATTCGAAGATCCGCGGGATGCCGTTGGCCAGCCGGTCGGGGTAGAACTGGCTGATCCAGATCGAAAGCCCGAGGCAGATCGTGAAGGCGCCCAGCGCCACGATGTTCCAGACGCGCTTTGACGCGCGCAGCTCGGCCCTGTGCCGCTCGAAGGTGGAGACGGCATCGCGCGGCGCGTCGCCGGACGCCCCCGCGGAGCCGCCCATCATGGGAATGTCGGTCATGTCTGCCGCTCCGTCAGGCCAGTTCGCGGGCGCGGGCGGGGCCCGTCGGGATCGCGGTCGAGGTCGCGGCCTCGTTGAAGGCCTCGTCGGCCTCGGCGCCGTAGATCTCGCGCGCCATCTGCGTGGTCAGCAGGTCCGGCGTGCCGTCGAAGACGATGCGCCCGTCCTGCATGCCGATGATGCGGTCGCAATACTGCCGCGCGGTGTCGAGCGTGTGCAGGTTGCAGATCACGGTGATGCCGTCCTGCTTGTTGATGTCGCGCAGCGCGTCCATGACGATCTTGGCGTTCATCGGGTCGAGGCTGGCGATGGGTTCATCGGCAAGCAGGATCTTGGGCTCTTGGGCCAGCGCGCGGGCGATGGCGACGCGCTGCTGCTGTCCGCCCGACAGCGTCTCGGCGCGCTGCAGCGCCGTGTGGGCCATGCCCAGCCGGTCAAGCGCCTGGATCGCGAAGGCGCGCTCGCGGGGCGTGAAGATCTGCGCCATCGAGCGCCACTGCGGCAGCTCGTAAAGCCGCCCGGTCAACACGTTGGTGATCACATCGAGGCGTCCCACCAGGTTGAACTGCTGGAAGATCATCGCGCAATCGGACCGCCAGGCGCGCAACTCCTTGCCCTTGAGCTGCGCGATATCCGCGTCGCCGAACAGGATCTGACCCTCGGAGGGGTCGATCAAGCGGTTCAGAAGGCGCAACAGCGTCGACTTGCCCGCGCCGGACCGGCCGATGATGCCGACCATCTGGCCGTCGGGGATCTCGAGGTTGGCATTGTTGACGGCGAGGTTGTCGCCGAAGCGACGGGTCAGCTTGTCGAGTTTCAGCATGGGTGGCGCCCTCGGTTCGGGTGATGGACAGGGTGTTCCGGTCGGCCGCTCTCCCCCAAGCGAACCCGCCGCAACACGATCGAAACGGGGCCGACCGGTGGTCGGCCCCGCTCCGAAGGTCAGGGGTTCAGCGCTCGCCGGCGAGTTGGCGGCGCATGTTGATGATCGGCTCGTAGAACGAGTGGCTGATCGGCCAGTAGCCCATCGACTCGCCGTCGTTGATCGCGTCGAAGCAGTCGCGGTCGTGGTTCTGCAGCTGCATCATAGCGCCCATCACCTGGTCCTTCAGCTCCTGCGGGAGGTCCGAGCGGATCACGCGGGGGCCGTTGGTGATGAGGTTCGACTGCCAGATGATCTGGATGTCGTTCATGTCGAGCAGGCCATTGTCGACCATCGAGCGCAGGTTGCCGCGGCTGAAGCCCTGGTTGATGTCGCCGACGCCCGAGGTCCAGGTGACGCCCGCGTCATACTGCTCGTTCAGCACGGCGATCACGGCCTGTTCATGGCCACCGCCAAAGCCGGTTTCGGAGAAGTAGGCCTCGGGCTCGATACCCATCTGGCGCAGCTCTGCCAGCGGCACGAGATAGCCCGAGGTCGAGTTCGGGTCGGCCCAGGCGAGGCTGTGGCCTTCCATCTCTTCCAGGGTCGTGATGCCGCTGTCGGCACGGGTGTACATCACCGCGTAGTAGCCCAGCGAGCCGTCGATCTGCATCGTGGTGTAGAGCGGCTCGACCGCGTCCTCTTCCTGCAGGTAGATGCCCGCGTAACCCGCGGAACCGAGGCCGGCGAATTCCAGCTGGCCGGCCAGCAGGCCCTGCATCACGCCGGCATAGTCGGATGCCGGGAACAGCTCGACCGGAACGCCCAGGCGCTCTTCGAGATAGGCCTTCTGGCAGGCGTGGTCGCGCAGGCGGTCGGCTTCGTTCTCGCCGCCGAGCAGGCCGATGCGGAACACCGGAACCTCGTCGCGCCAGTCCTGCGCAAGCGCGGCGGTTGAGGTCAATGCGGTGGCGCCCATCACGAGCGCGGTCAGGCTGGTCTTGAACATGGGGTGCGTCCCTTTGCTTGGTTCGATCATCCCGAGCCCCGCCCACGCCGCAGCGCAGCACCGGAACCCGTTGGCGCCGAGGGCTAGGGGCGTTCTGTGATCGGTTTGTAAATGAGACGTGAAGATCTCGTGACGCCCGGCCAAGGCCTTGCGATCCCACCGCGATTCTCTGATTCGCCCCGGACAGGGGCACTCTTCACGGCCCTGCCACCTTCGACAAAAGGTGAATTTGTCGGGGAAAAACAGGGATAAGGCCAAGGAACCCGCCGGGCGCGCCGCCCTGCTGTGCCCCTCCGCCGCGATTCGCGGGCCAGCGTCGCACGTTCGGGGCCGCGGCCCCTTCCCGCGCATCATGAAACGGTCATGACCCCGAAATGATGCCGTTACATTCGCCCCATCCTAGGGAGGTCCAGATCAGGAGAGCCCGATGTTCGACGCCCAGCCCCCCGCCGCCCTCACCCTCAGCCACGCCCGCATCGTCACGCCCGCGGGCGTTACCGAGGGCGCGCTTCGGATCGAGGAGGGGCGCATCGCCGGCATCGGCGCGGCGACCGACGGTCTGGACCTGCGCGGGGCCTACCTGATCCCCGGTATCGTCGACCTGCACACCGACCACGTGGAACGCCACACGCACCCGCGCGTCTCGGTGCTCTGGCCCTTCCTGCCCGCGCTGATGGCCCATGACGCGGTGGTGATCTCGGGCGGCACCACCACCGTCTTCGACAGCCTCTCGGTCGGCGCCTCGATGAAGCGCCCCGAGCGGCGCGAGATCCTCGAGCCGCTGGTCGCGGCCCTCGCCGAGGGGCAGGCCGCGGGTGCCTTCCGCGCCGAGCATCTGCTGCACCTGCGCTGCGAGATCTCGGACCCCGCCACCATGGCGCTGGTCGAGGCCACCGCCACACATCCGCTGACGCGGCTGGTCTCGGTCATGGACCATACGCCGGGCGACCGGCAAAGCCCGGACGTGGACAAGTGGTTTACCCACATGATTCACGAGATGGAGGTGGACGAGGAAACCGGCCGCGCCATGATGGACGACCTCTTCGAACGCTCCCGCGCCCGCGGGGCCGAGGTGCGCGCCCATGTCATCCGCGCGGCCCATGCCGCCACCCTGCCGCTGATGAGCCATGACGACCGCACCGTCGAACACGCCGATCAGGCCGCCGCCGAGGGCGTGGCGATCTCGGAATTTCCGACCACGCTCGAGGCCGCGCACCGCGCGCGCGAGCTGGGTCTCGCCATCGTGGCGGGCGCGCCCAACTACCTGCGCGGCGGCTCGCAATCGGGCAATGTCGCGGTGGCCGAGCTGCTGGCCCATGGCCTTGTCGATGCGCTGGCCTCCGACTACGTACCGCGCTCGCCGCTCGATGCGGCCTTCAAACTCGCCACCGACCCCGCCCTGCCCCATGACCTGCCCGCCGCGCTGGCCCTGGTCAGCGGCAACCCCGCACGGATGACGGCGCTTGGCGACCGCGGGCAGATCGCCGAAGGATTGCGCGCCGACCTCGCCGCCGTGCGCCTGGTGGACGGGCAGCCGGTGGTTCAGGCGGTCTGGCGCAACGGAAGGCAGGTGTTCTGATGCTCCCCCTCAAGATCGGCGCGGCCCTGATGGTCGCCGACCTCCCCGCCCACCGCGACTGGTTGATCGAAGGCCAACGCGACCTCGAGGTGCAGGATTTCCTGCGCCCCGATGTGCTGCTCGGCGACTGGCGCGCCGTGGTGGCCGAGGCGAAGCGCCTCCTCGACGGGTTCGAGGGACGGCTGGGCATCCACGGGCCCTTCTACGACCTCGCCCTCGACACCGCCGACCCGGAAATCGCCCCCATCGTCGCCCGCCGCTACGTCACCGCGGTCGAGGCCGCCGCCAGCCTTGGCGCGACGCAGATGGTCATCCACTCTCCCTTCACGACTTGGGACTGGTTCAACTTCGGCGACCACCCCCGCCGCGGCAACACCCCCTCCGCACAGGAGGCCAAGACCGCCCGCGTCCACGCGCTCCTGCGCGATGCCGTGGCGCTGGCCGAAGCCCATGGCGTCACGCTGGTGATCGAGAACATCGAGGATATCGCGCCGGGCTACCGCCGCGACCTCGCGCAAAGCTTCGCCTCCGACGCCGTGCGCCTGTCGATCGACACCGGCCACGCGCATTACGCCCACCACGCCACCGGCGCGCCGCCGGTCGACTACTTCGTCACCGACGCAGGGCCGCTTCTCGCCCATGTCCACCTGCAGGATGCCGACGGCTTCGCCGACCGCCACTGGCCGCCGGGGCGCGGCACGGTGAACTGGCACGCCGTCTTCCGCGCCATCGCCGCCCTGCCCCAGCGCCCGCATCTCGTGCTGGAGCTGCGCGATGCCGCCGATATCCCCGCGGCCATGGCGTATCTGGAACGCGAAGGCCTCGCCCACTGAGCGCGCCCTTGCCCTTCATCTTCCTCCAAATACGGATGCCCGCGGGTCACACCCCGCACCGCGGTCTGCAAACCGGGTGCCCCCGCCCCTCAGGCGACGCGCGCCCCCGCCGCCCAGACGCCGCGCAGGACCGGCACGCCCTCGACCACGCGAAAGCGGATCACGTCGGCGCGCATCCCCTCGGCCAGCCGGCCCCGGTCCGACAGCCCCGCCGCACGGGCGGGCCCGCTCGACACGGTCGCCATGGCACGCGCCATGTCGCCCCAAAGATCGCCCAGCAACACGGCGGCATAGAGCAGCGCCGCGGGCACGTAATCGGACGAGACGATGTCCAGCAGCCCCGCGCGCGCCAGCGCCTCGGCCGAGACATTGCCCGAATGCGATCCGCCCCGCACGAGGTTCGGCGCGCCCATCATCACGGCGATGCCGTGCTGGCGGCAGGCGCGGGCGGCCTCCTCCGTGGTCGGGAACTCGGCCAGCGCGACGCCGTGGGCGGCGGACCGCACGACGTGGTCGACAGCCGTATCATCGTGGCTCGCCAGCACCGCGCCCAGCCGCTGCGCGGCCTCGACGGCGGCGGCCTCATGGGTGTCGCGCACCGCCTCGCCCAACGCCTGCCGGGTGCGGACATGCTCCTGGAACACCTCTTCCGACAGGCCGTGCTTGCCCTTCATGTAGGTGGCGTATTGCCCGATGTCGGCGAACTGGCGTTGCCCCGGCGTGTGGTCCATCAGGCTCAGGATGCCGATGCGGTCCTCGGGGCCGAACTGCGCCAGCTCCTCGACCAGCGAATGCGAACAGATTTCCGCGCGCAGGTGGATGTGATGGCTGATCTTCAGCGCCCCCGAGGCGCGCATCGCCAGCAACTCATCCGCCAGATCGCGTGCGTAGCGCGACCAGCCGATCCCGCCCTTGCCCTCGATCGAGCCCACCCGGATCGCGTCGAAGACCGTGGTTATGCCGCAGGCGGCAAGCTCGGCGTCATGGGCGACGATGGCGGGCTTGTGCGGCCAATGGGCCGAGGGGCGCGGGCGGATGTGCCGCTCGAGGTTGTCGGTGTGCAGCTCCACCAGCCCCGGCGCGACGATATCGCCGCCGCAATCGACGGCCCCCGCGGGCACGGCCCCGCCCGCGGCAATTTCCACGATCTCGCCGCCCTGCAGGGTGATCCGCCCCGTCATCTCGCGCCCCGGCAGGATCAGCCGGGCATTGGCAAGGGTCAGGGTCTCTGGCATCGGGGCATGGTCACGGGGCATCTGGATCTCGAAAGGACAGGATAGGATGGACGGGTTCAAGCGGTTCGGTCTCTACGTGGTGCCCGAGGGCGCGTTCTACCGCGCGGGCGCGGATTGGCTCGGCTGGGACAGCGTCGCGGGCGCGGCTGTGGCGCAGCCCGATCTGCCGGGCCTGCCGGGCGCGGTCGCGGAGATCACCGCCACCCCCCGCAAATACGGCTTTCACGGCACGGTCAAGCCGCCCTTCCGGCTGGCCGAGGGGACGGACGCCACAGGCCTCGACGCCGCCGCCCGCGCCTTCTGCGCGACCCGCGCGCCGGTGACGATCCCCGCGCTCGAGACCCGCCGCCTCGGCGGCTTCATCGCGGTGGTTCCGGCGGAACCGTCCGAGGCGCTGTCGGATCTCGCCGCCGCCACGGTCGAGGCGCTCGACCCCTTCCGCGCGCCCCCCTCCGAGGCCGAGCTGGCCCGCCGCCGCAAGGCGGGCCTGAGCGACCGGCAAGAGGCGCTTCTGGCGCGCTGGGGCTATCCCTACGTGATGGAGGAGTTCCGCTTTCACCTCACCCTCACCGGCAAACTTCCGCGCACGGATGCCGAGGCGACGCGCGACATCCTCGCCGGCCATCTCGCCCCGGTCCTGCCCGCGCCCTTCGTCATCGACAGCCTCTGCCTGATGGGCGAGGACGTCGAGGGGATGTTCCACCTCGTCCACCGCTACACCCTTTCGGGGTAGAGCGCCGCCAGCGCGGCGGTTACGGCACGGTCGAGCGGGCCGGAATTGTCGATCTCGGTCACCCGCAGCCCCTCGGGGAAAGCCACAGCGGGCCGCGCCAGCCTGCGCGCGATCTCGGCCCGGCTTTCGCGCCCCCGCGCGGCAAGCCGCTCGGCCAGCACCTCGGGCCGCGCCGTGATGTGCAACACATGCAGCTCGGGAAAGACGCGCGCCGCGCGCCCCAGCATGCCCCGCGACAGGTTCGCCAGCGCATCCTGCCCGCGCGCCAGCACCTTCTGCGCCTCGCGCGGGATGCCGTAGAACAGGCCATGCGCCTGCCAATGCAGCGCGAAATCGCCCCCTGCGGCGCGCGCGGCGAAAAGTGCGGGCGTGATCCCCTCGAAATCCTCACCCCCCGCCGCCTCGGCCCGGGTGATGACGCGGCGGATTCGGACAAGATCGGGGCGTTTGGCGCAAAGCGCCTCCATCACGCTGTCCTTGCCGACGCCCGAGGGGCCGACGACCGCAATGAAGCGCCCCGATCTTGCCAGGGGTGGCGTCATGCGGCGCGCCCCGGCGTGAACCCCGAGACGTCGATCTCGCGGTCGGCGACACGGGCGCGGGCCTCGAGATCGTGGAAGATGCCGACGATGGCCGCCCCGCCCGCCTTGGCCTCCTCGATCAGGGTCAGGACGGTCTCGCGGTTGGTGGCATCGAGACTGGCGGTGGGTTCGTCCAGCAAGAGCGCCGGATAGGCATGGGCGAAGCCGCGGGCGATGTTCACGCGCTGCTGCTCGCCGCCCGAGAAGGTGGTGGGCGACAGCCCCCAGAGCGTCTCAGGAATGCGCAGCCGGGTCAGCAGGTCGCGCGCGCGCGCCAGCGCCTCGGCCTCGGGGCGGCCAAGGGACAGGAGCGGCTCGGCCACCACCTCCAGCGTCGGCACGCGGGGCACGACGCGCAGGAACTGGGAGACATAGCCCAGCGTCTCGCGGCGCAGCGCCAGGATCTCGCGCGGCTCTGCGCGGGTGATGTCGAGGCCGCCGATGCGGACGCTGCCGCCCTGCGCGAGGTAGTTGCCGTAAAGGATGCGCATGACGGTGGATTTTCCCGCCCCGCTTTCCCCGGTCAGCGCCACGCATTCGCCCGGCGCGACAGAGAACCCCGCCCCCGCGATCACCGGGATGACCGCGCCGCCCTGGTTGTGCAGCGTGAAATTCTTGGCAAGTTCTTCTACATGAATCATCGGATCACACCTGCAGGACAGAGCTGACGAGAAGTTGCGTATAGGGTGCCTGCGGGTCGTCCAGCACCTGGTCGGTCAGGCCCGTCTCGATGACATGGCCGTCCTTCATCACCATCAGCCGGTCGGCCAGCAAGCGCACCACGGCAAGGTCATGGGTGACGACGATGGCCGACAGCCCCATCCGCCGCACCAGCCCGCGGATCAGGTCCAGAAGCCGCGCCTGCACGCTGACGTCGAGGCCGCCCGTGGGTTCGTCCATGAAGACCAGCCGCGGCCCGGTGACGAGGTTCCGCGCGATCTGCAGCCGCTGCTGCATGCCGCCCGAGAACGCGCTGGGGCGGTCGTCGATGCGGGTCTCGCTGATCTCGACCCGGCCCAGCCAATCGGTCGCGGCCTCGCGGATCTCGCCGTAATGGCGCGCGCCCACGGCCATCAGCCGCTCGCCCACGTTGCCGCCCGCCGAGATCCGCATGCGCAGCCCGTCGCGCGGGTTCTGGTGGACGAACGCCCAATCGGTGCGCCCCAGCATGCGCCGCTCGGGCTCGGACATCTGCAACACGTCCCGCGGCCCTTCGGCGCGGGTGTCGAAGATCACGCGGCCCGCGTCGGGCGGCAGGTGACCCGCAAGGCAGTTCAGAAGCGTCGACTTGCCCGAGCCGCTTTCGCCGACGATCCCCAGCACCTCGCCGGGATAGAGCCGGAACGACACGTCTGAGCACCCGATACGCCCACCGTAGGATTTCGTCAGCGACTGCACGTCGAGAAGCGGTGTCATGCGCCCATCCCCTTCATCTTTCCAAAAATACGCACTCCCACATCGGCCACCCCGCGCGCGGCCGGAGTGAGGGCACCGTTTTCCTGCAGGAAAACGCATGGGAAAACTGCAGTTTTCCCACCCGGAAACCTGCAGGTTTCCGCCCCGAAAACCGCGCGGTTTTCGCCGCCGCTCATGCCGCCGCCTCGCGCCGCGAGGCGCAGAAATCGGTGTCCGAGCAGACGAACATCCGGCTGCCCGCGTCATCGGTGATGACCTCGTCGAGGTAACTGTCCTCGGCCCCGCAGAGCGCGCAGGGATGCGGCGCCTTGGAGGGGTCGAAGGGATGATCGTCGAAATCGAGGCTCACGACCTGCGTAAAGGGCGGCACGGCATAGATGCGCTGCTCGCGCCCCGCGCCGAACAGCTGCAACGCCGCCGACTCCAGCTTGGGATTGTCGAATTTCGGGATCGGCGACGGGTCCATCACGTAGCGCCCCTCGACCTTGACCGGATAGGCATAGGCGGTGGCGATCTCGCCATGGCGGCTGATGTCCTCGTAAAGCTTCACATGCATCAGCCCGTAATCCTCGAGCGCGTGCATCTTGCGCGTCTCCACCTCGGAGGGTTCGAGAAAGCGCAGGGGCTCCGGGATCGGCACCTGGTAGACGAGGATCTGGTCCTCGGTCAGCGCCTCCTCGGGGATGCGGTGGCGGGTCTGGATGATGGTCGCCTCGCCCGTGCGCTCGGTCACGGCCACCTCGGCCGTCTTCTCGAAGAACTTGCGGATCGAGACGGCGTTGGTGGTGTCATCGGCCCCCTGGTCGATGACCTTCAGCCGGTCCTCGGGCGTGAGACACGCCGCCGTCACCTGCACGCCGCCCGTGCCCCAGCCGTAGGGCATGGGCATCTCGCGGCTGGCGAAGGGCACCTGGTAGCCCGGCACGGCCACGCCCTTCAGGATCGCGCGGCGGATCATGCGCTTGGTCTGTTCGTCGAGATAGGCGAAATTGTAGTCGCTCATTCCGCGGCCTCCTGCCGTGTGGCGGCGAGGGCCTCGGCCCTGAGCCGCCGGATCAGTTCCAGCTCGGACTGGAAATCGACGTAATGGGGCAGCTTGATGTGTTCGAGGAACCCCGTCGCCTGCACGTTGTCCGAGTGATAGAGCACGAATTCCGCGTCCTGCGCGGGGGCGCCGACATTGTCCTCGCCCAGCTCCTCCCAGCGCAGCGCGCGGTCCACCAGCGCCATGGAGATCGCCTTGCGCTCGGTCTGGCCGAAGACGAGGCCATAGCCACGGGTGAATTGCGGCGGCTCGGATTTCGAGCCGGTGAACTGGTTGACGGTCTCGCATTCCGTCAGCACGACCTCGCCCAGCTCGATGGAAAAGCCCAGCTCGGGGATATCCATCTCGACGGGCACCGTGCCGATGCGCAGCTCGCCCACGAACGGGTGGTTGCGGCCATAGCCGCGCTGCGTGGAATAGGCCATGGACAGGACGAACCCCTCGTCCCCGCGGGTCAGCGCCTGCAGGCGCAAGGGCCGGTCGGCGGGGAAATCCAGCGGCTCGCGCGTCAGGTCGCGCGGCGTGGCGAGGCCGTCGGGCTCCCCCTGGATCAGGTCCTCGCGCGCGAGGAAGTCCGTCACATGCGGCACCGGCGCGTCCGAGGGCACGCCTTGCGGCGCCTCGGGCACCTCCAGCCCCTCGGCGGCCAGCGCGAAATCGAGCAACCGGTGGGTGTAGTCGAAGGTCGGCCCGAGGATCTGGCCGCCCGGCAGATCCTTGAACGTGGCCGAGATGCGCCGGTCGCAGTCCATCGCGCCGGTGTCCACGGGATGGGATGCGCCGAAGCGCGGCAGCGTGGTGCGATAGGCCCGGATCAGGAAGACCGCCTCGATCAGGTCGCCCCGCGCCTGCTTGATCGCCAGCGCCGCGAGATCGGGATCGTAAAGCGAGCCCTCGGCCATGACCCGGTTGACCGCCAGCGCCAGCTGCTCGCGGATCTGGGCGATGGACAGCTCGGCGATGTCGGTGTCGCCACGCCG
Organism: Roseicyclus amphidinii; assembly: GCF_030163755.1. Classification (GTDB taxonomy): domain Bacteria; phylum Pseudomonadota; class Alphaproteobacteria; order Rhodobacterales; family Rhodobacteraceae; genus Roseicyclus; species Roseicyclus amphidinii. The sequence goes on from NZ_JASJOE010000071.1 coordinate 14,340, forward strand.
TTCCTCGGCCAGCCAGGCATGGGCATTGTCGATGGCGCGTTCGCCGCCTTTCACTGCGACATACATGGCCTAACCCTCCACACGGGTGCTGCGCGGCAGGCCGGCCAGCCGGTCGCCGCAGGTGAGATAGCTGTCGAAGCCCAGCGGAAAGCGCCGCCGGTTCGCGGCGAAGGCCTCGGTCTCGGGCAGGGACAGCTGCGCCTGCGTCTCGATGCCGGGGCCGGTCAGGGTCGCGCCGCGGTTCGCCAAGGCCTCGACTTCGACGATCAGCGTGGCCGAGCGGTCGGGATACTCGGCCGTGCCCGGCGCGAAGCGCGTCACCGGCTGCAACGCCGCCCATGTGCCCAGCGCGAACATGGCGTGTTCCGGCCCGGTGAAGGGCGCGCCGGTGTGAAAGGTGATCCAACCGCGCAACGCGTCCGTGTCATGCGAGGGCGCAAGGTAGAGCGGCGTGGTCGTGTCGCAGAGCGTCAGCAAAAGCGCGCCGGCGGCGACCGAACAGGGCGCGGGCGCGGCGGCACCCCGGACGACCTCGATCCGACCGGGCCGCGCCATCGCCTGGAGTGCTGCGCGAAAGGCATGGGCCGCGTCGCGCGCGGGGTCGGCGAAG
>NZ_JASJOE010000072.1 GCF_030163755.1 Roseicyclus amphidinii
CGCGCGCAGGGTCCGCCGCGCCAGGCGGCACGGCCGCGACCGCGGCGAGGGCCTGCGGGGCAGGGGCGCTCATGCAGCCCCCCCGTCCCCCAGTTCGTCCGCCATCGCCGCCATGCGGGAGGCGACCCAGGCGTGGAAGCAATGGGTCGGCCCGTCCATCGCCGGGCTGAAGCGGCCGCCGTCGAAGCCCGAGGCGAAGCGGCCGCGTTGCATCCCCTCGACGACGAAGATGTCCTCGATGAACACCGATTTCCACTGCGTCGCGTTCTTGGCGCGCAGCGTCTCGTCGGTCTTCGGCGTGGCGTAGTAGATATGGATATGCTCGCGCGTGAAGTTGTGGGCGACGGGCTCGAGGATGATCGCGTAGGCGTGGTCGCGGTGAACGCCCAGCAGGACATTGGGATAGAGCGCCACGTATTCCGCGCCGGTGTCCCATTTCTCCGACAGGCCGGGGAAATCCGGGAAGGTCTCTTCCATGGTGCCGCGCAGCTGGCGGTAGACGTAGCTGCCCTGCCCGGAATAGCGGTCCGGCGCCTCGATGTGGTAATGATCCTCGAGCCGCGAATAGCTGTTCAGGCCGGGATGCACCCAGGGCAGGTGGTAGCTTTCGCAATAGTTCTCGACCGCGAGCTTCCAGTTCGTCTGAACCTCCAGCGTGAACGTGCTGTCGGGTCCGCCGTGGTGCATCGGCTGGTCGAACTCGGCCCAGCGGGCGATCAGGTCGGCGTGCATCTCCTCGAAGGGGGCGGCATCGCCCGAGAGGTTCACGAAGACCACGTCGCGCCAGACATGCATCCGCACCGGCGCGAGGCCCAGCGTGGCGCGGTCGATGCCCGGATGCGCGTTCGCGCCCGGCCCGCCGACATGGGGCGTGGCGACAAGGCGTCCGTCCTTGGCGTAGCACCAGCTGTGATAGGGGCAGCGGATCGCGCCCTCGATCTTGCGCGGCTCCTCGACGAGGATCATGCCGCGGTGGCGGCAGATGTTGTAGAAGACGCGGATCGCCCCCTCTTCGTCGCGCAGCAGGAGAAGCGGCTGGCCGAGGAAGCTGATGGGCCTGGCATCGCCCGGTTCGGGCACCTCGGCACCGACGGCGATGGCGGACCAGGTCGTCTCGAGGCAGGCGCGGTTCTCGGCGGCGATGGTCGCGGGGTCGATGTAATGCGCGTTGGGCAGGCCGTGGGCGCGCTCGATCGGGGCGAGGACATCGGCAAGCGCCGAGGGGCGATGATCTTCGGGCATGATCGGGGCTCCGCTCAGGGTTGGATCTGCGCGATCCTTGGCCCAAGCGGTCCGATGGTCTTGCACGAAGGCGACATCATGCGGTTCGGCAAAGACCTTCCCGCGCGCTGCGCGGGCCGGGAATGGCGATCCTTCGCATGAAGGATCGCAGATTGCGAAAATTCGTACGAATTTTCGCTCAGACCCCGCGCGCGATCGCGGCGACGCCGGTGCGCGCCAGCCGCACCTCGCCCAAGGGGCGCATCAGTTCACAGAAGGCGTCGACCTTTTCCGGGGTGCCGGTGATCTCGAACACGAAGCTCGAGAGCGTCGAGTCGACCACGTTGGCGCGGAAGATCTCGGCGATGCGCAGCGCCTCGACCCGGTGCTCGCCGCGGGCGATGACCTTGATCAGCGCCAGTTCGCGGCTGACGAAGGGCCCCTCGACCGTCAGATCCTGCACCTCGTGGACGGGGACCATGCGCTCGAGCTGCATCTTGATCTGGTTGATGACTTGCGGCGTGCCGCTGGTCACGATGGTGATGCGCGAGCGGCGGCCGGTGTGGTCGACCTCGGCCACGGTCAGGCTCTCGATGTTGTAGCCGCGCCCCGAGAACAGGCCGATCACGCGCGCGAGCACGCCCGGCTCGTTCTCCACCAGCACGGCGAGCGTGTGGGTTTCCACCACGTCGGACATGTGGCTGCGGAGATCGTAGGCGGAGTGGCTCGACGAGCCCTTTTCGATGTTGAGCGGCGACATGGGCGGTCCCTGGCATGAAATCGGCCCGCCCGACATAGCCGGGCGGGCCGTGATGGGAAAGGGCCTATTCGGCCTTATTCGGCCGGTGCGGCACCCTTGAGGGCCGCGTGTTCCGACCGCAGCCCCATGATGATGCAGACACACAGCAACAAGAGCACGATCGTGAAGGGCAGGCCGGTCGAGATCACCATCGCCTGCAGCGAGGCAAGCCCGCCCCCGATCAGGAGCGCGATGGCGACAAGCCCCTCGAAGCTGCACCAGAACACCCGTTGCGGCACCGGCGCGTCGATCTTGCCGCCCGCGGTGATCGTGTCGATCACGAGGCTGCCGCTGTCCGAGGAGGTGACGAAGAACACGATCACCAGCACGATCCCCACGGTCGAGGTGATCGCCGCGAAGGGCAGGCTTTCGAGCATGGCGAAAAGCGACAGCTCGGGGCTGTAGGTCTCGATCACGTTGGCCATCACCGCGGAGGTGCCGGGATTGTTGACCATGTCGTTGATCGCGGCGCCGCCGAAGACGGCCATCCACAGGATGCAGACCAGCGAGGGGATGATCAGAACGCAGGTGATGAACTCGCGCACCGTGCGGCCGCGGCTGACGCGGGCGATGAACATGCCGACGAAGGGCGACCAGCTGATCCACCAGGCCCAGTAGAAGGCCGTCCAGCCCTCGCGGTAGCCGTCATCCTCGCGCCCGAAGGGATTGGACAGCGGGATCACCTCCTGGGCGTAGGCGACAAGGCCGCGGCCGAACTCGGTCAGGATGGTGGCCGCGCCCGCGGCGAAAAGCACGAACAGGAGCAGCAGCACCGCCAGCCCCATGTTGATCTCGGACAGCACCTTGACCCCGCCGTCGAGGCCGCGCAGCACCGAGACCAGCGCAATCGCCGTGATGCCGATGATCAGGATCACCTGCACGGTCGTGGAATTGGTGATGCCGTAGACATGCTCGAGGCCTGCGTTCGCCTGCTGCGCGCCGAGGCCGAGCGAGGTGGCAAGACCGAAGAGCGTGGCGAAGACCGCGATGATGTCGATCAGGTGGCCCCACCAGCCCCAGACGCGTTCCCCCAGAAGGGGGTAGAAGGCCGAGCGGATCGAAAGCGGCAGGCCCTTGTTGTAGGTGAAAAGCGCGAGTGCCAGCGCCACCACGGCATAGATCGCCCAGGGGTGCAGCGCCCAGTGATAGGAGGTGGCGGCCAGCGCCATCCGGCGGGCTTCCTCGACATTGGCGGCGATCAGTGCGCCGTTCTCGTCGAAGGGGCGCACGGTGCCGAGCGGGGCGTCGCCCCAGGGCGTGCCGAAGTAATAGGCGGGTTCCAGCACGCCGAAGAACATCAGCCCGATGCCCATGCCCGCGGCGAAGAGCATGGCGAACCAGCCCGCGTAGGAATAGTCGGGCGTCGCATCCGCGCCGCCGAGCCGGACCTTGCCCACCGGCAGCACGATGAGCGCGAGGCAGAAGATCACGAAGATGTTGGCCGCCGACAGGAAGAACCAGTCGAAGCTCGAGGTCAGCGCCGGGCGCAGCCAGCCGAAGAACTCGGCCGCCTGTCCGGGCGCAAGCAGCGCATAGGCCACGAAGGCCACCACCGACATCGCCGAAATGGCGAAGACGGGATTGTGGATGTCGAAGCCGAACGGTCCGAGGTTGCCCTCGATATTGTCCTGCCCGATGTCGTAGTCGGTTTCGATCAGGTCGACCTCGCCTTCCGGCTCGGGGATGCCCTGGTCTGCTGAGGTGTCTGTCATGCGCGTGTCCTTTGTTCTCTGGATGGGGATGCGGGAGGGGCGGCCTGCATCAGCCGCGCACCAGCATCACCGAGACGTCGGTCTGCGTGGCGACCCGGCCGCCGTGGCTGCCGAGGTCGAAGGTTCGGGGGATGTGGGAGCCCATCACCACCAGGTCCGCGCCGATCTCGTGGACGGCCTCTTCGAGCTTGCGGTCCAGCTCGACCGCCGGGTCATGGGCGGTGACGGCATGCGAGGCGACCTCGGCCACGCCGTTCACCTCGGCCTGCATGGCGGCGAACTTCGCCAGTTTCTCGGCAAACTCCTGTGGCGTGTGGGCGACGGAACCGGGCTGCCCCGAGGTGACGCCCACGTAGGTCACGCGGGCCCCGTAATGCCCGGCGAGATCCGCCGCGGCCCTGAGCGCCGTTTCAAGCTTGTCGGTGTGGCCCAGATCGACCGGCACCATGATGTGTTGGAACACGTGCCCCTCCTTTGCGTTGTTTCGGTTCATCCGACGCATCGGGAGGGCATCCGCCCTGCCGATCGCGGCGCGGACGGCAAACGAATGCCCAAATGCGACATCTTTCGTGTCGCAAAAAGGCTAACAGACATGGCATAGGTTGCAAGGCCCCGATCCGCATCGCCTGTGGTCACGCACGGGCGGGGCAAGATTTCACTGCGATGTCAGGGGGTTGAAAAGGAAAAGGGCGGGGTGCCTGCCGCGCCCCGCCCCGTTTTATCCTGTTGTGCGCCGGAGGACCGTCAGACGAGGACGCCGCCCTCGGCGCCGATCACGCCCTGCGTCTCGGCCTCGCCCAGCAGCATCTCGTTATGCGCCTTGCCCGAGGGGATCATCGGGAAGCAGTTCTCGTGCTTTTCGACGAGACAGTCGAAGATGACGGGGCCGTCATAGTCCAGCATCTCCATGATCGCGTCGTCGAGATCCCTGGGGTCCTTGCACAGGATGCCCTTGCAGCCGAAGGCCTCGGCCAGCTTGACGAAATCGGGCAGCGCCTCGGACCAGCTGTGGCTGTAGCGCTCGCCGTGCAGCAGCTCCTGCCACTGGCGGACCATGCCGAGGCGTTCGTTGTTGAGGATGAACTGCTTGACGGGCAGGCGATACTGCACCGCGGTGCCCATCTCCTGCATGTTCATCAGCCAGCTGGCTTCGCCCGCGACATTGATGACCAGCGCGTCGGGATGGGCCACCTGCACGCCGATCGAGGCGGGGGTGCCGTAGCCCATGGTGCCGAGGCCCCCCGAGGTCATCCAGCGGTTCGGATCCTCGAAGCCGAGGTATTGCGCGGCCCACATCTGGTGCTGGCCGACCTCGGTGGTGATGTAGCGGTCGCGGCCCTTGGTCAGCGCCTCGAGCCGTTCCAGCGCGTATTGCGGCTTGATGGTGGCTTGCGAGGGTTTGTAGGACAGGCACCGCACCTCGCGCCACTCCTCGATCCGGGCCCACCACGCCTTGAGCGCGGCGGAGTTGGTCTTGCGCCCGCGCGCCTTCCACAGGCGCAGCATGTCCTCGAGCACATGGGCCACGTCGCCGATGATCGGGAAATCGGCGTGGATCACCTTGTTGATCGAGGAGGGGTCGATGTCGATATGCGCCTTCAGCGAGCCGGGGCTGAAATCGGCGATCCGGCCGGTGATCCGGTCGTCGAAGCGCGCGCCCACGTTGATCATCAGGTCGCAGCCATGCATCGCCAGGTTGGCCTCGTAGAGGCCGTGCATCCCCAGCATCCCCAGCCACTTGTCGCCCGAGGCCGGGTAGCTGCCGAGCCCCATCAGCGTGGAGGTGATCGGAAAGCCCGTCGCCTCGACCAGTTCGCGCAGCAGCGCGCTGGCGTTGGGACCGGAGTTGATGACGCCGCCACCGGTGTAGAACACCGGGCGCTCGGCCTGTTCCATCGCGGCGACAAGCGCCTCGATCATCTCGGGGTCACCCTTGAGGCGGGGCTGGTAATGGCCGACCGAGGCCTTGGGCTTTTCGGTGTAGGCGCCGGTGGCGAATTGCACGTCCTTGGGAATGTCGATCAGGACGGGGCCGGGGCGGCCCTGCGTGGCGATGTGGAACGCCTCGTGGATCGTGCCGGACAGGCGGTCGGTGTCCTTCACCAGCCAGTTCATCTTGGTGCAGGGGCGGGTGATGCCGACGGTGTCGGCCTCCTGGAAGGCATCGGAGCCGATCATGAAGGTCGGAACCTGGCCGGTCAGAACGACCAGCGGGATCGAATCCATCAGTGCATCGACCAGCCCGGTGACCGCGTTGGTCGCGCCGGGGCCGGAGGTGACCAGCACGACGCCCGGCTTGCCGGTCGAACGCGCGTAGCCCTCGGCGGCATGGACCGCGCCCTGTTCGTGGCGCACTAGGATGTGCCGGATGTCGTTTTGCTGGAAGATCTCGTCATAGATCGGAAGCACGGCGCCGCCGGGATACCCGAATACGACCTCGACACCCTGTTCCTTGAGGGCCTCGACCACCATCTTCGCGCCGGTCATCTGCCGTGTCATCGCGTCTGTCCTTCTGCTGTCGGTATCAGTGTCTGCGTCAGTCTTCGTCTGTGGTGTCTGTCGACATAGTCTCTCGACATAAAAAAGCCCCCGGGCGGTGAGCCGAGGGCGCATGGGAAACCAGTATGGCTGTCGTCACCGACCCATGCGCCGTGCCCCTACAAGTACGAGAATGCGGGCCATCGCCGCTCCTCCGATCCGGTTGCGTGCGCGGGACATTAGAAATCGCCCCTGCGGGCGTCAACCGCGAAAATGGCCGAAACCGCCCGAATTCCGGCCCTGCGCGCAACGAATCGAAAGTTGCGGGCGAAACGGGATTTCGAATCTTTCCGGCGACGCGCCCAAGGCGACATCTTGTATTGCGGTCCGCGGGGGATCGGCGTGCCGTGATGCGGGGTCACAGAAGCGCAACCTTGAGTGAGGTTTTTGCGCGCCTGCGCACAACTGAGGCGCGAAATGGTCACTTACGGGCGATTTTGGTAAGAAGATTTTACAAAAATCGACGGTTCGGTGTGGAAAACCAGTTTTCCGCGACGGCGCGCTTCGCTAACGTGCCCATACTTGTGGGACACAACCACGCCCGCGGTCCGAGGGGGGCCGGGGGGATATCCAACATATCGGGGAGGATACCGAATGGATCGTCGTTCTTTCTTGCGCACGTCGGCAATCGGTGGCGCTGCCGCCGCCACGACGTCGCTGGCCGCACCGGCCTATGCCCAGGGCAACCGCACGCTGACCATGGTCACCTCGGTGCCTGACGGGTACGCGGTTTTCGATGACGCGGCACAGCTCGCCATCGACTACATCGCAGCGCTGTCGGACGGTAACCTGGTCATCAACAAGATGCCCGCAGGCAGCCTCGTGGGCGCGTTCGAAGTGTTCGACGCCGTGTCCGCCGGCCAGGCCGACGTGTATCACTCGGCGGAATACTACTTCCTCAACCAGCACCCGGCCTTTGCCTTCATGACCTCGATCCCCTTCGGCATGACGTCGCAGGAGATGGCCAACTGGTACTACCGCCGCGGCGGTCAGGAACTGCACGACACGCTGTCGTCGCTGTTCAACCTCAAGCCCTTCATGTGCGGCATGACCGCGATGCAGCCCGGCGGCTGGTTCAACACCGAGATCAACTCGGCCGAGGACCTGCAGGGCCTGCGCTTCCGGATGCCGGGCCAGGGTGGCCAGGTGCTCGGCCGTCTCGGCGCGTCGGTGCAGAACATCCCCGGCGGCGAGATCTACCAGGCGCTGGCCTCGGGCCAGATCGACGGCGCCGAGTGGATCGGCCCCTATGCCGACGAGCGTCTGGGCTTCCAGGAGGTCACCAACCTCTACTACACCGCAGGCTTCCACGAGCCGGGCTCGGCGCTGCACATGTCCTTCAACCTCGAAGTGTGGGAGTCGCTGACCGCCCAGCAGCAGGCCATCGTCAAGGTCGCCTGTGAAGCGGCGCACGCGCAGAACACCGCGCTGTCGCTCGCCGAGAACGGCGCGGCCCTGGCCCGCCTGATGGCCGCCGGCGTGCAGCCGCGCGAGTTCCCCGAGGACGTCTGGGACGCCTTCGGCCGTGCCTCCGCCGAGGTGCGTGAAGAGAACATGGGCGACCCGATCTACGCCGAGATCGCCGAGAGCTACTTTGCCTCGATGGCAGAATCCTCGGCCTGGTACGAGATCGGCGACGGCGAATACATGCGCCAGCGCAACCGTGTGAACGCAGGCTGATCGCAGCCTGACAGATCGCCCCGTCCGGCCAGCCGCCGGGCGGGGCTTTCGCGCCGATCCGAGACATGACGCGCCGCGCGGCGGCGGCGTTCCGGGGGATTACCGCATGATCGACTTCATCCTTTGGGTGCTCCAGAATATCGCGCTGGCACCGTATCACCTGTTCCTTGCGATCACGAACCCCGGGGACTGGCTGAACTGGTCCAACCCCGAAGCGGTGATGCGTTTCATCTATTACGGCGCCTCGGTCGAACTGTTCTTCGTTTTCTTCACCACCTTCCTCGTGATCACCGCGCTCGGCATGGCCTGGAAGCGCGACATCCTGTGGGGCGGTGTCCGCATTCTCGAAAGCTTCGCCAACGCGGTCGGGCGCACCGCCGCCTGGGCGGGCCTGATCATGGTGCTGATCCAGGTCATGATCGTCTTTTTGCAGCGCATCTTCCGGGTCGCCGCGATCGAGCTGGGGCCCTTCGGCACCGCCGTCGCCTTCGACCTGAGCTGGTGGGCCGAGGGGCTGAAATTCTGGAACGCGCTGGTGGTGTGCCTGTGCGTCTCCTACACTTTCGTGCAGGGCAGCCATGTGCGCGTCGACCTTGTCTATTCGGCGGTGAAGTTCCGCACGAAAAAGATGATCGACATGTTCGGCAGCCTGTTCTTCATGATGCCCGCCATGGTCATCACCTATCTTTACGCCTGGTTCTTCATGTGGCGTCACCTGATGACGCCCTCGGTCACCTCGACCTCGGATCTCGACAGGATGCTGATGCAGTCGCGCATCTTCCGCTGGAACGTCGAGACCATCGGCTTCAGCCCCAACGGGTTCAACGCCTACTTCCTGTTCAAGGTGCTGATCGTGCTATTCTGCGTGATGGTCCTGCTGCAGGCGGTCGCCTTCTTCTGGCGCTCCTACCTCGAGTGGGTCGAGGGCGAGGGGAGCGCGGACAAGTACATCGACCGCGACAAGACCGGCGACGAGGCCGAAGAGCTCGAGCACGCCATCCATTCCGGGTCGACCTGACCGAAACGAACGACTGACGCGCGCCTTCATGCGTGCGAGCAAGAGGACATCAGAGCATGCTTTTCGGACTTGATGGGGTCGAGATCGGTCTGGTCATCGTTTTCCTGACGCTTTTCGCAGGGATCATGACCGGGTTTCCGGTCGCCTTTGCGATCGGCGGGGCGGGGGTCATCTCATTCGCCATCATCGCCGCGCTGGACAGTGCGGGCCTTCTGATCCACCAGGCCATCGACACGGGCTCGGCGGAATACCGGGCGCTGATCGCCGACGGGGTGGTGAGGGACGCGATATCCGTCTTCCGATACCCGGAATTGCCACGCGTCGAAGAGGCGCTGTTCCCCGGTGGCTGGGAACAGGCGATGGAGCGCAACATCTCGTTCATGGTCAACCGCATGAACGAGCGCGTGATCGCGGGCCAGTCCATCGAGACGCTGCTGGCCGTTCTGATGTTCGTTCTGATGGGCATCACGCTCGAGCGCTCCAAGATCGCCGAGGATCTGCTGACGACCATGGCCCGCGTCTTTGGGCCGCTGCCGGGCGGCCTGGCGGTGTCCATCGTGATCGTGGGCGCGTTCCTCGCCGCCTCGACCGGGATCGTCGGCGCGACCGTGGTGACCATGGGCCTTCTGGCGCTGCCCACGATGTTGCGGAACAACTATTCGCCCGAGCTGGCGACCGGTGTGATCGCCGCGTCGGGCACGCTGGGGCAGATCATCCCGCCTTCCATCGTGATCGTCCTTCTCGGCACGCTGGTCGGTGACCTCTATGCCACCGGGCAGGAGACGCGCGCGGTTCTGGCAGGCTGCCAGGACGCGCTGACCTTCCTCGGGCAGCCCGCGGTCCTGTCGGTGGGCACGCTGTTCCAGGCGGCGCTTCTGCCGGGCCTGTTCCTGGCGCTGCTCTACGGCCTCTACGCCTTCGGCTTCGCGTTGCTGCGTCCGGCCAGCGCCCCGCCGGTGCAATTCGCCGCCGCGCAATCCGAGCCGGTCACCCGCAACGAGGCGCTGACCTGGTATCTCTTCGCGCCGGTTGGCCTGATCCTTGCCATCGTCATCGGTGCAAGCAGCGGCGCCATCGGCACGCAGACCATCACCGTGTCGGATTTCGCCGAGCAGGCCGAGCGCCCGTCGCTCAGGACCAATGTCTCCGAGCAGTGCCAGGCCTCGATGATCGAGCTGCACGGGCAGGAGGAATGGGACGCGGCCGTCGCGCAATCCGCATCCATGGCCGCGGCCGGCGAGAGCGGCGAGGCCGTGCTGCTGACGCCGGAGGAACGCGAAGCCGCGCTGGCCGATGCCTTCGACAACGCCGCCCCGATCGGGTCGGGTGTTGCCACGATCCTCACGCTTCTGGCTCTTGTGCTGATCCTTGCGCGCGGGGTGTCGCCCTCGGCCAATCCCGCACCGCTGATCCTGGGCGGCGTGGGCATCGTGCTGGGCTTCATTGCCGATATCCTGTTCATCTCGCCCGCCACCGGGCCGGGGGCCACGTTCCTGATCATGGCGATCCCCATGCTGGTGGCGCTTTACGGCGCGCGGGAGGCGATGATCCGGCTGTCGCGCAACGAGTTGCTGCGCGTGGTCTTTCCGCCGCTCGTTCTGATCGTGGCGGTGCTCGGCTCGATCCTCGGCGGCATCACCAACCCCACGCCCGCCGCGGCGCTGGGGGCGGCAGGCGCGATCATGCTGGCGGCCTATCGCAAGCTGAAGGAAGAGAACGGCAAGTCGAAGATCGTGATCTGGGCAAGCTTCGCGCTGATCATCATGATCCTTCTGGGCATCAACTTCGACCTGCGCATCACCCGCGAGGTGGTCCCCTTCCAGGATTGGGTCGCCTACGTGATCGCGCAATTCGCGTATCACTTCGCCTTCTTCGGGCTGCTGTTCAGCTGCTGGGTTCTGTTCCGGTCGAACATCCTCAGCCCGGTGGTGCGCGAGACGGCCAAGGTGACCTCGATGGTCTTCACCATCCTGATCGGGTCGCAGCTGCTGAACCTGGTGCTGATCTCCTTCGGGGGCGAGCATCACATCCAGCAGTTCCTGCGCGCCTTCGACAACGAGATGGTGGTGTTCCTCGTCGTCATGCTGATCCTGTTCATCCTGGGCTTCGTGCTCGACTTCCTCGAGATCATCTACATCGTGATCCCGATCGTCGGGCCGGTGATCTACGGCGGGACGCTCGATCCGGCCTGGGTCACGATCATGATCGCGGTGAACCTGCAGACCTCGTTCCTGACACCGCCCTTCGGCTTTGCGCTGTTCTACCTGCGGGGCGTGGCGCCTGCGGGCGTGACCACGGGCCATATCTACCGTGGGGTGCTGCCCTTCGTCGGCATCCAGGTCCTTGGGCTTGCGCTGCTGTGGATGTTCCCCGGCATCGTGACGATCCTGCCGGACCTGCTGCGCTGAGGCGGGCCGGATAGAGACAGGGGCAGGGGGGCCGCGGCCCCCCTGTTTCGTTCAGGGGAGGGCAACGCCTCAGGCGGGGCCAAGCAGGTCCCAGCGGTTGCCCCAAGGGTCGCACCATTGCGCAACGCGGCCGTATGGGGCGTCGCGCGGCGCTTCGAGGAACCGGCCCCCGGCGGCCGTGATCCGTGCGGCGGTCGTCTCGAAGTCGTCCGTTTCGAGGAACAGGCCCACCCTGTCGCCGGTCTGCGCACCAAGCGCCCGCGACTGCGCCGCACTGGTGGGACGCGCCAGCACCAGCGACGGGCCGCCGCCGGGCGGCGCAACGGTGACCCAGCGCTTCCGCCCCTCGTCGATGTCGCTCAGGCAGGTCCAGCCGAGCCCGTCCACGAAGAAGCGAAGGCCGTCGTCGTAGTCCGGCACCAACAGGGTGACGTGGCGCAGCACTCAGTCGTCGCCGCGCAGGTCCGGCAGGCTGATCTGCGCCACCTGCTGCGCGATGGGATCGACCGAAAGCGGGTGGGTCTGGTTCGAGTAGCCGGACGGGTTGCCCAGCGGCTGCCACTGGCCGCCCACGTAGACCTCGAGCGCGGGGAAGCGCGCCTTGTAGCCCATCTTGGACGAGCCGGGCACCCAGTAGCCGAGGTAGACATAGGGCAGCCCGGCCTCGCGCGCGATCTCGACATGGTCGAGGATCACGTAGGTCCCGAGGCTGTCGGCGGTGCGGTCGGGGTCGAAGAAGGAATAGACCAGGCTGAGACCGTCATCGAGGATATCGGTGAGGCAGACCGCGGTCAGCGGGGCCTCGCCATCCGTGCCGGTGGGGCCGTCGGCGTCCCGATACTCGATCACGCGGGTGCGCACCGGCGTCTCCTCGATCATCGCGGCGAATTCGAAGACATCCATGTCGGCCATGCCGCCATCGGCGTGGCGCGCATCGAGGTAGCGGCGGAACAGCTCGTATTGCGCCTCGGTCGCCCAGGCCGAGCGCGCGACGCGCGTCAGCCCGCCATTGCGGCGCAGGATGCGGCGGTGCCCCTTGCGCGGCGCGAAATCGGCCACCCGGATGCGCGCCGACAGGCAGGCCGCGCAATCGGTGCAGGACGGCCGGTAGAGGACGTTCTGCGACCGTCGGAAGCCCTGCTTGGACAGGGCGTTGTTCAGCTTCTCGGCCTGCCCGCCCTGGAGGGCGGTGAACAGTTTGCGCTCGCGCCGCCCGTCCAGATAGGGGCAGCCTTGCGGGGCCGTGACGTAGAACTGCGGGGCGATGGGCAGCGTGTGACGCATCTTGAGTTTCGGCCGGGGCCGTTCCTTCGGGTTCAGGCCAAGCCTGCACCAGTGCCGCGGGGCCCCGCAACAGGTTTTTTGCGTTTCGCCCCTGTCGTTCAGCCCGGCCGGTTGATCGCAACCGAGCCGATCAGCAGGTCGTGCAGCCCCTGGTGGCGGCGCCCCATGACGATCATCACGATCGAGATCACCTGAAGGATGACGAAGCCGGTCGCCACCATGAAGCCCAGCGTGTGCAGCACCGCCTCGCCGCCCGAGAAGCGCGCGCCCATGGCGTTGCGCAGCTCGAGGTTCATCAGCCGCATGCCGGGCGTGGCCGACCAGGCCGCGATGCTGCCCGCACGATAGAGGAAGCTCGCCGCGATGAAGGTCAGGGGCCAGATCCACCACAGGACCGACAGGGTCACGAGCCCCAGCAGGAAGGTGACCAGTGTCACCAGCAGCACATCGACCAGCCAGGCGAACAGACGCTTGGCGGGCACGCCGTCGTAGAAGGCGGGATCGTGATCGGGATCGGGCAGGGGGGTGCGCATGGGCATCGTCATGGGGAATTTGCCGGGATTCGGAAAGGGAAAAGGGGTGGGGCAGGGCTGCGGCCCCCGGTGTGCGGTCCGGGGGCCGTTGGTCTATGGGCTTTGCGGAGGGGGCGTCGGTCACGCCCCGGCGCTGTCGCCCTCGCTGCGGGCGGACTTGGCGCGGTCTTCCATGAACTGGTCGAACTCGGCCTTGTCCTTGGCCTCGCGCAGGCGCTGCAGGAAGGCTTCGAACGCGCCCTGTTCATCCTCCAGGCGGCGCAGCGTGTCGGCCTTGTAGGCGTCGAAGGCGCTGTTGCCCGACGAGCGGAAACCGTGGTGGCGAGAGGTGGCGCGGGATGCGCAGGAGGCGTTGAACATGCGTTTGCTCCAGATCATGTAGGCGAGAAGGGCAAGGCCGATGGGCCAGAAAAGGATGAAGCCAAGGACCATGGCGGCGATCCACGCCCCCTTGCCCTTGTCGTCGAGCCAGGCCTCGGCGCGGGCGAACCAGCCCTTTGCGCCCCGGACGGTGGCATGTGCCGGCATCGCGGCGCTTGCGGTTGTGGTCATCTGGGTCTCCTGTGTTGGCGTGAATGTAAATGTTAATCACATTAACGCATATGGGAGGTCTCCGGTGGGTCGCAAGAGGGGGGAATGAAAAAAGTGAATCCCCTTTACATGAGATGGTGGCGCGGATGCCGGTTTCGACTTGCCTTCGCGCCCGCGCCTGCGCTATCCCGCGCGTCACGGAGAGGTGGCCGAGTGGTCGAAGGCGCACGCCTGGAAAGTGTGTAGGCGGGAAACCGTCTCCAGGGTTCGAATCCCTGTCTCTCCGCCACTTGCCCCCGCGAAAGCGTTCTCCCGATCCGGCTGCGGCCGGATTTTTTCGTTGTTTTCGAGGGTTGTGCGGGAGGGGCTCTAAACCGGCCCCGCTGCCAGGAGGCCCCGAAGCTGTCTCTCGGGGCCGATATTCTCCGGACCTGTCGACTGCGTGGTTTTGGTGTAAAGCGCGCAAGCATCTGAAATCTAAAGACTGTCTTGTAGCCTGACCTGAACACTTCGACGCCGGTCGCATCCGCGAGAAGGAACAGAAATCGAACAGGATCGATGAGGTCGCTTGGGTGACCACCTATGCGGCCATGTTCCGGCTTTGTCCGAAACGGCCCTTGTGTTAGATTTACAATCAAAAACAGTGAGGTGAGCAGTTGGCGCAGAAATCAGAGATCGAATGGACGGACGCAACGTGGAACCCGGTGACCGGGTGCACGAAGGTCGGTCCCGGTTGCGATCACTGCTACGCGGAGCGCTTCGCCGAGCGATGGCGCGGCATCGAGGGGCATCCCTATGAGCAAGGCTTCGATCTGAGGCTCTGGCCGTCGCGGCTGCAGCAACCTCTTTTGTGGAAACGGCCTCGGATGATCTTCGTTAACTCTATGAGCGACCTTTTCCACAAACATGTGGATCGGGCGTACATCGACGAGGTTTTCAATGCGATGGAACGGGCGGACTGGCATGTCTTCCAGGTCCTGACGAAGCGCAGCTCTCTCATGCGCAGCTACGTGAAAGCAGGTAGCGTCCGCGAGCGTGGTGTAATTTCACCGATACGTTCGGTGTGATCCCTGGTGGCCATCGAGGTGTATGTTCGAGGTGGAGTTTGGCGACTTCAACCACGGACCATACGGAGCCCCCGATGAC
>NZ_JASJOE010000073.1 GCF_030163755.1 Roseicyclus amphidinii
GCTCCCTGCGCGCCCGCGGCCTTGGCGGGGTCAGGCTGGTGATCAGCGACGCTCACACTGGCCTCAAGGCGGCCATCGCCCGGGTCTTCGAGGCCACCTGGCAGCGCTGCCGCGTTCACTGGATGAGAAATGCGCTGGCCCATGTCTCCCGCGGCCAGCACACCGTCGTCGCCGCCGCGATCCGGCAGGCCTTCGACCAGCCCGACCGCGCCCATGCCGGCGAGACCTGGCGCAAGGTCTCCGAGCAGCTGCGGCCGCGTTGGCCCAAGCTGGCCGACCTGATGGACGCGAGCGAGCACGACGTCCTGGCCTACATGTCCTTCCCCCGCCAGCATCGCACCAAGCTGCACTCCACGAACCCGATCGAGCGACTGAACAAGGAGGTGAAGCGCCGCGCCGATGTCGTCGGGATCTTCCCGAACGAAGCCTCCATCATGCGGCTGATCGGTGCCGTGCTGTTCGAGCAGAACGACGAATGGCAGACCTCGAGCCGCTACATGATGGTCGAAGCCTTCGCTCAGATCGACACCGAGGAGATCGACCCCATTCTCAGCATAAACACGAAAGCCGCCTGATCATGCCCTCAGGCCATCAGGGAAATTACACCAGCTTGACGGACGTGACCAAAACCGACCGCCCGCCACAATGGGCCCGGCCAAAGGAGCCATGATCCGAACGGCCGCTTCCTGCCCGACGCGGGGACATCGTCACCTTCGTTTCAGGTCCCAGGTCTTGCAACCCGAACCTTTTCCGAAAACCGGCTGTTACCACCGGCGTCACCCACGGCCGCGCGCTGCGCTGCGCCAAGGGCTTCGCGCCCGGCCTCCTGCATCACCCGGTGGGACACGTCCCAACGCCGCGTCATGCGTCGCGCAGGGCACATGATCCATGACGGCTCGCGCCACGCTAACGCGGCTGGTCTTGCCCGGCCGGTTGTTCGTGCGGCAGCGGCGCATCCCAACCCGGGCTACTGTGCATCAGCCCCAGTGAGACGAGTTGGGCGGGACCGTCGTACTCAATGAGAGCATTCGACACACTGGACGCAGAGGGTGCACCGAGACTTCGGTCAAGCTGCCGGTAGAACCGAGCTCCCTGAAAATGCTCACGACGCGCGATCGCATCGGCCAGACGGTCGCGGTACGCGCCGATGAACTTGAAGTGCAACACGGCTGTCCTGAGGTCCGATACCGGCACGTGGGTATGGTGGTGATTGTTCACGAGATACGCGAAATCCGGTGTCATCCGCACAAGCGGCGACTTGGTCATCAGCAAGCTGCGCCCTGTCATCCGTGACCGCACGCCGCCCTTGATGAACGAATAGGGCGGAAGTTCGCAAGGCATCCTGACCAGATCCGCGTCGAAGCAGCTGCTCTGCACGAAATCGACCGGACCCGGGCCGGTATCGCGGGGGAAGCCAGGCGGCACCATGTCTATCATCGCCGCTTCGGTGCAGCCATGTCCCTGTGCATCGAGATAGCGCGTCAGATCATGCAGGTCGCGGCCCCGGTCGACCCCCGCGAAGACCAAAGCTTCGTCCATGTCCACGTGAATGCACCAATGACCCACTCCGAACCGGCGCATGAGGTGATTGATCCAGAAGATCCCGCAGCCCGACGCCGCGAAACTGCCCGGCGCGTGGAAGAGAGACACATCGGGTTGTTCGAGAAGCCGTTCGGCGGTCCCGTCCGTCGAGGCGTTGTCGCAGAAAAAGAAGTGGTCGACTCCCAGCCGACGGTAATGCTCCAGGAACCAATCAACATACTCGATCCCGTTGTAGACACAGACAAAACACAGGATCTCTCCGGGATGACCCGTGAACCGCAGCACCCTGGTCTCGGGATGGGACGCGCACGCGTCCGTGGCGGTCGGCGCGGTGTCGGCGATCCAGCGCCGCCACCCGTCGCGTGCTCCCTCATCATGTCCGTCCTTGGCCGCGAAATACATCCCGAAGGGCGTCAACTCGGCGCACTGTCGAAGACCGTGCGGCAGCGTCTCGAGATGGCGTCGCGCGTCCTTGTCGCGGTTCAGGGCGATTTCCATTCGCAGTCGCAGCGCCTGCAGGCCGGGATCTTCGAGGCTGCGATCGAACAGGGGCCCCATCTCGTCCAGCAGGAGGGCCATGCGATCGGAAGTCACCTCGAAATAATAGGAAAACAGCGCCGTCATCACGTCAGGGCCGGGCCAAAAGCACCCCTCGCTTCGCAAGAGCGCGCGCAGTGCATCGACTTCGGCGGTGGCCCCGGTATGGCAGGCATGTCGCAGCGCAAGAACGAGCCAGCGCCAGCGATCCATCTGCCGCATCTTCTCCATCATCTCCTCGACAAGGAGGGCGTCGTCTTCCTCGATCGCACCGATGCACAGCGTTTCGACAAGCGCGGGATGCCCGGGAAAGCGGCTCTCGATGTCGCGCAGTCGCGCCTGCAGGTCGGACAGACGGTCCGCCATCATCGCCGCGTGAAGGGCCTGTGCGAGCATGTCGTCGGACGGCGGGAGCGTCAGGCTCGCATCCTCGGAGATCCACCCAAGCGCGAGGTCCGTTGCTTCGCGCCACCGGCCGCGTGCATTCAACAGCCGAAGGCGGAGCGCGCGCGTCTGGGCCGACGACGGAGACAGGATTTCGGAGCGGGCGTCGAGGACGGCCAGCGCCGCCGCCGGGCCATCGGTCAAAAGGCTCAACCGGACGTCGAGCACGGCCAGCGCGGCGGCAGGTGCGTCCTTCTGGCGGGCCTCGTCGAGGGTCCGCGTGGCGGCGTCGAGATCGCCACATCCCAGCCTTATGGCCGCTTCGCGCAAGATCAGCTCGACCTGACTGCCTGCTTCGGCAGCGGCCATCTCGTTGCGCAGGTTGCACATGGCCTCGGCATTGCCCTCGGCCTCGGCAAGGTCAACCGCAAGCCGACGCCGTTCCTTCGACGGGAATTCGGCCGGAAGGTCAGCGAAAAGCGCGCGCGCCCGCTGGAAGTCGCGTGCGCCCAACCGTGCCCGGATATGTGTCGCAAGCTCGGCAGGGGCCGGCGACAGGGCGGCAATACGATCAGCAATTGCAACCACCCATCGAAGGTTGCCGCTCTTGCGCATTGCGGCCAGCATGGTTCGCAACACCGCGATGTCGGTTTGGGCGGCAACACGGGCGCCCAGCACCCCATCGTCTGCCGCGACCGCGGTCCATTGGACGGCGTCGTGCCCTGGCGCCTGCGGGGGGTGCGCCGGCGCGATCGAATGAGGATGTTCCGTCATGACATCGCCAGCAGGGTTCGTACAAGATCGGGGCGTGGCGCGGTCGCCTCGGCGAGGCGCGCGCGAAGGGTTCCGAGAAAACTCTGCGCGGGCGGCGGTGTGTCCAGTCCAAGGCCGATCAGCCGCCAGGTTTCGGTGTAGACGTGGATGTTGCGCGCCGCCGACAGGCATGGTGCCCTGCGCATCGTGTCGAAGGGCGCAAGCAACTGTCCTGTCTGCATCCACCCGATCGGGTTCAGGAAGTCTGGGGGCATCAGGTCGTAATCCTTGTGTCCTCCGGCAGCCAGAAGTTGCGCCAGCAGCTCCGGCCCGATCTGCGCGAAATGCATGTCCTTGCCGGCGCGCAGCTCTTCTGCAGCGGCGAGGGCGGTGCGTTGCAGGGGGTCGTCGGGCGGTGCCGCCATCTGTGCGCCGTTCGGGCCGATCAAACCGGCATCCGTCCATTCACTTGCGATCAGTCGCGCCCCCTCGGGCTCGAAGAGATCGAGGTTGATGACATCGGTATCCGTCCAGAAGCCGCCGCGACGCACCAGCAGCGCGTAGCGGAAAAGGTCCGAGAACGCCCCCAGAGAGCCGCGATGCGCGCCGCTTCCCTGTCCCTCGATGAAGATCGCGTCGCGCGGCAGGATCGCCGAGGCATCGGCCAGCTCGACACCCTCCGGCACGCCCTCAGGCTCATCATAGACGTAAAGCTTGTAGCGCCATCCATTCAGCAGGAAGGACTGCATCGACATCTGCTCGATCCATCGCAGCCTGGGACCGACCCACAACGACTGCGCGAGCGGGCGCCCGCTGCCAGGCTGCAGGCTGGGCCCGGCAAGGGTCAGCGGGGACTTTGCTCCGTCGCGCGCCGCGGCCAGCGATACAGAGATCAGAGCGGCCCGCCCACGCAGGAACCATGGTGCCCCGGCGCTATGCCGCACATGGCGTACCGCGGCTGCGGCATTGTCATGGTCGTCCGTCATCCCGAGCGCCATGGCGCGAAGGCAGACCGCCGGAAGGTTCAGCTCGGGATGGTCGAGGAGCTTTTCCGTCAGGGCCAATGCCTTGGTCCAGTCACCTTGTGCGACTGCGCGGCGGGCCTGCATCAAGTGCCGCTCGGGTACCGCGTCAGGCGGAGCCAGCGCATCGTGGATCCCGACGGCGTGCGCCATGGTATCAGGGTGCTGGGCGGCCCCGGTCAGATAATCCGCGAGAACCGCGCATTGGGCGGGATCGGTCAGCGCGCGTGCTTCGTCCATGGCACCGGCTGCATCGCGCTGCCGGATCAGCCTGCGCAGGATTGACCACAGCGCGCGAAGCTCGGTCCGGCCTGCTCTCTCGAGAAGGCCCTCCATCCGATCCACGACAGCCGTCTCTTCGCGCAGGTTCCACAAGCGCATGAGTGCATGAACCTGCCAGGCACCCGGGACAAAGTCACGATCAGCCGCCAGCAAGTATGTCAGCAACATCTCCGCTGCATCGGTCTCTCCGGCATCCAAGGCCAGGACCAGCGCCATGGATTTCAGACCGGCATCGGCCTTTGCCATCCGGGCGCGCAAGACGCCGACCAGGATCCGGGCGGCCGCATGCCGGCCGATCTCGGCGCCCGTCAGATCGAAATCCCGGAGCACTGGCCAAGGGTCACCGCCTTCCAGCGCACGCTGCACGAGGTCAAGCCATGCGGTCGCAAGGTCGAACGAGACAGGCATGTCGGAAAAGCGGATCGACAGAGCATGCCGCCACAGCGTCAGGTAGAGCCGGACTTGCCGGTCGTCCGAAGGGTCCGGCAAGACGCCGCCCAGAAGCGCGAACGCCGTATCCGCATCACGCCCATCCAGAGCGCGCGCGACGCTGCGCCATACGTCCGGCACCGGCGTAGGCACGGCACCTGCTCGTTTGCGAGAGAACCGCCCGGCAAAGCGTACGAGCAGCCCCGGCAGTCGCAATCGGAGTGTCTCGATCATTCCGCAGGCATCGTCACCCGCGCGAGTGCATCACGCAGCGCATCGGGACATTTCGGATGGTTGCGCACTGTCTCGGCCAGAGCCACCGTGCGGTCGGGGTCCACCACGAACACGTTACGCACGAGTTGATAGTACAAAGGTCTACTCTTTTCCCGATCAAGCGAACCGCCTGAAGGCAGGCCAAAATCCATCCCGAATGTCTTCCGCAGTTCGTTCATCTCGTCCACGGATGCAGAGACAATCAACTCGGCGATACCGGGCTTCATCCGGGCGCTTCGATGATCATTCTGCCTGGACCCAACGCGACGCAGAAACTGTGCCCACTGAAGCGTATCTGCGTGGTGGACTGGAAAGTTTCGGGGGTCTGTCAGCTGCCGGGCAAATGCGATGGATTGCACGAGGTACATGCCTTCGGCGGAGAGAGACACGTTGGAATTGGATGCGGACGCCGCAAGATCTGCCGCGCGAATATCCACTCCGATTGCGCCGGCAAGGAAATCTTCCATCACGTCGCCGCCCGGAAAAGCCGTACGATCATAGACCCTGACATCCAACCGGTCTCCAACAAGTCCGTGGAGCTTGATCAATGGCGACAGAGATAGCTTGAATGCCCAGTTTGAGCGCGGCAAAATCGCGGATCGTATCAAGGCCTGGCTACATGCACTTGGAAACCCGCTCACCGGGTCCCGAAGATACGCAACGTAGCGGACTGATTTGGCCAATCGACACAGCCGCTCATCCAGAGCACGCATTCTTTCAATGTTTGCTCCGAGATTGGTTAGCAGCCCCTCGGAACTCAGAACCGCAATCCGTGCGTCCGTCTGTGTCTCGAGCGCGGACAAGATCAGTTCATCATCACCCGGCGAGCCAAAGAAAGCTTTTTCAAGTGCCTTGTCCGAGGGATCGTAGAACTGCCTTACGAGACCGTGGTGACCGGTCACGCCCTCGATAACCGACGGGTAGTATACCCCGCGTGAAAGCAGGTAATCGGAATTGGCGTTCATCGTGGTCTGGATATGCGTAGTGCCGGTCTTGTGCTGCCCGACATGAACGATGATCTGCTCGAAATGTTTGGCGGTCATGATGCTGGTTTCCCGAATGATAACGAATGGCGCGTCACGGCACCTGCAACTCAGGCGCGCGCGCGCTTACAAAGGCCCGGACGTCATCCGCATTGATCACCGAAGCCTCGCTTGACTGGCGTCGGGTCGGTACGTTGAACCCGGCTGGCACATCGGCATAACGGCCAAGAAACCGCAGCGCCGAGCGCAATACGTCGATGCCGGTCTCGGACGAGAGATCTTCGTAGCGAAGCGGAAGCACCCGCATGCCAAGCGTGGACAACACCGTTTCGAAGTGA
The DNA here is from genome assembly GCF_030163755.1 of Roseicyclus amphidinii. Taxonomy (GTDB): domain Bacteria; phylum Pseudomonadota; class Alphaproteobacteria; order Rhodobacterales; family Rhodobacteraceae; genus Roseicyclus; species Roseicyclus amphidinii. The sequence continues at coordinate 6,544 of NZ_JASJOE010000073.1, forward strand.
ACCCGTGAGTGGTGAAACCGGCGCGCCGCGGTCAACACATCCTTCGGCGACAGGCGGATAGGGACGTACCCGTCACCAGGGTCTTCGCCCGTCCGCGTCAGGTAGACACCGCTGCGCTCGGCCACGAGCAAGGACATCGCCTGTGCCACCACATCCCGGCGTGTCAGGTGAATGACCGGAACACCCAGCTTGGCGAATTCCTGCAACACCACCGGCACGGGCATAGGCAGGTCCATGTCGCCATTCACACCGAACGCGAAGGCTTGCGGGTACTTCACGTCGAACAGGATCTTTCGCTCGGATTCCGTCGTGGCGAAAAAGCGGGCGAGGAATTCATGCAATGCCGCAGGGGCATGGGTGAGCAAGGACGACCGTGGCCCACCCGCCGCCAGCATGTCCCCAAGCGTGAAGGTTCCACCCCCGGCAATACCGGTGTTCAACGGCTCGGGCGGCCCCGACATCTGCGCCAGCCCGGCAAGCGACAGCTTCAGCATGTGCGAGCCGGACCGGTAACCGGAAAGTATCAAGGCCGTTCGCTGGAAATCCCGGTAGTCAAGCCTTGGAGCCAGGCCTGACGTATCGGGCCCCGACCCGTCACCGGGTACAGGGGGTACGATTTGTTCCGTCACGGCAGCACCCTGTTTCAGAATGCGAGGCGCAACTGGACCTGGACAGAAGACACTTCGTCAGCCGACGCGCCCGAGAGCGAAGGCCAGCCCTGCGTGGCCGTGAGGCGCAACTCGGCGTCCTCGGCGATATCGACCGCTGCCACGACCCCAGCGCGGGATACCTCGTAATCGTCTTCGGAATAGTAACTGAAGGTGGGACCGATCCGGACCGAACCGATACCGTGAAGATAGGTCAACGCCGCGAAATCACCGGCGGTTCCGTCATGTTCCACAAGGAGCTGCAGATCACTCGAGGCGGAGAACACAACTTCCAGTTCTGCCGCCACAAACAGCCCGGTCCGGTCCAGATCAGCCGGAGAACTTTTCGTGACCGGACGAACCTGTGTTTCACGGTGCGAAATGCCGCCGATCAACGTCAGCGTGGTCATTTCGGACAGGGGCAAGCCATACGACAACAACAGGCGCGACGTGGTCGACGCGCCACCGCCCGGAACCCCGTCGTACCCGGTATCGTAATTCGACCGGGCAACATCGAAGCGCAGGCGCAGCCCCTCGACAGCGGTTCGCCCGTCGTTGCCTGCCGACGCGCTCAACGGCATCCGGACACTCAGCGCCGAGTAATCGGAGTCATTGCCAGACCGCTCGCCAATGACAATCACCTCGAACCCGGTGTCATCGGCAAGCGCCGGCGTCGCAAATTGCATGCCAAGAGCGACGCAAAGGCCGCTGCAGATCGTGCGATGCATGATTACCCCTTTCCCGGGTGTGAGGTCAGATGACGACCAGGCGAACACAGGTCGCTGTGTCGTTCACGAGCATGCTTATCGTCGCTGGCTGATCGTCTGCAGCTGCCAACGAGTTGTAGGCATTTATCGCGGCTTCCACGCCACTGTCGCTGAGCGCGTTCAGACGGATGAATGCGTTGCGCACCTCGTCCTCGGTTGCCCCTTCGAGGATACGCAATGTGAGTTCCTCGATGTCACCGAGCGGTTCTCCGCAGACGACTTCTTCCGGGTCATTCGCCGAAGCGGGCAGTATCGAGACTGCCAGGGCGGACAGAGCGATCGCCAACGTCTTCGTCGTGTGACCTATAATTCCGAATATGTTTTTCACCGAAAAGTCCCTCCGCCGGTTACCATTCGGCCTACCGCGCGGCTTGCCCGTGTTACAACACGGCAAAGCGCCCGGATCGGTCTCTTTGGATTGACATGTCTCGATAGTTCCAAGATTTCCATGCCGTATCGCGGCGGCGAACCGTGACGTTGCCCCAACCATTATCCAGCGTGAGCGAGACTCCGGGTTTGGTTCTTGCCTTTTGGGGCGGGTCGGACAACGGGGCCTGGCGCGGAGCTTTGCGGGCAACCCTTACTTTCCTAAACTCGCCGAAGCGGGTTTTGGAAGTCGTGTCTTTTCAACACGATATAGGTGATTTGGCTCCGGCGGTAGGGAACGGAGCCATTTTCGGGAAGCCGATCAAGGCATTGAAAAGGTTATGCTTTATTCTCGCGGGCGGTGGTTGGTGATACAGTGAGGTGATACAGTCGAGTGATACAGTTTTTGATCAAGACCTGCTGGTCTTACAAGCCTCCTCGAGGTGTCGTGCCAGCTCTTCGTTTTCGAGCAGGCTGTTCTCATCAAGCGTTCGAGCCAACGATCCAAGTCCCCCCTTGCTCTGTTCCAGGATTCTCGATGCCTGAGCCTCTGCGTTGCGGAGCCTTTCTTCAACCCTACCGCGCAAGTCTGCATCTGACTTGAGGAGCTGTGTGGCCTGATCTGGCGGTCCTCGCCAGACGAGGCCATCGGCTAGGCAGAAACTGACCTCGAGTGCAGTCGCGAGTTCGGTGGCCTTGGCCAGGTCGCTGTCCTCCGGCCCGCCCGCACCAGCCGAGACTTCACCCAAGACCACCTTCTCAGCGGCGCGACCGGCAAGCAGGGTGATGAGGACGGCCTCGAACTCGGCCCGCGTCGCAGAAGTGGCAACGCGCGGGGTTTCGGCGAACCCGCCTGCGGCGTGGATCGCTATACGTCGCGGCGTGCCGTGGCCGGTGGCATGTGCCGCGATGGCATGTCCGGCCTCATGCACGGCGATGCGCCAGCGGAGGGCCTCGTCGAGGGGCGGGCGGGTTTCGGCAAGGCTGGCCTCGAAATGGCGCAGCGCGAGGGGTTCGCGCTGCCGGCGGGCCAGCGCGCGGGCTCCGCGGACGAGGCGGGCGATGTCGGCGCCGGACATGCCGATGCACTGTAGAGCGAGGGGAGTGAGGTCGGCTTCGGCAAGGGCGCCCCCAAGATGCCAGCGGAGGGCGGCAGGCAGCTGATCGGGATCGGGATGCGCGAGCGTCAGAAGCCGGTCGAACCTGCCTGGCCTCCGCAGCGCCGCGTCGATCTTGTTCGGGTAATTCGTCGCGGCGATGGTCAGCAGGCCTTCCATGGCATCGAACCCGTCGAGGCATTCGAGCAGGCCCGCCACGACCAGATCCGTCCAGGAACTGTTATGATCCTGCGGGCGGGCGCGGTCGCCCCAGGCGTCGAGTTCATCGAGGAAGATGATGGATGGCGCGGTCTTGGCCGCCTCGGCGAAGAGGGCGCGCAGCTCGCGGATGACCTCTGACCCACGGGAGCCGCTGGACTGCAGTTTCGCCAGCGAACTCGCATGGAAGCTGATGCCGGCGTCCTGGGCGATCAACCGCGCGAGCTCGGTCTTGCCGCTGCCGGGTGGTCCATAGAGCAAGAAGCCGCGCGTGACGTCTTTCCACGGCAGGCGGCCCTGCTGCCAATCCTCGAGATCCGCGAGCAGCTGATCGACGGCATCGCGGACGGGTTGGGGGAGGGGGAAGTCGTGCAGGCCCGGGCCAGGCTTGGGTCCGGCGGGCGAGGTCTCCGGTGCCTGTTCGAGGCGGCGCGCGAGGCTCGGTCCATCCGGCGACCGGAAGGCGAGAGCCAGCGAAGCAAGGGACAGCCCGGCCAAGGTGGCGTCCTCTGGCAGGTCGTAGGGTCCGAGATCCAGGATGTCCGGGCGGATCAGACGGAGGGCGTGGAGCAGGATCTGCCGATCGAGCGGCGCGAGCGGGATGATCTCGGGCACGAGCCCTGCAACGGGCTTCGGCAGGTCGAACGCCTCGGCGGCGACGAGGGCCACGCTGCGCCCGCGCAGGAGCGCGGTCTGGAGCGGCTCGCGCAGCCCCGGAAAGCTCCCCTTCTGCGACGAGCCATGTTCGAGGACATCCGCGATCATGTCGACGAAGAGCGCGGGCGCGGACCTCGGCCGATCCGACAGAATGGCCGACAGCACGCCCTCGATGCTTCTGTCGAGCGCGGCCTCGCCGGTGGCGATCACGGTGATGGCACCACGGGCGAGGAGCCGGTCGCGGAGGCTCTCGAGCGATCCGAAGGTCTTCCCAAGGCGGAGCACGGAGAGCGCCGGAAGCAGGCGCGGGATCAAGCCCTCGCGCGGGTTGCGGTGCGGCGGGATCGGGGGAATGGGAAGCGTGGACAGGCCCGGGATCTGTTCGGGGTCGAGCCACGCCAGCGGGTCTTCGGGCGGGCTGTTGTCCGTCGGGTGATCCCAATCCGGATCGTCGTCAGGGGCCTCCGCGGGCGTGCCCGTGGCGTCGTTATCCGTTCCGCACTGTTCGAGACCGGTTGGCGCCTTCTCGGGCGCACCGGCGGGATGGTCCAGCGGGCAGCCAGCGACGGCGCCGTCGGTGTCCCGGCTGTCATGCTTGTCGCCCGCATCGACCTCCGTCTCCGGATCCGGCAGGTCGTCCGCTTCGAGGTCATCGCCGTCGTTGTCCGTATCGTCGTTGTCCTCTTCATCTTCCGCCGCGTTCTGGGCCTCTTCGAAGGCCCAGAACGCGTGTGTTGGCTCTGCCAACCTGTCGAAGATCTGCTCCGCGAACGCCTGCCATCCCGCTGTCGCGTCGGCAAGATCGGGGGCAGAGGAAAGGGGCCGCGCAGGCGCGGCGTCAGACATGGGCCGCGCAAGCGCGGAAGGGTTTTGGGCCTGCGGCCCAAGGCTTGGATCAGAAGCAAGGGGTTCGGGGGGCGTGCCCTGCGCCGAGGCGCTCGGACCCGGGGCAGAGGCAGGGACAGGCCCGGTGGCGGGGACAGTGGCAAGGAAAGGGCGGTGGGTCATGGGCCGAACCTCCGAGGCAAGGGGCGGTAGGAAGGAAGAAATCAAGGACAGGCGCGCGAGCGCGGCGCGAAGGGAGGGCTCTGGAGCGAGCCAAAAGGGGGGGGCAGCGGCGGCCCCAGAACAGGCCGCAACAGTCAGGATCGGCACCTGAACCGAGGGCTTCAGCTGCGACGATCCAGGATCAGATCGAAAGGCGGATGCCTGATCCGGGATCATGACGGGGTGGTGCTATTGCCAGAACGACCGTCATTGCCGCCATCAGGGCCATGAGCGGGGTCATCGTCCTCTCCCCCGTCCGGCATGTCCGATCCCGGATCGGCGTGGGAATTGGCTCCCGACGGGTTTATGCGTGCTTCGATGCCATCGAGCACCTTGTGCAGCACCGGGAGGAGCGTCGGGCAATAGATCTCGGAGACGACATTGATCTCTCCGGCATATGCATCGACCGGGATCACGGCATCGGGATACCGCTTCGCGAGCCGCGTGTTGGCTCGACGTTCCTCGGCGCAGGCGGCGTGACCCGTGGGCATGGGCAATAGGCGCAACAACTCGACCTCAGCATCGCGCGGCAAGCCGAGCTGATACCGAAACCGATGCTTCGGATTGGAGCTGTAGCCGAGCTTCAGCACCCGCAGGCCGCTGGCGGGCAGGTCGATCCGGGCAAGGTAGATGTTGCTCGGCTTCGACGCCCAGCTCTCGCCGCAGCCACCGCAATCGAGGCGCCCGGTCTGCATGTTGGCCCGCGCGATGCGCTGTTCCTGCCTGCAGCCGTGGCGGTAGATCCGGTAGTTCCGATCGCCGGACGGATCGGGACCGATCAGCGTCCAGCCCTGCGCCTCGGCTTCCTCCGCCTCCCGCGCCGCATGGCAGGTCTCGCAGCGCACCCCGCAGATGCCCGCGGCGGCGCGCTCGATCAGCTCGAACTGCCGGCGCAGCTCGTGGCCGCAGGGGGCGCGGAACCAGCCATAGACGTGATCTTCGGGATCACGGACCAGGAACTCCACCCCCGCAGCCTTTGCCAGATCCCGGATCCGGCGCTCGGCGCAGGCCCCGCAGCGGGGCTCTGCCGTCATCAGGGTGTAGACCTTGCTCGCGGTCTGCCCGCCGCAGGTCTGGCAGGTCAGCGCCACGTGATACCGATCCCGGATGCGGCGATCGATCCGGAAGCCCTTCGACACAGCCACCTGGGCCCAGCGATCCGGGATCGGCGCCGGAAATCCGAGCCAGTCGGCGGCCGCAACATCGCGCGACCGGTGCGGGATATGCAGCGGCACGGGGTGATCGGGCGGCTGCACGGAGGAACCATGCATCAAGGTCGTAGGTGCGGTGAGGGATCCCTGGGATCCGGGATCGGGATGGGTCGGGGGCGTGAACTCGGTCATGGGCAGACCTCCAGTGGTTTGATCAGGCAAAAGGAGACCCGGCCCCGCATCGGCATGAGGCGGGGCAAAACGGGTCAGCGGGCTAGGGGGAAGAGAAGCGGGGGCGCCGAACCTGGCGCTCAGAAGGCGGGACCGGTCACATCAGACGGCGCGGGCGCGTCATGGCCGAGATCCGGGACCTGTGACATGTCTTCGACCGCGAGATAGGCTTCGAACCGGGAGAGGCCCTGCAGGATCAGCCGGTTCACCACGGGATCGAGACCGGGCAGATCGAGGACGAGATACCGCATCGGGGTCTCGATTGCGCGCCGCCGCAGGCGCGCGACCAGATCGGGATCGGAGGACCGGATCACCTTCCGGATCAGCCGCGCCACCCGGATCAGGGCGATGTCACCGGGTGCGCGTGGCGACTGGGCCAACAGCGCCTCGAGAGCGGACAGGGTGTGCTCCAACGCGCGTTCTGCATCCCGAAACCATGCATCAAGCGCGGGGTCCGCGCCCGAGAAGCCGATCATGTCCCGATCAGCCGCAATCAGGACATCCATGGCGGTCAGAAGATCGGCGAACCGAAGCGCGATCCGCGAAGGACGGCTGCGCAGGTCGGCAAGGATCGGGGCATCGAGGGCCCCCAGGACCGGGAAGCGAATTGCGGGCGGGGTCAGGGTGTCGGTCTGCATGGGTGTCTCCGAGAAAGCGTGATGGCTAGGTATGTCATAGATATGGGTCAAAAGACTAGCCGTCAAGGTAAAACGGAGAAAATGTCTTGGATGCTCTCGGAAGGGGCCCAAAAGGGGGCTCTGTGACGGAAGGTCGGCTTCGGATCAGGTGGGGCAGGGGGGATCTTCGATCGGAAGCGACTGGTTGAGGCCGCCCAACCGCCGCTTGGGTCTCAGGTATCCTGCAGGAATGGCTCGAGGCGCGCTCTGGAACCCCTCTATGTCAGGCTCGGCGACGATAAATGCCCCTTGGAATATAAACCTAGCCAGCTAGCAAACGTTTATCGGCTATCTCGGAGGCCCCCTTGCGCGTTCGGGACCCTGTAAAATGGGGCCTCCGACAAGAGACCGGCTACTGTAAGGCATCAAGACCTCCGCTCCAATAAAAAGCTAGCCGACTAGCAAACGTTCTTCCGTCGGGAAATGGGTGCTCATGACGGTTTTGGAAGCCGCAAGCAGGGCCCTGCGACCAACAAACGGCTGATCAAAGGCGAGTAGAACCCCATCAGAACATAACCTAGCCAGCTAGCAAACATTTTTGGGCTGTTTCGGAAGTCCCCCTTGTGTGCGCGGGGCGTTGCAAAATGGGGCCTTCGATTAGAGGGCAGGTCGACGAAGGCGCTCGGAACCCCTCTTGGAACAAATACTAAGCCGACTAGCGAACGTGTTTGGACCCAGAAAAGAGCTCTCCTGCGTGCTCTCGATGTCTCAGAGACCATCCACGGACCGAAAACCTGTTGCAATGTGTCGAGCGGGCTAGCATCTGCTGAAGGGACCAAACCGGGCTCTTCAACCTGGCGGGCACGATGAAACGGGGGCAGGCCGATGAGTGACGATATCAAGCAGCAGGAAACCCTGGATCTTCTGACCCTTGTCTCTCGCGCCAGCGCGCGCGAGGCCGCGGAGGCGCTCCGCGCGAGCGGTCTCACACTGGCCCAGTTCTCGCTCCTGGATCTGATCGAAAAGGAGGGGATCCGCTTCCCCACAGCGCTGGCTCGGAAACTCGACATCGAGAGCAGCACTATGGCAGCCATCCTGAAGCGGGCCGAGCGTGACGGCCTCGTCCTTAGAAGCCCGGATCCCAAGGACGCGCGGGGCATCGTGGTGGAGGTGACTGAACAGGGCAGGGGGCTTCTACCGGGAGCCCGCCGTGCGCTCGCGGGGGTGGAACGGAAGCTGACGAAGGACATCGGCGCGCAAGACCTCGAGACGGCCCAGAAGGCTCTGCAATCGATGTTGCTCAACCTAAGAAATTGAGAGGTGACGCGAACGGCCCAAGGACGAAGCCGCTCCGCGGCATTGGCGCATTGGGCTGATGGAGTGAGCCTGCCGTAACGATGCGCATTTTGCGATCTGTCCGACCTGTCTGACGCTTGGGACCTTCTCAATCGTCAGACAGGAGGTT
>NZ_JASJOE010000074.1 GCF_030163755.1 Roseicyclus amphidinii
AGTGTGTCCGCCATCCGCGTCACGATCCGTAAACCGCGACCCCGTCCAGCGCCCCGCCGCGCCTCAGCGCCGCCGGTGAAGGGGCTTCTACGGATACCTCACGACACCCGCAAGTGCTTTTTTGCAGTTGCGATGCGGTTTTTTTATCCACACCCTTCGCCCCTGCCCTGTCATGGACCGGCCAACCTTCCATGGGCCGGGCACTGCGTCATGCGCGCCCTGGGGTGCCCCCCCGGTCCGTGTCCGCCTACCTGCATGAACAGGACCGCAAGGACCGCAGCGCCCGGACAATCCCGCCCGGATCGACCGCCATCTTGCGGCATCGGGCGGGGCCCTCGTGATTGCGTGACATGGCCCCTGCCCGCGCTGGTCCGACGGCGGCTCCACGGACATGATGCGCTTTGCCTGCACAAGGCTGCGCCCTCTCGCCGCGAGTGTCCGGAGCCACCGTGACCGCGCCGGTCCGGCCCCGGGTCAGCGATCAGGTGCCGCGCGCTGCCGTCATCGGCGCCGGGCGCGCTCACGGGACCGGCGACGATGGGCAGCTTGACGGCGGCGGGGTGCCTGCCCCCCACGTCGGAGGCCGCCCCACGCCCACCGGTCACATCGAACGCGTCGCCGCGCCCCCCCCGCACCCGCGCGCTTCGTCCGGATGCGGCCGTCACGCGGCCCGCAAAGCGCGCTTCAGCACAGGCCGAGCTTGAGCGCCTTGATCACGGCTTCGGTGCGGTTGCGGACGCCGATCTTGCGGCAGATCGATTTCACGTCCGACTTGACGGTCGTCTCCTCGACGCCGATCTCGGCGCCGATCTCCTTGTTCTGCTTGCCCTCGCACAGCAGGGCCAGCGTGCGGATCTCGCGTGGCTTCATGTCGAACGGGTTGTCATCCTGCGGCTTGCGCAGCATGAACTCGCTCGGCAGGTAGATCTCGCCGTCCATGATGAAGCGGATGGCGTGACCGAGCGTGCGAACCGGCAGCGTCTTGGGGATGAAGCCCGCCGCCCCCAGCTCGATCGCACGCTCGACGACCGACCACGTGGCCACCCCCGAGAACAGGGCGACCGAGCCGCCGTTCGCCTTAACCGCACGGGCAAGCCCGTCGAGGCTGTTCATGCCGGGCACGTCGTAATCCAGCAGAACCGCATCATACCGCCCGTTGGATGCGATCCGCGCCAGCGCCTCATCGAGATCCGGCACCGCCTCGACCTCGAATCCGCCGCTTTTCTGGAGAACCGCGGCCAGTGTCTCGCTCAGCAAGAGGTGGTCATCCACGATAAGGACACGCGGCACTCCCGAAGGTTCGTGGGTGTCTGGTTGTGACTGTTGCATCGTTGATCCTTGGGGCAGACGCGGAAGAGTCGCGTTCATGCCTCGCTTTGCGTGGGGTTTGAATAGGGTGGGCGCTCAAACTCCCCAATTCGACACAGCCGAACGAAAGAGAGGTCTAGGGCGCAAACGCGCAGAGAGCATGTCTATACAGACAACATGGTGCGAGATGGTGCAAGTTTCCAGACGCAGGAAACCTGACGTGACGAAAGGCGGCAAAACAAGCTGAATTCCGCCGCTGCTCCGGCGCGAGGGCCGGCAACGCCGCCGCGCCGTGTGCCCTGAGACCGCATCACCCGACCTTGCGCCGCACCCGCGGCAAACGGTCGGAAGACCCGGTGAACGCGACACCGGACGCGGAGGGGGGCCCAAACATATTGCCACAGTCAACCAGACCCGATGACCGGAAGAGAGACCCCCATGCCCCGCAGGCCACACGCCCTTGGCCTGATCGCCACGCTGGCCGTCACCGACACACTGGGGTGGCGCAGGACGCACAGCGCTACGTGATGGACGGCTTGGTTGTCGGACTGGGTGAGCCATGCCAACCGGGCCGACAGGATGGCACATGACGTGATCCCCATATCAAGATCGAAGGCCCGGCCACGGTGGTCGCGCGGGTCTGCGCCGCCAACTCCGAGGCGCAGGTGGAGACGGCCACGGCCTCCGTGCTGGCCAGGCTCGCGCCGCTCGCCCGTCGCGCGCCGGACGCCGCACGCCGCACTGGGGTTGCGCCGGGGCGAGGCCGCGATACGGATGCGGCCCGCGGTCCTGCAGGCCGTGCAGAGGCGCCTGATCGCGCGGGGGCATTTGCCGGAAGGCAGCGCCGACGGGGTCTACGGCGAGCAGACCGCCGAAGCCGTGGCCGCGTTCCGGGACCAGGCCGATCTCGCCCCGCCGGGCCTTCCGGATGCGTGGACGATGTTACCCGGTCGTCCCTGCACATCGCGCTGAAAGCGCACTGGGGACACAGCGCCTGGGTTCGGGGCGGGTCGACTGCTGGCTTGGCAAGCCCGACAATCCGGAACACCGTGCAGCAAGAACCAGAGCGTGTTTCGAATGGTGGCGGAGCAACAGTCCGACAATTCAAGGCGCCCCCGAAATAAAATCATTTTATATCAATAATTTAGTCATCCAGCCTCAAGGGGTTGTGTGGCAAAAGTGTAGCAATCTACACCTATTCCCGAGGCAGTGTAGAGAGCCCCTCCATTCAAACATAGCGTTCTGCGATCCCATCCCAAAAGCGCCTCTCCGTGGCACCATGCCGAAATTGCGCCCCTCATCTGATCGGACATGCCGGCCCCGTGGGCGACCCTCTGCACCATGAGGAACAGGTTTCCGGTGCTTCGCGCCCGGATCTTGCCGATCGCATACCTTTCGCCTGTCGCCCGGTGCTGGTCCGGCCGGGCGCCTGCATGCACATGATCCTCGGGACGCGTGAACTTGCGGACGGTCCGTGCAACCTCGTCCGTCACCGCGCCCTTCACTCCGACCGGCAACCTGCCGTCGTCGCGCGGGATGTCATCGACACCGGCCGCCTGGCAGGCGTCGAGGCGCTCACGCGAGCACAGAGGTAGACCTGAGGTCCGCTGAAATCCGGATCAGGCCCCACCGATCAGGTCTTTTCAGTCCGTATCCCACCTTTGCAGGGCCCAAGAGGGCGGCGGGCGCCTGGGTCGCGGCCCGAAGCGCCGCCTCTGTCGAAACGCCGACCGCGTCGATCAGCACCCGTATGGCTGTCGTGAGGTCGAGGTCGGCGCCGGCCAATGTCCCGTCCGCGAGGGTGAGCCTGCCATGCCTGCGTTCGATGCGACGCCCATCCAACTCGAAGCCATTGCGATCGGTGCCGGCGACGGCCATCGCATCGCTCACCAGAAACAGGCGGCCCGGACCGTTTTTCGCCGCCCATGCCGCGCGCATGGTCGCGGGGTGGACATGGACCGCGTCAGCAATCAATCCGGCGGAAACGGCACCCGTCGCAAGCGTCGCGCCAACAAGCCCCGGTTCACGGTTGCCGAGTTGGCTCATCGCGTTGAACAGATGCGTGACGCAACGTGCGCCGGCGGCAAAGTAGCGACGGCACGTGTCATAATCGGCATCGCTGTGGCCCAGCGAAACGAGCACGCCAGCCTCGGCGAGGGTCTCGACCTGCTCCTCCGTCACGGTCTCGGGTGCGACCGTCACCTTCAGGAGAGGGAGTGCGGCGGCGGCGGCCAGAAGCGCGTCAAGGTCGTCTCGCTCCATTGGCCTGATGAGTGCGGGATCATGGGCCCCCTTGCGTGCTATGGACAGATGCGGTCCCTCGAGGTGCAGGCCGGCGATACCATCGACCCTTGCCGCCACGGCGTCTATCGCGGCGGCGATCGCCGCGCGCGTCGTCTGCCGGTCGGCCGTGATCAGCGTGGGAAGAAAGGCACCGACTCCGAGCCGTCGATGCGCGGCCGCTATCCGGCGCAGTGTTTCGATCGTAGGCGCGTCGTTGAACATCACGCCACCGCCGCCGTTCACCTGCAGATCCACATAGCCCGGAGACAGGATGTCCCCGGCGAGATCGACCACCTCACCGCCGTCCTCGATGGTATCTTCCGGGCCCAGGGCGGCCAGAATTCCATTCTCGAAACGCGCAGCCTTGCCGTCGAGAAGCGACGAGCCATCGAAGATCCGGCCGTTGCGGTAGGTGAAGACGCCGCGGCTCATAGGGTCTCCGTCACCTTCTTGAGATGGCGCGGTCTGTCGGGGTCGATCCCGCGGCGAAGAGCGATGGTCTCCACCATGGCGTAGAACGACACGATCGCGGTGATCGGATCACAGAGCCAGTGACCCGTCCGGACATGCGGCAATGTCGTGGCGCGCGAGGCCTTGTCGGTCACGGCAAAGACATTCGCACCCATCGCCGCGAGTGCGTCGGCAGCCTCGGCCAGGCTGTCCTCGGCCCGGTCACGTGCGGCGAAGGCGATCACGGGAAAGCCCTCCTCAACGATGGAGACCGGGCCGTGCAGAACCTCGGCCGAGGAATAGCTTTCCGCGTGGATCAGGCACGTCTCCTTGAACTTGAGCGCGGCTTCGTTGGAGATCGCCCAGGACGGTCCGCGTCCGATCGTGAAGAGCGAGCGTCCGTGGATCGCATCGGCGGCCTGCGTCCAGTCGCAGTCCACGGCTTTTCGAAGCATTTCGGGGAGCGCCTGGATTGCGGCACCCAGATCCCGGTCGCCCTTGATCTCGGCGAGAAACCAGAGCCCGGCCACGAGGGAGGTCACGAAGGTCTTGGTCGCCGCCACACTCAGTTCCGGGCCTGCGTGGATCGGCAAGGTGGCATCGGCCGCACGGGCGAGCGGGGAGTCGGCGTTATTGCTGATGGCCACCGTCAAGGCCCCGCTATCGCCGAGCGCCTTTGTCAGCCGGACGATGTCGGGGCTCTGGCCCGATTGCGACACCGAGAGCGCCACCGCATCCCGCGCGTCGATCTCGACGCCGTAGACAGAGGTCACGGAAGGCCCGACCGACGCCATCGGGCGGCGGAGCATCAGTTCGCAAGCGTATTTCAGATAGGTGGCCGCGTGATCGGACGAGCCGCGGGCAACGGAAATGAAGAAGCGCGGGTCAAGTGCCCGAGCGGATGCGGCTGCGGACTGCACCGCGTCCGTGCCCTCGCTCAACAGCCGCTCCACAGCCTCGGGGATCTCGCGGATTTCCCTCAGCATCCGGGTTGGTTGGGGTGACATGGGTATGCGCCTTTCGGTCAGAGATGCAGCTCGGCGACGAAATCATAGGCGTCGCCGCGATAAAGCGAGCGGGTGAGTTCCGCGACCCGTCCGCTGGCGAGATACGACGTTCGCTCGATGGACAGACCGGCCGCGCCCTCGGCGACGCTCAGGAGATCCGCTTCCCGCGCCGCGAGGTTGATGGCGGAGATCTTCTGCACCGCGCGGACCGGGCGGACCCCATTTCGGCCGAGCACCTCGTAGAGCGATGTTGTCACTTCCAGCGGATTCGGAAGGATATCGAGCGGCAGCGAGGCGCGCTCCAGCGCCATGGGCCGACCACCCGCCTCGCGCAGGCGATAGATCCGCGCGATCTCGGCCCCGTCGGTCAGGTCAAGTCCCTCGCGCTCTGCCTGTGTGGCAAGGAATACGCCCCGCTCCAGCCAGCGCGACGTGGTTTTCATGCCCCGTCGTGCCATGTCTTCGGTGAAAGAGGTCAGGTGCGACAGCGACTGCTCCATCCGGCTCATCCGCTCCCGGACGAACGAGCCCGAGCCCTGCCGCTGCTCGATCAACCCTTCGCGCACCAGTTCCTGGATTGCCTTGCGCACGGTCACGCGGGACAATTCCGTGATCTCGGCGATTTCGCGCTCGGGCGGGAGCGAGGAGTTGGGCGGCATCACGCCGCTTTCGATCCCGGACTCCAGTCTGTGCCTCAACTGCACGTATCGTGGCCCACCGCTTTCGTCGAGCCACCCCTCGGGACGAAGAAACTCGATCGCGCTCATCCGGTCACCTCCAGCGCAAGGTCCTGCGCGAGCGAAAGCGCGCCCGCCAGCGGATCACCTTCGGGAGGGACGATGTCCGCGCGCATCACGTCCGGCATATACGGACCGAAATGCGGGCCGATGCCGCCAGTGAGGCAGATGGCCTGCCCAGACACCCAGCCGATCGACACAAGGCTCGCGGCAATCGCCCGCGCCCCGGCGGCCATGACGTGACGGCCCAGAGCATCCCCGCGCGCGGCGCAGTCGGTAACCAGCGGTGCCAGGGCCCCGAAATCCGAGGGGCGCGCCGATCCAGCGAACCCGACGATGCCCGGCGCGCCTCCGAACCTGTCGAGCAGTAGAGACGCCAATCCGGATCGTGCCGCACGCCCGTCGACCATCTTGAGCGCGCCGCGAAGGGCGGCGCGTCCGATCCACTGCGCCGAGGCCTCGTCGCCCAGAACCGGCCCCCAGCCCCCCGAGAGCCGGGTCCGGCCCGCGATCTGCACCCCGTAGAACGATCCGGTGCCGCAATGTGCCAGCACGCCGTCGCGCATCCCCAGCGCGCCGCGCAAGGCGGCGGGCCGGTCGTCGGCGATACGGACATTCGAGAACGGCAGCACGCCCCGCAGCCTCTCCGCGATATCGGAGCTCATGACGCCGGCGAGCCCGACGAAGGCGGGCAGCTGCGCAAGCGTCTCGACGCTCCGGCCAGACCGCAGCGCGAGCGCACGCAGCCCTTCGATGACATGCGCGACGCCGCCGTCGAAATCGGTTGCGACATTGGCCGCGCCTGTCTCGATGGCGATGACGTCCGGGCCATTCCGAAACCCGACACGACAGCGCGTGCCGCCGCCATCGATGGCGAGAACCATGGTGTTGGGCGAGTCGTCCATGGTAATACCTATACAATACCCATTTTCCGAAAAAAACTCCTATTCGCTACCAATGTGCGGATACCCATGCGCCACTCCGACAAAATCAGGGCAAATTGGGGCGCCCCGCAAAAAGCTAGACAAGAGGTATTACTTTGGTATCCTGCTTGGAATATCGGGGGAATCGCATGGCAATCGCCGGGACCGAAAGGATGCACGACGCGGCCATGGGCCTCGACGACAGGCCGCTCGCCGACGTGGCGTTGGTGCTGGCCGAGGCGCAGGTCGCCGCCGCACGCGTGGCCTGCATCGCCGCCCCTGCGATCGCCGAAGCCTCGACGGCGCTCGCGCGGACGATCCGCGCCGGCGGCACGCTCCACTACATCGCCGCGGGATCGTCCGGCCTCATGGCCGCGGCGGATGCGCAGGAACTCGGCGGCACCTTCTCGATCCCCGCGTCGCAGCTGCGCATTCACATGGCCGGCGGTCTGCCCACCGGCGTCGATATGCCCGGCGGCACCGAAGACGACACGCGGGGGCTCGAGGCGGAACTGGCCGGGCTTTCGGCGCGTGACGTCATCGTGGCGATATCGGCCAGCGGCACCACGCCCTACACTGTCGCCGGGGCGCAGATCGCGAAACGCGCTGGCGCCGTGGTGGTCGGGATTGCCAACAATCCAGGATCGACGCTTCTTCAGATTGCGGACCATCCCATTGAACTGGCGACGCCGCCGGAGGTCGTCTCGGGCTCCACGCGCATGGGCGCCGGCACCGCCCAGAAGATTGCGCTCAACATGCTGTCGACGCTCATGGCGACCGGGCTCGGCCATGTGCACGACGGGATGATGGTCAACTTGCGCGCCGACAACATCAAGCTGCGCGGGCGCGCCGCCCACATGGTCGAGCGGATCGCAGGGGTCGATGCCGCCACCGCCGCCGCCGCGCTCGAGGCCACGAGAGGCCAGGTCAAGCCTGCCGTTCTCGTCGCAAAGGGCCAGATGCCCGAGGCGGCCCGTATCCTTCTTCGCAAGACCGAAGGAAACCTCCGCGCCGCGCTGGCGCGGCTCACATGATAATCGTCACAGGGAGATCCACATGACACGCAAGACGATGACACTGGCGCTGATTACCACCGCTCTGGTGGCGACAGGCGCGCAAGCGCAGGACGTCACGCTGACCATTGAAAGCTGGCGCAACGACGACCTGACGCTCTGGCAGAACGAGATCATCCCGGCCTTCGAAGCGGAGCATCCAGGCATCTCGATCAATTTCACGCCCTCGGCGCCCGCCGAGTACAATGCCGTCCTCAACTCCAAGCTCGAGGCGGGCTCGGCCGGTGACCTCATCACCTGTCGCCCCTTCGACGCGTCGCTCGCGCTGTACGAGGCGGGGCACCTGACCGATCTCAGCGATCTCGACGCGATGGACAACTTCTCGAACGTGGCGCGCTCGGCCTGGCAGACCGACGACGGCTCGGTGACCTTCTGCGTGCCGATGGCGAGCGTCATCCATGGCTTCATCTACAACGCCGAAGCCTTCGACGAGCTCGGCCTCGAAGAACCCGAGACCGAGGAGGAGTTCTTTGCCGTCCTCGACGCCATCCGCGAGGACGGAACCTACATTCCGCTTGCCATGGGCACGAACGACCAGTGGGAAGCGGCAACGATGGGCTACAACAACATCGGGCCGACATACTGGCGCGGCGAGGAAGGGCGCCAGGCGCTGATCGCCGGCGAGCAGAGCCTGACCGATGATCCCTGGGTCGAGCCCTATCGCGTGCTGGCGCGCTGGGGCGAATACATGGGCAACGGCTACGAGGCGCAGACCTATCCCGACAGCCAGAACATCTTCACGCTGGGCCGCGCGGCCATCTATCCGGCGGGCTCGTGGGAGATCGCGGGCTTCAATGCCCAGGCCATTTTCGAGATGGGCGCGTTCAAGCCGCCGGTCCGCACCGCAGGTGACACCTGCTATATCTCGGACCACACGGACATCGGCATCGGCATGAACGCCGGGACCGAGCATCCCGAAGAGGCGCGGATTTTCCTGAACTGGGTCGCCAGCCCGGAATTTGCAGAGATCTTCGGCAATGCCCTGCCCGGCTTCTTCCCGCTGTCGAACGCCCCGGTCACGCTGGAGGACCCTCTGGCGCAGGAATTCGTCGGCTGGCGCGACGAGTGCGAAAGCACGATCCGCTCCACCTACCAGATCCTGTCGCGCGGCACGCCTAATCTCGAGAACGAGACCTGGGGCGCTTCGGTCGCGGCGATCAAGGGCACGGCCACGCCGGAGGAGATCGGCCAGAGACTGCAGGACGGCCTGGCAAGCTGGTACGCGCCGCAGCAGTAACCGGCCCCCGCCGAAACGACGTCCCGGGCGCGCTCCTGCGCCCGGGACCCCAGATCCGGAGACCAGCACCTTGAAACACGCTCGTATTCGCTGGCATATCGTCGTGTTCCTCGCGCCCGCTGTCCTTGTCTACACGGCCGTGATGATCTTCCCGCTGTTCAACACACTCCGGCTCGCGCTCTACACGCGGATCGAGCAGGAGCGCGTCTTCGTAGGCCTCGAGAATTTCCGGACTCTCTTCTTCGATCCGATCTGGGCCGAGCAGTTCTGGAACGCACTCGGCAACAACTTCTGGTTCTTCCTGATCCACATGCTGGTGCAGAACCCGATCGGAGTCGCGCTCGCCGCCATCCTGAGCCACCCGCGCCTGCGCTTCGCCGCGCTCTACCGGTCAGCCATCTTCATTCCGACCATCCTTTCCTTCGTGGTCGTCGGCTTCGCATGGAAGCTGATCCTGTCGCCGATCTGGGGCATCGCGCCCTCGATGATGGAGGCCGTGGGCCTCGGCGCGCTGTTCCGGCCGTGGCTGGGCCTTGAAGGTTCTGCACTGACCACGCTCGCGCTCGTCTCGGTCTGGCAGTTCGTCGGCATCCCGATGATGCTGATCTACGCGGCGCTGCTCACGATCCCCGAAGAGATCCTCGAGGCTGGCGAGGTGGACGGCGTCACGGGCATGGCGGCATTCTGGAAGATCAAGCTGCCGCTGATCCTGCCCTCGATCGGGATCATCTCGATCCTGACTTTCGTCGGAAACTTCAACGCCTTCGACCTGATCTACGCCGCGCAGGGTGCTCTGGCGGGTCCGGATTTCTCGACCGATATCCTCGGCACCTTCATGTACCGGACGTTTTTCGGCTTCCAGCTGCAACTGGGCGACCCGCACATGGGCTCGGCGATCGCGGGCGCGATGTTTGCGATCATCCTCGTGGGCGTGTGCATCTATCTTTTCGGCATACAGACGCGGCTGCGCCGCTACCAGCTCTGAGGGCCCGATCCATGAACCAGGCACGCTCCAACCCGCTCAACATCGCGCTGATGCACGGCGCCCTTGTCCTCTATACGCTGATCGCGCTCTTTCCGGTCTTCGTCATCCTGATCAACAGTTTCAAGGACCGCCGGTCGATCTTCCGCGAGCCGCTGGCCCTGCCCGACAGCGAGAGCTTCTCGACCATCGGCTATGAAACGGTCATGCGTCAGGGAGATTTCTTCCTCTACTTCCAGAACTCGATGATCGTGACCGTGGGTTCCCTGTTCTTCATTCTCCTGTTCGGAGCGATGGCCGCCTATGCGCTCAGCGAGTACCGTTTCAGGGGCAACATGCTGATGGGGCTCTACCTCGCACTCGGGATCATGATCCCGATCCGCATCGGCACGGTGGCGATCCTCGAGATGATGGTGGCGACCGGGCTCGTGAACACGCTCTGGGCGCTGATCCTCGTCTACACGGCGCAGGGCCTGCCGCTCGCCGTCTTCATCCTCGGCGAATTCATGCGGCAAGTCTCGGACGACCTGAAGAACGCCGGTCGCATCGACGGTCTGAGCGAATACACGATCTTCTTCCGGCTCGTCCTGCCGCTTGTGCGCCCAGCCATGGCCACGGTGGCCGTCTTCAACATGATCCCGATCTGGAACGACCTGTGGTTCCCGCTGATCCTGGCGCCCGCCGAGGAGACCAAGACGCTGACGCTCGGCAGTCAGGTTTTCATCGGCCAGTTCGTCACCGACTGGAACGCGGTCCTATCGGCACTTTCCATGGCGATCCTTCCGGTTCTGGTCCTCTATGCGATCTTCTCGCGGCAACTGATCCGAGGGATCACTTCGGGGGCGGTCAAATGATCCGTGTGCTGATCGCAGGCCTCGGCAACATGGGGCGGAGCCACGCGCTTGCCTACCACGCTCGCCCCGATGCCGAGATCGTGGGGCTGGTCAATCGCTCCGACGTGGCACTGCCCGACGCGCTGTCCGGCTATCCCCTGTTTCGAAGCTTCGAGGAGGGGATGGAGATGAAACCCGACCTCGTGGTGATTGCGACCTATTCTGACAGTCACGCCGATTATGCCTGCGCCGCGATGGAGGCGGGGGCCCATGTCTTCGTCGAGAAACCGCTCGCCACGACGGTGGCCGATGCGCGGCGCGTGGTGGAGACAGCGAAGCGCACCGGCGCGAAGCTTGTCGTCGGCTACATCCTGCGCCACCACCCCTCCTGGATGCGGCTGATCGAGGAGGCGCGTGCCCTCGGCGGGCCCTTCGTGTTCCGGCTGAACCTCAACCAGCAATCCACCGGCGCCGAGTGGCAGACCCACAAGGCGCTGATGGAGACAACCTCGCCCATTGTCGACTGCGGCGTGCATTACGTGGATGTCATGTGCCAGATCACCGACGCTGCGCCTGTGCGCGTGCACGGCATCGGCTTGCGCCTGAGCGACGAGATCGCGCCCGGCATGTACAATTACGGCCAGTTCCAGGTGATTTTCGCCGATGGCTCGGTCGGCTGGTACGAGGCCGGCTGGGGCCCCATGATGTCCGAGACCGCCTTTTTCGTGAAGGATATCGTGAGCCCCAAAGGCGCCGTCTCCATCGTCGATCGTGACAAGGGCGGGTCCGCTGACATCGACGGTCATACCGCTGTGGGCGCGATCCGCGTTCATACGCCGGCGGGCGATCGTCTGATCGAACTGCCGCACGAGCCTGGGCACCAGGCGCTCTGCGACGCCGAACAGGCGTTCATGCTCAAGTCCATCGCCGAGGATCTCGACCTGTCCCGCCACATGAGCGACGCGGTGTCGTCGCTGTCGGTGTGTCTCGCAGCCGATGAAAGCATCCGCACCGGTCAGCCGGTTTCACTGGAGGAGTCCCCGACATGACCGCCCTGTCCCTGAGCAACGTGAACAAGTCCTTCGGCAAGGTGCATGTGCTGAAGGACATCGACCTCGACGTCGATGAGGGCGAGTTCGTTGTCTTTGTCGGCCCTTCGGGCTGCGGAAAATCCACGCTGCTTCGGGTGATCGCGGGGCTGGAGGATGCGAGCACGGGCGAGATCCGGATCGGTGGCGAGGTGGTGAACCTCACACCGCCGTCGAAGCGCGGGATCGCCATGGTATTCCAGAGCTACGCGCTCTACCCGCATCTGAACGTGCGCGGGAACATGACGCTGGCGTTGAAGCAGGAAGGCCAGCCGAAACCCGTCATCGAGGAGCGCGTGGCCAAGGCGTCGCGGATGCTCAATCTCGAGCCCTATCTCGACCGCTACCCGTCCGAGCTGTCCGGCGGCCAGCGCCAGCGCGTCGCCATTGGTCGGGCCATCGTGCGCGAGCCGAAGCTGTTTCTCTTCGACGAGCCGCTGTCGAACCTCGATGCCGCGCTGCGCATGAACACGCGGCTCGAGATCGCCAACCTGCACCGCAGTCTCGGCGCGTCCATGGTCTACGTCACCCATGACCAGACCGAAGCGATGACGCTTGCCGACAAGATCGTGGTCCTGCGTGATGGCCGCGTCGAGCAGATCGGCAGCCCGATGGAGCTCTACAACAATCCCGTCAACCAGTTCGTGGCGGGCTTCCTGGGCTCGCCCTCGATGAACTTCTTCCCGGCCGGGCTGATCGAAGACGGCGACAACCGGACCATGGGTGTCCGGCCCGAAGACCTGTTCCTCGCCGATGACGGAGCGATCATGGCGCGCGTCAGCCATGTCGAGAACCTCGGCGGTGACACGAACGTTGTTGCGCACATGGGCGACCACCAGATCACGGCGCGCCTTTTTGGCCAACACAGCATCGAGGCAGGCGAAAGCCTTCGCTTCGGCTTCGATCCCGCACGCGTATATCATTTCGATCAGAACGGAATGCGGGCGCCGAATTTTCAGGGGTAGGGGGAACCAAACAAAAGCGGGTGATTGCATTGCGACACCGCCTCGAGAAGCAACACCCCTGTCAACCGTGCGCGCCGCGAATACCGGCATCAGTGCCACCTGCTCTGTAGCCGAAAGTGCCGATTGCCTCGAGCCGAAGATTACACGTCCTGACACCCGAAACGGCATGAATGCCGACCCGGCCCTGACCGGCCGTTCACGGACAGTCGTCGCGCGTGGGCGCGGCTTGCGCGCCGCTGCCAAGCGTATGTCTCGCAGCATTTTCGAAGGACGGACCGCAGCCCCGTCTGTCCGGCTCGCAATCCCGGCGGCCCTTTCAGTTCAGGACAAAAACCGTCGTTCTTGACCGGGGCCGCGCTCCGGATAGGCGAGTGAAGGATGATCTCCGAAGCGGGCTCTCAAAAGATCATGCTTATAATCTTTTGAATAGATTGTGTTTTCTGAACGGCCCTGCATTCAGCTTAACGAGTGCAGTGAGAGGCTATGCAGATGAAGGCGTTGTTGAATGGCCGCGTGCGGCGCAGGTCGTATTGGGCAAATACAGCTGTATCCGCCCTTGCGTGGCTCGCCATGCTTGCAACTGTTCTTCTATGGTTCGCTCAGTCTTCAAACGCGGCCGAAATCACATTCGACCGGGCCTACACGGGTACAATCAGCGGGCAGACATTCACCGCCAACGGAACCTTGGTCGCCGATGCCGGAAGCATCAAGTTCGATGATGGTGGGACAAGCCGGAATTTTACGAACGCGACGGGTACTTTGAGATTCACTGTCGAGGGGGTTCCAACCTCCTTGTCAGGACAACTGACCTCACGACATCCCCAGGGCGGAACCATCGCCGAAGCCGTAGTGTTCACGGCCACCAGCGGAACGTCCTATCTGCTCGTGCTCACGGGCACTTACAGTACCACCTACAGCGCCTCCGGAAGCGCCAACCAGATCCTGGCAGGACTGAACAACTATCTGTCCGCGTTCACGGCAGATCCGGGAACTTCGACGATACTGGTAGACGGCGCTGTTTCTTCAACGGTTGCCGCTGGAGCTAATGCCAATGTGGTGGTCACGGCGAAGCTGGCCGATGGAACGCCAATATCCGGCGCGACCGTCACCTTGAGCGCGACGCCAGGCGCAAACGGTTCGATTACACCCGCCACGGTCACCTCTGATGGAACCGGGGAGGCTGCATTCACGGTCACGAACAGCGCTGCCGAAACAATAAGTTACCAGGCCACTGTCACCTACGGCGGGTCGGAAACGCTTCTCACAAGCACAGTCTCAGTCACCTATACCTCGTCAGACACCACCAAGCCGGTGATCACCGGGCCGAACGCCGCGACCAGCGCCGGGACCGGCACGGACGGGGCGACGATCGAGGCCGGGACCACCGCCGCGGCGAGCTTCTCCGCCGACGAGAGCGTGACCT
>NZ_JASJOE010000075.1 GCF_030163755.1 Roseicyclus amphidinii
ATCCGGGCACCTGCAGCGCGCCCCTGGGCGAGGCGAGGGAGGCGAGCGCATGGGCCAGTTCCAGCGCGGGGTTCCTGAGCGCGCCGCCGAAATTGCCGGAATGCCGCCCGCCGGTGCGCCGCTTCAGGCGCAGCCGGAAGGTCGCGCCGCCGCGCGCGCCGAGGAAGATCGTGGGCCGGTCGGCGGCCACGCGCGGTCCGTCGGAGGCGACGAGCAGGTCGGCGGCCAGCCGGTCCTTGAGCCGCGCGCAGAGCTTGCGCAGGCCGGGCGAGCCGATTTCCTCGCCCATCTCGACAAGCACATGGGCGTTGAAGCCGAGCGATCCGCGCGCGGCGATCACCGCCTGCATCGCGGTCATGTTGACCAGCATCTGCCCCTTGTTGTCGGCGATGCCGCGGCCATACCAGCGGCCGGTCACGGCGTCTTCGGTCAGGGTCCAGGGGTCGCGCCCCTCGGCCCAGCGGCCCTGCATGCCGGGCACGGTGTCGCCATGGGCGTAGCCCAGAACGGTGGGGCGGGCGGGGTCCTCGATGCGGGAGGCGAGGAGGAAGGGGTGGCCGTCGGCGGTGAAGCCCTGGGTTTCGAAGCCCATCGCGCCGAAGCCCTGCGCGACATGGGCGAGATAGGCGTGAAGCGGCGCGTCGGGGGCGCTTGCGTCGGTGGGAAACGCGATGAGATCGGCCAGCGCGGTGCGGAAGGCGTCATCCTCGGCGATGGCGGAGGCGAGGCGGGTGGCGGTGCTGCGGGGATCGGAGGTGTCGAGCATGAGCGGCGGCCCCTGTGCGCAAAGGTTTGCGCCACTGTGTCAGGTCGGCGGGATCTTCTCAAGCGGTCCCGCGGGGGGCGTCAGCCCGCGTCGGGGTCCTTCGGGCGGCCGACGCCGAAGAGCCGGGCCGCGACCGGCGCGCCGGTGATGATCAGGAAGACGCGGGTGACGTGGTGCAGCACGACATAGCCGAGGTCGGCCCCGACGATGATGGCGAGGACCGCCATTTCCGCCTGCCCCGCGGGCACGAAGGCGAGGAAGCCGTCGACCGGGGGCGCGAGGCCCAGGAGGATCACCGCCTCGGTGAAGATGGCGGCGAGCGTGGCCACGATGACGACGAAGACGATGCCCGCGACCACGTCGCGGCGGATCTCGGGCAGGGTGACGCCGGCGTAGCCCGCGCCGAGGGTCAGGCCGATGAAGAACTGCGCGGCAAGGATCGCCTCGGCGGGGGGGCGGAAATGGATGATGTCGCCGAGCGACAGGATCACGGTCAGGATCATCGGGCCGAGGATCGGCGCGCCGAACATGCCGATGCGTTCCGCGCCCTTCCAGCCGATGATGGCCGCGGCGGCCATGATGGCCAGCTCGTGCGGGGGGAGCGTTGCGGCGGGCGCGCCGATGGGGTTGTCGAGGCCCGCGTCGAAGAGATGGACCAGAAGGAAGGGCGTGATCATCACGATGATCATCACGCGGGTGGCGTGGATCAGCGCCAGCGTGCGGGTGTTGCCGCCCGCCTCTTGTCCGAAGAGGACCATGTCCTGCAGCCCGCCGGGCATGGCGGCATACCAGGCGGTGACCGGGTCGAAGCCATAGACGCGGCGGAAGAAGGGCACGCCGATCGCGGCGATGCTGACCACGTAGAGCGGCACCAGCGCGAGCGAGGCCGCCATTTGCGGCATCCGCGCGACGAGATCGGGGGTGATCGAGGCACCGATGGCGACGCCGAGGATCGTGCGCATCAGCTTGCCGAGCGTTCCGGCATCCTTGACCGGTGCGCCTGCGAGGGCTGCGATCAGGATCGCGGTCAGCGGGCCGAGCAGGAAGGGCAGGGGAAGGTCCACGGCCCAGAAGGCGGCCGTGCCCAGCAGGCCCACGGCGATGGTCATGGCGCGTTTGGCGAAGAGGCCCTTGGCCTGTGTCATGGGTGCTGTCTCAGGTCGCCTCGCCGCCGTTGACGGCGATCATCTGGCCGGTGACGAAGCGCGCCTCGGGCGAGGCGAGAAAGCCCGCGACGGCGGCGATGTCGTCGGGCTGACCCATGAAGCCCGCCGGAATGGTGGCCGCGCGCGCCGGGTCGTCCGCGGTCGCTGTTTCCTTGCGGATCTGGCCGGGGGAGATGACGTTGGCGGTGATGCCATGGGCCGCGAACTCGGTCGAGAGCGCCTTGGTCAGGCCCCAGACGCCATGCTTGGCCGCCGAGATCGGCGCGCCCTCGTAATAGCCCTTGATCGCCTTCATCCCCGCGAAATTGATGATCCGGCCCCATTTGCGGTCGACCATGTCGGGCAGGAAGGCGCGGCAGGTGCGGAAGGTGCCGGTCAGCGCAATGTCGACGGTGGCGTGCCAGTCGTCGTCCGTCATCTCGAGGAAAGGCTTGTGGGGGCGGCGGGCGGCGTTGTTCACGAGGATGTCGACCGCGCCGAAGCGGGCGCGGGCCTCTTCGGCGATGCGGGCGACATCCTCGGCGCGGCCGAGGTCGCCCATGGCGACAAGGGCCTGCGCGCCCTCGGCGGTGACGCGGGCGGCGGTGTCGTCGCAGGCGGCCGCATCGGATGATCCGTTGACCACGACGTTGCACCCCAGCTGCGCAAGCCGCAGGGCGATGGCGCGGCCGATGTTCCGGCCCGATCCGGTGACGAGGGCGGTCTTGCCGCTGAGCGGTCTGTCGGTCATGGTGCGCCTGCCTTTCTTCCATCCGGTAATCAGTGTCCTGGCCCGTGGTCATGGGCCTGCACGCGCGGCGCTCCCCGTGGGGCGGACGCTGTCCGTGCAGGGACTGCGTATCCTTCCGACCATCGGCATTCAACAGAATATTGTTGACAATCGACAATCTATCGGCCGAGAAACACGGCATGGAGATGCGGCAGGATATCCGGGATTCCCTTGCACGTCGGCGCCAGCGCCCGCTGGTGCTGGAGGTCCGCGACGAGTTGGAGCGGATGATCCTTCATGGCGAGATCCCCGGCGGCGAACGCCTCAACGAGGCGGCGCTGGCCGAGCAGCTGGGCGTCAGCCGCGGACCGGTGCGCGAGGCCGCGCGCTCGCTGGAGCGCGAGGGGCTGGTGCGCACGGTCGCCAATGACGGCGTCTATGTCCGGAGCCTGTCGGTGGACGAGGTGCTTGAGCTCTACGATCTGCGCGCGATGATCGCGGGCTACCTGTGCGGCCGGTTGGCGGCGCGGGGCGATGCGCAGACGGCGGCGCGGCTGACCGAGGACGTGGCGCAGATGGATGACGCCATCGCCGCGGGGGACGAGCCGCGCTATTTCGAGCTGAACCTGTCGTTTCACGACCGGATCGCAGCGGCCGCAGGGGCGGAGCGGGCGCGCACGCTTTACGTGGCGCTCGGCAAGGAGGTGCGGCTGATGCGGCGGCGGGTTCTGAGCGGGGCGGCCTCGCTCAGGACGTCGAACGCGGAACATGGCCAGATCGCCGCGGCCATCGCCGCGGGCGACGCGGCGCGGGCGCAGGCGCTTGGCGCGGCGCATCACGAGAACGCGAAGGAACGATTGCTGGAGACGCTCTGACGGCAAAACGGGAGCGCGGGGCGCGCTTTGGCAAGTCGTGTGGTCATCGCCCGAAGGAGGGGGCGGGCCGCGGACAGGGAAACCAATCCAAGGGAGGACAAGATGACGGAACTTCAGGACAACTGGGCCAGCCGGCTGCGGGCAGGGGCCATCGGGGTCGCGGTCGCGGCACCGCTGGCGCTTGGCGGGGCGGCCTTTGCGCAGGGCTATCCCAGCACCGAGGAGACGCTGGACTGGACCATCGCCTTCGGGCCGGGTGGCGGCAACGACATCATGGCGCGGACCATCGTGGACATCCTCAACACCTATGACCTCTATCCCGGCGACATCTCTGTCGAGAACCGCGCGGGTGGTTCGGGGGCCGTGGGCTGGGGATATCTCTTCGGTCAGGCCGGGTCGGGCTACGGCATCTCGACCACCTCGGGCAGCTTCGTGACCACGCCGCTGCAGGCGGACACGCCGTGGGAGCCCGCCGACTTCACGCCGGTGGCGCTGCTTGCGACCGACGACCTCGTGCTGGTGGTGAACGGCTCGTCCGACATCCAGGACATCGGGCAGTTCATCGAATACGCGCAAGCGAACCCGATCACCATCGCCGGCACCGGCACCGTGAACGTGGACTTCATCGTGCCGACGCTGTTCGCGCAGGCGGCAGGGTTCGAGTTCGAGTATGTCTCGTTCAACTCGATGGCCGATCAGACCACGGCACTTCTGTCGGATTCGGTCGACGCGATGGTCGGCAACCCCGGCGAGATCCTGGGCCTGATCGACAGCGGCGACCTGCGTCCGCTGGTCTACTCGGGAAGCTCGACGCCCGATGCGCTTGGCGACGTGCCGACGATGGGCGACGTGGGCCATGACATCGGCGTGTCGATGCCGCGCGGCCTGATCCTGCCGCCCGATGCGCCCGCCGAGGCGCAGGAGTGGTGGATCGCCACAATGCAGGAGGTCGTGCAGACCCCGGAATGGGCGGAATACATCAGCTCGAACACGCTGACGCCGACGGTTCTTTACGGCGAGGAGTTCCGGACCTTCCTGACCCGCACGCAGAACGGCTTTGCCGAGGTGCTGCGCTCGGTCGGCGCGATCGACTGATCCACGGAGCCTGACAGGGAGATGGGCGCGGCTGTGCGCCCGTCTCCGATCCTGCAGGGCTGAGGGGGCCCGAGACCGCCATGCGCATCGTCTTCCTTGTCGCCGTTCTGGGCGGCGCCGTGTTCTACAGTTACATCGCTTTCGTCGATCTGAATTTCCTGACGCGGACCGGGCGGCTTGGTCCCGGCTTCTTTCCGCGCATCATCGGGGTCGGCATGGCGCTGACGACGATCTGGGTGATCCTGGATGCGCTGCGCGACAGGGCGCGGGTGGCGGCGGGTGGCGCGGCGGGCGCAGATGACGCGCCCGCGGGCAGCTGGGGCGACGCGGTCAAGCTGATCGCGCTGGCGCTTGGCTACGCGGTGCTGCTGCGGCTCTTTGGCGGCTTCGTGGCGACGCTGATCTATCTTGCGGCAACCCTGAGCCTGCTGAACCCCGGCCGCCATGTGCAGAATGCGCTGGTGGCGGTGCTGCTGCCGATCTTCGTTTACATCCTGTTCGACCGGCTTCTCAACGCGAACATGCCGCCGGCGATGTTCGAGCTGCTGCCGTTCTGACACACATTCCGTAGGACACGCCGGATGGACATATTCTCCGACCTCGTGATGGGCCTGTCGGTCGCAATCACGCCCATAAACCTCGTGTATCTGCTGGCCGGCGCGATGGTCGGCATGGTCGTGGGGGTGATCCCCGGTTTCGGCCCCTCGGCGGGGCTTGCGATCCTGTTGCCGGTCACCTTCGGGATGGACCCGGTCGGCGCGATCATGATGCTGGCCGCGATCTATTACGGGGCGATGTATGGCGGCACGATCACCTCGATCCTGCTGAACACGCCCGGCGAAAGCGCGACGGTGGCCTCGACCTTCGACGGCTTCCCGCTGGCCAAGAAGGGGCGCGCGGGCCCGGCGCTGGTGATGCAGGCCGTGGCCTCCTTCGTGGGGGGGACGGTGGGCGTGATCCTGATCACGATCCTTGCGCCCTTGTTCAGCCAGGTCAGCCGCAGTTTCGGGCCGCCGGAATATTTCCTGCTGGCCGCGATGGGGATGCTGACGCTGATCGTGATGATCGGCACCAACTGGAAGCTCGGCGTCGTCTCGGCGCTGATCGGTTTCGCGCTGGGGACCGTGGGCGTCGACCTAGAGACGGGGCAGGGGCGCTACACCTTCGGCTCGGCGGAGCTGATCGGGGGGATCTACTTCATCCCCATCGCCATCGGCCTCTTCGGGTTGGGCGAGCTGTTCTACGCCTTCTACTCGGGCCTGCACAAGACAGGCTCGGGCGGGATCATCCAGATCGACAAGAAGGCGCGGTTCTGGCCCGACGCGCAGGATTTCATCTCGACCCGCTGGACCATGGCGCGCCATTCGGTGCTGGGCTTCGTCGTGGGCGTGATCCCCGGCGCAGGCGCGACCATCGCCTCGCTCATGGCCTATTCCACGGAACGCTCGCTGTCGAAGACGCCCGAGAAGTTCGGACAGGGCGAGATGGCGGGGCTGGTCGCGCCCGAGACGGCGAACAACGCGGCCTCCTCGGGCGCGATGATCCCGCTTCTGACGCTGGGCATTCCCGGCTCGGCCTCGACCGCCGTTCTGCTGGCGGCCTTCATGCTCTGGGGTCTGCGGCCCGGCCCCTTGTTCATGGAGCAGAACCCGGAACTGGCCTGGGGTCTGATCGCCTCGATGTACCTGGGCAACATGGTTCTGCTGGCGATCTCGGTCTTTGCGATCCCGCTGTTCGTGCAGCTGATCAAGGTGCCCTACCGCATCCTTGGCCCGGCTGTGGTGGTGATCTGCACGCTGGGCACGTTCAGCGTCAACGCGAGCTTCGTCGAGACCTACCTGATGTTCGCGGCGGGCATCGTGGGCTTCTTCATGCGGCTTTACGGCTTCTCTCCGGCCGCGCTGGTGCTGGCGCTGGTGCTGGGGCCCTTGGCCGAGGAGGCGCTGCGCCAGACGCTGACGATCTCGCGCGGGTCCTTCGGCATCTTCCTCGAGCGGCCCGCGTCGCTCTGGATCATCGGGGTAACGGTGGTTCTGGTGCTGATCCTGCCGCTTCTGGGGCGGATCGGGTCCAAGGCCGGGCGGGCGGAAAAGGCGGGGGGATAGGCCGGTGGCCGTCCTGACCGAGGCAGAGGCGCGGGCGCTGGTCGCTCGCGGCTTTTGCCGTGCGGGTGTGGCCGGGGAGATGGCCGAGGCCGCAGCCCTGCACCTGACGCTGGCCGAGATGATGGGCATCTCGACGCATGGTCTGTCGCGGGTGGCCCCGATCCTCGAGCGGGTTGCGGCGGAGGCGGGCTTTGCCTGTCTCGCCAGCTCGAACAGCGCGCCGATGCTGGCGCCGCCGGGCGGGCGGGCGGCACGCGATGCTCGACATGGCGCTGTCGGTCGCGGCGCGCTCCAAGGTGCGCAAGGCGGCGCAGGAGGGCAGGGCGATCCCGCCCGACTGGGCGACGGATGCCGAGGGGCGGCCGACGACGGACGCACAGGCCGCCATGGCGGGGCTGATGCAAGCGATCGGCGGGCCGAAGGGTGCGTCGCTGGCGGTCATGCTCGACCTGATGGCGGCGGGGCTGGCGGGGGCGGCGATCCTATCGGATGTACCGGACACGCACAAGGATGCGGGTGCGCGGCCCGATCTGGGGCAGATGTTCCTGTTGATCGACGTGGGCCAGTTGGGCGGGTTGGCGGCGCTGACCGAACGGATCGACCGGGCGGCGGCGATCCTTGGCGAGACGCCTGCGGTGGGCGGTGGCCCCGCGCCGCGCTTGCCGGGGGTGCGGGCGCTGGTGGCGTTGCACAAGGCAAGGGCCGAGGGGATGGAACTCCCCCCGGCCCTTGTTGCGTCTCTCGAAGAGGCGGCGGGTTAGGCGGCCTCGACCCCTTCGGCGATCTCGCGGATGGCCTGCAGGAACTGCGCGACCTCGGCTTCGGTGTTGTAATGGCACATCGAGACGCGGATCGCGGCGTCCATGCCGAGCGGCGTCAGGATGTTGCCCGAGTAATGGTCGGCCTTGCGCGTATGGGTGCGGATGCCGCGCTCGCGCAGCTTGGTCACGACATCGGGCGCGTCCATACCGGCGACCGTGATCGAGACCAGCCCCTCGCGGCGCGGGTTGTCGACGCCGCCGATGATGGTGATCCCCTCGATCTCGGCCAGCCCTTTCAGGTTGCCGGTGCCGTGGATCATGGCATCCGTCAGCCGCGCCTCGTGGGCGTGGATCGCCTCGCCCGCGGCGACGATCCGCGCGCGGCGGTCGGTGGCGTCCGAGACTTGCCCGCCGAGCCAGTCGAAGTAATCGACCACGTCGGAGAAGGTGACATAGGCGCCGGTGTCGCGGGTGCCGAATTCCCACGGGTTGCCGGGGGCGTCGATCAGGTGCTCGTGCTTGATCGCGTGCAGCCGGTCCGAGACCCAGGCGACGCCGTAGCCGTGGCGCGAGAAGACCTTGTAGGGCGAGACGACATAGCCGTCGATGTCGTAGCTCTCGATGTCGAGCCGCCCGTGGGCCGCGTGCTGGATGCCGTCGACGATGATGATGCAGTCAGGCGCGACGCGCCGGATCGCGGCGGCGACGGCGGCCACGTCCACGCCCATGCCGGTGACGGGCGAGGTGTGCAGTATGGTGGCGACGCGCGTGTCGGGCGTGATCTCGGGGATGTAATGCTCGGGCCCGACGCAGCCGATGGCGTCGTCATGGGCGACGAGGACATGGGGCTTGCCCGCGACCTCCGCCCAGTGCTTCGCGGCGGACCGGGTGGCGGGGTGTTCGAGGGTCGAGCCGAGGACGCGGCCCGGTTCCGTGCCGACGATGGCGGTCCGGATCAGGCGGAACAGAAGCTCCGTCCCGCTTTCGCCGACGAAAAAGCGCCCGTGGGGGGCGTTGAAGAAGACGGCCATGTCGGCCTTGGCCTTGTCGATCAGGGCGACAAGCGCGTGGGCTGCGGGGTTGTCGCGGCCCTGGTTGTCGGGGATGGCGGCGAATTTCGCGGAGGTCTCGACCACGGAATTCAGCGTCAGCGCGCCGCCCGCGTTCTCGAAGAAGATGCGCGGCCCCTCGAAGGGGCAGGTGTCGACATGGGCGAAACGGCCGCGGACGGCCTCCATCAGGCCGGGTTTCTCGGTGAGCATCGGGGTTTCCTCAGGGCTCTGGGCGTGTGGGCATTTTCCAGGTGGCCGTCGCATGGGCGGCCAGCTTTCCATCGCCCGAATAAAGCTTGCTTTCCATGAAGGAAAGGGACCGTCCGCGCCTGGTGAAGCTTCCCTCCACGGTCACGTTCCCCTCCATCACGGGGCGGATGAACTGGACCTTCATCTCGATGGTCGCGCCGGGGCCTGCGACCTTGGCGACGAGATGGCCCATCGAGATGTCCATCGCGCTGCACATGACGCCGCCATGCAGGCTGCCCTGCGGGTTGCGGACCATGTCGGTCACCGGGAAAGTGATGCGGCAGGTGGTTTTCTCGGCATCCGGCGCGCCCTCGGGCAGGTAGGTGAAGGAGAGGTCGAGGAATCGCGCGAGGAAGAACCGCTCGAAGGCCTGTTCATGGTCGTCGAGCGCGCGGTCCAGATGCGCCCGCGCGCTGTCGGTGTCGATCCGTTTCGGAGCGTCAGGCATCACGCGCCCACGAAGTTCGGCTTGCGCTTCTCGAGAAAGGCGCGGCGGCCCTCGATGTAATCGGCGCTGTCGAAACAGGCCTTCACGCGGGCGGCGCATTCGGCAAGGTCGCGCTTGGATTCGTCCGTCACCGTCTGGCCCACGATGTATTTCACCGAGGCCACCGTCATCGGCGCGTTGGCCGCGATCATCTCGGCGGTTTCCTGCGCCACGCGGCCCACGTCCTCGGCGGGCACGACACGGTTCACGAGGCCCATCATCCGCGCCTCTTCGGCGTCGAAGCGGCGGGCGGTGAAGAAGATCTCCTTGGCGAAGGAGGGGCCGACGACATTCACGAGGCGGTTGATCCCCTCGAACCCGTAGCCGAGGCCGAGCTTCGCCGCCGGGATGGCAAACTGCGAGTTCTCGCCGCAGATGCGCAGGTCGCAGCTGAGCGACAGCGCGACGCCGCCACCGACGCAGAAGCCGTCGATCTGGGCGATGGTGGGTTTCGGGAAGGCCTCGATCAGGTCGTAGACGCGTTTCGTCGTGGCGTTGTAATGGGCCACGGCCTCGGCGCTGGCGCGCTCGCTTTCGAATTTCGACACGTCCGCGCCCGAGACGAAGGCCTTGCCGCCCGCGCCCGACAGGATGAGGATGCGCACGCTGTCGTCAGCGGCGAAGCGGGTCGCGGCGGCCTCGACGGCCTCCCACATCTCGAGCGAGACGGCGTTGCGCTTTTCGGGCTGGTTGAAGATGATGCGGGCGATCTCGCCCGACTGCTCGGTGAGGATCTTGTCGGTCATGGTCTGTGTTCCTGTGGGTCAGATGGCACCGGAGGCTTTCATCTCGGCGATCTCGGCGTCGGAATAGCCGATCTCGGCCAGGATGGCGGCGGTGTGCTGCCCGGCCGTGGGGGGCGGGGCGGCGATGCGGCTGGGGGTGCGGCTCATGATGATGGGCTGGCCGACCAGTTCGGTCTCGCCCCGCTCCTGGCTGGTGACGGGCTGGGCAAGGCCAAGGTGGCGCACCTGCGGGGTGGCGAAGACCTGGGAGATGTCGTTGATCTCGCCCGCGGGCACGCCCGCCTCGATCAGCGTATCGATCCAGTGGGCGGTGGGTTTCAACGCGATGATATCGGCGATCTCGCCGTTCAGCGCGTCGCGGTTTTTCGAGCGGTCCGGCGAGGTCTTGTAGCGGTCGTCGTCGATCCAGTCGGCGCGGTCGAGGGCCTTGGCGAAGCGTTGCCAGATGACCTCGCCGGCGACGGCGATGTTCATGAACCCGTCCGAGGTGGCGAAGACGCCGGTGGGAATGGTCGTGGGGTGGTTGTTGCCCGCCTGTCCGGCGATCTCGCCGTTCATCAGCCAGCGCGCGGCCTGGAAATCGAGCATGAAGACCTGCGCCTGCAGAAGCGAGGTCTGCACCCATTGGCCACGGCCCGAGGTCTGCCGCTCGAAGAGCGCGATCAGGATGCCTTGCGCCGCGAACAGCCCCGCACACAGGTCGGCAATGGGAATGCCCACGCGCATCGGGCCGCGGCCCGGCTCACCCGTGATGGACATGAGGCCACCCATGCCCTGCGCGATCTGGTCGAAGCCGGGGCGGTCGGCGAGCGGGCCGTCCTGTCCGAAGCCCGAGATCGAGGCGTAGATCAGGCGGGGGTTGGTCTGGCTGAGGGTCTCGTAATCAATGCCGAGGCGTTTCTTCACGCCGGGGCGGAAGTTTTCGACGATGATGTCGGCGGTGTCGGCCAGCCGCTTGAAGGCGGCAAGGCCCTCTTCGGATTTCAGGTCAAGCGTGAGGCTGCGCTTGTTGCGGTGCAGGTTCTGGAAATCCGGGCCCGAGCGCGGGCCGCCGAACTGGGCGGCGTCGACCGGGGCCTCGATCTTGATCACGTCCGCGCCCCAATCGGCCAATTGCCGCACGCAGGTCGGCCCCGAGCGCACCCGCGTCAGGTCGAGCACACGCAACCCGTTGAGCGCGGTGCTGGCGGCGGCCAGACCGCCGTGCGGATCGGCGGTGCCTGTTGCGGTGTCGAGCGGCTGCTTTGCAGGCGAAGACATGGTCCCTCCCCGTGGATCACAAGCTGAAACCGATGTATGACATTGTCCGACACATGACAATCAAAATGTTGATTGTTGACAAAATACGAGGGTGGAGGTCAGGTGCGGCCATGACGACAGGGGCAAGATCCATAGGACGGCGCGCGACGCTGGCGGTCGAGGTTCGGGGCGAGATCGAACGGATGATCGTCGAGGGCGAACTGGCCGCGGGCGAAAAGCTGAACGAGCTGACGCTCTCCTCGGCGATGGGCGTCAGCCGCGGCACGGTGCGCGAGGCGATCCGCTCGCTCGCCGACAGCGGGCTGATCGACCTGATCGCCAACCGGGGTGCCTTCGTCCACGAGACGACGCTGGCCGAGGTCCGGAACCTCTACGACTTGCGGGGGGCGATATTCGCCATGGCCTGCGCGGCGACGGCGCGGCGCGTGGGCGAGGGGAGCGAGCCGAAGCTGGTCGCGCGGCTGGAGCGGAACCTCGAGCAGATGCGCGAGACCCACGGGCAGGGCGACCCGGCGCGCTACTACGCGCTCAACATCGAGTTCCATGACCTGCTGTTGCAGGGCGCGGCCAACCCCAAGGCCAAGACGATGTATGACAACCTCGTCAAGGAGATGCACCTGTTCCGGCGCAAGGGCCTGTCGGTGGCGACGAACATCGCCCGCTCGATAGACGAGCATGCCGCGATCACCCGCGCCGTGGCCGCCGCCGACCCCGAGGGGGCGCGGGTGGCCGCATTGGCGCATATCACCGGCGGGTTCGCCCGCTACATGACCATGGCCGAGGTCGACAGCCCTGTCGCGGGCTGAGGCGGCACGGACGACGACAGAAGACAGGACGAGACGATGACCAACCCGCTTTACGACGCGCTGTTCGCTCCGCACGAGGGGCAGGAGACTGTGTTCCTGCATTTGCCCGACGGGGGCCGGTTGACCCATGCGGGGTTCCTGTCGCAGGCGCGGCGGACGGCGAACGCGCTGACCGCGATGGGCGTGGCCCCCGGCGACCGCGTCGCGGTGCATGTCGAGAAATCGCCCGAGGCGCTGGCGCTTTACGCGGCCTGCATCATGGCCGGCGTGGTCTTCCTGCCGCTCAACACGGCCTACACGGCGAAGGAGCTGGACTATTTCGTCGGCGACAGCGGCGCGGCGCTGTTCGTCTGCGATCCGTCCGAGGCCGAGGCGATGACGCCCATCGCCGGGGCTGCCGGGGCGCGGCTTCTGACGCTGGGCGGAGATGGCGCGGGCACGCTGACCGACGCCGTGGCGGGGCAGGGAGACGTTTTCGCCCCCGTCGCGCGCGGCGAGGATGATCTGGCGGCGCTTCTCTATACCTCCGGCACCACGGGGCGCTCGAAGGGGGCGATGCTGACGCAGAAGAACCTTCTGTCGAACGCGCAGGCCCTCGTTGACTGCTGGCGCTTTACTGCCGATGACGTGCTGCTGCACGCGCTGCCGATCTTCCACAGCCACGGGTTGTTCGTGGCCACGAACGTGATGCTTCTGGCGGGCGGCGCGATGATCTTCCTGCCGAAATTCGACCTCGAGACGGTGCTGGCCAAGCTGCCGATGGCCACGAGCATGATGGGGGTGCCGACCTTCTACACGCGGCTTTTGGACGATGCGCGCTTCGACACGGCGCTGACGGCGCATATGCGGCTGTTCATCTCGGGCTCGGCCCCGTTGCTCGCGGAAACCCACCGCCAGTTCGAGGCGCGCACCGGTCACCGCATCCTCGAGCGCTACGGGATGACGGAAACCTCGATGAACACCTCGAACCCCTATGACGGCGACCGGCGCGCGGGCACCGTGGGCTTCCCGCTTCCGGGCGTCGAGGTGCGGGTCTGCGACCCCGAAAGCCGGGCCGAGCTGCCCGTGGGCGAAACGGGGATGCTGCATGTGCGGGGGCCGAATGTGTTCAAGGGCTACTGGCAGATGCCCGAGAAGACCCGCGAGGAATTGCAGGAGGACGGCTGGTTCCTGACCGGTGACCTCGCCCGGATCGACGCGGACGGGTATGTGACCATCGTGGGCCGGGGCAAGGACCTGATCATCTCGGGCGGCTACAACATCTATCCAAAGGAGATCGAGCTGTTCCTCGACGCGCAGCCCGGCGTGAAGGAAAGCGCAGTCATCGGCGCGCCGCATCCCGATTTCGGGGAAAGCGTGGTGGCGGTGCTGGTGCCGGAAAGCGGGGCCGAGATCGACCTTGCCGCCATCGAGGCGGCGGCGCGGGCCGATCTGGCGGGGTTCAAGCGGCCGCGGCATGTCGCGGTGATCGAGGCGCTGCCGCGCAACACGATGGGCAAGGTCCAGAAGGCCGAGCTGCGCAAGACCTACGAGGCGGTCTTCCGCCACAAGGCGGGCTGACCGGGCCTCAGACCGGGGCGAGCGCCCCGCGTTCGCCGATGACCCGCCCGGCCAGCGCGCAGGCGGCCGCGGTGGCGTCGGCGGGCGGCTCGCCGCGCAACCGTCCGACGAGGACCCGCGCGTTGAAGCTGTCGCCGGCTGCCGTCGTGTCGACGACCCGCGGGGCGGGCGGCGGGACGATCTGCGCGGTGGTGCCGCCCTCGCGCAGATGCACCGGGCCGGGGCCGTTCTTGACGACCACCATCGCCGCCCCCGCGCCCGCGTAGCGGTCCGCGGTCGCGGCGGGCGTGGCGTCGCCG
>NZ_JASJOE010000076.1 GCF_030163755.1 Roseicyclus amphidinii
CTGCGGCGGCTTCCAACTCGGCGGCGCGCGCCTCGGCGGCCTCGCGCTGCGCGGCCAGTTCGGCCTCCATCTGGGCAGCGGCCTCGGCGGCGGCGGCGGTGTCCTGATCCACGTTGCCGGTGAAGACCGGGCGCTCTTCCAGCACGGTCACGCGCTCGGCCAGCGTCTCGATGCTGCCCGCCGTGCCCTCGATCCGCTCGGACAGTCCGGCGATCTGCTCCAGCACCGGCGACAGGTCCACCTCGGGCATCTCGGGCAGTTCGGCGGGCGCAGCCGCCGCGATCTCCGACACGCGCGCCTGCAACTCGCTCAGGGCCGCGCTCTGGTTCTCCAGCGCAGCGGCGATCGCGGCGGACTGGTCGTCATTGCCGCCGCCCGAGGGCAGCACGCCCATGTAGGCCGCGCCATAGCCGATGCCCGCGGCGATCACGCCGCCCAGCACAAGCGGCACGAAGCCGCCACGCTTTTCCGGGGCAGGGGGCGGGGCCGGGGGCACCGGCGGCGGTGTCGTCTCGGGCGCTGCCTCGGCTGTCGTCCCGGCTGTCGTCTCGGTGGCGACCTCGTCCGCGGCCTCGGCTTCGGCATCGGGCGTCACCGTGTCGGCGTCGCCATCGGCGCCGTGCGCCGCGCTGCCCGAAACGCTGTCATCGCCCACCGTCCCGGCGGTCGCGTCTTCCGCCGGCACCGTCTCCGCGTCTGGGATGTCGCTCTGCGGGTCGCCCGCGCCCGCGGCGCTTTCGGAACCGGCGTCCACCTGGCTCGTGTCCTCGCCCGCAAGGCTTGCGGCGGCGTCGGTCAGCCCGTCCTCGACGTGGCTCACCGCGTCTTCGGTGGCACTCGTGACCGAATCGGTCGCAGCTGCGAGGCTGTCCTCGGCCGGAGTGCTGTCCTCGGTCTTGCCCCGGCTGCTGCCTTGCCGATTGCGTGTGCTGCCTGAGCTTTTCGAGCTTCCCCGTGCCACCTGCGCCACCCTTCGTCTGTCAATCCATCAACTGTCAAGCCCACCTGACAGATGCGCCCAAGCCAGCCTAAACCAGCGTGTCATGCCCCTCAAGCCGCGGCTAGGGAGAAATCAGCGCAGCCACCGCGCGGATCATCGCAGGCGCATCCGGGCTGTCGGCGATCCGCGCACCCTGCGCCATGTCATCGGGCAAGGCATCGGCCACCGCCCGGCTCAGGGCTACGATCTCGGCCTGCGCCGTGGCCGTACCCGCCGCTTCGGCAAATAGCGCCGCGCTGCGCGGCGAGAAGAGCGGCACGATCACCCGGCCCGGATGCGCCAGCGCCGCCACCAGTTCCGAGCCCGGCTGCGCCGCCACCTGGTCGTAGATCGCCCGCGCCTCGGCCCTCAGCCCGGCCTCGAACAAACGCCCGGCCACGTCGCCGCGGGTGTGCATCCCGCTCAGGTGCAAAAGCCGCCCCTCGGGCCGCGCCTCGGCCATCAGCGCGACCAGCGCCTCGGCATCGCCGCCCGCCGAGGTGGCCCTGAGGCCGATCTCGCGCGCGGCCTCGGCGGTGCGGTCGCCGACGCACCAGGCCGGAAGATCGCGGTCCCCGGTCAGGGTGCCGAACACCTCCACACCCGCGGCCGAGGTGAAGATCAGCGCGGACACCCCCTCGAGGTCGACCCGTTCCACCACCGGCTTGATCTCCAGCATCGGGATGATCGCCACCGCCACCGGCCCGACCGCCGCGCGCATCTCCTCGGCGAAGCGGTGGGCGGCATCCCGCGGTCGGGTGATCAGGACGAGCGGGGCATCGGCATTGTCAGACATGGGGGCGAGTGTTACCTGCCTATCCTCGAGCCTGCAACGAGGCGCCCATGCCCCGCCCCCTCACGATCCTCGGACTGGAAAGCAGCTGCGACGATACCGGCGCGGCGATCCTGCGCGGCACCGGCGCGGGCGCTGAGATCCTGTCGAATGTCGTGGCCAGCCAGACCGACCTTCACGCCGCCTTCGGCGGTGTCGTCCCCGAGATCGCCGCCCGCGCCCATGCCGAGAAGCTGGACCTCGTGACCGAGGAGGCGCTGGCGAAGGCCGGCGTTTCGCTCGCAGACATTGACGCCATCGCCGTCACCGCGGGCCCCGGCCTGATCGGTGGGGTTCTCTCGGGCGTCATGGCGGCCAAGGGGCTGGCCATGGGGCTGGGCAAGCCGCTGATCGGTGTGAACCACCTCGCCGGTCACGCGCTGACGCCTGTCCTGACCGACGCGATGCGCTTTCCCTACCTGATGCTTCTGGTCTCGGGCGGGCATTGCCAGTTCCTGCGCGTGGATGCCCCCGACCGCTTCCACCGCCTCGGCGGCACCATCGACGACGCGCCGGGTGAGGCCTTCGACAAGGTCGCGCGCCTGTTGGGCCTGCCCCAGCCCGGCGGCCCCTCGGTCGAGGCCGAGGCGGCCAAGGGCGACCCCGCCCGCTTCGACCTGCCCCGCCCGCTGATGGACCGGCCCGGTTGCGACCTCAGCTTTTCGGGTCTGAAGACCGCCGTCCTGCGGGTGCGCGATACGCTGGTGGCCGAGCAGGGCGGGCTGACCGAGGGGGACCGCGCGGACCTTTGCGCGTCGTTCCAAGGCGCAGTCGCCGCTGTGCTGGCCGGAAAATCCGCCCGCGCGCTGGCCGATCAATCCGGCCTCACCGGCTTCGCCGTGGCGGGCGGCGTCGCGGCGAACAAGACCCTGCGCGCGCGGCTGGAACAGGTGGCCGAGGCCGCAGGCCTGCCCTTCGTCGCCCCCCCGCTCGCGCTTTGCACCGACAACGCGGCAATGATCGCCTTCGCGGGCCTCATGGCCTTCGAGGCCGGGCACCGCGACGACATGCACCTGTCCGCCCGCCCGCGCTGGCCGCTGGATACCGCCGCCGCCCCGATGATCGGGTCCGGCAAAAAGGGCGCGAAGGCATGAGCGCCCCGCTCGACATCATCGGCGCGGGCGCCTTCGGCACGGCGCTCGCCATCACCTATGCGAAAGCCGGTCACCCCGTCACCCTCTGGGCGCGCGAGGGTGCCGCCGCCATGCACCACGCGCGCGAGAACACCCGCCGCCTGCCCGGCCACCGCTTCCCCGAAACGCTCCGCATCACCGGCGACCTCGCCGATCTCACCGCCGATTGCGCGCTGCTCGCGCTGCCGACCCAAAGCCTCGGCCCCTTCCTCGCCGCAACGCCCCTCGCCGCCAAAACCCTCGTCTCCTGCGCCAAGGGGATCGACCGGGCCACCGGCCTTGGCCCCACCGCGCTGATCGCGCAGCACAGCACCGCCACCCCCGCCCAGCTCACCGGCCCCAGCTTCGCCGTGGACATCGCGGCAAGCCTGCCCACGGCCCTCACGCTCGCCTGCGCCGACGACGCCACCGGCGCGGCGCTGCAGGCGCGGCTCTCCACCGCGACCTTGCGCCTTTACCGCACCACCGACGTGATCGGCGCGGAACTGGGCGGCGCGCTCAAGAACGTGGTCGCCATCGCCGCGGGCGCGGTCATCGGCGCGGGCTTGGGCGACAGCGCGCGCGCGGCGCTCATGGCGCGCGGCCTGGCCGAGATGACGCGCATCGCCGTGGCGGAAGGCGCGGAGGAGGCGACGCTGACCGGCCTTTCCGGTCTCGGCGACCTGATCCTGACCTGCGGCTCCGAGAAATCCCGCAACTTCCGCTTCGGCGCGGCGCTGGCCCGCGGCGAGAGCCTGCCGCCCGACACCACGGTCGAGGGGCTGCACACCGCCCGCCAGATCGCCGCGCGCGGGCAGGCCGACACCCCCATCGCCGCCGCCGTCGCGGCGCTGGCCGACGGGCGCGCCGACGTGGCGACCATCGCCGACATGCTGCTGAACCGCCCCCTCAAACCGGAGTAGGACCGATGCGCTA
Organism: Roseicyclus amphidinii; assembly: GCF_030163755.1. Lineage (GTDB taxonomy): Bacteria > Pseudomonadota > Alphaproteobacteria > Rhodobacterales > Rhodobacteraceae > Roseicyclus > Roseicyclus amphidinii. The sequence continues at coordinate 3,860 of NZ_JASJOE010000076.1, forward strand.
CTGGCTCTTCAAATCCGAACCCTCGACATGGTCCTGGGATCAACAGGTCGCCCGCGGCGACAGCGGCGAGGAATGGGACGGCGTCCGCAACTACCAGGCGCGCAACTTCATGCGCGAGATGGCGGTGGGCGATCTGGGCTTCTTCTACCACTCGCAATCCGAGAAAGCCGTCGTCGGCATCGTCGAGGTCATCGCCGAAGCCCACCCCGACAGCACCAGCGACGATGAAAGGTGGGACTGCGTCGACATCAAGGCGGTCGAACCGCTGCCCACCCCCGTCACGCTCGAGCAGATCAAGGCGCGCGAAGACCTGTCGGGCATGGCGCTGGTCAAAAGCCCCCGCCTGTCGGTGCAGCCGGTGACGGAAGCGGAATGGCAGACGATCCGCGCCATGGGCGGCCTTTGAGCACCGAAAAAGGAGGGCCCCGACGCAAGCGCGGGACCCTCCACCACCCACGCGTTTTCTCGCTCCGCGTGTCTGTCGATGTCGGGCCCGTCCATCCTGGTCGGGCGTTGCCGAGACATAGCCACGTCAGCCCCGACAGGGCAACGAAATAGCCCGCCGCATTCAAGATGCATTCGCCGCAAATGCGAACGGCCCGCGCGGGGGCGGGCCGTTTGAACCGAAAGACGCCCGGCCTCAGCCGTAGACGCTTTCCTTACCGAAATGCTTGGTCAGCATGTAATAGACCACGGCGCGATACTTGTTGCGTTCGGACTTGCCGTAGGTCTCGATCACCGACGCAATCGCGGCGTCCAGCTCCGGCCCGTCCTTCAGGCCCAGCTTCTTCATCAGGAAGTTCTTCTTCACCGTCTCGATCTCGCCCGGCTGGCTGCCCGCCACGGTCGAGGCGTCGGCGTTGTAGATCGCCGGCCCGCAGCCGATCGTCACCTTGGTCAGCAGCGCCATGTCCGGCTCCATGCCGCACTTGTTGCGCAGATCCTCGGCATATTGCGCGATCAGGTCATCCCGTTTGCCCATGAACTCTCACTCCGTTCCACTGTCCCGGCTTGCCCCCTCTGGCCAAGCTCCGCGGGATGCTACCCGAGCGCCGCGACAGGTCAAAAGATAAATTGCAGGCAAAAGAATTGCCCGTCCTCAGCCGGTCAGCGCCGAAACATGCCCCTCGCGGATCACCTCGGGGTCATGGGCCTTGCGCCCGAAGACCTCGCGCAGCATCGGCTCGAAATGCTCCAGCGGCAGGGTGTCGTAGTCGGGATCGAAGCTCGACTGGTCCCAGCGTTCGCAGAATTCCGCGCAGCTGTCGAAACAGGGGTGGTCGCGGAACCGGTCGCGCGCGTTGCGGTCCCAGCCGTAATGATGCGCGTAATAGAGCATCTGGAAGATGCCGTGATGCTCCACCACCCAGGCGACATCCCAGCGCACGAAGGGGCGCAGCACCTCGGCCGACATGCGGTCATGGTTCTGCGGCGCCAGCCCGTCGCCGATGTCATGGCACAGCGCCGCGACGATCCAGTCGAGGTCCGCCCCGTCCCGCTCGGCCCGCGTCGCCGATTGCAGCCCGTGGCCCAGCCGGGTGATGCGGTAGCCCTCGAGCGTCACATGCTCCTGCCGGCGCAGCTCGTCCAGCACCCGGTCGGCGGTCAGCCGGAGAAAGGGTTTCTCCAATTCCTCCAGCAGCGCGTAGTCTTCTTTCGTGCCGTCCTTCATCTGCGTGAAGGAAACCGTCCGGTCCATCGTCGCCCCTCCGAGGTTTTCCCGCACAGTTTAGGAGGATTTTAACGAGTCCCTGCAAGGGTAGCCGTCGATCGGCCGATCACGCGCCGGGCCAAGGCCCGGTTGCACGCAGGACCCGAGGTTTCGTTGCCGGGCTGATGACAGCCCCCATCAAGGGCCAAGGGCCGGCAATCGACCGGACTCCGCGCATTTGTCCATCGCACCCCGTGACGGGGGTGTCGGAACCTCGCCCACCCCTGGTGGCGCCACCTCTCCTGCCGCCGGGCCATGCCCCGGCCAAGGGACCAACCGCTTCGGCCCTCGGCCCGAACCGCCGCGCAAGGCCCCTCCCGAGAGCACCCCCGGTTTCACCCCGTCCCGCACCATGCGCGCGACGCCCGCCATGCTGTCCACCGCACGGGGCGCGCCCCCCCGATGCGAAAAGGGCCGGCGCGGTCATGTCCCGACCGCGCCGACCCCGTGGATGATCACCCGCCAAGGGGCGTATCAGTAGCGGTAATGCTCCGGCTTGAACGGACCTTCCGCCGGGACGCCGATGTAATCGGCCTGGTCCTTCGACAGCGGCGTCAGCTTCACGCCGATCTTCGCCAGGTGCAGACGGGCGACCTTTTCATCCAGCACCTTGGGCAGGATGTAGACCTTGTTCTCGTAGGCATCGGCGTTCGACCACAGCTCGATCTGCGCCAGCACCTGGTTGGTGAAGCTCGCCGACATCACGAAGGACGGGTGCCCGGTCGCGTTGCCGAGGTTCAGAAGACGCCCCTCGGACAGCAGGATCAACCGATTGCCGTTCGGCATCTCGATCATGTCCACCTGTTCCTTGATGTTCGTCCACTTGTGGTTCTTCAGCGCGGCGACCTGGATCTCGTTGTCGAAATGGCCGATGTTGCCCACGATCGCCATGTCCTTCATCTCGCGCATGTGCTCGATGCGGATCACGTCCTTGTTGCCGGTCGTGGTGATGAAGATGTCGGCGTCCAGATGCTCTTCGAGCAGGACAACCTCGTAGCCGTCCATCGCCGCCTGCAGCGCGCAGATCGGGTCGGCTTCGGTCACCTTCACGCGCGCGCCCGCGCCGCGCAGCGAGGCCGCGCTGCCCTTGCCCACGTCGCCATAGCCGCAGACCACGGCGACCTTGCCCGCCATCATCGTGTCGGTCGCGCGGCGGATGCCGTCGACGAGCGATTCCTTGCAGCCGTACTTGTTGTCGAACTTCGACTTGGTGACCGAGTCGTTCACGTTGATCGCCGGGAAGGGCAGGTGCCCGTCGCGCATCAGCTGATACAGGCGGTTCACGCCCGTCGTCGTTTCCTCGGAGACGCCGCGGATCTGCGCCTTCACCTTGGTGAACCAGCCGGGGCTGGCTTCCATGCGCTTCGTGATCTGCGCCTTGATGACCGCTTCTTCCTCGGACTGGGGAACCGGGATGATCTCCTCTCCCGCTTCCGCGCGTGCGCCGAGCAACACGTAAAGCGTCGCGTCGCCGCCATCGTCGAGGATCATGTTCGGGCCATCGTCGAACAGGAACGACTTGTCGAGGTAATCCCAATGCTCTTCCAGCGTCTGACCCTTGATCGCAAAGACCGGCACGCCCGCCTTGGCAATGGCGGCCGCCGCGTGGTCCTGCGTCGAGAAGATGTTGCACGACGCCCAGCGGACATCGGCCCCCAGCGCCACCAGCGTCTCGATCAGGACGCCGGTCTGGATCGTCATGTGGAGCGAACCCACGATCCGCGCGCCCTTCAGCGGCTGTGCGGCACCGTATTCCTCGCGCAGCGCCATCAGGCCCGGCATCTCCGTTTCGGCGATGTCGAGTTCCTTGCGGCCATACTCGGCGAGAGCGATATCCTTGACGATGTAATCGGTCACTGGCGTCTGTCCTTGAAAACTTCGATCCTTGTTACCGGCGCAGATAGCACTCCCGCCGGGATGCGGCAATGCGAAGGGGATGGCCATCGCCGCGGGCGGTGTTATCACCGCGCGCAGCAACCGGAGGCCCCACCATGCCCAAACCGCCCCCCCGAGCCTGGCAACGGATGCTCTCGGGCCGCAGGCTCGACCTGCTGGACCCGACACCGGTCGATATCGAGATCGAGGATATCGCCCACGGACTCGCCTTCGTCGCGCGCTGGAACGGGCAGACGCGGGGCGATTACGCCTATTCGGTCGCCGAACACTCCCTGCTGGTCGAGGCGATCTGCGGCCGCCTGAAACCCGACTGGCCGGCGAAATGGCGGCTGGCGGCGCTGCTGCACGACGCGCCCGAATACGTGATCGGCGACATGATCAGCCCGGTGAAAGCGGCGGTCGGCCCCGGCTACGGTGCGTTGGACGAACGGTTGACCGCCGCGATCCACCTGCGCTTCGGCCTGCCCGCGATGCTGCCGAAACCGGTCAAGTCATTGATAAAACGCGCCGACCGCGTCTCGGCCTGGCTCGAGGCGGTGCAGCTTGCGGGCTTCGCCACGGTTGAGGCCGACCGCTTCTTCGGCCGCCCCGATCCCGCGCTGACCGAGGGCCTGACCCTCGTGTTGCGCCCCCCGGTCGAAGCGCGCGACGCCTTCACCGCGCGCCACGCCGCGCTGATGGCAGCCCTATGATCACCGTGCGCCCGGCCCATGCGCTCGACGCGCGCGAGATGGCCGAGATCCTGAACGAGATCATCGCGATCGGCGGCACGACCGCCATGACCGGCCAGATCGACGCCGCGTATTTCGTCAACCGGATGCAGACCGCGCCCGAGGCCTCGGCCTGGCATGTCGCGGAAACCGACGCGGGCGAGATCCTCGGGTTCCAGTGGATCGCGCCCCATGACGGGCTTCCGCCCGAGGCGGTCGATATCGCCACCTTCGCCAAGCCGGGGCGGCAGGGCCTCGGCATCGGATCGAAGCTGTTCGAGGCGACCCGCGCCGCCGCCGCGCGGATGGGCTACGCATGGATCAACGCCAGTATCCGCGCCGACAACGCGGGCGGGCTGGCCTATTACCAGTCCCGCGGCTTCGAGGATTACGGGCGCATCGCGGGTTACCGCATGGATGACGGCACCGTCGTGGACAAGATCCTGAAACGCTTCGATTTGTCCTGAGCCGCGCGGTCAGCGGAAGAAGCAGGTCGTCCCGGCCCAGACGATGCGCACCGCCTCGTCATTCTCGGTCAGCAGGCCATAGACCTCGGTCCGCGAAAACTCGGTGCCCAGCGACGTGATCGAGAAATTGCCCTGCGGCAAGGCAAGGCGCGGCTGGCCGGGCAGGATGCCGCCGCCTGCCGGAAGGCCGGGGTCGGAGTTGACCCATCCGACGAAATTCCCGTCCTGGAAATTCAGCGTCAGCCCGTCTTCCCAGGAGGCCGCGGTGATCGGCCCGGCACCGCATTCGGTGTTGGTCGTGATCTGCATCGGCCCCTCGCCCAACAGGCGTGTCACCGTGTCGATCACGCCGACCTGCGCCCGGCCGAAATCGATGCGCAACCGGCTCACGGTCGGCTGGATGCCGCGCGCATCGAGGGTCAGGACCGGCGGCTCGGGCTCGCTCGGGGTCGTGACGCAGGCCGCAAGCGCAAGGCTCCCGGCAAGGGCGATCAGGGCAGGCAGGCGCATCGGTCGTGTCTCCCGACTCAAGGGGGCGGCGGTTCGGGCGCCCTCTTAGCGCGGGCTGCGCTTGGCGAGAATACGTTGCAGCGTCCGGCGATGCATGTTCAGCCGCCGCGCGGTTTCGCTGACGTTGCGGTCGCACAGCTCGTAGACCCGCTGGATATGCTCCCAGCGCACCCGGTCGGCCGACATCGGGTTCTCGGGCGGCGGCGGCATCTCTTCGCCATCGGCCAGAAGCGCCGCGGTGATGTCATTGGCATCGGCGGGCTTGGACAGGTAATCGGTCGCCCCGATCTTGACCGCCGCCACCGCGGTGGCGATCGCGCCGTAGCCGGTCAGCACCACGATGCGCGCATCGGGCCGCTTGGCGCGCAGCGTTTCCACCACGTCGAGCCCGTTGCCATCCTCGAGCCGCAGGTCGACCACCGCGTAGGCGGGCGGCCGCGCCGTGGCGATGGCCTTGCCGGCCGCGACCGACAGGGCGGCCTCGACCTCGAAGCCGCGCTTCTCCATCGCGCGCTCCAGCCGGCGCAGGAACGGTTCGTCATCGTCCACCAGAAGCAGCGATTTGTCCGGTCCGATGTCAGTGAGGCTGCGCTCCTGCGACATGCGGCGTCTCCCTTCGGTCGTTCAGCGGTTGAACCTGTTTAACGGTATTCGCGTCCTGCGGTCAATTTGTCGCGCGCGGGCGCGTTGTCCAGTCTTCAATCCAGTCTTCAACCGCCTGCATTCAGGAAACATTCCGCGCGCTCGGCCATCTGCTGCGGTGTCGTCTCGCGGTTGAAGAACTCGACGAAGCCATGGCCGGGCAGCACCAGGTAGGTAAAGGCCGAGTGATCGACCAGGTAATAGGGGTCGTCGCCTTCGCGGTTGATCCGGTAATAGACCCGGTAGGCGCGTGCGGCGGCGTCGGTCTGCTCGGGCGTGCCGGTCAGGCCCAGCATCCGCGGATGGATGTTCTCGGTGAAGGACTGCACCACCTCGGGCGTGTCGCGCTCGGGATCGACCGAGACAAAGACGGGTCGGACCGAATAGCCGTCGGCCTCCATGATATCCACCGCCTCGGCATTGCGCACCGTGTCGAGCGGGCAGACATCCGGGCAGAAGGTGTAGCCGAAGTAAAGCAGCGTCGGTTCCGTGATCACATCCGCGTCGGTGACCGTCTCGCCGGTCTCGGACACCAGCGTGAAGGGCCCGCCGATCTGGCCCGCGCCGCCCGCCACGACGCTGCCGCGGCATTGGCCGAACGGATCGGCCGAGGCGCTGCGTTGCGCTTGCCCCAGGTACACGCTGATCCCGACGCCGAGGACCAGCGCACCGATCAGCGCGGCAGAGGCGATGGCATAGACACGGGTCATGGACAGTCCTTTCGGCTACGACGGGGCACCGGGCCGGTTGCGTCGGTCATCGTTGATTACCTATGCGCCGCGCCCTATCAATTCACGACTGCCCGCCTGTGACAGAAAGCCCGCCCTCCATGGCCATCACCACCGCCGACCCCGCCGTCGATCTCGTCCGCCAGGACGCCCGCAGCGACTGGGTCCGGTTGCGCACGCTTCTGGTGCTGCGCTGGCTGGCGATCCTCGGGCAGACCGTCACCGTGGTGATCGCGTCCTTCTACCTTGGCCTGCGCGTGGAACTGGGCCTGTGCTTCCTCGCCATCGGGGCGAGCGTGGTGTCGAACCTGATCGCCATGACGATCTTCCCCGAAAACCAGCGCCTCTCCGACCGCGACGCGATGCTGACGCTCTTGTTCGACCTGTCTCAGCTCAGTTTCCTGTTGTTCCTCACCGGCGGGCTGAACAATCCCTTCGCGCTGTTGATCCTTGCGCCGGTGACGATCTCGGCCACCGCGCTCACGATGCGCTCCACCACGATCCTGGGGTGCCTTGCCGTCCTGATGATCACGCTTCTGGCGATGTTCCACGTGCCGCTCACCGCCGAGACGGGCGAGGTTCTGATGCTGCCCGACATCTTCATCGTCGGCTTCTGGAGCGCGATCTGCATCGGCATCGTCTTCCTGTCGGCCTATGCGCGCCGGATCACCTCGGAAACCCATTCCATGAGCCAGGCGCTTCTGGCGACGCAGATGGCGCTGGCGCGCGAGCAGAAGCTGACCGACCTGGGCGGGGTGGTCGCCGCCGCCGCGCATGAGCTGGGCACGCCGCTGGCCACCATCAAGCTGGTCTCCACGGAACTCGCCGAGGAGCTGGAGGGCCAGCCCGAGCTGGCCGAGGATGCGCGGCTGATTCGCACCCAGGCCGACCGCTGCCGCGACATCCTCCGCTCGATGGGCCGCGCCGGGAAAGACGACCTGCACATGCGCTCCGCGCCGCTGGGGGCCGTGGTCCGCGAGGCCGCCGAGCCGCACGCCGACCGCGGGGTCGAGGTGCTGTATGATTTCGCCGCGGACGAGGGCGCGCCCGAGGGCCAGCCGCTGATCTGGCGCAAACCCGAGGTGATCCACGGGCTGCGCAACCTGGTGCAGAACGCCGTCGATTTCGCCGAGGCGCGCATCTGGGTCGAAGGTGGTTGGGGCGACGGCACGATCCGCATCCGCATCACCGACGACGGGCAGGGCTTTCCGCAGGACCTGCTGGGCCGCCTCGGCGACCCGTTCCTCAGCCGCCGCGCCCGCAGCCAGGCGCGCGAGCGTCCGGGCTACGAGGGGATGGGCCTTGGCCTGTTCATCGCCAAGACGCTGCTGGAACGCTCGGGCGCGCGGGTCAGTTTCTTCAACGCCTCCGACCCGTTCCTCGTGGCCGAGGACAAGGCCGAGAAATCCGGTGCCGTGGTCGAGGTGACCTGGCCGCACGAGGCGCTGGGCCTTCCGGCCGAGGAGGCCACCGGCCCGCTGGGCGAGAACCAGCCCATCGCCATCTGATCCGGTGCCAAGGCGTCCGGGCGTGGGCGGTGGTGGGGGGCGAGGGCGGCGGAGGCGTCTTGCGAGGCTTAACCCGACGTTAACCAGTTATCCCGATGCTGCCCGCCGGGGACAGTGAACGGATGCCGGCCGATGACCCAATTCGAAACCATGGCGGTGTTTGCCGCGGTCAGCCTGATCGGCGGGATGCTGGCCGTTCTTTTCAGCAGCGTGATCACCGAACGCCGCCGCGCGCGGCGCGATGCGGCGCCGGGGCCGGTCTTTGCCGACACGCCCCGGCGCTACGAGTTCCGCGAGGGCTACCTGATCACGCCGCTGGACGCCAACGACGCCTTTCTTCCGCCCGGCACCGACCGCACCAAGGCCTTCGAGGTGCTGGCCCGCGCGCTCAGGGCCTTCAGCCCCGATCTGCCCGCCCATTTCGCCGCGCTCGCCGACCGGGGCGAGACCTTCCTTGTGACCAGCCGCTTCGGCCAGGACCTGCTGGGCGTGGCCGGCCGCGCCGAGGGGGGGCGGGTCGTCGTCACCATCGGCCCCGCCGAAACCGGCGAGGGCCGGCTTGTCGTGGACGGCCCCGCGCTCGACGCGCTCCGCGCCGAGATCGAGGACCTGCGCGCCGCCGTCGATGCCGCCCGCATCCCGGTCTGGCGTCAGGACCGCGACGGCAACGTGACCTGGGCCAATGCGCCCTATCACGCGCTGGTCGAAACCCTGTCGGGGTCCGCGCGCACCGAAACGCGCTGGCCCTTGCCGCCGCTGTTCCGGCCCGCGCTCGAGCCGCCCCCCGAACCCGGCACGCTGCGCCGCCTGCGGCTTCAGCCCGACGGCGCGCCGCTGGCCCCCGTCACCCCCGGCGATCCGCGCGGGGGGGCGCTGTGGTTCGAGGTCTCGGCGGACCCGCGCGCCGATGGCGGGCTGCTGGCCAGCGCCGCCCCCGTCGACCGGCTGGTCGCTGCCGAGGCGTCGCTGCGCGACTTCGTCCAGACCCTGTCCAAGACCTTCGCGCATCTGCCCATCGGCCTCGCCGTCTTCGACCGGCGGCGCGAACTGATGCTGTTCAACCCCGCCCTCGTCAGCCTGTCCGGGCTCGAGCCGCAATTCCTGTCGCGGCGGCCCGGCCTTGTCGCCTTTCTCGACGCGCTGCGCGACCGGCAGCGGATGCCCGAGCCGAAGAACTACCTCGACTGGCGCAACCAGATCGCGCGGCTGGAACAGGATGCCGAGGCCGGCACCTACCAGGAGCTCTGGACCCTGCCCGATGGCCACAGCTTCCGCGTGATCGGCCGCCCGCATCCCGATGGCGCGGTGGCCTTCATGTTCGAGGACATCACCTCGGAAGTGTCGCTCACCCGGCAGTTCCGCGGCGATATCGACCTTTATCGCTCCGCGCTCGACGACCTGCCGCAGGCGCTGGCGATCTTCTCGGGCGAGGGGCGGCTGGTGCTGGCCAACGCGGGCTTCGCCGCGCTCTGGGGCGAGGGCGCCGCGCCCGCCACCCTCACCGAGGCGACGCAGCTCTGGCAGGCGGGCTGCGCGCCAAGCGGGGCCTGGGCCGACATCCTGGATTTCTCCTGCCGCAGCATCGACCGCGCGCCCTGGTCGGACGAGGTGATCACGACGGCGGGCACGCCGCTGGCGCTGCGCGTCGCGCCGCTTGGCGGGGGCGGCCTGTCGGTGGGGTTCCACCCGCTCG
>NZ_JASJOE010000077.1 GCF_030163755.1 Roseicyclus amphidinii
CGGCTGAGGCCGCGCGCGCCCTCCTGCCAGAGGCCCACCAGCCGACCGCCCTCGGAGATCAGCAGCACGGGCCGCTCGGCCAGCGGCCAGGACAGGAGCGCCGCCAGCAGCGGCACGGCCCCGACCCAGCGCGCGCGGCCCTGCCAGAGCAGGACGAATAGCCCCGACAGCGCCACCGCGCCGAGCATCCAGCCCGGTGGCGTCGGCACCTGCTCGACCGCGCCGGGCAGGGCCGCGATGCGGGCCGCGACCCCGAGGATCCACTCCAGCCCCCACTCCATCACCTGCCAGACCGGCCCCGACAGGCCCAGCGGCCACAAGATCAGCGCCAGCACCGCGCCGGGGATGATGACGCTGCCCATGACCGGCACGGTCAGAAGGTTCGCGGCCAGCCCGTAGACCGCCACCTGGTTGAACTGCGCCGCGGCGAAGGGCGCGGTCGCGGCCCCTGCCACGGCCGAGGAGACCACCAGCGCGAAGACCCCGCGCGCCCATTTCGGCCAGCCCTGCAGCCATGCAGCGCCGCGCAACGCGCCGAAGGCCCCGACCAGCGCCGCGGTGGCGGCGAAGGACATCTGGAAGCCCGGTGACATCAGCGTCTCGGGCCGGTGCAACAGCACGATCACCGCCGCGATGGCGACCGAGCGCAGCGTGATCGCGCGCCGGTCCATGAGCACGGCGGCGAACATCACCGCGACCTGGATGAAGGCACGCTCGGTCGCCACGTTCCCGCCGGAGAGCGCGAGATAGAAGGCCCCCGCGCAAAGCGCCACCACGGCGGCCCATTTGCGGATCGGGTAGCGCAGCGCCAGCGCCGGGACCAGCGCGAGGATCGCGCGCAGCGCGGCATAGACGAAACCCGTCAGAAGCCCCATGTGCAGCCCCGAGATGGCCAGCAGATGCGCGATATTGGCATCCCGCATCGCCTCGACCGGCCCGGCCTCAAGGCCCGAGCGGTCGCCGGTCAGCACCGCGGCGGCAAAGGCGCCGGCCTGCCCCTCGATCCGGGCCTGGATCGCCGCCGACATCCGCATCCTGAGATGGAAAAGCCGCGCCGCGCCCGGCGCGCGGTCCTCCAGCAGGACAAGCGGCGTTCGGGAATAGCCGACGCCACCCAGCGACAGGAAATGCGCGTGGCGCTGGAAGTCGAAGCCGCCGGGTTCCGCCGGGCCCGCGGGGGCCGACAGGTGCCCGGTCAGCATCACGATGGCCCCCGGCGCAGGCTCCGCCCCCGGCCAGTCGCCATGCAGCGACACCCGCACGCGCCGCGGCGTGCGGGCGGGGTCCAGATCGTCGAGCCGCACCTCGTCCAGCGTCAGCCGCGGCACGTCCGAGGCGGAGCGGTCGATCGCCACCACCCGCCCCTCGATCGGGCCGTAGTAGCGGAAATCGAGCACCGGCCCCGCCACCTGATGCGCGCGCACCCCCGCCGCGCAAAGCCCCAGCGCCACCAGCGCCAGCGCCAACCCGGTCGGCCCCATCACCTCGCGCCAGCGCAGCGACAGGGCGATGCCGAGTGCCATGACAGCGACGGCCACGGCATAGCCCGCCGCCCCCGGCTCGACCGGCAGCGAGAAATACAGCGCCACGCCCAGCCCCAGCATCACCGCCGACCACGGCATCAACGCGCCGCGCTGCCCCTGCTGTACGGCGTTCAGCCAGCCCGGCCATGCCAGGGGCGCAAAGCGCCGCGCAGGGTCTACGGCGCCGGAATAGCTCTCGTCGGTCACGTCCTTGTCAGCGCCCTCCGTCATGGGGTAACGAACCACCCAAGTCTTAACCCAGACATGGTTTCAAACAGGTTAACGCGCCCTCCCATGGAGACCCGGCGCGGAAGGGATCAAATGGCCGATACCTCGCAGATCGTCACCCGCATCGCCCCCTCGCCCACCGGCATGATGCATATCGGCACCGCGCGCACGGCGCTGTTCAACTGGCTGTTTGCCCGCGGCCGCGGGGGCAAGTTCCTGCTCCGGATCGAGGACACCGACCGCGCGCGCTCGACGCCCGAGGCGACGCAGGCGATCCTTGACGGGATGCGCTGGCTGGGCCTCGACTGGGACGGCGAGGCCGTCAGCCAGTTCGAGCGCGTGCCGCGCCACGCCGAGGTCGCCCACCGGATGCTCGCCGAGGGCACGGCCTACAAATGCTTCGCCACCCAGGACGAGATCGAGGCCTTCCGCGAGGCCGCCCGCGCCGAGAACCGCTCGACCCTCTACCTCAGCCCCTGGCGCGATGTGGCCGAGGGCGATCACCCCGACCTGCCCTATGTCGTGCGCCTGAAAGCGCCCCGCGCGGGCGAGACGGTGATCGAGGATGCGGTGCAGGGCACGGTGACCTTCCGCAACGACCAGCTCGACGACATGGTGCTGCTGCGCTCGGACGGGACGCCCACCTACATGCTGGCCGTGGTGGTGGACGATCACGACATGGGCGTGACCCACGCGATCCGCGGCGACGACCACCTCAACAACGCCGCGCGGCAGGCCCAGATCTACCGCGCGATGGGCTGGGCGGAACCGGTCTGGGCGCATATTCCCCTGATCCACGGGCCCGACGGCAAGAAACTGTCCAAGCGCCACGGCGCGACCGGCGTGATGGAATACGCCGAAATGGGCATCCCCCCCGCCGCGATGCGCAACTACCTCGCGCGGCTGGGCTGGAGCCATGGCGATGACGAGCTCTTCACCGACGCGCAGGCGCTGGAGTGGTTCGACCTCAAGGGCATCGGCAAATCGCCCGCACGGCTCGACATGAAGAAACTGGAGTCGGTCGCAGGCTGGCACATCGCCCGCATGGAAGACGCCGACCTGATGGAAGAGATCGCGCGCTTCCTTGCCCTGACCGGCCAGCCCGCCCTTTCGCAGCTGCAGCATGACCTTGTGTCGGCTGCGATGTATTGCCTCAAGGATCGTGCGAAATCCCTGCCCGATCTTCTTGAAAAAGCCCAGTTTGCACTGGCCTCCCGGCCCATCGAGCCCGACGAGAAGGCCGCCGCCCAGCTGGACGCGGTATCCCGTGGTATACTGAGTGAATTGACTGAGCATCTGCAGAATGCTAGCTGGAGCCGCGACACGCTGGAGGCGACGCTGACCCTGGCCGCAGAGGCCCACGGGTTGAAATTCGGCAAGCTGGCCGGTCCCCTTCGGGCCGCGCTCGCAGGCCGCAGCGCGACCCCGAGTGTCTTCGACATGATGCTCGTCATCGGCCGGGACGAAACCATCGCCCGCCTGACGGACGCCGCCTCCCGCGACGGCTGACACGGTCGCCACAGGGGGGAGGCCCGAGAACCGCGGGGCCCCTCGACCGTGCCGGCCCCGACCGATCCCGCAGGCGGCGCCAAACCCGGTGCCCCGCGCGGCCACGCTGAAGAAGGGACGACCATGGCTGAGACGACCAGAACCGCCACCTTGACGATCGACGGGCAGAGCTTCGATCTGCCCATTCACTCGCCCTCCGTGGGCCCGGACGTGATCGATATCACCAAGCTTTACGGGCAGGCGGGTGTGTTCACCCACGACCCCGGCTTCACCTCGACCTCGGCCTGCGAAAGCTCGATCACCTATATCGACGGCATCAAGGGCGAGTTGCTGCACCGCGGCTACCCGATCGACCAGCTGGCCGAGAAATCCCATTACCTCGAGGTCTGCTACCTGCTGCTCTACGGCGAACTGCCCTCGGCCGCGGAACTCGAGATTTTCGAGAGCACGATCACTCGCCACACGATGATCCACGAGCAGATGCACAATTTCTTCCGGGGCTTCCGGCGGGATGCGCATCCGATGGCCACGATGGTGGGCGTGGTCGGCGCGATGTCGGCCTTCTACCATGACAGCACCGACATCAACGACCCGCGCCAGCGCGAGATCGCCTCGCACCGGCTGATCGCCAAGATGCCGACGATCGCGGCGATGGCCTACAAGTATTCGATCGGCCAGCCCTTCGTCTATCCGCGCAACGACCTGAGCTATGCCGCCAACTTCCTGCGCATGTGCTTTGCCGTTCCGGCCGAGGAATACGTGATCGACCCGGTGCTCGAACGCGCCATGGACCGCATCTTCACGCTGCACGCCGATCACGAGCAGAACGCCTCCACCTCGACGGTGCGGCTGGCCTCCTCCTCGGGCGCGAACCCGTTTGCCTGCATCGCGGCCGGCATCGCCTGCCTCTGGGGCCCGGCCCATGGCGGCGCCAACCAGGCCTGCCTCGAGATGCTCAAGGAGATCGGCACCGTCGACCGCATCCCCGAATACATCGCCCGCGCCAAGGACAAGGAAGACCCGTTCCGCCTGATGGGCTTCGGCCACCGCGTCTACAAGAACTTCGACCCGCGCGCGAAGGTGATGAAGCAATCCGCCGACGAGGTGCTGGACCTGCTCGGCGTCGAGGACAACCCGCTCCTGCAGGTCGCCAAGGAGCTGGAGCGCATCGCGCTGGAAGACAGCTACTTCGCCGACAAGAAGCTGTTCCCGAACGTCGATTTCTACTCGGGCATCATCCTCGAGGCGATGGGCTTCCCCACCTCGATGTTCACGCCGATCTTCGCCGTCTCGCGCACGGTGGGCTGGATTTCCCAGTGGAAGGAGCAGCTCGCCGATCCCGCGATGAAGATCGGCCGCCCGCGCCAGCTCTACATGGGCGAGACGCTGCGCGACTACGTCGAGATCGAGGACCGCTGAGGCGCGATCCCCGCACAAGACATCGAAAGGCCGCCCCCTCACCCGGGCGGCCTTTTTCATCGAGCTCTGTCAGGCTGCGTGGACTGACGGTCGAGTGACGAGAAGCCCGATACTCTCGACCACGACAAACCAGAACAAGGCATGGCAGCACAGCGCCACAAGAAGCCGCCAGTGTTTGCGCCAGAAAGACACGCCTATCGGCGACGCAATATAGTCTGCCCAAAAGGTCGCACCCTTGCCGTAGGCGTGATAGGCGAGCGCATGGATAAAGAAGCTGCTGAAGGTGAGGCCGATCACCAGATCGCTCATCACGGTTAAGCCTCATACTCACTGCTGCGCCGTGCAAGAGGCTATCACGAGCTTCATCTTTCTCCAAATACGCCCGCCGGAGGCATTGAAGTCTTCTGCCCGAGGGTGTCACCTGCGGGCCATCCGACAGGAGCGCGCGCATGACCCGCAAGATCATCATCGACACCGACCCCGGACAGGATGACGCCGTGGCGATCCTGCTCGCGCTGGCCTCCCCCGAGGAGATCGAGGTCATGGGCATCACCGCGGTGGCGGGCAACGTGCCGCTTGCACTGACCCAGAAAAACGCGCGCATCGTCTGCGAACTGGCGGGCCGCCGCGACATCCGCGTCTTCGCGGGCTGCGACAAGCCGCTCGCCCACACCCTCGTCACCGCCGAGCATGTCCACGGCAAGACGGGCCTCGACGGCATCGCGCTGCCCGAGCCGACCATGCCCCTGCAAGACACCCACGCCGTCGAGTTCCTCATCGAAACGCTCCGGCAGGAGCCGTCCGGCACCGTCACCCTCTGCCCGCTCGGCCCGCTCACGAACATCGCCACGGCGTTCCGCACCGCCCCCGACATCATCCCCCGCGTGCAGGAGATCGTCCTGATGGGCGGCGCCTATTTCGAGGTGGGCAACATCACGCCCGCCGCCGAATTCAACATCTACGTCGACCCGGAGGCCGCCGAGATCGTCTTCAAATCGGGCGTTCCCCTTACGGTGATGCCGCTTGACGTGACCCACAAGGTGCTGACCACGCGGCCAAGGATCGAGGCGATCCGCGACCTGGGAACGGATGTCGGCCATGCCGTCGCGCAGTGGACCGATTTCTTCGAACGCTTCGACATGGAGAAATACGGCCACGACGGCGCACCGCTGCATGATCCCTGCGTCATCGCATATCTGATCCGGCCCGGCCTGTTCTCGGGCCGCCACGTGAACGTTGAAATCGAAACCATGTCGCCTCTGACCCGCGGCATGACCGTGGCCGATTGGTGGGGCGTCACCGACCGTCCGCGGAACGCGATGTTCATGGGCGAGGTGGACGCCCAGGGGTTCTACGACCTGCTGACCGGGCGCCTCGCCCGGCTCTGAGCGGGGCGAAGGCCCTTGCAAGGGCCTTGCAAATCCCTTGCAAGGGATTTGCACCGCCCCGCCCCACCCCTATCTCGTGGGACAAAGGACACTGCCCATGCCCCCCCGTTTCCCCTTCGACAACTCCTACGCCCGGCTGCCCGAGCGGTTCTTCACCCGCCAGGCCCCCGCCCCGGTCGAGGCGCCCGCCCTCGTCGCGCTCAACCGCCCGCTGGCCGACCGCCTTGGCCTGACCCTGCCCGAAGACGCGGCCGAAACCGCCCGCCTCTTCGCCGGAACCACCCTGCCCGAGGGGGCGGAACCGCTGGCGCAGGTCTACGCCGGCCACCAGTTCGGCGGCTGGTCGCCGCAGCTGGGCGACGGGCGCGCGATCCTGCTGGGCGAGGTGGTCGCGCCGGACGGCGCGCGCTTCGACATCCAGCTCAAGGGCGCGGGCCGCACCCCCTATTCGCGCATGGGCGACGGCAAGGCCTGGCTCGGCCCCGTCCTGCGCGAATACATCGTCTCCGAGGCCATGGCCGCCATGGGCGTGCCCACCACCCGCGCGCTGGCCGCCGTCACCACCGGAGAGCCCGTGCTGCGCGAGGCGGTGATGCCCGGCGCGATCCTCGCCCGCGTCGCCGCCTCCCATATCCGCGTCGGCACCTTCCAGTATTTCGCCGCCCGCCGCGACGCGGAGGCGCTGCAGGCGCTCACCGACCATGTCATCGCCCGCCACTACCCCGAGGCGACAGGCCCCGAGGGCCTGCTCGACGCCGTCATCGGCGCACAGGCCCGGCTGATCGCGCAGTGGATGGGGCTGGGCTTCATCCACGGGGTGATGAACACCGACAACATGACCCTCTCGGGCGAGACCATCGACTACGGCCCCTGCGCCTTCATGGACGCCTACCACCCCGACACGGTCTTCTCCTCCATCGACCAGTTCGGGCGTTACGCCTATGCCAACCAGCCGCAAATCGCGGTCTGGAACCTCGCGCAGCTCGCCACCGCGCTGCTGCCGCTCCTTCCCGACCGCGACGAAGGCATCGAGCGCTTCACCGCGCTGGTGAACGGCTTCTCCGACCGCTTCGACGCCGAATGGCACGCCGTCCTGCGCGCCAAGCTGGGCCTTGCCACGGAAGACGAGGAGGACGCCGCCCTCGCCTTCGACCTGCTCGAGCGCATGGCGCGGAACAGCGCGGATTTCACCCGCACCTTCCGCGCCCTCTCGGGCGACACCCCGCAAAGCGCCCGCGACGAATTCATCGACCCCACCGCGCTCGACCCGTGGCTCACCCGCTGGCAGGCCCGCCTCGCCGCCGAGGCGCGCGACGAAGCCGCCCGCATCACCGCCATGCAGGCCGCGAACCCCGCCCGCATCCCCCGCAACCACCGCGTCGAAGAGGCGATCACGGCAGGCGTCGCGGGCGATTTCACCCCCTTCGAAAACCTGATGCAGGCGCTCGCCCATCCCTTCGCCGATGATCCCTCAGTCGCCGAATACGAAGCGCCCCCGACCGACGAACAACGCGTCCTGCGGACTTTCTGCGGCACCTGAGCCCTTCATCTTTCCCCAAATACGCAAATCCCGCCCCCGACACCTGCGCGCCCTCGAAAACCCGGGCGCAGCCGCGTCCAAGGCCCCCGCGCCGCGTCAGCGGCGCGCCGCCCGGCGACGCCACAGGCGGCGCAACCCCTTGTCAGCCCCGCGCGGGCCGGTTGATCAGGATCAGACCGGCGGCCACCAGCACCAGCGCGGCAATGATCTCCCATCCCACCTGCTCGCCCAGCAGGCTCCAGCCAAGGAGCACGCCAAAGACCGGCGACAGGAAACTGAACGCCGCGACCGAGGCGGCGGGGTAGATCGACAGAAGCCAGAGCCAGAACAGGAATCCCGCCGAGACGATCACCACGATCTGAAAGGCCAGCGCCCCCCAATGGATCAGCTCCGGCCCCCGCAGAAACGGCCCGAAGAACGGCGCCGCCAGCAACAACAGCGGTGCCGAGACCGCCAGTTGCCACAGGAGCTGCACCTCGGGCCGCACCGTCCGCAGCCGCGAGGCCTTGGCCAAAAGCGCGATCCCCGCCCAGGCCAGCGCCGCCACCAGCGCGCAGAGATCCCCGATCAGCGAGGCCTCGCCCCCCGCCCCGTCGCGCCGCGTGATCGCCAGCACCACGCCGCCAAAGGCCAGCGCAAGGCCCATGCCCTTGACCCTGGTGATCCGTTCGCCGGGGATCAGCACATGGCCCAGGAGCGCCAGCCAGACCGGCATGGAATAGAAGATGATCGAGGTCCGCGTGACGGTCGTCAGGTCGAGCGCCACGAAAAGGCAGATGAACTCCACCGCGAAACAGGCCCCCATGGCAAGGCCTGCGCGCCACGTGCCCGGCGCGACCTCGACCGCGATGCCGCGGGCCTTCATCCAGGCGAAGATGCAGAGCGCGCCCCCGATGGACCGAAGTGCCGCGAAAAAGACCGGCTGCAACCCCTCGTTGCCGACCGCGATCACCACCTGGTTGAAGGCCAGGAGCGCCGCGAAGACGGTCAGCCCCGCCGCGCCGAAGGCGTCGATCCGGTCTTTCTGCGGCATGGTGCGCTCTCCCCTTCCCAGCCGTCTCACCCCGCGGCCCGCCCAAGTCAAGCGGCCTGCCCGGAACGGGTTTTCCGGCGCGCATAAATCCCCTAAACGTGACGCCCACGACAGCTGCGCCGGGGGCCGCCCATGACCGACACGATCGAGGCACGCTGCGAGGCCAAGGGCCTGCGCATGACCGAGCAGCGCCGCGTCATCGCGCAGGTTCTTGAGGCCTCCGACGACCACCCCGATGTCGAGGAGCTTTACGCCCGCGCCTCCGCCCGCGACCCGCGCATCTCGATTGCCACGATCTACCGCACCGTGAAGCTCTTCGAGGAATCGGGCATCATCGACCGGCTCGAATTCGGCGACGGCCGCGCCCGCTACGAGGATGCCGAGCGCGACCACCACGACCACCTGATCGACATGAACTCGGGCGAGGTGATCGAGTTCTGCGACCCCGAGATCGAGGCCCTTCAGGAGAAGATCGCCGAAAAGCTCGGCTACCGGCTGAAGGGCCACAAGCTCGAGCTTTACGGCGTGCCGATCCGCAAGAAGGGCTGAGGGTCAGTCCGCAGCCCCGCCCGCGAAAGCGTTGCCGTTCTTCCAGTCGCAGGGCGCCTCCTGCATCTCCAGGTGCAGCCGGTCGCCCGCATAGGCATGGGCCGCCGCGACCGCGTCATCGAGCTCGATCCCGAGGCCCGGCGCGGAGGGGGCTTCGACGAAGCCCTCCTCGACCTGCGGGCGGCCGCGGACGAGTGTCTTGTGGAAGGGCGTCTCGATGGCCTCGACCATCAGCAGGTTCGGGCAGGTCACGCCGAGATGCACGTTGGCGGCCCATTCCACCGGCCCCGCGTAGAGATGCGGCGCGATCTGCGCGCCGTGGCTTTCGGCCAGAAGCGCGATCTTGCGCCCCTCCCAGATGCCGCCCGCGCGCCCCAGCGCCGGTTGCACGATCCGCACCCCCGCGCGCAGCACCGCGGCGAATTCCATCTTGCCGCAAAGCCGCTCGCCGGTTGCCACGGGGATCGAGGTGCAGCGCGCCACCTCGGCAAGCCCCGCTATATCGTCGGGCGGGATCGGTTCTTCGAACCAGAGGGGATCGTGCGGCTCCAATGCCTTGGCCAGCCGGATCGCGTGGCCCGGCGTGAACTGCCCATGAGTGCCGAAGAGCAGATCGGCCCGGTCGCCGACGGCGGCGCGGATCTTTTCGCAGAAGAGCGCCGAGCGGCTGATGTCCGAGGCCGCGGGCGCATGCCCGCCGCGGATCGTGTAGGGGCCTGCGGGATCGAATTTCACCGCCGTCCAGCCTTCGGCCACCCGCGCGGCCGCCGCCTCGGCCTGCGCATCGGCGTCGATCCAGAAGCGGCGCACCTCCGCCTCGGGCGCGCCGTCGCTGGGGTAGAGGTAGGTATAGGCGCGCAGGCGCGCGTTCATGCGCCCGCCCAGCAGCGCCCAGACCGGCCGGTCGCGCATCTTGCCGAGGATGTCCCAACAGGCCATCTCGAGCCCCGCGAAGGCGCCGAAGACCGTGGGATCGGGCCGTTGGGTGAAGCCCGAGGACCAGGCGCGGCGCGACATCAGCTCGATGTTCTCGGGGCTTTCGCCCTCCATGTGGCGGGTGAAGACATCTTCGATGACGGCCTGCATCGCCTTGGGGCCGACGCCCGCGGCATAGACCTCGCCCAGCCCCGAGATGCCGCAGGCGGTGGTGATCCGGACGATCAGCCAGTAGCGCCCGCCCCAGCCGGGCGGCGGGGGGGCGATGGCGAAGGTTTCGAGGGAGGCGATTTTCATGGGCGTGGCTCCGCTTGGCCGGTGCTGTGCTGGGGGGGGGCTCCGCCCCCCGGTCGGGCTGCGCCCGCCCTCCCCCCGCCGTATTTTCGGGAAGATGAAGGGGGGGCGCGCGCGTTAACCTTGATGGGGGGTTAAGGTGAGAACATTGCGGCGGGCCTGCCCTCGGTTGGTGTCGGCGATGGCGGCGTTGATCTGATCGAAGCTCCAGCGCCGCGAGATCAGCGCGTCGAGCTCGAGGCGGCCTTGCGCATGCAGGTCGACCATCCAGGGGATGTCGCGGGCAAGCACCACGTCGCCCATCAGCGTGCCGCGGATGCCCTGCCCGAGGGCGGCGAGGATCACCGGTTCATAGGCCGAGGTCTCGCCCGTATGCGGCATGCCCACGGCATAGGCCGTGCCGCCGGGGGCCATCAGGCGCAGCGCCACGTCATAGGCGGGGATCGAGCCGACGGTGACGAAGACATGATCGGCGAGCCGCCCGCCGGTGATGTGCGCCAGCGCCTTCCAGGGTTTCGGGTCGGTCGCCGGGATCGTGTCGGTCGCGCCGAAGGCGCGGGCGTCGTCGAGTTTCGAAGGCTCGAGGTCCATCGCCACGATCCGCGCCGCCCCTGCCAACCGCGCGCCCTGCACCGCGTTCAGGCCCACGCCGCCCGCGCCGATCACCACCACCGTCTCGCCGGGGCGCACGCGGGCGGTGTTGACCACCGCACCCAGCCCCGTGGGCACGCCGCAGGCCAGAAGGCAGCCGGTGTCCGGCGCCATCCCCTCGCCCAGGGGGGCCACCTGGCTCTGGTGGACCACCACCTTCTCGGCGAAGGCGCCGCAGTCCATCCCGGCATGGACCGGCGCGCCCGTGGCATCCGTCAGCTTGGGCGCAGCCGCGCCCTTGGCCCCGCAGTGGACGGGCCGGCCGCCCGCGCAATCGGGGCAGGTGCCGCAGGAGCGGATCAGCGTGATCAGCACCCGCTCGCCGAGGCTGCGCTGCCCGGTCCCCTCGCCCAGCGCGGTGACCCGCCCCGCCGCCTCGTGCCCGTAGACCGCCGGGAGCGCGCCGCCCCAGGCCCCCTCCATGTAGGAGATGTCGGAATGGCAGATCGCCACCGCCTCGATCTCGACCTCGATCTCGCCCGGGCCGGGATCGCGCAAGGTCAGCGTCTCGATCTCCAGCGGTGCGCCGTAGGCGCGGCAGACCGCGGCGCGGATGGTGGATGGCATGGCGCGTCTCCCTGTCCTCACTCCCGCGCCCATCCTTGCAGGTTCGCCCGCGGCGGCAAGGCGAAATGCCGTCATCGCGCGTGCCGTCCGCGGCATGCACGGCTTGCGATGCGCCGCAGCTTGGCGCAGAACCGGGGGAAACCGCGGGAGGGAGACGGGAATGGACTGCCTCGACCTGGGCGATGTCGCCCTGCATTACGCCGACACCGGGCCGAGGGACGCGCCCGCGCTGGTCTTCGCCAATTCGCTGGGCACCGATTTCCGGCTCTGGGACGGCATCCTGCCGCATCTGCCCGAGGGGCTGCGCGTGATCCGCTACGACAAGCGGGGCCATGGCCTGTCGACCTGTCCGCCCGCGCCCTATTCCATGGGCGCGCTGGTGCATGACGCCGAGCGGCTGCTGGATGCGCTCGAGGTGCGCGACTGCGTCTTCGTCGGCCTGTCGATCGGGGGGATGATCGCGCAGGGGCTGGCGGCCAAGCGCCTCGACCTCGTGCGCGCGGTGGTGTTGTCGAACACCGCGCCCAAGATCGGCACCCGCACCATGTGGGAAGAGCGCATCGCCATGGTCGAGACGCAAGGCCTCGGGGCCATGTCGGGCGCGATCATGGAGCGGTGGTTCTCGCGCGAGTTCCGCGAAAGCCCCGCCGTGACCCCCTGGCGGCGCATGGTCGAGGTGACGCCTGCCGCGGGCTACGCGGGCTGTTCGGCGGCCATCGCGGGCACCGATTTCTACACGCCCACCGCCGCCCTGCGCCTGCCCGCGCTGGTGATCGGCGGGAGCGAAGACGGATCGACGCCGCCCGATCTCGTGCGGGAACTGGCCGATCTCATCCCCGGCGCGCGCTTCGAGCTGATCCGGGGCGCGGGGCATTTGCCCTGCGTGGAACGGCCCGAGGAGTTCGCGGCCCTGCTGAACGGGTTTCTGAAGGATATCGGTCACATGGGCGGCGCGGCATGAGCGCCTCTCCCTTCGACAGCGCGCTTTACCGCGATCTCTTCGGCGATGCCGAGGTCGGGCGGCTCTTCTCCGACAGCGCCGAGGTGCGGGCGATGATGCTGGTCCTCGGGGCTTTGGCCAAGGTCCAGGGCCAGGCCGGTGTCATCCCCGAGGTGACCGGCGCCTTCCTGCACCGCGCCGCGATGGAGCTGCAGATCGACCCCGCGGGGCTGGCCACGGCCACCGGGCAGAACGGCGTCAGCCTTCCGGGCCTCGTCACCGCCATGCGCAAGGCGCTGGAGGCGCCCGAACACGCGCCCTACCTGCATTGGGGCGCGACCAGCCAGGACATCCAGGACACAGGCCTGATGCTGCGGCTCAGGCAGGCCCTGAGCCTGATCGAGGCGCGGCTGGTCACCGCGGCCCATAGGCTCGCCAAGCTGGCCGAGGCCGAGCCCGAGACCCCCATGGCCGCCCGCACCTACGGGCAGGTCGCCGTGCCCACGAGCTTCGGCGCGCTGGTGGCCAGCTGGGGCTGGCCCCTTCTCCAGACACTCGAGCGCCTGCGCGCCGTGAAACCCCGGCTCTGCGTCTCGCTTGCGGGGGCTGGCGGCACCGGCACGATGCTCGGCCCCGATCCGGCGGCGATCCGCACAGGCCTGGCCGAGGCCCTCGGCCTCGCCGATCCGGGGCGCAGCTGGCATGCCGAACGCTCGCTCATCGCCGATATCGCGGGGCTCTGCGTCAGCGTGACGGCAGCCGCCGCCAAGCCGGCCGAGGACCTGCTGATCCTGACCCGCAGCGACGTGGCCGAGGTGCGGCTGGCGGGCGGCGGGGCCTCCTCGACCATGCCGCAGAAACAGAACCCCGTCGGCCCTTCGGTCCTCGTGGCCCTCGCGCGCACGACGGGG
>NZ_JASJOE010000078.1 GCF_030163755.1 Roseicyclus amphidinii
GGCTGGGGCGCGGGCTGCGGCAGCGGCGGGGGCGAAACGCCCGCCAGCCCGCCGCCGCCCGAGGGCGGGGCCATGGGCAGGGGCGCGCCCTGCTGGGCAAGCTGCAGCGTCGCGGCGCAATCGCCGCCCGCGAAGGTGCCGACCCAGACATCGACCTGGCCGTTCAGCGCAGCCCCCGCGGGAATGTCGATCCGCGGGTCGAGACTGCCGTTGCCGTCATCGTTGAAATGCCACAGTCCATCGGCGGTGTTGACCAGCATCGCCGCGTCGCAGTCCGAGTTGACCGCCAGCGTCAGCCCGGCCGGCACGCTGCCCGCGACCACGAAGGAATGATCGGGCACCGAGCGGAACTGTCCGTAGCCGAGGTTGCCCAGCCCGCATTGCTCCAGCCGATTCTCGCCCCCGGCGGTCAGCGACACGCTTTGCGCCGTGGCCAACTGGCCCGCGTCATAGGTCACCGCCCCCGAGGACATGTTGAGGCCCGGACAGGCCATGGCCGCGCTGCTGCACGCCAGCGCGCCGAAAAGACTGAGACAAAACAGACGCATGATGTGTTCCTTCCGCCTATTGCGTGGCCCTGCGGGTCACGGCACCCGCGCGGGAAGTTTGGTGGTCCGAGCCTATGTCGTTCCGGTCCTGCGGCGGAACGGAGGAAACCCTGACCATGGGACAAGCCTATGCCAAGCGCCCCCGCGGCGACCAGAAAAACCGGCGCCGCAATGCGGCAGCGCGGCCGCCGCAACGAAAAGGGGCGGCCCGATCGGACCGCCCCTTGATGTCTTGCGCAGCCCGATTGGGGCTTTTCGGATCACTCTTCCTCGAGCGCGTCCACCGCGGCCTTGAGATCGTCCTTGGAGATCTCTTTCTCGGTCACCTCGGCCAGCTCGGTGATGAAATCGACGACCTTGTCCTCGAACAGCGGCGCGCGGATCTGCTGCTGCGCCTGCTGGTTCTGCTGGATGAACTCGAAGAAGGCGCGTTCCTGGCCCGGGTACTGGCGGGCCTGCATCATGATCGCCTGCGTCATCTCGGCGTCGGAGACCGTGACCTCGTTCTTCTGGCCCAGCTCGGCCAGCAGAAGGCCCAGCTTCACGCGGCGCTCGGCGAGCTTGGTGTGCTCTTCGGTCGGCGTGATCTCGGGGTGGTCATGGCCTTGGACGTCGGGGTTTTCCTCGTGCCACAGCTGGTGCGCGATCTGGCCGGCCTCGGCCGCGACAAGGCTGGGGGGCAAGTCGAAGGAGACCTGTTCGTCAAGCTGGTCGAGCAGCTTGCGCTTGAGCACCTGCCGCGCGGCGCCGGTGTATTCCGCGCCGATGCGCTCGGCGATCTGGCCCTTCAGCGCCTCGAGGCTTTCGGCACCGTATTTCTTGGCCAGCTCGTCGTCGACCTCGGCCGGGACGGGCTTTTTCACTTCCTTGACGGTCACGTCGAAGACCGCGGCCTTCCCGGCCAGATGCTCGGCACCGTATTCCTCGGGGAAGGAGACCTCGACGGCCTTCTCCTCGCCCTTCTTCACGCCGATCAGCTGCTCTTCGAAGCCGGGGATGAAGCTGCCCGAGCCCAGCACCAGCGGGTAATCCTCGGCCGAGCCGCCCTCGAAGGCCTCGCCGTCGACCTTTCCGACGAAATCGATCACGACCTGGTCGCCGTCGGCGGCCTTGCCCTTCTTGGTGTCGAAGTTCTGCGCGTTCTTGGCCAGGTTCTCCAACGCCTCGTCGATCTCGGCGTCGGCGGGCTTGGCGACCAGCTTCTCGAGCTTCAGCGCCTTGTAGTCGACCTCGGGGATCTCGGGCAGTTTCTCGTAGGACATGGAGACGACGATGTCGTCGCCCTCTTTCCAGTCCTCGTTGATCATCTTGACCTCGGGCTGCATCGCCGGGCGGTCGCCGCTTTCGTCGAGGTGGCCCTGCATCGCGCCGTCCACGGCTTCCTGCATCGCCTCGCCCAGCAGGCGGGGGCCGAACTGCTTGCGCAGGAGCGCCATCGGCACCTTGCCCTTGCGGAAGCCCTTCATCGCCACTTCGGGCTGCGCCTCGGCCAGCTTGTCGTTCACGCGGGCGTCCAGATCGGCCCCGGTGATGGTGATCTGGTATTCGCGCTTCAGGCCCTCGGCCAGGGTCTCGGTGATCTGCATCGCATCCTCACGAAAGTCGGAGCCGGGCCGAACGGTGCGCCCGTCCGGTCCGGCCCTGTGCCACATCGAATTTCGCAGTCTTCTAGGGTTGGCGCGCGCGCGCTGCAAGTCGATTCCGGGCCTGCGCGCCCTGCATGCTCAGGCGGCGCGCTTGGGTCCGGGGGTCACGCTCAACCGGCCCGGCCCCCATTTGCCCAGGTCATTGTCGCGCACCGCGGCGCGCAACCGCTCCATCCGGTGCCGCCGCTCGGGGCCGTCCATCTCGATCGCCTTGAGGATCGAGCGGTCCATCGCCTTGTAGGAGAAGGGGTTGGCGATGACCGCATCGCCCAGTTCCACCGCGGCCCCGGCGAATTCCGACAGCACCAGAACCCCGTCGCCATCGACGCGGGAGGCGACGAATTCCTTGCACACGAGGTTCATCCCGTCGGCCAGCGGCGTGATCCACGCGACATCCGCCGCGCGGTAATAGGCGACCAGCTCGTCAAACGGGATCGCGCGGGAGATCAGCGCCACGGGCTGCCATTCCAGCGTGCCGAAGCGGCCGTTGATGCGGCCCGCGATCTGTTCGATCTCGGTCTGGATATCCTCGTAGGACGACATGTTGCGGTTGGCGGCAACGGACACATGCATCAGCCGCAGCTTGCCGCGCAGGTCTGGCTGGGTCTCGAGGATGCGCTCGAAGCTTTCGAGCTGCTGCGCGCCGCCCTTGGTGTAATCGGTGCGGCCCACCGACAGGATCAGCTTGGATTGGCCGAGGTCCTGCCAGATCTCCTTGACGCGGGCCTCGGTCTCGGGCCGGCGCGCGCGGGTTTCGATGTAATCGACCGCGACGCCCAGCGGGCAGACGCTGACGCCCGTCTCATGGCCCTCGTAGGTGATGCGCTCATGCATGGTGCGCTCGGTCAGCGCGGTGCCCTCGGTGAACCATTTTTCCGGCACCTTCACGCGCTGCGAGACCTCGACGTCAAACAGGCTGCGCACCACCGAGACGAAATTCGCCGCATAGCGCGGGATGTGGAAACTCACGTCGTCGCAGGCGAGCAGGCTTTCGACGATCTGCTTGCGCCAGGGCAGCACGTTGAACATGTCGGCGGCCGGAAACGGCGTGTGATGGGTGAAGGCGATGCGCAGGTCGGGGCGGATCTGGCGCAGGTAGCCGGGCACGAGCCACAGGTTGTAGTCATGCACCCAGACGAGCGCGCCCTCGGCGGCTTCCTCGGCGGCGGCCTCGGCGAACAGGCGGTTCACCTCCTGGAAATTCTCCCAGTCGACGGGGTCGTAATTGTAGCGTTCCTTGAAGGAATGCAGGATCGGCCAGAAGGCTTCTTTCGAGGAGACATGGTAGAATTCCCGCACCTGGTGGCGCGTCAGCGGCAGGCGCGAGACGGTGTAGCTGCCGTGATCGTCGCGGATGTCGACCTTTTGCTCGAAGCCGGGGTTTTCCGGGTCTTCGGCCAGTTTCCACGCGATCCACGCGCCATGGTTCACATGGCCGAAGAACCCCTTGAGCGTGGGAACGATGCCGTTGGGGCTTTTGTTCTCGCGGAACACGGTCTTGCCGTTTTCCTCAACCTCTTCATAGGGTTGGCGGTGGTAGACGATGACGAGTTCGGATGCCATGTGCCCAGCCCCCCTTACACGTAAAGCTTGTGATGCAGTATCGCCTCGGCGATGCCGCTGACGCCCTCCTGGCGGGCGCGGTGGACATGGGCGTGCCCGTCCAGCGCCGCGATCAACGCCGGTTCGGAATTGCCGACGGCGACGGCGGGAAGACCCATGGTCAGCATCGACAGGTCGTTGAGCGTGTCGCCTGCGACCAGCACACGGCGGTTGTCCACGCCCAGATGCGTCAGCAGCCGCAGCAGCGACGGCCCCTTGCTCACGTCCTTGGGCAGCACGTCGAAATAGCGGTCCGCCGAGACCAGAGCATCGAGCCCGAGACCCGCAACCGTGTCGAGCGCGGCAGCGTCGAAGGCGGCCGGGTCCATGTCGTAGCTCACGCGGTAGCGAAAGCCGGTGGATTGCAGCCTGAGACCCGGCGCGCTGCGCAGCGCGGCCTGCACGCGGGTGCCCGCATCGTTCCAGGCGGCGGCGATCTCGGCCTCCAGCTCGGGGATCGGGACGATGAAATGGTCGTCATCGACCGAGGCGATGGTCGTACCCACGTCACCCACCACGAAATCGGGCTTCGGCACGCCCTGCCTGCGGATCAGGTCGCGGATATGGCCGGGGTCGCGCCCCGTCACGAAGATGAGGCCGACGCGCGGGCGCTGGCTTTCGATCCAGGAATAGAACTTCTTCCGCGCCGCCTCGGACCCTCCGAGGAAGGTGCCGTCAAGGTCGGTGGCAAGGACGAACTCGGCGTTCGAGATGGGGCTGGCGTCGAATGTCTCGTGACGGGTCATGAGATCCTTTCTGCAAGTGTTGCAATGGCTTGGTCGGTTGCGGGATGGGCGAAGGACAGGTCCATCGCCCGCGGCTCGGCCTCGATCGGCCGGGCCCAGAGAGCGGCGAAGGCCTCGCCGGGGGCCGCGCCTTCGTGAAGGATGGCGCGCACGGTTTCGCAGATCGGCAGGCGCAGCCCGAGGCGGCGCGCGAGGTCGGTGACCGAGGTCGCGTTGACCTCTCCCTCGACCACCACGGGCCTGCCGTCGAAACAGGCGTCACGCGGGATGCCCTGCCCCAGCTGCTGGCCCAGCGACATGTTGCGCGAGGTGGGGCTGGAACAGGTCAGCGTCAGATCGCCGATGCCCGAAAGGCCCGTGACCGTCTCGCGGCGGCCGCCAAGCGCCTCGGCCAGTTGCTTCATCTCGTCGAGGCCGCGGGTGATGAGGGCCGCGCGCGTGTTCTCGGCAAAGCCCGCGCCGGTCATCACGCCGCAGGCGATGGCGATGACGTTCTTGACCGCGCCGCCGATCTCGACGCCGACAAGATCATCCGAGACATAGGCGCGGAAGCTTTCGGTCGAGAGCGACACGGCCAGCCGGACGGCGGGCGCCTCGGACGGGGTCAGGCGGTCGGCGTAGCTGAAGGGAAAGGCGACGGTCGCCGCCGTGGGGTGGCCGAGCGCGGTTTCGCGGGCGAAGGTGGGGCCGGAAACGCAGCCGACCGGGCGGCGGCCCAGCTCCTCCTCGGCCACTTGCGTCATCAGAAGGCCGGTTTCGGCCTCGATTCCCTTGGCGCAGATGGCGACGGGCATGCCGGGGGCGGCATATTCCGCAACCTGCCGCGCGACCGAGCGGACCGAGCGCGAGGGCACGACGATCAGCGCGACCTCGGCCCCCTCGAGCGCGGCCTGCATCCGGTGGACGGCGTGCAGCCCCTCGGGCATGGTCACACCGGGCAGGAACCGTTCGGTGGTGCGCTTGACGTTGATCTCGTCAATCACGGCATGATCGCGGCCCCAGAGCCGCGTCGCCACCCCTGCGCGGGCCAGCGTGGCGGCCAGCGCCGTGCCCCATGCGCCTGCGCCGATCACGGCAGCGCGGCGATAGGGATGGGCCTGCGACGGCAAGGGGTCGCCGGAAATCGGCTTGAGTTTCATGTCGTCCTCGGAGTTGCGGTCACGATCACGGGCGGGGCGAGGCGCGCATCGGGGCGCGGGGCACCCATGGCGGATGCCGGAGGCTCGCAGGCATGTCGGTTACAGACCAGTCATGTCGTAAATGATGCATCTTGCGCGCAGGAAATCAATGCCGCAGCCGCAAAAAGGCCGGATGTGGCGCAACCAATAGACGAAAGACAGCGCCCGAAGCGGAGCGATTGCCCTTGTTTTAGGCACTCCGCCCATGATCTGCGCGGTTAGGGTGTTCAAAAGCGACCACTTGTGTCGCTTTTTGACAATTCGTCTCGACACGCTATCCTGCCGCAATGCAGCACAGTGAAACCGACCCCCAAAAGGAGGCTTTCCAATGTCCACCCCCGTTCGCACCGCGATCTTTCCCGTCGCAGGCCTTGGCACGCGGTTCCTGCCCGCGACCAAGGCGACGCCGAAGGAACTGTTGCCGGTGATCGACACGCCGCTGATCCAGTATGCGATCGACGAGGCGCAGGCGGCGGGGGTCGAGCGGATGGTCTTCGTCAGCCACCCGTCGAAATCCGCCATCGAACGCTACGTGATGGACGACGCGGCACTGCGCGCCAGCCTGCGCGAAAAGGGCAAGGCGGCGCTGGCCGATGCCCTGCGCGAGGCGGCGCTGTGCCCGCGCGGCGATGACGTGGTCTTTACCATGCAGGACGAACCGCTCGGCCTTGGCCATGCGGTGCTGTGTGCGCGCGATCACGTCTTGCCGGGGCCGGTCGCGGTGATCCTGCCCGACGACCTGATCCTTGGCGCGCCCTGCCTGCCCGAGATGGTCGAGGCCTATGGCGACACCGGCGCGGGCCACATGGTCGCCACCATGTCCGTGCCGCGGGACGAGGTGTCGAAATACGGCATCCTCGACGGGGCCGAGACGTCCGGCCGGATCACGCGGGCGCGCGGGATGGTCGAGAAACCCGCGCCCGAGGCCGCGCCGTCGCGCGAGGCCGTGGTGGGGCGCTACGTGCTGGATGCCTCGATCTTCGAGGCGCTGGCGACGCAGGAACCGGGCGCGGGCGGCGAGATCCAGCTGACCGACGCCATCGCCCGCGGCGCGGGCCTGTCGGGGCTTGCGGGCTTCCGCTTTTCCGGCACGCGCTTCGACTGCGGGTCGAAGGCCGGGATGCTGCGCGCGACGCTGCACCTGGCCGCGCAGGACCCCGAATATGCCGAGGTGCTGGCCGAGCTTTCGGCCCCTGCCCCGCGCGCGGCCTAACCCGTGGCCTGATCCGCCGGTTTGGGCTGCTGCATCATCGGCCGCCCGATGCCGTCATAGGCCTCGAAGCCCGCGCGTTTCGCATCGCGCGGGCTGTAGACGTTGCGCAGGTCGGCCATGCGGGGCACGGCCATCTTCTTCGCCAGTTTCTTGAGATCGAGCGCGCGGAACTCGTTCCACTCGGTCAGGATGACCACCAGGTCGGCGTTCTGCGCCGCCTTGTAGGGGTCCTCGAGCCAGGCGACGCCGGGCAGAAGCGCCTCGCCCTCGCGGCGGCCCTGCGGGTCGACGACGCGCACCTTGGCCCCGCCCCCCACCAGCGCGGGCACGATTGTCAGCGAGGGCGCATCGCGCATGTCGTCGGTGTTGGGTTTGAAGGTCACGCCCAGCACCGCGACAGTCTTGCCGTTGAACGTGCCGTCGCACAGATCGCGCAGCTTCTCGATCATGCGGTGTTTGACAACGTCATTCACCCTGATGACCGTCTCCACGATGCTTTGCGGCACCGCGTGTTCCTGCCCGATGCGGGCCAGCGCGCTGGTGTCCTTGGGGAAGCAGGACCCGCCATAGCCGGGACCGGCATGGAGGAACTTGTTCCCGATCCGCCCGTCGAGGCCGATGCCCTTGGACACTTCCTTGACGTCCGCGCCCACCCGCTCGCAGAGCGCGGCGATCTCGTTGATGAAGGTGATCTTCGTCGCAAGGAAGGCGTTGGCGGCATACTTGATCATCTCGGCCGACTCGAGGTCGGTCGTCACGATCGGAAATTCGCGCAGGAAGAGCGGGCGGTAGATCTCTGCCATGACCTCGGCCGCGCGCTCGGTCTGGACGCCGACGACGACGCGGTCGGGCTTCATGAAATCGTCGATGGCCGCGCCTTCGCGCAGGAACTCGGGGTTCGAGGCGACGTCGAACTCGGCCGAGGGGTTGGCGCGGGCGACGGTCTGCTTGACCTTGCGGTTGGTGCCGACCGGCACGGTCGACTTGGTGACGATGACCGCATAGCCCGTGAGGGCGCGGGCGACCTCTTCGGCGGCAGCCATCACGTAAGTGAGATCGGCATGGCCATCGCCGCGCCGCGTGGGCGTGCCGACCGCGATGAAGACGGC
This sequence comes from Roseicyclus amphidinii, assembly GCF_030163755.1. GTDB lineage: Bacteria > Pseudomonadota > Alphaproteobacteria > Rhodobacterales > Rhodobacteraceae > Roseicyclus > Roseicyclus amphidinii. The sequence goes on from NZ_JASJOE010000078.1 coordinate 8,043, forward strand.
CTCGGCGCCATCGACGGCGGCAGCCAGGTCCGTGGTGAAGGACAGCCGCCCGGCCTCGACGTTCTTGGCCATGAGCGCGTCGAGGCCCGGCTCGTAGATCGGCACCTCGCCGCCCTCGAGCATGGCGATCTTGCGCGGATCCTTGTCGACGCAGACGACATCATGCCCGAAGTCGGAAAAACACACCCCCGACACCAGCCCCACGTAGCCGGTTCCGATCATCGCAATACGCATCTGTGCGACCCTGCCCTTCACTCGCCCATCTTTGGCCAAGCTGTCGCGCGTCGCGGCACGGGTTTCAAGCCGCGGATCGCCGATGGCGCGCAAGCGTGGCCCCCGCGCCGCGCCTGCCGAGGCGTCCGGTCGGCGGGCAGGACGGGGCGCGGCGCGATGTTGCCACGTGGCAACAAGAATTATCTAAAGTTGAATAAAATTACCCAAAGAAATTATTGGCAGGTTGTATCCATCGCCCCTTTTGCCCTAAAGGTTCGGTGTTGCTTATCAATAGTTGGCACGAATCTATAGTTACAATCAAAGGGCGGCACATGCGCCCGCAGCACATGGCTGCACGGCATCAACAAACCGGGAAGAACCGGGTTTTTGCGGGGGAAGAGATGAAGAACCAAGCATCAGGTCTGGCGCTGCTGCTGCTCTGCGCGGGAGTGCTGTCCGCCTGTTCCACTCCGGAAGATCCCTGCGCGATCATCGCGCCTGCAGCGGCCGACGATCTTGGCAAGGTCGATCACCCCGAGGTGGTCGCGCCCAACTGGCAGGACTGCGCCGTGGTCGTCGGCCCGGCCGTGATCGAGGTGCCGGGCGGCAATGGCGGCAACGGTGGCAACGGTGGGGGGAACGGCGGAAACGGTGGCAATGGCGGCAACGGCGGCAACGGCGGTGGTCCGCAGGGCACCGGTGCGCTTGCCGGCCCGCCGGGCAGTGTCGCGGGCGCGTTCCAAGGCGACCAGCTTTCGGGCGCCGGGGCCGGTGGCGGCGGAGCCGGGGGCTTCGCGTTGGATGGCAACCAAAGCTCCTCGAGCCTCGCGCCCAGCTTCCCCTCGCTGCCGACGTTGCCGTCGGCCCCCAACCTGCCGAGCCCGCCCTGACGTGACGCCTGCGCCGTCGGGGTGGGCGTCGGCGCAGTCAGGTTTCCCGAACGGGCGCGCGCCGGGGGCATGAGACCCGGCAGGGCGGCGCTCGAAAGACGACAAGAGAGGCTGACCATGAGACGAGCCATCGCAACATGCACGGCGCTGCTGCTCGGGGGGGCCGTGACCGCCCTACCCGCCGTGCAGGCCACCGCGCAGGACTGGACCTCGGCGGGGCGGTCGTGGACGGGGTCCTACGGGTTTCCGGACACCAGCGAACGCAACTACCGCCTGCAGCTGATGCTGAACCAGCGGCGGCTGGAGTCGGGCGCCTTCGATGCCGGGGCCGTCTACAACACCACCACCAACATCACATACGACAGCAGCGTCGGCGACATCTCGGTCAGCGCCGAGGAAGGCGCGAACGTGTCGCTGGACAACCGGACCGCCGAGGGCACCGGCACCAGCACCTACACGGTGGGCGCCGTCAACACGACGATGAACGAGATCACCATCGACGGCTCGGGCAACGTGATCGACATCAGCTCCTCGGCCGACAGCCAGGGCTGCCAGAACGGCGCGATCACCTGGACCTCGAACGAGGTGATGGGGGGGATCAACATTTCCGCCGGTGCGGATGGCGCATCGGCCTCGGCGACCGTGACGAATTCTTCCGCTCCCAGCTCAGCGAACTGCAACTGACGATGTTTTCAAAAGGCACATTTCGCAGGTCGGCAGGTGTCGCGGCCCTCTGCGCGCTCGTCGCCGGCTGCGCGATGCCCCGCGAGGATGTCGCGCTTCTGGACGGGCCGCCGGTCACCGATATCGTGACCAGCTTCGACGAGGCGCTCTATTGCCTTGACGGCCGGATCGACAGCCGCCTGACCTTTGGCGTCGGCGGCATTCCCGACCAGACCGGGCGCGACCAGAACAGCACCGAGGGCACCGGGCGGTTCGTCACGCAGGGTGCGGGCGACATCGTGCAATCGGCGCTGTTCAACGCGGGCGTGACGCTGATCAACCGCCGCGACATGGGCTCGGCGGCGATGGAGGCGCAATGGGGCATCCGCGACCTGTCGCAGCAGCGCCCCGCGAACCTGGTGATCACGGGCAGCATCAACAGCCTCGATTTCATCCCCGGCGGCGGGGCCATCGCCAGCGTCGGCGGGATCGGCCCCCGCTACCGCCAGAACCGCATCCTGGTGGGGATGGACCTGGCGATGACCAACAATGCGACCGGCCAGATCGTCGCCAACATCGCGCTGCGCAAGCAGCTGGTGGCAGATGAGCTGGGCTTCATGGTCGCGCGGACCGTCGACAACAACATCGTCGACCTCGACTTCGGCGGCAGCCGCCGCGAGGCGCTGCATTTCGCCCTGCGCGAGATGCTGCAGCTGGCCACCTTCGAGCTGTTGGCGCAGCTGATGCCCGCGCGGCAATACGAGGAGTGCCGCAACATCATCGACGAGACCATGGCCGTGATCGAGGGCGAACGGACCTCGGGCGGGCAGATGCGCAGGCTGCATGACCGCCGCGCCGCCGAAGCCGCCGCCGCAGCCGCCCTGCGTCCGCCCGAGCCGCCTGCGCCGGAGACACCGGTGGAGGCCGAAAGCGGGGCCACCCCGATCGAGGTGCCCGCGACCTCGGCCTCGGCCTCGACGCCCGTGACTGTGCCCGAGCCTGCGCCCGCGGATGCGGCCGCTCGCGCAGTGGAGGTGGCCGCGCTTGTTCCCGCGCAGACCTCGGCGGAAGCCCCGCAAGCGCCAGCGGTGTCCGACGGGCCGGACGGGTCGGACGGGCCGCGCATGCAGCCCACCGCGGTGATGTCGGGCCTCTCCACCTCGGGGCTGGGACCGGAGGCGCGCCGCGCCATCGACGCGCGCAACCGCGCACTGGCCGAAACGCCGCAGGGCGCGCCCGCGGCTTCGCCCCGGCCCGCCTCGAGACCTGCCTCGCAGCCCGCCCCCGCGACCGATGCGACGCTGATCGCATCCGACCGCACCGGCGCGCGCACACTGCCCACAGGCGATGCCGCCGCCGCCGAGGAGACCGACACATGACCGCCCACCGCATTGCCACCACCCCCGGCACCCGGCTTCGGACACAGGTCCACGGATGCCGACGGGGATCACCACCACAGGGTTCCGCGCCAGCCAAGGGCTGACGTGGGTCAGGCGTCCCGCCAGACGCCACAATTGAAATGCTCAAATGGCGGAAGTTGAGCGAAATCGAACGGGGAACTTGACATGAAAGCCAAGTTTATGATGACGGCGGCGGCGCTTGCGCTCGCGGCTGGTGGTGCGAATGCGCAGGTTGTGGAGGATCTTACCGATCTCGCCGCAGCATATGGCGGTGTCTTCGTGAACGTTGCGACGAACTTCGAATCCATCGACGGCTCGATCGACATCACCGGTGCAGGTGAAGCCGGTGGCAACCTGACGGGTGATTTCAACTTCGACTCGGGCATCGATGTGACCAACATCGACATTCTCGGTGGTGCCACCGACGGTGCCGTGGGCGGTGCGACCGTCGACGTGAATGTCTTCGGCGAAGACGTGTGCGACGCCACGGGCGACTCCGTGGAGTGTGACGTTGCTGGCGACATCAGCGAATTCGCCAATGCCAGCGGCGCATTCAACGCCACGCTGAACGCGACCGATCTCAACTTCGGCGATCTCTCCACGCTGGCAGCCGGTGCCGTGAACGACACGACCACGGACCTCACGGAAGAAGCGGGTTCGATCGTCGCATCGTCGGGTGGCTTCACCACTTCGACCGAGTCGAACGCGTCGTTCGAAGCCCTGTCCGGCGCGGGCACCATCGTCCTGTCGGGCGCGACCAACTTCGCGACGATCGACGGCGGCGTGCAGGTCATCACCGGCGGCGGTAACATGGATGGCGGCGCGATCTCGACCACGGCTGCCGGTGCGATCAGCACCGCGGACATCACCGCCACCTTCTTTGGCGAAGCGGAAACCACTCCGCTCATCCCGTGATCGCCACACAGGCGTAACCCGGCGCGCGGCGGCCCATCGCGGGGCCGCGCGCCGGATCGGACATATCCCGGAGCGGCGGAGGGCATCCCTTCGCCGCTTTGCCGTTCCCCCCTGCCCCACGCGCGTTGCGCGGCACAAGAGGACCAAGCGGTCATGCGACGGAACACCCTGACCCTTCGTGAGCGTGTCGGCCCTGCCCTTGGCCCTGCCCTTGCCCTTGCCCTTGCCCTTGCCCTTGGCATTGCCCTGTTCCTGCCCCTGCCCGCGCGGGCGGAGCCGATGAACATCTCGCAATTCGTGTTTCTCGACCGCGACGGCGACGGTGTCTTCGACGCGGGCGACCGTCCGCTCGCGGGCGTTCCCGTGACGCTGGAGACCGAGGCCGGCCCGATCACGCGCGCGAGCAACCTCAACGGTTTCGCCAATTTCCAGCTCTCGCCCGAGGGCACGCCCGGCGAGGCGATCACCGCGCCCGGCGAGATCACGCCGCGCGCGCCGCGCCTGCGCGGGCTTCTGCGCACCACGCCCGAGCCGCGCGGCGCGCGGGTGCGGGCGCTGCCGGGCAGCCCCTCGGGGCTGGTGATCGACCCGCCCTTCGCCTTTCTCGGCTACGCGGTGCAGCCGGTCGTCGAGGTGCATCTGCCACCCGACGTCGCCGATGACGCGCTCTATTGCACGCAGCGGGGGCAGGTCACGCTGGCGTGGCAAGACGAGGACCGGCGCATCTGCGCGGTGCCGCCCGAGGCGGCGGGGGCCGAGCTGGTCCTGTCGCTGAGCGGGGGCGACACCCCGCAAGAGCTGGCCCGGATCGTGCCGGGTTTCCGGCGCGTCGTCGCCGGTTTCAGCGCAAGCGCGATCGACGCGGCGCGGGCGGGGGATGCGGCCGAGACCGCGGGGCGCGCGCCCCTCGGCCTCGATTTCGAGGGGATCATCGCGGCCAATGACGTGCAGGAACTGCCCGCCCATCCCGCCGGGCTGGTGTTTCACAACCTCATCCTCGCGCATCGGCTGTATTACCGCGGCTACGGCTACGTGAACGCCACGACCTCGGGCGAGGTCAGCGTCTACACCTCATCGGGGCATCCGGCGCGGATCACGGGGACAGGGCCGTTCGAACTGGCCTCCATGTCCATGGGCGTCGCCTGGCCCGAGGCGCAGCAGGCCGCCGCGCGGGTGACGGGCTACCGTGGAGGCGAGCGGGTGGCCGAGCTGGCGCTGTCGCTGGGCACGCTGCACCCCGCCCATGTGCTGTTCTTCTGGGGGCCGGTGGACGCGGTGCGCATCTCGCATGACCTGTATTGGCAGGTGGTGCTGGACGACATCACCCTGCACCCGCACCGTGCCGTCGAGCAGCAACAGCATGTTGTCGGGCGATTTGCCCGGACCGAAGATCACCGTGTTGGCGGGCACGCGGATCACCTGGCTGCGCGCGGTCAGCACGTCGC
>NZ_JASJOE010000079.1 GCF_030163755.1 Roseicyclus amphidinii
CCCCGCGCTCGGCTGGCGCGCGATCCGGGTGGGCCTCGACAAGCCGGGCGTCATGCGGATGCAGCTGCAGGCGCTGATCGCTTCGGGCGCGGCGGGCGCATCCTCGAGCGACAGCGCCGCGCTCTCGCCGGCCGTGTCGCCGAGGAACAGCCGCGCCATCGGGCTGTTGGGCAGGAACAGGACCGACCAGACCGCGATCAAGGCCAGCAGCACCAGAAGCACCAGCGTCAGGATCAGCCCGGTGCGGAAGGACGGGCCGCTCGGCTCCACGGATTTCCGCGCCAGCAACCCGCTGGCAAAGGCGTTCTCCGCCGCGGCCCCGGCCGCATCCGCCGCAGCTGCCGGGACGGGTGCGGGGGCCGACCGTGTGCTTTCGGCCCTGTCGCCGCCACCACGGCGTCGGAACAGGCCCTTGGCCGCGGCCGCCATGGCGGCGGTGCCCCGCGCATCCCCGGTGGGCGCGGCCGCGCTGGCGCGCGCGGCGGTCGCCTCCATCTCCAACGGGGTCTCCGCTGCGTGCGCGACGGCGGCCGGTGCCTCGGGCGCAGGGCGCTCGCGTGTCTTGCTCGCGTCGCGCACCCGCGCAAGCTGCGCGGCAAGGCGGCTTGTCGGCTTCGCCTGCGCGCCGCTGGTCGCGCCAGCCGCCATGCCCGCCGCGACACTGTCGCGCCTCGGCGCGGGGGCGGCATCGGGATGCAGCACGGGGTCTTCGCGCGTCGTGCTTGCGCCGAAGCCCAGCCGTCCGACCCGGCTCGAGACAAGCTGCCCCGCGGTGCTTTTGCCCGCCCCGCTGGCCGGGCGTTTCCCCGCCTTGCCGCGCCGCGCGCCGAAGCTGAGCATCGGGGTGGCCCCGGTGGCAGCGCCGTCGGTGTCCTCGGGGACAACGGGCGGCTCCCCGCCGGCGTCAACAGGCGCGCCCCTGCGCTGCGCCGCGACCGGCGAAAAGCGCGCAGGGCGTGCCGCCGGTCCCTCGGGTTTCTCCGCGGTCAGGCCCTTGCCTGCCGCGGGGGCGCGGGCCTTGCCGCGCGTGGCCTCGACCCCGGAAGCAGGGGCAGGGGCAGGGTAAGGCGGCTCGAAGGCTTGCGCCGCCCCGGTCTCGGTATCCGGCAGCGATGCCGCCTCGAAAGCCGTTGCGCCATCCGTGTCTTCAGCCTGTGACGGGGCAGGCACCGCTTCGGCCTGCGGTTCGGCCTGCGGTTCGGCTTGCGGTTCGGGCGCGCGCGCGGCGGACAGGGCGTCATCGGCAGGGTCGTCCGCCCGCTCCGCATCCGCGCCGGACCGCGCCAGCGCCTCGAACAGCGGGTTCGGAGCATACCCGGTCCCGGTGTCGTCCTCATCGGCCAGCGGCGTGATCGTCTGATGCAGTGACGGGTCGCTGATCGGGGCAGGCGGTGGATCTGCCTCCTCCTCCGAAGACGGCTCTGCAACGGCCTCGGGACCGGTCGGCGCGTCACCGGCCTCGGGCTCGGCCGGGTGCACCTGCTCCGCATCATCGCGCGTTTCGCGTCCGTTACCTTCCGGCGCAGCCTCCGGTTCGGCCTCGGGCGTGGCCTGAGCCAGCGCCTCGGCCTCCGCCTTGGCGGCGGCTTCCGCCTCTGCCTCCGCGGCCGCCGCCGCGGCAGCCGCAGCCGCCTCCGCTTCGGCCTTCTGCGCCCAGTCGTCGCCGCCGAAGGCCATGCCGCTTTCCAGCTCGGGCAGCTCCGGCGTGTCGTCGCCGAACAGCGCGATGCCCGGGAAGCGTTCGGCGGGCGGCATCGCCGCGAAACCGCCGGCGGTGAATCCATGCGCCTCGGCGAACTGGCTGGCCTCCTCCAGCGTCTCCTGCGCGACCACGGCGACCTTGACCCGGTCCTCCTCGAGCGGCCGCCAGTCATAGCGCAGATCGGCGACGGCATAGGGCGTCATCCCCTCCAGCCCCTCGGCGATCCGGGCCGCGACAAGCTCGGGGTCGCCCGCGGGCGCGGTGAAGGAGGTATAGAGCACCTGGTCGTCGGGCAGCACGAGCAGCACGCGGCCCTCGCCCTGTTTGCCCTTGCCCTGTCCGCCCTTGCCCTGTCCGCCCTTGCCCAGCCCGCGCGCCTCGGCGGCGCTGCGCAGCTCGGCCATGGCCGCCTCGAGGTCGTCCCCGAGGGCCGCTTCGCCCACAAGGGCCCAGTGGCCCGCCACCTGGCGGTGGGCCAGCGCAAGCCCCTCGGGCGAGAAGAAGAGCGCGAATTCGATTGTCACATCCGACCCCGGTCATGCCATCGGAGGGCGGAGCGCAGGGCGACCCGACCCGTTGATGCCGATCTACAGCACAAACCCCGCGAGGGAAACAGCCCCCCGAGACCTGCAACCGCCATCGGCGGAAATCAGTCTATGTGCAATCTCCGCAAGAAAAAAGGGGCGCGTCCCGCGCGCCCCCCTTGCCGGTTCTGGCCGGTCTTCGCCGTATCTCGGACCATGCCTCAGGCGGTTGCCTTGGCCAGCGCCTGGTCGAGGTCCGCGATCAGGTCGTCGGCATCCTCGATCCCGATGGACAGGCGCACCACGTTGGGCGCGGCCCCCGCCGCGAACTGCTGCTCGGGTGTCAACTGCCGGTGCGTGGTCGAGGCCGAATGGATGATCAGGCTGCGCGTATCGCCCAGGTTGGCGACGTGGCTGAAGATCTCCAGCGCATCGACCAGCTTCACGCAGGCCTCGAATCCGCCCTTCACCGCAAAGGTGAACAGCGCGCCCGCGCCCTTGGGGCACACGGTTTTCGCGCGCTCGAAATAGGGCGAGGACTCGAGGCCCGCATAGGTCACGAACTCGACCCGCGGATCGGCCTCGAGCCATTTGGCGATCTTCACCGCGTTCTCGATGTGCCGCTCCATCCGCAGCGACAGCGTCTCGATCCCCATCAGCGTGTAATGCGCGGCCTGCGGGTTCATCGTCATGCCGAGGTCGCGCAGACCGATGGCGATGCCGTGGAACGTGTAGGCCAGCGGCCCGAAGGTCTCGTGGAACTTCAGCCCGTGATAGGCGGGTTCCGGTGCCGAAAGGGAGGGGAACTTGTCCGATGCGGACCAGTCGAATTTCCCCGAATCGACGATGCAGCCGCCGGTGACGGTGCCGTTGCCGGTCAGGTATTTCGTCGTCGAATGCACCACCAGCGTCGCGCCATGCTCGATGGGGCGGCACAGGTAGGGGGTGGCGGTGGTGTTGTCGATGATCAGCGGCAGCCCCGCCGCATCGGCGACATCGGCGATGGCGCGCACATCCATGATGTAGCCGCCCGGATTGGCGATCGCCTCGCCGAAGACCGCGCGGGTGTCCTCGTCGATGGCGTCCCGCACGGCCTCGGGATCGTCGAAATCGACGAATTTCGCCGACCAGCCGAAACGCTTGATGGTCTGGCTGAACTGCGTGACCGTGCCGCCGTAAAGCCGGGTCGAGGCCACGATGTTCTTGCCGGGGCTCATCAGCGGGAACAGCGCCATGATCTGCGCCGCATGCCCCGAGGAGCAGCAGACCGCGCCGACGCCGCCCTCGAGCGTGGCGATACGCTCCTGCAGCACCGCGACGGTGGGGTTGGTCAGGCGCGAGTAGATGTAACCCACTTCCTGCAGGTTGAAGAGCGCCGCGGCATGGTCCGCATCGCGGAAGACGTAAGCCGTGGTCTGGTAGATCGGCGTCTGCCGCGCGCCCGTCGCCGGGTCGGGGCGGGCGCCTGCGTGGATCTGGAGCGTGTCGAAGCCGTAGGTCGGGCCGTCTGTCATGGGTCTCTCCCCTCTCTCTCGGGTGCCGTCGTCCGCGACAGGATTAGGCCAAGCGGCCGGGCCGGGCAATCGCACCGCGCCGGAAAGGTCGCCCGTTCCCCGCCGCGCGCCGCCCCCGGTCCGCCCGTTCGCCGTGTCCCCGCCGCGCCGACACGGCCGTTCCCGCCTTCATCTTCCCCCAAATACGGCGGGGGTCCGGGGGCGGAGCCCCCGGCGGGTCGGCGCGCCGAAGGCGCGGCGAAACCCGGTCCCGCGCGCGACGCCATGGCACTGGACGACCCGGCCGCGATGGGGCAGAACGCCCCCGACCGGACCCGCAACCCCGAAAGGGCAGCCCATGCTCAGTTTCCTGAACCGTCTCGTGACCTGGTGGAACGGCCAGACCATCGGAACGCAGCTCTACACCGCGCGCAACGGCGTGAAGGTCGGCGAGGATGAGCAGGGCAACATCTTCTACCGCTCGAAGGACGGCAAGAAGCGCTGGGTCATCTTCAACGGCGAGGCCGAGGCGAGCCGCGTGGATGCCGACTGGCACGGCTGGCTGCACCACACCTGGGACGAGCCCCCGACCGAAAAGCCGGTGGCGCACAAGGCCTGGGAAAAGCCGCATCTGCCGAACCTGACCGGCACCGCGCAGGCCCATGTGCCCGCGGGCTCGATCCGCCGGGCCGAGCCCGCCGCGCGCCGCGATTACGAGGCTTGGACGCCGGAATGACGCCGGAAAGACGGCCTCCCCCTTGGCGCGGGCGGCGCGTCGCGCCATAACCGGGCAAGCGCAAGGGGGCGGGCTGCCATGTCCACGCAGGATACCACCATCACCGAGGTCGCCGTGGGCGCCGCCGTGCTGGCCCTGGCCGTTGGCTTCTTTCTCCATGCCTCGGGCGCGCGCGACAGCGCCGCGCCGGGCGGCAGTTACGAGCTCAACGCCTCCTTCCGCAGCGCCGAGGGCATCTCGGTCGGCACCGAGGTTCGGCTGGCCGGCGTGCGGGTGGGCACCGTGACCGGCATGGCGCTCGATCCCGCCAGTTTCCGCGCCGAGACCACTTTTACCCTGCGCGAGGATATCGTCCTGCCCGACGACAGCGCCATCGCCATCGCCTCCGAGGGGCTTCTGGGCGGCAATTTCGTCGAGATCCTCCCCGGTGGCTCGCCCTTCGATTACGCGCCCGGCGATACCGTCACCGACACCCAGGGCTCCGTCAGCCTCGTGACGCTCTTGATGCGCTTCGTGACCGGGGACGGGTCCGAGTGATGCGGCGCGCGCTGTCCGCCTGTCTCGCCGCCGCGCTGGCCGTGGCCGTGGCCGCTCCCGCCCCGCGGGCCGTGGCGCAAAGCTTCGACACTTTCGGCGATGGCCCGCTCGAGGGGTTCACCTTCGACCCCGACGCGCTGCCCGAGGGCGATGTCCCCTCGCTCGGGGCCGAGGGCGGCTTGCCCGACGAGAGCGGCGGTCTCACGCTCGACCCGCCCGCGGAAAGCGAGAGCGGCACGCTGACCATCGTGCCGCGCGTCGGCAGCGCCATGACCTCCGTCACCCAGCCGCAGACCGCGCAGGGCGCGCGGGCCACGCTGCGCGCGCTCGACCGGATGCTGGGGCGGCCCACCGATGTCGAGATGGCGATGGGCGAGACGGTGATCTTCGGCCGCATCGCCATCCATGTCCTCGAATGCCGCTACCCCTCCGAGGATCCGGCCTCGGATGCCTATGTCCATCTCGAGATCCTCGACCACGACGGACGCGCGCTGTTCGACGGCTGGATGATCGCCTCCTCGCCCGCGCTGAACGCGCTGGAGCATCCGCGCTACGACGTCTGGGTGCTGGGCTGCGACGCGGGCTGAGGCCCGTCCGCGGCGCGGTCACGACGGACCGGCGCGGGGGGCACGAAACGGCAATGTGCTGGCCGATGCGGCATATCACCCGGGCGCGATCGCGGCGCTGCGGGCGGCGGGCGTCATCCGCTGAAGAGGACGCCCGCGGGGGTGCTTACCGGTTGCGCGTGACGCTGCGCCAGACGAAGACCCCGGCCACGAACAGGGCAAGGGCCGCCAGCGCCGCCTCGGTCCCGTGGGGGTGAAGATGCGCAAGGCCCCCGGCCTCATGCGCATGGACGGGGGCGGTCGCGGCCAGAAGACCGAGGGCGGCGAGAGAGATGCGGGTCATGGGTCAGTCCCTTTCTTTGTCTGCAAGGAAATCGCGGATATCGAGCAGGTCCTTCTCGGTCATCGAGACATAGACGAGGCTCATGTTGGTGCGTTCCCGGATCATCTCGCCCGGAAACGGCAGGTAGCTCAACTCATGCGAGCCGAAGGAGGGGGAGGCAGTGCCGACCTGCCATTCGGTCTTCAGCTCGACGTCCACCAGTTTCAGCTTGCCCGGCCCGGATTTGCCGGGGCGCTCCAGCGGCACGCCCGCAAGCTTGAGGTAGGCGGCCTTGTCGCGGGCCTGCACGAAGCCGTCGATGAACTGCGCGGTCAGAACCTGCAGGTCGGCGGCCTGATCCTCGGGGATGAGGTGGGAATGCAGGTGATCGGCATGGGCGTGGTTGTGACCGTGGGGATGGGGGTGCCCGTGGCCGTGCCCGTGATCATGCCCGTGGTGATGGTGGTCATGTGGCATTGGACCACCTCTTTCCCTCGAATTCGCCGTGCGGGATGCTGACGGGCTTGTCGATGTGGCGCTTGTGCGCGCCCATCTTGCCGTTGGCGACCATGCTGCCCAGAACGTCCACGATCACGCGGGTGCCCATCAGCGCGGTGATGTCCGAGGTGTCATAGGGCGGCGAGACCTCGACCAGTTCCATCCCGCACAGCCCCTCGGCCGCCACTTTCGATGCCAGCGCCAGCGCCTCGCGCGGCAGGAAGCCGCCGGGTTCGGGCCAGCCGGTGCCGGGGACGAAGCCGCAGTCGATGCTGTCGATGTCGAAGGACATGTAGACCATGTCGACGCCGTCCCATGCCATTTCCAGCGCCATCTCGGCGGTCTTGTCGACGCCCATGCGCTCCATGTCGGACATGGTGATGATGTTGGTCTCGCGCTCGCGCGCGACCTTGACCGCCTCGCGCGGGACCTGCCAGCCGCCGATGCCGACCTGCACGAGGTTCTTGGCAGGCACGTTGGGCAGAAGCGTGGAGTGGAACCACGGCGTCGTGTGCATCCGCTCGTCCAGGTCCTTTTCCTGGATGTCGGCGTGGCGGTCGAAATGCACGATCCCGATCTTCTTCGAGGTGCATTCGGCGATGCCGCGCACGCAGGGAAAGCCGATGGAATGGTCGCCGCCGATCATCACCGGGAAGCTGCCGGAGGAGAAGACGTGGGAGACGGCGCGGCTGATCTGGTCAAAGCTTTTCTCGAGGTTCGCGGGGATGGTGAACACGTCGCCCGCGTCGCACAGCGTCATCTGCTCGCGCAGGTCGACGGCCATTTCGTAATTGTAGGGCGTGTAAAGCGCGCTGATCTTGCGCACGCCCTGCGGCCCGAAGCGGGTGCCGGGGCGGTAGGTGGTGCCGCCGTCGAAGGGGATGCCGAGGACCGTGGCGTCGTAATTGGCGACCTCCAGCACATCCTCGGCATAGGGCGCCTTGAGGAAGGTGTTGATGCCTGCGTAATGCGGAAGCTCGCCGCGCGCGAAGGTGGGGATCGACTTGTCGTCGATCGAGTCCGCGCCGGTCAGGCCCATCCTGAGCGCCCAACGGCGTTCCTCGTCCCAGCGGCCTTCGGGCAGGTCGGCCTCGGCCTTCATGCTGCGCCAGCCTTGCAGGCGGGTCAGGTCCGGGTGGTGCGCCCGCCGATCACGCGTCGGCCGGTCGGCCGGGTGATGCGACCGGGTGATCCTCGTCTCTCTCAAGATCATCTTGGTCCTCTTGCAGTTGGTAGGGGATGCCGCCGTTCCGCGCGTCGAAATCATAGGTGATCGTCGCGCCATAGGCGGCGGGGTCGTGGGGGTCCCAGCGGGTCTTGTCGAAGACGATGACGCGGTCGCCCAGCTTGAAGGCCTCGGGCAGGTCATGGGTGACCATGAAGACCGTCATCCGCGTCTCGGCGCGCAGGTCCTGCAGGAAGCCGTGCATCTGCTCGCGCGTGCCGGGGTCGAGCGCGCCGAAGGGCTCGTCCAGCAGAAGGATGCGCGGCTTGGCCGCCAGCGCCTGCGCGATGGCAAGGCGTTGCTGCATCCCGCCCGACAGGGCGGCGGGGTATTGCTCGGCGACATGGGCCAGCCCGATCCGCTCGAGCGCGGCCTCGGCACGGGCGCGGGCGGCGCGTTTGACGCTGCCGAACAGGCGGCCCAGCGGGCGCGACAGGCCTTCGGCGGCGACGATATTGTCGCGCACCGTCAGGTGCGGGAAGACGGAATAACGCTGGAACACGATGCCGCGCGAGCGGTCGGGCTCGCCGCGCAGCGGCTGGCCGTCCACGGTGATCTCGCCCCGCGTCGGGCGCTCCTGATCGAGCAGCAGGCGCAGGAAGGTGGATTTCCCGCAGCCCGACGCGCCGACGATGGAGACGAATTCGCCCTCATGGGCGGTCAGGTTCACCCGCTCGAGGATCGGGCGGCGGCCATAGCTCTGGAACAGGTTCTCGACAGTGACGAAGCTCATGTCCGCACCTCGGCCCAAGGGTAGAGGCGGCGGGAGGCTTGGGCCAGCAGCCAATCGATTGCGAAGGCAAGAAAGGTGATCCAGGCCACGTAGGTCAGGATGACGTCCATGGCGAGGAAGCGGCGGACGAGGAAGATCCGGTAGCCAAGCCCGCTGTCCGAGGCCACGGCCTCGGCCGCGATCAGGAAGAGCCACGCGGGGCCAAGCGACAGGCGCAGCGCCGACAGAAGCCGCGGCATGATCTGGGGCAGCGCGACGGAAAGCGCGATGGAAAGCGTCGAGGCGCCCAGCGTCTGCGCCTTCACCAGTTGTTCCTGCGGCAGTTCCATCGTGCGCGCGGCAAGGTCGCGGATCAAGAAGGGGGTGATGCCGATGGCGATGAGCGCGATCTTCGAGGCATCGCCGACGCCGAGCGAGATGAAGAGGATCGGTAGAACCGCCAAGGGCGGGATCATCGACAGCACCGCGACGAAGCCCTGCAGGCTGGTGCGCACCAGCGGCACAAGCCCGATGGCCAGCCCGACGCAGAGGCCGATGACGGCGGCGATGCCGACGCCCGAGAAGAGCAGCGTCAGGCTCGAGAGCGTGTCGCCCCAGAACAGGATCTCGCCCGAGCGGCGGTCCTCCTCCGTCATCAGGCGGATCGCGGTCTCCAGCAGCGTGGCGGGCGAGGGCAGGACGCGGTCCTGCGGGTTCTCGGCCAGCCGTGCGGCCGAGGCCGAGGCATAGGCCAGCCCCACGAGCACGAAGGGAAGCGCGGCCAGGGTCACCCGGCTGACCGGGCCCGCGCGGCGGTTGATGAGACGCATGGCGCGCGCTCCCCTTCGGCCCGGTGGCTCAGAGCGCGCCGTCGGCGGCCATCTGCATGAAGCTTGGATCGAAGCGCAGCTGGATGTTGCCGGTGTCGCCCGTGGTCACGCCGCCGGGGTATTCGATGCCGACGAAATCGGCGCTGGGCGCGCCCTCGCCGAGGATGCCCTGCTCGAACAGGAACTCGGCCACGGTGACCATGGTTTCGGGCAAGGTCTCGCTTTCGACGAAGGCCACGGCATCGGCGGGGTTCCAGAACATCTGGGTCGAGGCGAGCTGCGCGTCATAGCCCGCAAGATCGGTGCCCGAAGCCTCGGCCATCGCGGTGCGCGCGGCGATGCCTTCGTCGGTGTCCGACGACATGATCGTCATCAGCTCGTACCAAGCGCCGACCAGTGCGCGGCCGAAATCGGGGTTGGCGGCCAGCGTCTCGGTGTTGACGACCATCATGTCGATGATCTCGCCGGGGATGTCGGCGGAGGTGAAGAGGATGTTCGCCGCCGGGTCTTCGGCGATGGTGGAAACCAGCGGGTTCCACGTCACGACCGCCTGCACGTCGTCGGTCTGGAAGGCTGCGATCATGTCGGCGTCGGACGTGTTCACCACGCCTGCAAGGTCACGCTCGGCCAGTCCCACGCTGTCGAGCGCGCGGGCGAGCAGGTAGTGGGAGACGGACAGTTCCACGAGGTTCACGGGCATGCCCGCAAGGCTTTCCAGCGTGCCCTCGCCCTTGAGGATCACGGCGTCGTTGCCGTTGGAGAAATCGCCGACGATCAGCGCGGTGGTGTCCACGCCGGACCCCGAGGGGATCGAGAGCGTGTCCATGTTCGTGGCGGTCACGCCGTCGAACTCGCCCGCGGTATAGAGGTTGATCGACTCGACGTAGTCGTTGATCTGCACGATCTCGACGTCGATGCCGTAGCGCTCGGCCCAGCGGTCCATGATGCCGCTTTCCTCGAGATAGCCCCAGGGCATCCAGCCCACGTAGATCGACCACGCCACGCGGAAGCTGTCGCGCTCCTGAGCGGTGGCGAAGCCCGGCGCGAGGACGAGGCCGAGGGCGGTGGTTGCGGCAAGTGCAAGTCTGGTCATGGTCCGGGTCCTCCGGTTGGATGATGTGCCACGTCCGACCGGAAGCGAGCGTTCAGGGGAGCGGCCGAACTCGATGCGCAGTGCTCTCCCGGGATTTTGGCCCGCCGTGTACCGCCCCGGAATTTGCCGGAGCGGCTGCATTTCTCGGACCAGCCCCGACCGCGGGTGCGGATCGGCGGAACCCTAAATGCCCTGCTGGCACAAGGCCTAGGACGCGGGGCGCGGCTGGCCCAAGCACGGTGGGGGACGATGCAGGGCAGGCAAGGCGCGTTGCCCGTTTTTTCGGCAGCGCGCGGGGTGTGCGCCGCGAAACGAGGCGGCGGTTGGCTGCGGCGGGGCTGCGGCGGGGCCGGGGCGGGGTCGCTTCGGCGGTGCGTCGGCGGTGCGTCAGCGGTGCCTGGGCCGCCACGCATCGGCGCGGGCGCGCGCGGGTCGCACCCCCCGCGCTTGACAGTCCGGCGGCTTTCGTGGCACCCGGCCCCCGACCGAGAGGCCTTCATGCCGCCCGCGCGTTGCCAGAGCGTGACGCAAGTGACCGGAAGCCGTAACTTGCAACAGGCAGACGAGCCCAGATTTCCCCCGGTGGCGTCCTTGTCCCACTCAGCGTCCCATTCCGCGTCCCGATCCGTGGCCCCGCAGTTCGCCATCGTGATCCCGATGAAAAACGAGATCGGCGCCTGCGCCGACCTGCTGTCGGACTGTGTCGCGGCGGTGGAGGGGCTTGGCCCCTTCGAGATGCTGGTGACCGATGACGGCTCGGACGACGGCACCGGCGCGGCGCTCGAGGCCTGGGCGCGCGCGCATCCCGAGGTGCGGCTGACGGTGCTGCGCCACGCGCGCTCCGCCGGGCAATCGGCGGCCGTGCATTCGGGCGTGCGCGCCGCGGCGGCCCCGATCATCGCCACGCTGGACGGCGACGGGCAGAACCCGCCCGCCGAGCTGCCGAAGCTGCTGGCCCCGTTGCTTGCCGCCGATGCGCCCGCGCGCCTCGGGCTGGTGGCGGGGCAGCGGGTGAAGCGCAACGATCCATGGGCCAAGCGCGCGGCCTCGCTGGCGGCCAACCGGCTGCGCGGCGCGATGCTGCGCGACGGCACCCGCGACACCGGCTGCGGGCTCAAGGCGTTCCGGCGCGACGCCTTTCTGGGCCTGCCCTATTTCAACCACATGCACCGCTACCTGCCCGCGCTGTTCAAGCGCGACGGCTGGGAGGTGGGCCATATCGACGTGGCCCATCGCGCCCGCGCCAGCGGGGCCTCGAAATACACCAACATCGGCCGCGCCCTCGTGGGCGTCTCGGACCTGTTGGGCGTGGCATGGCTGATCCGCCGCCGCCGCAGCCTGCCGGTCTGGGAGGTGGCGGCCATCACGCCGGGGGATGACCGCGGATGAAGGAAACGGTCTTTGCGCTTCTGTCGATCGACACCTGGACCGAGTTCTGGTGGGTTGTCTGGGGCCTGTCTGCGCAGGCGCTTTTCGCCGCGCGCTTCATCGTGCAATGGATCGCCTCGGAGCGGGCGGGCAAATCCTATGTGCCGGTCGCCTTCTGGTATCTCAGCATGTGCGGCGGGCTGACGCTTCTGTCCTACGCGATCTACCGGCAGGACATCGTCTTCATCCTCGGCCAGTCCATCGGCGTCTTCGTCTATGCCCGCAACCTTGCGCTGATCCGCAAGGAGGGGCGCATCCGCGCGCTGGACGAGACCCCCGCACCGGGGGCGCAGGGCAAGGGACGCACATGAGCGGTCCGGCGTGGCCCCGCGTGGCGGCGCTGGGGCTTCTGGCCTTCCTGTGCATCCTCGTCGTCTCCTCGGTGGGGATCGGGCGGATGACCGTCATCGACCGGGACGAGGCACGCTTTGCGCAGGCCTCGAAGCAGATGGCGGAAACCGGCGATTACATCGACATCCGCCTGCAGGACGAACCGCGCTACCAGAAGCCCGTCGGCATCTACTGGCTGCACAATGCCGCCACCCATGCGCTTGGCGTGCCCGCCTCGAACGAGATCTGGCATTACCGCATCGTCTCGGTGCTGGCCGCGGCGTTGAGCGTTCTGGCGCTGGCCTGGGCGGGCGCGCCGCTGGTGGGCGCGGGGCCCGCGCTGCTGGCGGGGGTGCTGCTGGCCAGCACGGTGGTGCTGCAGATCGAGGCGCGCATCGCCAAGACCGATGCGGCGCTGCTGCTGACGATCATCCTTGCCATGGGGGCGCTGGCGCGCGCCGCGCTGGGGCAGGTCCGCGGCTGGGCCGCGCCGGCGGTGTTCTGGGCCGCGCTCGGGGCGGGGGTGCTGATCAAGGGGCCGCTGATCCTGGGGCCGGTGCTGGGCGCGGCGCTCTGGGT
>NZ_JASJOE010000007.1 GCF_030163755.1 Roseicyclus amphidinii
CTGGGCGCGGGTGCGGCCCGGTGCCGACACGGCGCGCCGGGACTATGCCGCGGCGCTTGACGGGCGGCTGTTCTTCGCGGGCGAGGCCGCGCCGGGCCCCTATGGCACCACGCTCGGCGGGGCATGGAACGCCGGGCTCGCCGCGGCGGGCCAGATCTGGGACGCGACCTGAGACGCGCGGCGAAAACGGTGGCAGTTGACCGCCGCAGCGCGCCGGTGCATGGCGCGGGGCATGGATATCGACATTCTCATCGAGGACGACGGCTGGGACGAGCCCGCGCTCGAGGCGCTGGCCGCCCGCGCCTGCGAGACCACGCTGGACGAGCTGGGCCTTGAGCCGCAGCAGTATGCCGTCTCGATCCTTGCCTGTGACGACGACCGCATCGCCACCCTGAACGCCGAGTTCCGCGGCAAGCCCACGCCGACCAACGTTCTGTCATGGCCGTCGGAGGAGCGCGCTCCGGCCGCGCCGGGCGAGATGCCGCACCTGCCGCGCCCGAACCCCGCAGGCCCGCCCGAAGAGCTGGGCGATATCGCGCTGGCGCTGGGGGTCTTGACCCGCGAAGCGCAGGAGGGGGCCAAGCCTTTCGATCATCATCTTGCCCATCTTCTGGTCCATGGGCTGCTACACCTGTTGGGTTTCGATCACATAACCGACCCCGATGCCGCGCTAATGGAGGGTCTGGAGACCCGCATCCTTGCAAGACTGGGGGTGCCTGACCCATATTGAGGACGCGGGCCGAACTGGGCCCGAATAGTGATTTCGGAAAGGAGCCATGAGCTCGACCCCTGATCCCTCGTCTCCCGCGGCGCGTGGCGCGCAGGACGACGCGGAAGACCCGCAGCCGCAGAGGCCGGGTTTCTTTGCAAGGCTCTTCGGCGCGGATGACGCCGAGGCCGATCCTTCGAACGACGATCCGCAACCCGGTGCGGGCGGTGCCAATGGCGCGGCCCTGCCGCAATTCGGCATGTCCAACCTGCGCCGGATGCGCGTCGAGGACGTGATGATCCCGCGCGCCGAGATCGTTTCGGTCTCCTGTGACGAAGACCTCGACGCGCTGGTCGATGTCTTCCGCGACAGCGGTCTGACGCGCTTGCCGGTCTACGAGGGCACGCTCGACAGCCCCACGGGGCTTGTCCACCTCAAGGACGTGGCGCTGCGCTACGGGTTCAATGGCAAGGGCAACGGGTTTCACCTGCGCACCATGCTGCGCCCCTTGCTTTACGTGCCGCCCTCGATGCCCATCGGCGTGCTGCTGCAGAAGATGCAGACCGAGCGGACGCATATGGCGCTGGTGATCGACGAATATGGCGGGGTCGAGGGGCTGGTCACCATCGAGGACCTGATCGAGCAGGTCATCGGCGAGATCGAGGACGAACACGACATCGAAGAGGACCAGCCCTGGACCGCCGAGGGCGAGGGGCGCTGGCTGGCGCTGGCGCGCGCCCCGCTCGACGAGTTCGAGGCCGAGCTGGGCATGGCCCTGTCGGACGTGGACGACGAGGAAGAGGTGGACACGCTTGGCGGTCTCGTCTTCCTGCTGTCGGGCCGCGTGCCCGCGCGGGGCGAGGTCGTGCCGCATCCCTCGGGCGTCGAATTCGAGGTGATCGACGCCGATCCGCGCCGCATCAAGCGCCTGCGGGTGCGGATGCCCAAAGGGGCCGCCGGGTGAGCCACTCCGCCGCGTCGGCGCTGGCCGGTCTGCGCCCGTGGGCGCGGCTCGGGCTTGCGGGGCTGGCCGGGGCGGTGGGCGCGCTCGGGCTTGCGCCCTTCGACCTGTGGTTCGTCGGCTGGCTCGGCTTTGCCGCGCTTGTGGCGCTGAGCGTCACGGCACCCGCTCCGCGCGCTGCTGCCCTTGCGGCATGGGTCGGCGGTTCGGCGCATTTCGCGCTCGCGCTCAACTGGATCGTCGAGCCGTTCTTCGTCGATGCCGCGCGCCATGGCTGGATGGCGCCCTTCGCGCTGATCCTGATGGCGGGGGGGCTGGCGTTGTTCTGGGCCCTGCCCGGCTGGCTCGCGGCGCGGCTGCTGCCGCGGCACGCGGCGCGGGTGGTCGTGCTCGCCGGGCTTCTCGTGCTGGCCGAGGCCGCGCGCGGCGTGGTCTTCACCGGCTTTCCATGGGCGCAGCCGGGCCATGGGCTGATCGCCTCGCCGCTGCTGGGACTGGCGGCGCTGGCCGGTCCGCTGGGCCTGACCGCGCTGGTTCTTGGCGCGGCGGCGGTCCTGGCCGTGGTGGTGCTGCGCGGGCACGCGATGGGCGCGGGCCTGCTGGCGCTTGCGCCGCTGGCCCTGCTGGCGCTGCCGGTTCCCGCACCGCCGCCGCCCGATCCCGCGGCCCCCGTGGTCCGGCTGATCCAGCCCAACGCGCCGCAGCACCTGAAATGGCGTTCGGACATGGTCCCGGTCTTCTTCCGCCGGGCGCTCGACCTGACGGCCGGCCCGCCCGAGGGGCGCGCGCCCGCGCTGATCGTCTGGCCCGAGACATCGCTGCCCGTCCTGCTGGAGGAGTCGCAGCGCGTGCGCGCCGACATCGCCGCGGCCGCCGGTGCGGCCGAGGTGGTCGTGGGCGGGCAACGCTTCGAGGGGCTGCGCGCGCGCAACACGGCTGTTCTGCTCGATCCCGAGGGCGCGATCCGGCAGCTCTACGACAAGCACCACCTCGTGCCCTTCGGCGAATACATGCCCGGCGGTGCCGCCGCCCAGGCGCTGGGCCTGCGCGGCATCGCCGAGGTGCTGGCGGGCGGCTATTCGCCCGGTCCCGGCCCCGATCTTCTCGAGATCGGCGGCGCGCTTGGCCGCGCCTTTCCGATGATCTGCTACGAGGCGATCTTTCCCCGCTACATCCGCACGGTGCCGCGCCCCGACTGGATGCTCCACCTGACCAATGACGCGTGGTTCGGGCAGGTCTCGGGCCCCTACCAGCATCTCGCCCTCGCGCGGTTGCGCGCCGTCGAGCAGGGGCTGCCCGTTCTGCGCGCAGCCAACACCGGCGTGTCCGCGGTGATCGACGGGCGTGGGCGCGTGCTGGCCGCGCTGCCCCTGAACGCGGCGGGCGCGCTCGACGCGGCGCTGCCGCCCGCGCTGCCGCCGACACTCTATGCGCGGACCGGCGACTGGCCGATCCTGCTGCTTGTCCTTTTGGCAACAGCCGCGGCGCTTGCCGCCGGTCGCCGGTTCGCGCCATTGCACCGGTCAGGCTAAGGGCGTAAAGCGCCGTATGCCCCACAACGGCTTCCTGGCGTGGGGTCACCTGTATTCCAATGGAGCGCTTTCCCCCCATGGCACGCGACAGCTACATCTTCACCTCCGAGTCCGTCTCGGAGGGGCACCCTGACAAGGTCTGCGACCGCATCTCGGATGCCGTTCTCGATGCCCTCATCTCCGAGGAACCGGAGGCGCGCGTCGCCTGTGAAACCTTCGCCACGACCAACCGCGTGGTCATCGGCGGCGAGGTCGGCCTGTCGGACAAGGCGAAGCTGTCCGATTACATGGGCCGGATCGAAGCTATCGCGCGCGACTGCATCCGCGACATCGGCTACGAGCAGGACAAGTTCCACCACGCCACCGTCGAGGTGACGAACCTCTTGCACGAGCAATCCGCGCATATCGCGCAGGGCGTGGACGCCGCCGAAAACAAGGACGAGGGCGCGGGCGACCAGGGTATCATGTTCGGGTATGCCGTCGACGAGACGCCCGAGCTGATGCCGGCCCCGATCCTCTATTCCCACGCGATCCTGAAGCGTCTGGCCGAGGTGCGCAAATCCGGGCAGGAGCCGACGCTCGGCCCCGACGCGAAAAGCCAGCTGACCCTGCGTTACGAAGGCGGCAAGCCGGTAGAGGTGACCTCGATCGTGCTGTCCACGCAGCACCTCGACGAGGACATGACCTCGGACGACGTGCGCGCCGTGGTCGAACCCTATATCCGCGAGGTCCTGCCCTCGGGCTGGATCACCGAGGCGACGAACTGGTGGGTGAACCCCACCGGCAAATTCGTCATCGGCGGCCCTGACGGGGACGCGGGCCTGACGGGCCGCAAGATCATCGTCGACACCTACGGTGGCGCAGCGCCGCACGGCGGCGGTGCCTTCTCGGGCAAGGACCCGACCAAGGTGGACCGCTCGGCAGCCTATGCGGCGCGTTACCTTGCCAAGAACGTGGTCGCCGCGGGGCTGGCCAAACGCTGCACGCTGCAGCTGAGCTATGCCATCGGCGTGGCCGAACCGCTGTCGATCTATGCGGATACGCATGGCACGGGCGAGGTGGACGAGGCCCGGATCGAGGCCGCGATCCGGCAGGTCATGAACCTGACCCCGCGCGGCATCCGCACGCATCTGTCGCTGAACCGCCCGATCTACCAGCGCACCGCGGCCTATGGCCATTTCGGCCGCGCACCCGAGGCCGATGGCGGCTTCAGCTGGGAGCGCACCGACCTTGCCGAGGCGCTGAAGGCGGCGGTCTGATCTACCCTGCGCCGGTCCCTCGCGGGGCCGGCGCGAAATCCGCCCAGACGGGCAGGTGATCCGAGGCCTGTCGCGCGTGCCCGTCGCGGATCACGCCGCTGCCGGTGACAGCCAGCCCCGCGCCATGTGCAAAGCGATCCAAAGGTGCAACCGGGTAGGCCGCGTGAAAGCTGCGCCCCGGCGTGACCAGCGAAAAGGCACGGCCGAGCGGCTCGAACCCGCCCACGGGTGACCATTCGTTGAAATCCCCCGCGATGATCGTCCGCCCCCTCGCCTCGGGCGCGATCTGCTCGGACAGCGCATGCATCTGCCGTCGCCGCCAGCGGCGCAACAGGCCCAGGTGCGCGCCCACCAGCGTCACGCGGCCCAGCCCCGCGCGCTCGACCTCGACCATGACCGCGCCGCGCGGCTCCAGCCCCGGCAGCGGCAGGCGGCGCAGGCCGAGGACCCGGATACCCGGCTTCACCAGCACAGCGTTGCCGTGCCAGCCGAGGCTCACATCGGTGCCGCCCAGATCGACGAGGTCATAGTCGCTTTCCCTCTCGATCAGGCGCTTGGGAATGGCGGCCGGCCGCGCGCCAAGGCGCTTGTCGGCCTCCTGCAGGATCGCAACATCTGCCCCGCTGTCGGCGATCACCCCAAGTATCCGCTCGGGGTTGTAGCGCCGGTCGAGGCCCACGGCCTTGCGGATGTTGTAGCTCAGAACCCGCATCGCCCCCCCTACAGCACCGGCGCGAAGAGCCGTGCCAGCGGTGCGCCAAGGCGGATCGCCAGCGGTTGCTGCTCCAGCGTCTTGTCGAGGCAGGCGGCACGGGCGAAATCGGCGCGCAGCATCTCTTCGACCTCCGAGGCGACCCCGGTGTCGAGGAACAGTGCCATCGTCTCGAAATTCAGGCGGAAGGAGCGGTTGTCGAAATTCGTGCTGCCGATCCCCGACAGGCAATCGTCGATCAAGAGCGCCTTCTGGTGCAGGAACCCCGCGCTGTAGCGCCAGATCTCGACGCCCGCCTCGCGCAATTCGTCGAAATAGGCGAAGGCCGCGAGCCAGGGTAGGTAGTGGTCTATGGTGTCGGGCACGAGGATGCGCACCTCGCGCCCGCGGGTGGCTGCGTGTTTCAACGCGGCGATCAGCGCGAGGTCGGGCACGAAATAGGGCGTGCTGATCCAGATGCGCCGCTCGGCAGCGGCGATGGCGGCGAAGAACAGGGCGGCCGCCCCATCCTCGCCATCGGTCGGGCCGGTGGCGACGACCAGCGCCTCGGTCTCGCCCGTCGGCGCAGGGATGGACCACTGGAGGTCGCTGCGCAGCGCCTTGCCGGTCAGCCAGTGCCAATCCTCGGCGAAGACCAGTTGCAGCTGCGTCACGGCGGGGCCGGTCAGCCGCACGAAACTGTCGCGCCACGCGCCGAAGGCGGGGTTGCGGCCCATGTAGTCATCGCCCACGTTCAGCCCGCCCAGGTAGGCCTCGCGCCCATCCACGATCAGCGTCTTGCGGTGGTTGCGAAAGTTGATCTGCACGCGGCGCGCGATGGGGCGGTTGCGCGCTTGCGCGATGCCGTTGATGCCCGCGGCCTCCATCCGGCGCAGCGTGGCGCGGCGCAGCCCGTTCGAGCCGAGCGCATCGGTATGGAGCATCACCGCCACGCCCCGCTCGGCGGCGGCGATCAGCCGGTCGATCATCTCGGTGCCCAGCCCGTCGTCGCGCAGCGTGTAGAACTGCACGAGGAGATAGTGTTCGGCCCGGTCGATGGCGTCGAAGAGCGCGTCGAAAGTCGCCTGCCCGTCGATCAGCAACTCGGCCCGGTTGCCGGGCACGAAGGCCATGCCCGCGATGCGTTCGAAGGGGCGGCGGTCGATGCGGTCGCAGGACGGGCAGGACACGCGGAGGTCTTCGGGATCGGGGCGCTTGTCGTCGAAGAGAAGGCGGCTTCGCCGCCGTTCCTTCGTGCGGCGCTTGTAGCGGTGCGGGCCGAAAAGCCCGTAGAGCAGAACGGCGATGTAAGGTGTCGTCAGCAGGAACACGACCCAGCCCACCGCGCCCTGCGGGGTGCGCGCCGTCTGCGCCGCCCGCCAGCTGAGCCAGACGGCAAGCCCGACGAAGACCGCCGAGAGAAGCGCAAGAAGCGAGCCCTGCACGCGCCTACCCCGGCCGGTTCGGGGTGCCGCGCCCCAGCGCCTGCACCACGGCGATATGGCCCATCAGGTCGCGCAGGCTCAGGATGCCGCGCAGCCGCCGCCCCTCGGCGACGATCAGCTTGCGCTGCGGCCCATCGGACAGGCGCTGCAACGCCTCTTCCGCCGTCATGCGGGGCGCGATCAGGTCGGCGTCGGTCAGCGGCGCCATGGTTTCGGCCACGCGGGTCGTGGCCCAGTCCTCGCGCGCGACCTCGCGCATCCGCGCGGCGTCGATCTGGCCGATCACGTTGCCCGCATCGACCACCGGTGCAAAGCTGACGGCATGGGCCAGCATCACCCGGTCGGCCAGCTCTGCCAGGGTCATCTCGGGCGTCGCCGTCCAGGGGTCGGGCGTCATCAGCTCGGCCACCCGACGCCCGCGCAGGCCGTCCTGCATCAGGAGCCGCTGATAGGTGCCGCGGCTGGCGTTCAGCACGAAGAAGCCGATCAGCACCAGCCAGACGCCTCCGATCCCGCCGCCCGAGAGCGCCGAGAACAGGCCCAGCCCCATCAGCCCCAGCGCCAGCACCGTGCCCGCGCCGCTGGCCTTGCGCGTCGCCCCGAGCATGTCGCCCGAGCGGTGCCAGAGCCATGCGCGCAGCACCCGCCCCCCGTCGAGCGGGAAGGCCGGCAAGAGGTTGAAGACCGCGAGGACCAGGTTGATCGAGGCGAGATAGGCGAGGATCGTTCCGACGATTCCTTCCGCGCCCGTGGCCATCGCCGCGAGCCCGAAGAGCGCTGCCAGCACAAAGCTCATCACCGGCCCGGCGATGGCGATCCAGAATTCCGAACCCGCGCTTTTCGGCTCGTCCAACAGCTCGGCCACGCCCCCGAACAGGAACAGCGTGATCCCCCCGATCCCGAGCCCGTAGCGCCGCGCGACCAGCGAATGCGCCAGCTCGTGCAGGATCAGGCTGCCGAACAGCCCGAGCATCGCGGCGATGGCAAGGGCGAGATAGGCCCCCGGCCCAAGCCCCGGCAGCACCTGCGGCAGGTAGCCCGAGGCAAGGCTCCAGACGATCAGGGCGGCGATCAGGAGCCAGCTGGCATCCACCTTGATCTCGAAGCCGAAGAGATCGAAGAGCTTGACGGAATGTCCGAACATCGGGGGCCTCGCATCGCTTTGCTTGTCCGAGGTAAGCACAGGGCGGCGCGATTGAAAGGCAGGGCAGGGGATTGAGGCCGGTGGCCCGCGGCGTTACACCGCGCGCCGATGCACCCCGAAAGGCCCGTCATGTCGCAGCCGCCCGAGCGCCCGCACCGCAATTTCTACGGCCGCCGCCGCGGCAAGCACCTGCGCGACAGCCAGGAAGCCTATCTTCAGGAAGACCTCGACGCGCTGTCGCCCGGCCCGGTCGGGTGGGAGGCGAACCCCGAGCGGCACCCCCTCGATCTGCACGCGCTCTTCGGCGGACGCGAGGTCTGGCTCGAGGTGGGGTTCGGCGGCGGCGAGCACATGGTCCACCAGGCGGGGTTGAACCCGCAGGCGGGGATCATCGGCTGCGAGCCCTACATCAACGGCGTCGCCATGCTGCTGGGCAAGATCCGGCGGGCGGGGGTGGACAACCTGCGCGTCCATCCCGGCGATGCGCGCGACATGTTCGACGTGCTGCCCGAGGCCTCGATCTCGAAGGCGTTTCTCCTCTACCCCGACCCTTGGCCGAAAAAGCGCCACCACCGCCGCCGCTTCGTCACGCCCGAGCATCTGGAGCCGCTGGCCCGCGTGCTGAAACCCGGCGCCGAGTTCCGGGTGGCCACCGACATTCCCGATTACGTCCGCCAGACTTTGGAAGAGGTGCCGCGCGCGGGCTTCGACTGGCTGGCCGAGGGGCCGCGGGACTGGCGGGAGCCCTGGGGCGACTGGATCAGCACGCGCTATGAGCAAAAGGCGCTGCGCGAGGGGCGCGTGCCGCATTACCTGACCTTCCGCAGGCAAGGCTGACGCGGTCAGGGCTGATGCGCCCGGGCAGTTCGCCGGTCTCGGTTGGCGTTTCGCCAGCCCTGCCTTGCACTCTGTCTGCCGCGCCCGTTAGCTGTTGGCGACCCAGACACAGGAGACGGCCATGCTGACCAACGACCAGCTCGCGAAATGGGACCGGGATCATTTCCTGCACCCCTCGACCCATCTCGCCCAGCATGCCCGCGGCGAGGCACCGGGCCGCATCATCCAGACCGCCGAGGGCAGCCATATCGTGGACCGCGACGGCAACCGGTTCCTCGACGCCTTCGCGGGGCTTTACTGCGTGAACATCGGCTACGGGCGGCAGGAGGTGGCCGAGGCCATCGCCGACCAGGCGCGCGAGCTGGCCTATTACCACGCCTACATGGGCCACGGCACCGAGGTGTCGATCACGCTGGCGCAGATGGTGATGGAGCGTGCGCCCGATCACATGTCCAAGGTCTATTTCGGCCTTGGCGGCAGCGACGCGAACGAGACCAACGTCAAGCTGATCTGGTATTACAACAACATCCTCGGGCGGCCCGAGAAGAAGAAGATCATCTCGCGCTGGCGCGGCTATCACGGCTCGGGGCTGATGTCGGGATCGCTGACGGGGCTGCACCTGTTCCACCAGAAATTCGACCTTCCGCTCTCGACCGTGCGGCACACCACCGCGCCCTATTACTACCGCCGGGCGGATGTCGCGCAGTCCGAAGAGCAGTTCAGCGCGCAATGCGCCGCCGACCTCGAAGAGCTGATCGAGGCCGAGGGGGCCGACACCATCGCCGCCTTCATCGCCGAGCCGATGCTGGGCACGGGCGGCATCGTCCCCCCGCCCATGGGCTACTGGGAGGCGATCACGCCCATCCTCGAGAAGCACGACATCCTGCTGATCGCCGACGAGGTGGTCACCGGCTTCGGGCGGCTGGGCCACATGTTCGGCTCGCCCGCCTACGGGCTGAAGCCCGACGTGATGACCATCGCCAAGGGCGTGACCTCGGCCTATGCGCCGCTGTCGGGGTCCATCGTGTCGGACAAGGTCTGGCGCGTGCTGGAGCAGGGCACCGACCGGTTCGGGCCCTTCGGCCATGGCTGGACCTATTCCGCGCATCCCATCGGGGCCGCGGCTGGGGTGGCGAATCTGAAGCTGCTGGACAGCCTCGGGCTGGTGCGGAACGCGGGCGAGGTCGGCCCCTACCTGACCCGCACCATGGCCGAGGCCGTGGGGGAGCACGTCAACGTGGGCGAGGTCCGCGGCGAGGGGATGCTGACCGCGGTGGAACTGGTCGCCGACCGCGACACGCGGGCGGGTTTCGATCCCGCCGACAAGGTCGTGCCGCGCATCGTCGCCGCGATGGGCCGCCGCGGCGTGATCGCGCGGGCCATGCCGCAGGGCGATATCCTGGGCTACGCGCCGCCCCTCTGCCTGACGCGGGAAGAGGCCGACACCGTCGTCACCGCCACCGCCGAGAGCATCGCCGAGGTGCTGGGTTAAGCCGTGCTGCCTGCCGCGCCGTCCCGGCCTTCGGTGCCGGGCGGTGCAGCCATGTCATCCCGTCACATCCCGCTCCGGGGTCCAGGCGTCGCCGGTGACGCTCACCATGGTCGGCGCGGCGGCAAGTTGCCTGCGCTGCACGACGCCGCCAAGCGCGCCGTCCCCGGTGGCTTGCGCGCGCCGGGCCACCGCCGTCTTCAACGCGTGGTCGGTGAAATAGGGGCGCAGCGCCTCGAGATCGAGCCGGTCACGGTCGATGCCGACCACCCTCAGGCAGGTCTCCACCGTTGCGGGCGCGGGCGTGGGCGATGCGCCTGCCGGGCCGTCCGTCTCGATCAGCTCGTCGTGAAGCCCTTGCGCGACAAGCGGGGTCGAGGCCGCGGTCAGCGCCGCCTGCGCGGCCTTGATCCGGGCTTCGGCGGGCGCGAACCAGCCGCGCACCTCCTCCATCCGCCGCGTCAGCGGGCGGGTGAGGACCAGCCGCCGCCCGGCCAGATCACGCCCGAGGCGCGACAGGTGCGACAGGGCCTTGGCCGCGCCCTCCGCGCTCAGGGTGGGATCGCGGGCCAGGGCCTCGGCCCGGTCGCACCACGCTTCGGCCTTGCGCAGCAGGTGGCCGGCCTCACGCTGGCGGTCGGGCGGGGCAGGGACGGGCGGGGCCGGTGGATGGCTCAGGTCATTGGGCATGGTGGCAGCATGACCCGAGCAGGTTAACGCGGCCCTAACGCCCTATCCGTTCAGCGCATGGCGCATGGCGGCCACGCCTGCCTCTGTCACGCCATGGCCCGCGCCGGGGGCGACATGCAGCGCGACCTCGGCCCCCAGCGCGCGAAACGCTTCGGCGCTGTCGCGGGCGCGTTTCAGCGGGATATGCGGGTCTTGCTCATGCACCGTGATCGTGACCGGCAGGCCGGTCAGGTCGCTGTCGTAATTCAACCGCTTGGCGGTGAAGCCGTAAAGCGCCGGGTCCGGCCCGCCCATCGCGTCCGAGGTGCCGACCAGCCCCGCCGAGAGGCCGAAGACGGCTGCCAGCCCGCCGTGCCGCGCGGCGTATTCCAGTGCAAGGCAACCGCCCTGGCTGAACCCCGCCAGCGCGATCCGGTCGCGGGTCAGCCCCTCGGCCTCCAGTGCCGCGATGGCGCCCTCCACCGCGTCGATCCCCGCGGCGACATGCGGGGCCATGCCCCCCATCGGCGCAAGGAAGGACGTGGGCCACCAGCTGCGCCCCGGCGCTTCGGGCGCGATCATGGCGACGTCGGGCAACCCCAGCGCCGCCCCAAGGCCGAGGATGTCCTCGGCCCCGGCACCACGCCCATGGACAAGGACAAGGCCCATCCGGGCGGTGCCCCCCGATGCTCCTGCACGCACAAGCCGGGTCATGCCGGCACCTTGAGGGGCGGCAGCACCTGCTCGATCCGGGCGCGGTGCGGCTCGTACTGCGCGGGCAGTTTCAGCGCCTCGCCCAGATGCGCGGCGTCCTCGTCCACGGCGAAACCCGGCGGGTCGGTGGCGATCTCGAACAGCACCCCGCCCGGTTCGCGGAAGTAGATCGCGTTGAAATACTGCCGGTCGATCACGGGCGTCGTGGGATGGCCCGCCACGGCCAGCCGCTCCTGCCAGTCGCGCTGCACCTCGTCCGTCTCGGCGCGGAAGGCGACATGGTGGATCGTTCCAGCGCCCTGCCGCCCGATCGAGGGCGCGTCCGAGCGCATCAGGTCGATCACCGCACCGCGCGCCTCGCCGGGGGCTTGCAGCCGCAACCGTTCCACGCCGCCCGCGGTCTCGTGGCCGGTCTCGGAATAGCCGAAGACCTCGGTCAGAAGCCGCGCGGTCGGCGCGATGTCGCGCTCCCACAGCGTGACGGAATGGAAGCCGTCCAGCGCCTCGGCGCTGTCGCGGTCGGTCTCGATCAGCTCGACCGGCGCGCCGTCGGGGTCGCGCAGGGTGATGACGCGTTGGCCAAAGCGTTCCTCCGGGCCGTCGAAGTCGATGGCCTGTTCGGCCAGCCGCTCCATCCAGCCGTCGAAGCCGCCCTTCGGCACGGCATAGGCATAGGCCCGCGCCATGCCGGGCCCGGCCCGACCGGGGCCCGCGTCGGCGAAGGGAAAGAAGGTCAGGATCGTTCCGGGGCTTCCTGCCGCGTCGCCGTAATACAGGTGATAGGTGCCGGGATCGTCGAAGTTCACGGTCTTCTTCACCAGCCGCTGGCGCAGCGTGCCGGTGTAGAAATCGACATTCGCCTGCGGCGGCCCGGAAATCGCCGTGACATGGTGCAGGCCGGGAATGGGGCGGGTCATGATGCTGTGGTCCTTCTGGCTGGGGCCGGGCGCGCGCGCCTGACGTCACGGGGTCAGCTAGGGGGCGGGCACCCACCCGAAAACGCAGATGCGCACAGGGCGATTGTGCGCTCCTGCAAGGGTCGCTCAGACCGAGGGGGCAAGCTCGCAGGCGGCGAAGGCCGCCACCTCCGGCGCGGCCCCCTCGAGCGACACGGTCAGCGCGGCGGGGCCGGCGAAGATCGTGGCGGTCTCGTTCCGCGCGAGCCCGGCCAGCACGTTGCCGAAGCCGCGGTCGGTCACGGTCAGCGCGCGCCCCTCGTCGGACAGGATATGGCGGTCGGTGGTGATGGTCAGCTCGGCCCCGCCGCCGAAGGCGATGCCGAAGACCGGCGCCTCTGGCCAGGGCTCGGTCCGTGTGACGGTGATCGTGTAGAGCGGCCCGGCGGGGTCATGGGTCAGGCGGATCTCGCCGGCCTCCGGATCGCTGTGGGTCAGGGTGCAGATCGAGCCGGAGCGCCCGGCCTCCCACGCGGCGGCGGGAGCGGCGGAAAGAGCGAGACACAGGGGAACAAGAACACGTCGCATGCGCCGGAAATAGTGCGTGCCGGGCCGAGGGAAACCGCCTTGCAGCACTCCGCACCGGGCACAGCCCGCGGGCGCATCCATTCGCCTGCGACCAACCGGAGGTTGACGCGGTCACCTGTCGTGGGAGAGGCTTGGCACGGAAGACAACAGGGGAGGACACCCTATCATGCGGAACATGGCTTTGACGCTGGCGCTGATCGCGCTGCCGGGGTTGGCTTCGGCCGAGGGGGTCGGGCTGACGCCCGACATGATGTCGGCCACCGTGCCGACGCCTTCGGGCCCGGTCGAGATCATGCGCAACCAGGACACCGGGAACCGGTTGGAGGGCGACTGGACGCTGACCTCGCGGCCCTGCCCGAATTTCTGCATCCAGCCGATGATCCCCGCGCCGGGCGTGACGCCCGTGGGCGAGCTGGAGGTGATCGCGGCCCTGCAGGACCCGAATGCCGTGGTGATCGACGGCCGCATCCGGCCCGAGTTCGAGGCCGGCACGATCCCCGGCGCGGTTTCGGTGCCCTATAACGAAGCCGCCGACCGGCTGGGCGAGCTGGGCTGCGTCGTAGATTTCGACGGGTTCATCTGCGAAGGCGAGATCCCGCAGGTCGTCCTGTTCTGCAACGGCCCATGGTGCGGCCAGTCGCCGACGGCGGCGCGCAACATGATCGAGGCGGGCTTCCCGGCGGAGAATATCTCGTATTACCGGGGGGGCATGCAGAACTGGCAGATGCTGGGCCTGACCGTGGTGCCGGGGGGTGCTGGCGGGTGAGGCGCGCGGGCGTCCGTGGGGTGGGGCAAGGGCCTGCACTGGCGGGCAGGTGCCGGGCTGAAGCCCGGCCTACGGTGTTTGTCGGGGTGTCGGTTCTGTCGGTCTAGCGAAGCGCCCTGCGCGAATAGCAGTCGCAGGCTGCCGCGCTATCGCCGGGCCGCCCCCCGGCACGGCGATTTGGTGGGGCTGGGTGCGCCGTTCGGTCTGTGCGCGGATGTGGCTGGGATAAAGCGCTTCCGCTCGACGCTTGGATCGCCGCACCGCGGCCCTGGGGTGGTAATCTTCATAATTTCTCGAGACTGTCGGAGTTTACTTGGCCTTCAGTAATAGCTCTCGGGAAGCTCTGGATACTGATAGTCACGCTCAGACTCCACTTGGTCAGAAGTCAGATAAAACCCCTCATTTTCTGAGGTCCTAACAGTGGTAAGGACCGCACGAAGTGGCTTTCTGCAGTCTTGCTTTGTCAGATCTAACTGCCTGCTGACCCACTTTTCGACTTTGCTAAGTCGCTTCTCATGTTGTTTTATGTCATATTCATAAAGCCTGGTAAGTTCCAATCGGTCTTCTTCATTTTTTGCTTTGCTGATTTCATCCTGCGCGTGCTGTCTTTCATTAATTAGATCATACCGAAATTCATTAATGATCTCTTCCAGTTCCTGCGCGGTGCGCTCTAGAATGCCAAAAAACGCGTCAACTGCTGCCTGCTCTGCTTTCCGATCACCTCGGAAGTCACGATAATACTTTCGGATAATCAGTTCGCCGTCCGCCGGTGTGCACCAGACTCCCTCTATACTGGTTTCAGATGGGATATAGTCAGTTACCTTTGGAAAAACTCGCTTCCTGTTTTTTGGCGGTGTTGAAGCAAGTTTTAAAAGCTTTTTTAGTATGCTAGCCATCTCGGCTCCACTCAGTACTACCAGTTGGTTGAGCTTACCCACGGCGAGTAGGGTGGGCAATCCTGCCCACCATTCCGGCGCGGTTGGCAGGATTGCCCACCCTACCTCCCCCTTCGCTTCACGCCACCCCTTTGCCCCGGCCGCCCCGCCGTAGACCGGCCGGCGGCCTTGACCGCGCCGTCCACGGCCGCCTCGACCGCGGATTGCCGCGCCAGCGGGTCGTCGGCGACGGCAAGCTCCACCGCTTCCAGCCGCTTGACCTCGTCGCGCAACCGGGCGGCCTCTTCGAACTCCAGGTTCTCGGCCGCCTTGCGCATCTGCGCCCGCAACCCGTCGAGATGGGCGGCAAGGTTCGCCCCCACCAGCGGCTTCTCGACCTTGGCGGTCACGCGGTTCATGTCGACGTCGCCCTTGTAGAGGCCCGCCAGCACATCCTCGACGTTCTTGCGCACCGTCGCGGGCGTGATCCCGTGTTCCTCGTTGTAGGCGATCTGCTTGGCGCGCCGCCGATCGGTCTCGCGCATGGCGCGCTCCATCGAGCCGGTGATGCGGTCGGCATACATGATCACCCGACCGTCGGCGTTCCGCGCCGCGCGCCCGATGGTCTGGATCAGCGAGGTCTCGGAGCGCAGGAAGCCCTCCTTGTCGGCATCGAGGATTGCCACCAGCCCGCATTCGGGAATGTCCAGCCCCTCGCGCAGCAGGTTGATGCCGATCAGCACGTCGAAGGCCCCCAGCCGCAGGTCGCGCAGGATCTCGATCCGTTCGATCGTGTCGATGTCGGAATGCATGTAGCGCACGCGGATGCCCTGTTCGTGCATGTATTCCGTCAGGTCCTCGGCCATGCGCTTGGTCAGCGTGGTGCACAGCGTGCGGTAGCCCGCGGCGGCCACGCGGCGCACCTCGTCGAGCAGGTCGTCGACCTGCATCTCGACGGGCCGGATCTCGATCTGCGGGTCGAGCAGGCCGGTGGGACGGATCACCTGTTCGGTGAAGATGCCGCCCGCCTGTTCCAGCTCCCAGGCCGCGGGGGTGGCCGAGACGAAGACCGACTGCGGGCGCATGGCGTCCCATTCCTCGAACTTCAGCGGGCGGTTGTCCATGCACGACGGCAGGCGGAAGCCATGCTCGGCCAGCGTGAACTTGCGCCGGTAGTCGCCCCGGTACATGCCGCCGATCTGGGGCACGGTGACGTGGGATTCATCGGCGAAGACGATGGCGTTGTCGGGGATGTATTCGAACAGGGTGGGCGGCGGCTCGCCCGGCGCGCGGCCCGTGAGGTAGCGGGAATAATTCTCGATCCCGTTGCAGACGCCCGTCGCCTCGAGCATCTCGAGGTCGAAATTCGTCCGCTGCTCCAGCCGCTGCGCCTCGAGCAACTTGCCCTCGCCGACCAGCTGGTCGAGGCGCTGCCGAAGCTCTTCCTTGATGCCCTTCATCGCCTGCTGCATCGTCGGGCGCGGCGTGACGTAGTGCGAATTCGCGTAGACGCGGATCTTTTCGAAACTGCCGGTCTTGGCCCCGGTCAGCGGGTCGAATTCCGTGATGCTCTCCAGCTCTTCCCCGAAGAACGAGAGTTTCCACGCCCGGTCCTCGAGGTGGGCCGGCCAGATCTCCAGCGAATCGCCCCGCACCCGGAAACTGCCGCGTTGAAAACCGGCGTCGTTGCGGCGGTATTGCTGGGCCACCAGGTCGGCCATAACCCGGCGCTGGTCATACTCCTGTCCGGCGAACAGGTCCTGGGTCATCGCGCCGTAGGTCTCGACCGAGCCGATACCGTAGATGCAGGAGACGGAGGCCACGATGATCACGTCATCGCGTTCCAGAAGCGCCCGGGTGGCCGAGTGGCGCATCCGGTCGATCTGTTCGTTGATCTGGGATTCCTTCTCGATATAGGTGTCGGACCGCGGCACGTAGGCTTCGGGCTGGTAGTAGTCGTAGTAGCTGACGAAATACTCGACCGCGTTGTCGGGGAAGAACCCCTTGAACTCGCCGTACAGCTGGGCGGCCAGCGTCTTGTTCGGCGCAAGGATGATCGCGGGGCGCTGCGTTTCCTCGATGATCTTGGCCATGGTGAAGGTCTTGCCGGTCCCCGTGGCGCCCAGAAGCACCTGGTCCCGCTCGCCCGACATGACGCCCTGCGACAGCTCGGCGATGGCCGTGGGCTGGTCGCCTGCGGGCTTGAATTCCGACTGCATGACGAAACGCTTGCCGCCCTCCAGCTTGGGCCGCGCGCGGACCGCATCGACCGAAAGGCCGGTGTCGGGCATCTGTTCCGGGGAGTTGTTGTGCATGGTGGACCTCCGTCACCCCGTAATTGACCTTGTTTCACAGGGGTTCAACCCCTCGGCGCACTGGCTGTTGCCAGAGGGTGTCGGCAGACGGTCAATGGTTGACGAAACCTTTCCGAACCCGCGACAATTTTCACAACTTTAAGGAGAATATTCCGTTGCAACATCCGGCATGGTTGCCCTAAGCTGAGGGGGCAAGCAGCGGATGTGGTTGCCGGTCGGATCCGAACCACCCACCCACCCCTCGCTCCCTCGGGACCGACCGGCAACCCTCTCCTGCCTGCGCTTTCCCTGCCTGATTGCCCTGATGCCGCCTGTCCTTCTCCGGTGCAGGCGTGTGAAATTGGCGCATTGCGCAAAGCCGCCCATTTTCGGATATACGCGCCAAGACCAGACAAGGGGTTCCGCGATGCGTGCACGGATCTACAAGCCTGCGAAGACGGCGATGTCTTCGGGCACGGCCAAGACGAAGCAATGGGTGCTCGAGTTCGCCCCCCAAGCCGCGCGAGAGGTCGATCCGCTCATGGGCTGGACGTCGTCGTCGGACATGAACAGCCAGGTTCGGCTGCGCTTCGACAGCCTCGAAGCCGCGCAGGATTACGCCAAGGCCCATGGGATCGAAGCGGTGGTCCTGAAGCCGAAGGAGCGCAAGCCGAACATCCGCCCCCGCGGCTACGGCGAGAACTTCGCCACCGACCGCAAGGGCGCATGGACGCATTGAGCGTTTTGCAAATCCGGGCAAAGTTGTCTCGGAAACGGGTCAAGGATGTCTCGGAGCCTTGATCGAAGCACTAAAAAGGGCGCCCGATGGGCGCCTTTTCCATATGTAGAAACCTGGGGGTGGGGATGGCTGGCAAGGCGTTGAACAAGACCAACCTGCTGGCCCTCGGAGCCGAGACGCTCGCCGACTTGCTGCTGGAGGCCGTCAAGGGCGACGCCGCCCGCCAGCGCAAGCTGCGCATGGCCCTGGCGGCGGGGCAGGGACCCGAGACGGTCGCGGCGGATGTGCGCAAGCGGTTTGCCTCCATTCGGCGCGGGCGCAGCTTCATCTCCCGGCAGTCGCAGAAGAAGCTGGGGCAGGAACTGTGCGGCCTGGTGCGCCTGATCGAGGAACGCGTCGCGCCCGACGCCCCCGACATCGCCTTTGATCTGCTCTGGGCGCAACTGCACCTGGCGGCGGGCATCCATGATCGCACCGATGACAGCTGGGGCACCATCGGCGACGCCATGGGCGACGCGATGGAGGCGGTTGCCCGGCTGTCGCCCGCTCTGACCAAGGACCCCGCGACGCTGGCGGAGGACATCTTCGATGCGGTCTCGGGCGACGGCTACGGCGCGTTCGACCACGCGGTCCCCGCCTTGGCCGAGGCGCTGGGCGACGCGGGTCTGGCGCGGCTGAAAACGCTGGCGGAGACCGCCCGCGAGGCCCCCCTGGGCGACGGCGACCTGATCCTTTACGCCTTCATCGCCGACCGGTCACAGCGCGAGGCCCGCGCGCGGGCGGCGCGGAACCGCACCGTCGAGATGATCCTTCAGGATATCGCCGATCTGCAAGGCGACGTGGACGCGTGGCTCGCGCGCTACAGCCCCGAGCAGTTGACCTTCCACACCATCGCCCCCCAAGCCGCCGCCCGCCTGCTGGAGGCCGGCCGCGCCGATGAGGCGCTGGCGCTGGTCGAAGGCGCGCTGCCCAACGATGACCCCTGGTCCGACAAGGCCGAACTGGACGACGCGCATTTCGCCTGCCTCGAGGCCTTGGGCCGCACCGACGACCTGCGGGCCGCGCTCTGGAGACGGTTCGAAGCCCGGCTGTGCCCCGCGGCCCTGCGCCGCCATCTCAAGCTGTTGCCCGACTTCGACGATGTCGAGGCCGAGGACGCCGCCCGCCGCCACGTTGCGGCGTTCCGGCCCGTCGAGGCCGCGCTGGCGTATTGCCAGGCCGCCCCCGACATGGCGCTTGCGGCCGAGATCGTGCTGGCCCGCCATGCCGAGATCGACGGCGACGCCTACGAGGTTCTGACGCCCCTTTCCGAAGCCCTGTCCGGGTCGCACCCCTTGGCCGCGGTCCTGCTCTTGCGGTCGATGATCGACTTTGCCCTGACGCGGGCGCGCTCCGGCCGTTACGGCCACGCGGCGCGGCACCTCGACGCCTGCGCCGCGGCGGAGGGGGCGATCACCGACCATGCCGGGCATCCTGCGCATGACGACTATCTCCGCAACTTGCGGAGCGCCCATGGACGCAAATCCGGGTTCTGGGCCCGTGTCGGGGGGCTGTCAGGTTGACGGCTTCGACGCAGTGCCGACCGGACCGCCTGTCGGCGCGGGCAGCCTCCGGGTCATGAAGACGCTTTCGGGGTCCTCCCGGTAGGCCCCGAAGGGCGCGCAGAACGTGAAGCCCGCGCGCTCATACAGGCGGCGGGCCGCGGCCGATGCAGGCCGGCTTCCGGTTTCCAGCGAGATGCGCCGAACCCCGCGCCGGGTCGCGTCCTCGAGGATCAGCGCGAGAAGCCGGGCACCGGCCCCCTGTCCGCGCGCGTCCTCCGCGACATGCATGGATTTCACTTCCGCCTCGCCGGAGGCGATGATCCTGTAGCCGCCCATCGCCAGCACGCTGTCGCCGCGCCATCCCGCGAAAAGCAGCACCCCTTCGGCCGCCATCGCCGCGCCGTCGAGGTGGTGGTTGCTCTCGGACGGGTAATGCGCATCCCCATGCGCCGCGTGGCGCGCGATCAGCTCGGCGAGCGCGGGGTCGCAAGGGTCGATGGGGCCGAAGCGCAGGGCCTCGGCTGTCCGCTCACCGGGGAGTTGCTGTTCCGCGCCCTGCCTCGGGTCCATACACCGCCCTTTCCGTCCAGTGCGCACAGGGTTCCGCCATGCAGCGGGAAAGGCAAGGGGCGACAGCCGGGGGCGTGCCGGCCGAAAGCGGGGGGGGGGCTTCGGGTATCCTGCCGCCGTGCGCGCAGTTTTGGCCCGCTGCATTCCGATTGACAGACTGCCGTGACGTGTCCGATCCCTTGGCGGTGCGCGGTGCAACTGGGGCCGAACCGGGCCCGAACCGGGGCCGGGAGGTGGGGATGATCAGCGAACGCGTGTCGCTCTGGGACGAGACCGCCGCCGAAGCGGAGGGGCCGGGCCGCCCGCTGCCCGAAGCGCCCATCGATCTTGCCATCGTGGGCGGTGGCTTCACCGGTCTTTCGACCGCCCTTCATGCCGCCGAGGCGGGGCTGTCCGCCCATGTCATCGAGGCGCAGCGCATCGGGCACGGCGGGTCGGGGCGCAACGTGGGGCTGGTGAACGCGGGTGTCTGGCTGCCGCCCGCGGCGGTGCGGGCGAAACTGG
This sequence comes from Roseicyclus amphidinii, assembly GCF_030163755.1. Classification (GTDB taxonomy): domain Bacteria; phylum Pseudomonadota; class Alphaproteobacteria; order Rhodobacterales; family Rhodobacteraceae; genus Roseicyclus; species Roseicyclus amphidinii. Next base: position 20,227 of record NZ_JASJOE010000007.1, read on the forward strand.
GCGATGACACCGGGCGCAGCTTTCTCGCGCGGTTCGGCGACGGGCCGCGCATGGTCTTCGACCTGATCGAGCGGCACCAGATCCGCTGCGAGGCCACGCGCGAGGGAACGATCCATGTCGCCCATGCCCCTTCGGGCCTGCGGGCGCTCGAGGGGCGCTACCGCGACTGGCGCGAGATGGGGGCACCGGTCGAACTGCTCGACCGCGATGCGGTCACCGCGCGCACCGGCAGCCCGGCGTTCCATGGCGGGCTGCTCGACCACAGGGCCGGAACGGTGAACCCGATGGGCTATGTCCGCGGCCTGGCGCGGGCGGCCGACGGGGCCGGGGCAGGGATCAGCACGGGCGTGCGCGCCACCCGGCTGGCCCGCGAGGACGGCGGGCTCTGGCGTGTCGAGACGACGGCGGGGCCGCTGCGGGCGCGGGCCGTGGTTCTGGGCACCAATGCCTATACCGACGCGCTTTGGCCGGGGTTGCGGCGCAGCTACACGACGATCCGCTATTTCCAGCTGGCGACCGAGCCCCTGGGCACGGACGCAGCCCATATCCTGCCCGGCCGGCAGGGCGTGTGGGACACCGCACCGGTGATGACCTCGCTGCGGCGCGATGCGGCGGGGCGGATCATGATCGGCTCGATGGGCCGCCTGATGGGCGATGTCGGCGGCGGGATCTCGCTGCGCTGGGCGCGGAAACGGATCGCGCGGCTGTTTCCGGGGCTGGGCCCGGTCCGGTTCGACGCGGCCTGGGATGGCGAGATCGCCATGACGCCGGATCACCTGCCGCGGGTCCACCAGCTTGCCGAAGGGCTTTACACGCCCATCGGCTACAACGGGCGCGGCATCACGACGGGCACCATCTTCGGCGCGGCCATCGCGGGGCTTCTGACCGGGCGCGACCCCGCGGCGCTGCCGCTGCCGCTGACCGACATGGCCGCCGTTCCAAGCGCCCCCCTGATGCGCCGGTTCTACGCGCTGGGCTTCGCGGCGACGCAGGTCTGGCGCGGCCTCTGAGGGGCGGACCTCGCCCGAATCGTTGTCATGAACCATGATCCTGCCGCGGCGCGGCCACGCGGCCCTTCGCCCACCCATCGGCCATCCGCCGCCGGAGGAGGCGCGGGTGCGGCGGGAAAACGCCTGCAATCTCCATGGTTTCCGCGGCTTTGCATTGGCCAGTCGCGGAAAACCTGCCTATAGTGGCGCGGTTCGTGCCAGCTCCGGGGAGGGACGCCACCATGATACGATCCGAACTGATCCAGAAGCTGGCGGACGAAAACCCGCATCTCTACCAGCGCGACGTCGAACGCATCGTCAACACGGTCTTCGAAGAGATCATCGAGGCGATGGCCAATGGCAACCGCGTCGAGCTGCGCGGCTTCGGCGCTTTCTCCGTCAAGAAACGCGACGCCCGCACCGGCCGCAACCCGCGCACCGGCGAAAGCGTCGAGGTCGAGGAGAAGCACGTGCCTTTCTTCAAGGCCGGCAAGCTGCTACGTGACCGCCTGAACGGCGACGCGTAACCGAAGCCCCGGGAGCATTCGAGACATGGTCATCCTCCGTTACCTGAAATACCTCTTCCTGATCGTCGTGGCGCTGGTCCTCGTCATGATGGCCTTCGCCAACCGCGAAACGGTCCTGCTCGAGGTGATCCCCGAGGCGCTCGCGCCCTGGGTCGGCGTGCAATACGCGATCGAGCTGCCGCTGTTCGCGGTGGTGCTGGGGGGGGTGATGGTGGGCATCCTTGTCGGTTTCGTCTGGGAATGGCTGCGCGAACACCGCCACCGCGCCGAGGCGCGGACGCAAAAGCGCACGGCCAAGGCGCTTGAGCGCGAGGTCCAGAGCCTCAAGGGCCCCGCCAAGGGCGGCCAGGACGAGATTCTCGCGCTGGTGGACGGCTCCGCCCCGTCGCGTTGACCCCATGAGCATCGCGGTCAAATTCTGCGGCCTGACCCGGCCGCAGGACATCCATGGCGCGGTCGAGGCGGGGGCGCGATATGTCGGCTTCGTGTTCTTCCCGAAATCGCCCCGCAACGTCAGCCTCGCGGCTGCGCGCGACCTTGCGCTGGCCGTGCCGCCGGGCGTGGCCAAGGTGGCCTTGACGGTGGACGCCGACGATGCGGCGCTCGATGCCCTGACGGCGGCTGTGCCGCTTGACCTTTTGCAGCTGCATGGCCACGAGCCGCCCGCCCGCGTGGCCGAGGTCAGGGGGCGTTACGGGCTGCCGGTGATGAAGGCGATCGGCATCGCCGACGCGGACGACCTGGCGCAGATCGACGCCTATTCCGGCGTGGCCGACCAGCTTCTGATCGACGCGAAACCGCCGAGGGGGGCCGACCTGCCGGGCGGCAACGGGCTGGCCTTCGACTGGCGGTTGCTGGCCGCGCGGAAATACTGGACGACGCCGTGGATGCTGGCCGGGGGGCTTACGCCCGACAACGTGGCCGAGGCGGTGCGCCTGACCGGCGCCCGGCAAGTCGACGTGTCCTCGGGCGTGGAGGCGGAGCCGGGTCTCAAGGACACCGGCCGGATGGCCGCCTTCACGGGGGCGCTGGCCGGGCTTTAGGCCGCGGCCGGGCGCGGCCCGGACCGGCACCCGTTCGCGGGACCGCGCCCTTCACTCCTCGACCCCATCCGCGGCCCCCCAGACCTTGCGGAACCCCAGGACCTTCCCGCGCGAGGTGACCGGATCATAGGTCATGTCCATCGCCGACATGAAATCCACGATCTTCTTGATCGTGCGGGCGTGGTATTTCCTCGGGTGCAGCTCCATCACGCAGAAGCGCAGGGGGCATTTCCACGGGCGGTTGAACATCTCCGCCTCGGCACCCTCGACGTCCATCAGCACGACGTGCGGCTTGTGCGCCCGGATCAGGTCATGGACCGACACCAGCGGCACGCGCACTCCCCGCCCCTTTCCGTCGAGGCTGGAGCCGGTGTAGCCCTCGGACACCGCGAACTCGGCCATTGCGCCCTCTTCGACCGGGCCGGTCGCCGCGCCGTGCATCACGCTGACCCCAGACAGGCCATTGCGCGCCAGCGTCGCCTCGATCACCGGCAGAAGGTCGGGGTTCGCCTCGACCGACAGCACGTTGGCCGGGGCCGTGCGTTGCGCGCAAAGCGCGGTGACATAGCCGATGCCCGCGCCCAGTTCGAGCACGCGAAAACCGGGGCGCACGCAGCGGTCGGCGGCGCGGGCCTCGTCCTCCTCGTAGGTGCCTTCGGCCAGTTTCTCCAGAATGGCCGGCGTCGCCAGCCCGCTGGGCAAGGCCAGCTCCACGCCGTTCAGGCGAAACTCGTGCATCGCGCGGCCTCCGGCCCTGTCGGTCCTGCATGTATCATGGCGCGCGGTCTGGCGCATGACCATGGCAATTTCGGGGCCGTCAGGCGGTGGGCGTGACCCCGAGATCCGCGTCCGAGAAGCGGATCAGCGTCTTGCCCGCCGACATGTTCGCCGCATACTCGGCGATGCCGTCCTGTGCCGCCTCGGGCGGGACGATGCGGGCGACCTCGCTCACCGCGAAACCACCCCCAAGCGCCTGCGTCGCCTCGCGCGCGGCCATCAGCAGGCGGGGCAGGCCCTGCCGGGGCAGCCATTGCGACAGCCAGAAGCCCCGGACGGTCGCCTCGCGGAAGATCAGCTTGCCGGGGTGAAGCTGAACCGCCGATTGCTCGAGCGCGCCGTAGACCAGCACCTCGGATTTGGGGCGCAGCGCCGCGACCAGCCGCCCGGTCATCGCGCCGCCCACGGCGTCGAAGGCCATGCGGCAGCGCAGATCTCGGCAGAGCCGGGCCAGGTCTTCGTCGAAACGCGCGTCGGAGGAATTCAGCACATGGCGCGCGCCTTCGGCTTCCAGCTGGGCCACCTGCTCGGCGCGGCGGACGACGTTGATCACCTTCACGCCCTTTTCGCGGGCGCGCTTGCGGATCATCCGGCCCAGCTGCCCGCCCGCGCCGGTCGACACGACCGACCAGTGCCCGCCCTTGCGCGCCAGCGAGATCAGCGCGATGGCCGTCAGCGGGTTGACCGCCGACATGGCCCCCGAGCCGAGCGAGACCCCCGCGGGCAAGGGCAGCGCGCGTGCGGCGTCCACGACCACGTAGTCGGCCCACAGGCCGCCCACACCCGTGGCCAACGCCACGCGCTTGCCCATCAGCCAGCGCGCCATCAGCCCGCTTCCCGCGGCGACGACGACGCCCGACCCTTCGAGGCCGGGGACGAAGGGGTAATCTGCATCGATGCCGTATTCGCCCTTGAGCGTCATCAGGTCCGAGGGGTTCACGGGCGAAGCCGCGACGCGCACGAGAATCTGCCCCGGACCGGGCGAAGGGCGCGGCACCTGTTGCAGCTCGAGCGTATCGCGCGCGGTCAGCATCAGCGCGCGCATGGTGTCGGGCAGATCGGTCATGATGGTCCCCTTGCTGGCTTGGGCCAGCGTGCCATGCGGGCCAAGCCCTTGGCAAACCCTTGCCCGGCTGGCATCACCCGGCCAGGCCAAGCAGGGGGACACGCCATGCAGCTTTGGGTCGGACTGGGCAATCCGGGGGCGAAATACGCCGGGAACCGCCACAACATCGGCTGGATGGCCGTGGACCGGATCGCCGGGGATCACGGGTTTGCGCCCTGGCGCGGCAAGTTCCAGGGCAGCCTCTGCGAGGGAAGCCTCGGTGGCGAAAAGGTGCTGCTGCTGAAGCCCGAGACCTTCATGAACCTCTCGGGGCAGTCGGTCGGCGAGGCGATGCGCTTCTACAAGCTGACGCCGGCTGACGTGACCGTCTTCCATGACGAGCTGGACCTTGCCCCCGGCAAGCTGCGGGTCAAGACCGGTGGCGGGCATGCCGGGCACAACGGCCTGCGCTCGATGCACCAGCACATCGGCGAGGCCTATCACCGCGTCCGGCTGGGCATCGGGCATCCGGGCCACAAGGACCGGGTGGCGGGCTACGTCCTGTCGGATTTCGCCAAGGCCGAGCAGGACTGGCTCGACGACCTGATGCGCGGCATCTCGGACGGCGCGCCCGCGCTGGCCAAGGGCGACACCGGGCGCTTCATGAACGCGGTGGCGCAGCGCACGGCCCCGCCGCGCAGCTCGACGGGGGCCGCGAAGGAGGCGGCGAAGCCCGCCGCGCCCTCCACGGAACCGGAGGCCGACGCACGCAGCCCGCTGCAGCGGCTGATGGACAAGTTCAAGTGAACGAGCGGCTGCGCGCGGCGTTCCTGCGGCAGGGCAAGGCCTGCGCGATGCTCGGCTCGCCCTTCATGGGGCGGCTGATGCCGCTTCTGGCCGACCGCGTGCGGCCCGAAAATGCGGTTGCGCGGCGGCTGCTCGACTGGCCGGGCGATGTCAGCTCCAACGGCCATTCCGTTCCCCTGCGGCTGGCGGGCGCGCTGCACGGGCTGGTGCTGGAGGGCAGCGATCCGGGGCTGGCCGCTGTCTACCCGCCCGCCGAGGTCGGCGACGATGCGCTGTGGTCCGCTGTCGAGGCGGCGATGCTGCGGCACGAGGCTCGGCTGATGGCCTGGCTCGACCAGGCGCCGCAAACAAACGAGGTGCGCCGCGCGGCCGCTCTGATCCCCGCGATCTGGTGGGCGCTCGCGCGCCATGACCTGCCCGTGACCTTGTCCGAGCTGGGGGCGAGCGCGGGGCTGAACCTGTCGCTCGACCGGTTCGCATTGCGTGTCGGCGACGGCTTGCACGGCCCCGCCGACAGCCCGGTGCAGCTGGCCCCGGACTGGTCCGGCGCTGGTCCCGCGCCGCGCCCCATCCGGGTGGCCGAGCGCGCGGGCGTCGACCGCAACCCGCTCGACCCGTCGGACCCGGCCGCGCAGCTGCGGCTTCTCGCCTACCTGTGGCCCGATCAGCCGCACCGGCTGACCCTGACCCGCGGGGCCATTGCGCTGGCCGACACCGTGCCCGAGCGCGACGATGCCGCCCCATGGCTGGCCCGGCGGCTGGCCAACCCGCGGCCCGGAACCCTGCATGTCGTCTACAACACGATCGCCTGGCAATATTTCCCACCCGAAACGCAGGCCGCTGCAACCGCCGCGCTGGAAGACGCCGGGCGCCGCGCCACGGCCGATGCGCCGCTCGCCCATGTGGCGATGGAGGCGGATGGCGACGCCGAAGGGGCCGCGCTCATCCTGCGGCTCTGGCCCGACCCCGAGGGCGGTGGCACACCGCATCTGCTCGCACGGGTGGATTTCCATGGTCGATGGATCGCTTGGAGGTTGTAGACATTGCCAAATTTCCCGCACCTGCTAGCCTGACTGTCAGATCAAAAGGACAGGTGAGGTGTAATGATGGGGTTCTCCATGGTGCCGTCGGTGAACGTGCTCGGCGGCCCGCTGACCGGCTGTTCGCGTGACCCTCTGACGGGGTTCTTCCGCAACGGCCAGTGCGACACCTGCGCCGAGGATCACGGATCGCACACGGTGTGCGCGGTGATGACGGCAGAGTTTCTCGCCTTCTCGAAATACGTGGGCAATGACCTGTCGACGCCGCGGCCCGAGTTCAACTTTGCGGGCCTCAAGCCCGGCGACCAGTGGTGCCTGTGCGCCAGTCGCTTCCTGCAGGCCCATGACGAAGGGGTCGCGCCGCGGGTGAACCTGGCGGCGACCCATGAGCGCGCGCTCGACATCGTGCCGCTGGAGGTGCTGGAGGCCAACGCGCTCGGCAGCGGCTGAAGCGTATGGCGGTCAGGCGGCGGGGGCCATCGCCTCGCCCATCAGGTCCTCGACGAACAGGCTGAGAAGCTGGGGCCGCCCGCTGACACCGGCCTTGCGATAGATCGCGTTGGTCTGCGCCTTGACCGTGCCCTCCGATGTGGCGCGCAGGGCGGCGATTTCCGCAATCGACATGCCCTTGAGCGCGAACAGGGCCACGTCGCGTTCGGCGGGGGTCAGGCCCCAGTCGTCGAAGCGTTCGTCGACAAGCTCCATGAACGCGCCGGATGCGGCGCGCAGCGCCTGTTCCACCGCGCGGGTCCGTTGCAGCGAGGCGCGCAGCAGCAAGGCCCCGAGCAGAACGCCCAGGATCAGCCCAAGCGCCGCGCCGATTTCCATCAATTCCCGGTAGCGCCAAGGGACGGGGTCGATGGGTACCCGAAACAGGGCCAGCACGATGTCCGACACGAAAAAGATCGCGCAAGCGACCTGAAGGACAAGGATCGTGCCGAAGAGCCCCGGACGGTTCAACATGCCGACGCGCCACCGATATGAAGATCAATCGTCGTCGTCGTCGTCGTCGTCATCATCGTCATCGTCATCATCGTCGCGGTCGTCGTCTCTGTCGTCCCGGTCATCGTCCCGGTCATCGTCACGATCATCATCATCGTCGTCACGATCATCGTCCCGGTCATCATCGTCATCGTCATCGTCGTAATCGCCGATGTCGGGAACATTGATCGCCGCCCCCCCGCGCGAGACGAGGTCGCGCAAGATGATGCCATTGCGCGGGTCGAAGACCAGCTCGCGCGTCAAGGCTCCCCGTTCCGAGACGATACGGACGCGGCCCAGAAGGGTCCGGCGGACCTCGGTGATCGTGAAACCCTGGCCTTCGAGCTGCTGCACGATGGCGGTCGTGACCGGGTCCGCCTGGGCCAGGGCGGGACCGGCCAGTGTCACCGTGGCGATTGCGAAACACAGGAAGTCGCGGCGCGACAGCATCGGTTTGGGTCCTTCGTCATGGTCCGCCGGCCCGTTGGGGCCGACGGGATACCCGGTCATATCATCAGGCAATGCGATCCGGCATCAGTCATCGTCGCCGTCGTCATCATCGTCGTCATCATCATCATCGTCACGGTCATCGTCGTCGTCACGATCATCGTCGTCGTCGTCCCGGTCATCATCCCGATCATCGTCCCGATCATCATCCCGGTCGTCGTCCCGATCATCATCATCATCATCATCATCGTAGCGGCTATCGTCATACCCGCGCGAGTCGTCATCGTCATAGCTGTCGTCGTCGGTGAAGTCCTCGTCCTCACGGTCGTAATCGACGCCGACACGGCCGATGTCGCTGGCATCCGCTGCCTCGACCTCGGACTTCAGGATGTTGCCGGTGGCGATGTCGTAGACGACTTCGATGGTCTGGTTGCCCTGCGTCGCCTCGACCTTGATCTGCGTCGGGCCCTCGTCGATCTCGACATAGGTGAAGCCCTCGGCCTGGTACCGCTCGGCCAGCGTGGTGGCGAGGCTGCTCTGGGCGTGGGCGGCCCCCGCGGCGACAAGGCCGAGGGCGGTGGTCGTCATCAGGATGCGATGCATCATCTCGAGTTCCTTTCGGTGGATGCGGGGGACACCAGCGCCACCCGTCGACACCACCCAAGCACCCGCGGGCACCTTCCGAAATCGAGTATGGGTTTAGGCGGCCCTGGGTAAACCCGCCGTGTAGCCGCCTAAACCGAAGGTATAGAGGTGTTTCGCCCTCGGCCGCCGGTCACATGTCCCAACCGAGCGCGCGTGCGACGGTGAAGATGTCCTTGTCGCCCCGTCCGCACATGTTCATTACCAGCAGGTGATCGCGCGGCAGCTCCGGCGCGATCTTGGCGACATGGGCGAGCGCGTGGCTCGGCTCGAGCGCGGGAATGATTCCCTCGGTCTCGCAGGACAGCTGGAACGCCTCGAGCGCCTCGGTGTCGGTGATCGACACGTATTGCGCGCGGCCGATGTCATGCAGCCAGGCATGTTCCGGCCCGATGCCCGGATAATCGAGCCCCGCCGAGATCGAGTGCCCCTCGAGGATCTGGCCGTCTTCGTCCTGCAACAGGTAGGTCCGGTTGCCGTGCAGCACGCCGGGACGCCCGCCGGTCAGCGAGGCGCAATGCTCCATCTTCTCGTTGACGCCCTTGCCACCGGCCTCGACGCCGATGATGGCGACCTCCTTGTCGTCGAGGAACGGGTAGAACAGGCCCATCGCGTTCGACCCGCCGCCGATGGCCGCGATGATCGTGTCGGGCAGGCGGCCCTCGGCCTCCATCATCTGCTCGCGGGTTTCCTTGCCGATGATCGACTGGAAATCGCGGACCATCGCAGGGTAGGGGTGCGGACCCGCCACCGTGCCGATGCAGTAGAACGTGTCGCGCACATTGGTCACCCAGTCGCGCAGCGCGTCGTTCATCGCGTCCTTCAGCGTGCCGCGCCCCGAGGTCACCGGCACCACCTCGGCACCCAGAAGCTTCATCCGGAAGACATTGGGCGCCTGCCGCTCGACGTCATGCGCGCCCATGTAGACCACGCATTTCAGGCCGAACTTGGCGCAGACCGTCGCGGTGGCGACGCCATGCTGGCCCGCGCCGGTCTCGGCGATGATCCGGGTCTTGCCCATGCGGCGCGCCAGGATGATCTGGCCCAGCACGTTGTTGATCTTGTGCGCACCGGTGTGGTTCAGCTCGTCGCGCTTGAAGTAGATCTTGGCCCCGCCCAGGCGCTCGGTCAGGCGTTCGGCGAAATAGAGCGGGCTGGGGCGGCCGACGTAATGCTTCCACAGGAAATCCATCTCGTCCCAGAAGCTCTGGTCGGTCTTGGCGTGTTCATACTGCGCCTCGAGCTCGAGGATGAGCGGCATCAGCGTCTCGGAGACGAAGCGCCCGCCGAAATCGCCGAACCGGCCCTTTTCGTCCGGGCCGGTCATGAAACTGTTCAGGATATCATCAGGCATCGGTCGCCTCCCTTGGATCGGACGAGGGGTAGCGCGCCGCCCGCCACGGGGCAAGGGCAAGGCGCTTCGAAACGCCGTGCCCCATGCGCATCCTCGGCAGGATCGGGGACGTCGCGCACAGGCGGACCGCGCAAGGTGGGTGCAACCCACCAGTCACCGCGGCCCCGCCACGCCGTCCTTGCCATCTCGACGAACGGGTGGGGTGCGCCCACCCTGTGTCAGCGCACGAACTTCTTGTATTTCACCCGCTTCGGCTCCAGCGCGTCGGGGCCGAGACGGCGCTTCTTGTCTTCCTCGTAGGCCGAGAAATCGCCCTCGAACCATTCCACATGCGCCTCGCCCTCGAAGGCGAGGATGTGGGTGCAAAGCCGGTCGAGGAAGAAGCGGTCGTGCGAGATGATCACGGCGCAGCCCGCGAAATCCTCCAGCGCATCTTCCAGCGCGCGCAGCGTCTCGACGTCGAGGTCGTTGGTCGGCTCGTCGAGCAGAAGCACGTTGCCGCCCGACTTCAGAAGCTTGGCCATGTGGACGCGGTTGCGCTCACCGCCCGAGAGCAGCCCCACCTTCTTCTGCTGGTCGCCGCCCTTGAAGTTGAAGGCCGAGCAATAGGCACGGGAGTTCATCGAGGCGTCGCCCAGCTCGATGATCTCGGCCCCGCCGGAAATCTCTTCCCACACGGTCTTGTTCGCATCCAGCGCATCGCGCGACTGGTCGACGTAGGACAATTGCACCGTGTCGCCGAACTCCACGCTGCCCTCGTCCGGCACCTCCTGCCCCGTCAGCATGCGGAAGAGCGTCGACTTGCCCGCGCCGTTCGGGCCGATCACGCCGACGATGCCGCCGGGCGGCAGGGCGAAGCTCAGGTCCTCGATCAGCAGGCGGTCGCCGTAGCCCTTCTTCAGCCCCTCGACCTCGATCACCTTGCCGCCAAGGCGCGGGCCGTTGGGGATGACGATCTGCGCGCGGGAAATCTTCTCGCGCTCGGACTGGCTGGCCAGTTCCTCGTAGGCGTTGATCCGGGCCTTCTGCTTGGCCTGCCGCGCCTTGGCGCCGGCGCGGATCCACTCAAGCTCGCGCTCCAGCGTCTTCTGGCGCGACTTGTCCTCGCGGGCTTCCTGTTCCAGCCGCTTGGCCTTCTGCTCGAGCCAGGCGGAATAGTTCCCCTCGTAGGGAATGCCGCGGCCGCGGTCCAACTCGAGGATCCAGCCGGTGATGTCGTCGAGGAAATAGCGGTCGTGGGTCACGATCAGGATCGTGCCCTTGTAGTCGATCAGGTGCTGTTGGAGCCAGGCGATCGTTTCCGCGTCCAGGTGGTTGGTCGGTTCGTCCAGAAGCAGCATCTCGGGCGCTTCCAGAAGCAGCTTGCACAGCGCCACGCGCCGCCGCTCACCGCCCGACAGGGTGGCCACCGCGGCCTCATCGGGCGGGCAGCGCAGCGCCTCCATGGCGACGTCGATCTGGCTGTCGAGATCCCACAGGTTCAGCGAATCGATTTCGTCCTGAAGCTGCGCCATCTCGTCGGCGGTCTCGTCCGAGTAGTTCATCGCCAGCTCGTTGAACCGGTCGAGCTTGGCCTTCTTGGCGGCCACGCCCAGCATGACGTTCTCGCGCACGGTCAGGCTCTCGTCGAGGTGCGGCTCCTGCGGGAGGTAGCCGACGCGCGCGCCCTGCGCGGCCCAGGCCTCGCCCGAGAAATCCTTGTCGATCCCGGCCATGATCCGCATCAGCGTGGACTTGCCCGCGCCGTTCACGCCCACGACGCCGATCTTCACGCCGGGCAGAAAGCTCAGGCGGATGTTCTCGAAGCATTTCTTGCCGCCCGGATAGGTCTTCGAGACACCATCCATGTGATAGACATACTGATAGGAGGCCATGCGCCGCTCCGTTCCGCTGATCCGAGGTTCCGACGCTATCTAATCGCCCGCGCCCGGAACGGCAATCAGCGCGTGGGCCTGCGGCCGGACTTCCCCGCCCGGTGCAGACAGGATATGCCGCCCGCCATGCGCAGCGACTACCCCCTTGCCCTGCCGGGCATGTCCATCGGCCTGTTCGGCGGCTCCTTCGATCCGCCCCATGCCGGTCACCTGCATGTCAGCCGCGAGGCGCTGAAGCGCTTCGGGCTCGACCGGGTGTGGTGGCTGGTCAGCCCCGGCAACCCGCTGAAGCCGCGCGGCCCCGCGCCGCTCGAGCGGCGGATGGCGGCGGCCCGTGCGTTGGTGCAGGATCCTCGGATCACCGTCACGGATGTCGAGGCGCAGCTGGGCACCCGCTACACCGCCGAGACGCTGTCGCGGCTGATGGCGCTCTATCCCGGTGTGCGCTTCGTCTGGCTGATGGGGGCCGACAACCTGGCGCAGTTCCATCGCTGGCAGCAGTGGCAGTGGATCCTGCGCAGCGTGCCGGTGGGCGTTCTGGCCCGCCCCGGCCAGCGCATCTCGGCGCGCATGTCGCCCGCGGCGCGGGCCTTTGCGCGCCACCGGTTGCCCGCGGCACAGGCGCGGCTCCTGGCGGGGAGCGAACCGCCGGCGTGGTGTTTCCTGAACCTGCCGATGGTCGACCTGTCTTCCAGCGCCATCCGCGACCGTGGCGAGTGGTGATCTACCGCCCGCCCCGCAACGCCAGCGTCGCCAGCCCCGAGGCCAGCAGCACCGCAAGCCCCGCCAGCGTCAGCGCGTCGGGCCAGACGCCGAAGACCGTCCATCCCAGCGCGGTCGCCGCGATCAACTGGGTGTAGACGAAGGGCGCGAGCCGTGTCGCGGGGGCCATGCGCAGCGCGAGGATCAGGCACAGGTTGCCCAGCATCGACCCCATGGCCGAGGCCAGCGTCAGTGCGCCGATGCGCGGCGTGATCTCGGGAACCGCCGGAAGGCCGAGGGGCGCCAGCACCAGCGCGCCCACGACCAGCTGCGAGATCAGCATCGCGCGCGGGCGCGCCAGCTCGGCCAGCCAGCGCGAGGCGGTCAGGTAGGCCCCGTAGAACAGGCCCGCCAGCACCGCGAAGCCAAGGCCCGGCGTCATCCCGAAACCCGGCTTCACGACAAGGACGACGCCCGCGAACCCCACCGCCAGAAGCGCCACCCGCGTGGTCGAGAACGTCTCGCGCAGCAGCCACACGGACAACAGGTAGGCCACCATCGGCCCGACGAAGAACGCGCCGAAGACATTGGCGATCGGCTCGGTCCTGAGCGCGGTCAGGATCGACAGGATGCCCCCCGCGATCAACAGCCCCCGAAGCCAGACGCGCCAGTCGAGGAACAGGCGCAGCGGCGTCAGGTGCAGCACGAAGGGCAAGAGCAGCACCGCCCCCAGCGCGAAACGGCTCCATGCCGTGAAGAAGGGGGCGACGCCCGCCTCGCCCATGAGCTTTCCCGCCGCGTCGCCCGCCGGGATCGAGGCCATGGCCAGAAGCATCAGGGGAAGGGCGCGGAGCGTATCGCGGTGCATGGCCCCTGCTATCCCATTGCAATGGGGCGGGAAAGCCGCACCCCTCACGAAGCCGTGAGACCTCAAACCTCTTGAGTGACTCGGGCGGCTGCGCTTTAGTCGGGGCAACATTTTAACAAACGGTCCATTTCCATGTTCTCGCGTCGCGCATTTCTGACCGGGGCCGCGAGCCTTGCTGCCGCGCCGGGGCTTGCCGCCCCGCCCCTGACATCCCTGCGCCCTCCGGTGCGCCCCGACGGGTTCTACCGCCGCGTCCTGCCGTCGGGCGCAGAGCTTGTCGCGCGCGCGCGCCTCGGTGGGCAGGTCGGCTATGCCGTCGCGGATGCGGCGACCGGCGAGATGCTCGAGGTGTTCAACCCGCTTCTGGCGATGCCGCCAGCCTCGGTCGCCAAGGCGGTGACCTGCGCCTACGGCCTGCAGCGCCTCGGGCCCGGCTATCGCTTCCGCACGCGGCTGGTGGCGGACGGGCCCATCGTCAACGGCAGGCTCGACGGCGACCTCTGGCTCGTGGGGTCGGGCGATCCGCTGCTCGACACGGATGCGCTGGCCGCGATGGTGGCCGAACTGGAGGGCTACGGCCTGCGCGAGGTGACGGGGCGGCTCATGCTGGCCGACGGGGCCTTGCCGCAGATTTTCGAGATCGATCCGGGCCAACCGCCGCATGTGGGCTACAACCCGTCGATCTCGGGCCTGAACCTGAACTTCAACCGCGTGCATTTCGAATGGGCCCGCGAGGCGGATGACTACACCGTCAGCATGGATGCCCGCTCCGAGTCGCTGCGGCCTGCCGTGCGCATCGCGCGGATGCGGATCGAGGATCGTGCGGCCCCGGTCTACACCTATGCACAGGTCGAAGGCATGGACCAATGGACGGTGGCGCGCGGGGCGCTGGGCGACACCGGGGCCCGCTGGCTGCCGGTGCGACGCCCCTCGGCCTATGTGGCCGAAGTGTTCGAGACGCTGATGCGCGTCGCCGGGATGCGCTTTGGCGGCGTCGAACTGGCCACCGCCGCCGGGCCGCGCGCCGCGCCGTCATCCGCCGTCGTGCTGGTCGAGCATGTCAGCGACCCGCTCGAGGATATCCTGCGCGGCATGATGCGCTGGTCCACCAACCTCACCGCCGAAGTGGTGGGCCTTCTGGCGACACAGGCGGGCGGGCTGCGACCCTTGTCGCTCGAGCAATCGGCGGGGGCGATGTCGGACTGGATGCGCGACAGCCTCGGCGCGCGCCATGCCGCCTTCGTGGATCACTCGGGCCTTGGCGACCGAAGCCGCCTGCGCGCGCATGACATGGTCCGTGCGCTGCTGGCGAGCGGGCCGAACGGCCTGTTGCGGCAACTGATGCGCGACATTCCGATGCTCGACCAGCGCGGCAACGTGATCCGCGACCACCCGGTCGGCGTGGTGGCCAAGACCGGGACGCTGAACTTCGTCTCGTCGCTGGCGGGGTTCGTGCGCACGCCCGGCGGCCGTGACCTCGCCTTTGCGATCTTCTGCGGCGACGTCGACCGCCGCGCCGCCCTGTCCGAGGCCGAGCGCGAACGCCCGCCGGGCGCGCGCAGCTACAATGCCGCCGCCAAGGGGCTGCAACAGCAGCTGATCGAACGCTGGGCCCTCGTTCATCCGTGATCGTTCATTCGTGATCGTCGATCCCTGACCGGGCAGCCTCCGCGCGCCCTGTCATCAATCCGTTACCGTTCGGTCACGTCGCTGTGACGGGCTTGCGGCAGGTGGGCGGCATGTATCCACCCCTCCGGAGAGACTCATGCCCCGCACCTCGCTGATGCTGACATCCGCGCTGGCCCTCGTGGCCGCTTCGCCTGCGCTTGCGCAGGACATGAACTTCAACCGCATCGCCTCTTTCCCGGTGGCGTCGAACACGCCGGACGCGGAAGAGACCTCGGCCGAGATCATCGCCGTCACCGGCGACGGCATGACGCTGGTCTATTCCGACAGCCCCGCGGGCGTGATCGGCTTCATCGACATCACCGACCCGGCGGCCCCCGTCGCGGCGGGCACCTTCGCGCTGCCCGCGGGTGAGCCGACGGCGGTTTCGGCACTGGGCCAGACGGTCTTCGTGGCCGAAAACACCTCGGAAAGCTACACCGCCCCCTCCGGCATCCTGCATGCCGTCGATGCCGCCTCGCGCGAGGTCATCGCGTCCTGCGACCTGGGCGGCCAGCCCGACAGCACCGCCGTGGCGCCCGATGGCAGCTTCATCACCGTGGCGATCGAGAACGAGCGCGACGAAGACCTCGGCGAGGGCCGCGTGCCGCAGATGCCCGCGGGCTATCTCGTGATCCAGCCGCTCGGTGAGAACGGCGCGATGGACTGCGACGCGCAGATCCGCGTCGACCTGACCGGCCTTGCCGATATCGCGCCCGAAGACCCCGAGCCGGAATTCGTGGACGTGAACGCAAACGGCGACATCGCCGTGACGCTGCAGGAAAACAACCACATCGTCGTGGTGTCGGCCGCGGGTGAGGTTCTCAGCCACTTCTCGGCCGGGACCGTCACGCTCGAGGGTGTGGACACCGAGGAAGAAGGCGCGCTTGTCTTCACCGACACGCTGGCCGACGTTCCGCGCGAACCCGATGCGCTGCAGTGGATCGACACCGACCATGTCGTGATCGCCAACGAGGGCGACATGGACGGCGGCAGCCGCGGCTTCACCGTCTTCCACCGCGACGGCACCGAGGTCTTCGAGGCCGGCATGTCCTTCGAATACGCCCTCGTCGAGATCGGCCACTATCCCGAGGAACGCTCGGGCAACAAGGGCGTCGAGCCCGAGGGCATGGAAGTCGGCACCTTCGGCGGCACCCCGATGATGTTCCTGCTGGCCGAACGCTCTTCGGTCATCGGGGTCTATGACATGACCGACCCCTCGGCCCCCGCTCTGGCGCAGCTGCTGCCCTCGGGCATCTCGCCCGAAGGGGCCATCGCCATTCCCGGCCGCAACCTGCTGGCGACCGCCAACGAGTTCGACGGCCGCGAGGATGGCGCGGCGCCGGCCCATGTGATGATCTACGAATACCAGTCGGCCCCCGCCGCCTATCCGCACCTGACCAGCGCAGGCGCGGACGAGCTCATCGGGTGGGGCGCGATCTCGGGTCAGGTCATGGCCGAGGACGGCACGATCTTCGCCGTCTCCGACAGCTTCTACGGCATGCAGCCGACGATCTTCCACATCGACGTCAGCGAAACCCCCGCCCGCATCGTGGATGCGATCCGGGTGACGCGCGAGGGCCAGCCCGCGCAGCTGATGGACATGGAAGGCATCGCGCTCGACGGCGAGGGCGGCTTCTGGATCGCCTCCGAGGGCCGCACCGACCGTCTGGTGCCGCATGCGATCTACCACGTGGGTGCCGATGGCGCGATCGAGGATTACATCACCCTCCCCGCAGAGCTGATGGCCGTCGAGATCCGCTTCGGCTTCGAGGGGATCACGCGGGTCGGTGACATGCTCTTTGTCGCGGTGCAGCGCCCGTGGCGCGACGATCCGGCGAACCACGCCAAGGTTCTGGGCTACAACCTCGAGACCGAGGAATGGTCGGTGATCCACTACCCGCTGACCGAGCCTTCGACCGGTTGGGTCGGCCTGTCCGAGATCGTCGCCCATGGCGATCACCTCTACTTCGTCGAGCGCGACAACCAGATCGCGGACGCGGCGGTGACCAAGCTGATCACCCGCGTGCCGATGTCGGCGATGGAAGCCATGGTCGCCGTCGGGGAAACCCCCGCCGTGCTCGAGACCGAGGTCGTCGTCGACCTGCTGCCCTACCTGACCTCGACCGGCGGTTTCGTGCTGGACAAGGTCGAGGGCCTCGCCATCGCCGCGGACGGCACCATGTGGGTGTCGACCGACAATGACGGTGTCGATGACCACTCGGGCGAAACGATGTTCTTCGCCATTCCTTCGGAATGAGGGTCTTCGCCATCCCGCCGATGTGATCCGATGTCCCGCCCTGCGATATGCGGGGCGGGACATATCGCTTTTCACCCCGTCATTTCAGCACCAAACACGCCCCCGCGGTTCGCCACGGGGGCTTTTTCACGCCCGCGGGGCCAGACCCTTGGCCAGCGCGTCGAACACCAGCCGCACGCGCCGCGACAGGTGCAGGTCGCGGTGCGCGGCGAGCCAGACCGGAAAGGTGACAAGCGGCGGCGCGCCGGGTTGCGCGCGCGCAAGCGCCCGGTCGGGGTCGCCGACCCAGACCGGCAGGGCGGCGACGCCAAGGCCCGCGCGGGCCAGCGCCAGCTGCATGTGGCTGTCTTCCGACAGGAAGGGGAAGGCCTCGGGCGGCAGGTCGATCCGCCGCTCGGCCAGCATCGCGCGGTAGGTGCCGGCATGGTCGTAGCCGATGAAGGGCAGACTCTCGAGCGGTCCCTTCGCCAGCAGCGCGGGGGTGGCGTAAAGCGCGGCCTCGTCCTCGCGGATCAGTTTCGCGGTCAATTCCGGCTGGTCGGGCCGCGCGTGGCGCACGGCGATATCCGCCTCGCGCCGCATCAGGTCGCGCAGCGCGTTGGTGACGACGATCTGAACCTGAAGCGCGGGCGCCTCGGCCCGGATGCGGGCAAGGATCGGCGGCAGAAGCTCGGTCGCGTAGAGATGCGAGGCGGTGATCGTCACCGTCCCCGCGATGTCGCGGCTTTGCCCAGAGGCGGCCAGCGCCGCGGCATGGGCGGCCTCGGCCATGTGGCGCAGATGCTCGATCAGTCGCGTGCCCGCCTCGGTCAGCTCCATCCGCTTGCCCGCGCGGGTGAACAGCGTGACGCCCAGTTCCTCCTCCAGCGCGGTGACCTGCCGTCCGAGCGTCGGCTGGGTCATCCCCAGCGCACGGGCCGCCGCCGAGAGAGAGCCATGTTCGGCGGTCGCCACCACGGCACGCGCGCGGTTCCAGTCGAAGGTCAGGCTTTTCCAATCCATGCGAAAACGTATGGATATTCTGCATATCCAGTCAATTTCTTTTGGATTGCTGCAGCGGTATCTCTCCCTCATCGCAACGAGTGACCAAGGAGGCCCGCCATGAAAGCAGCCATCTCGAAAACCTACGGCGGCCCCGAGGTCGTCACCCTCGGCACCCTCGCGCGCCCCGAGCCGAGGAAGGGCGAGCTCCTTGTCCGCGTCGCTGCGGCCGGGGTCACCACCGCCGACTGGCGCCTGCGCGCCGCGGCCTTTCCGGGGGCGATCAGCGCGGTGGCCGGGCGGCTGATGTTCGGCATCTGCGCGCCGCGCAATCCCGTGCTGGGCAGCGACTTTGCCGGCCGGGTCGAGGCACTGGGGCCGGGTGTGACCGGCTTTGCCCTGGGCGAGCGTGTCTTCGGCTTCCGGTTCGGCGGCGCGCATGCGGAATTCATGACGGTGAAGGCCGCGGGCGCGGTGACGAAAACGCCCGATGGCCTGACCGACGCGCAGGCCGCGGCGTTGCCTTTCGGCGGGTTGTGCGCGTTGGAGTTCCTCGACCGCTTCGCGCAGCTCAAACCGGGCGAGCGGGTGCTGGTCGTGGGGGCCTCGGGCGGGGTCGGGGCCTACGCGGTGCAGGTCGCCCGCGCGCTGGGGGCCATCGTCACCGGCGTCGCCTCGGGCGAGAGCCTGCCCTTCGTCGAAAGCCTTGGCGCGGATCATGTCGTGGACTACCGCCAGACCGATCCGGCCAAGCTGACCGGCCCCTATGACGTGGTCTTCGACACGGTGGGCGCGCTCGACTACACGCGCGCCGCGCCGATGCTGGCCAAGGGCGGCCGCTTCGTGCCGCTGAACTTCGGCCTTGGCGATGTGTGGAAGGGGCGCAAGGCCCGGCGCAATGGCCACGCCCAGATCCTCAAGGTGAACGGCGACACGAAAGAGGGGCTGGATCGGCTTGTGGAACTGATCGCCGCGGGCCAGCTGCGCCCGGTGATCGACACGGTCTACCCGTTCGACGAGATCCGCGCGGCCCATGCCAAGGTCGAGACGCGCAGGCGCAAGGGGGCCATCGTGCTCGAGATCGGAGCGACCGCTACAGGCGGATGACGAAATCCTTGCGGGTGGTCTCCACCACCTCCCATGCGCCGGTGAAACCGGGGCGGATGACCCAGGCGTCACCGACACGGAGCGTCACCGCTGCGCCGTCGTCGGGCGTTATGACCGACACGCCGTCGGTCAGCCGGAAATATTCCCACTCGTCATAGATCACGCGCCATGTGCCGGGTGTCGACTCCCACACACCCGCGAAAAGGCCATCGGCTTCTTCGGTCAGCCATGTCCGATGAACCGGGTCACCCGCGATCACGCGGGACGGATCGGGGCGGCTGACCTCCGGATCGCCGCCGGGCAGGACGGGAAGGATGAGCGACATTCGGAGACCCTTGAAGGAAGGATGCCGCCCCCTGTCCGAGGGCGGCATCGCGTGGTGGCGGCTCACTCGGTCCAGCGGACCGCGGTCAGGTCGTTGGCTTGCGTGGGCGAGTTCTCCCAAAGACCTTCGATCCGCGCATCGGCGACTCCGGTCTTGGCGAGCTGGAACAGGTAGCCGTTCACGTAATCCGCGGCGATGATCTGCTGCATCTCGGACAGGAGGCTGGATCGTTCCACAGGGTCCGACGTGGTGGCCAGCGTGTCGTTCAGCGCCACGAACTCGGGCCGCGCATACTGGAAGTAGTAGTCGGGCCGCGCGTAGATGCCGATGTCCATCGGCTCGGTGTGGCTGACGATGGTCAGGTCGAAGTCATGGCCGCGGAACACCTGTTCGAGCCATTGCGCCCATTCCAGGTTGGTGATCTCGGTCTCGATCCCCACTTCGCGCAGTTGGGCCGCGATGATCTCGCCGCCACGGCGCGCGTAGGAGGGCGGCGGCAGGGCCATGCGCAGCGTCAGCCCGTCCGGCGCGGCCTCGGCCAGCAGGGCGCGGGCGGCCTCGGGATCATAGGCGGAGTTCGCCGTCAGGTCGACGTAATCGGGATTGTGCGGCGCGAAATGCGTGCCGATGGGCGTGCCGTAGCCGAACATGGCGCCGTCGATGATGTCTTGCCGGTTGATCGCGTGGCTGATCGCCTGCCGCACCCGGATGTCGTCGAGCGGGGCTTGCGCGTTGTTCATGGCGAGGATCGTCTCGCCCTCGGTCGAACCGACGATGACGGTGAAGCGCGGATCGGCCTCGAACTGGGCCAGCGTCTCGGGCGCGGGGAAGTTCGGGAAGGCGTCCACGTCGCCCGCCATCAGCGCGGCGAAAGCGGCGTTGGGGTCCGAGATGAAGCGGAAGGTCGCGGCCTCGAGCGCGACCGGCTCGCCCCAGTAGGCCTCGTTGCGGGCCAGCTCCACCCGGTCGCCCTGCACCCATTCGACGAAGCGGAACGGGCCGGTGCCGACGGGGTTCGTCGCGTTCGTGTCGGCGCTGGCCGGGTCCACGATCACCGCGTCGCCCCATGCCATGTCGAACAGGAACGCGCCGTCCGGCCCGTCCAGCGTGACGACAACGGTGGTGTCGTTCGTGGCCTCGACGCTGACGATATTGGCGAAAAGCGCGGGCTGCGCGTTGGTCGAGCCCTCGGCGCGCGCGCGGTCGAGGGTGAAGACCACGTCCTCGGCCGTCATCGCCGCGCCATCGTGGAAGGTCACGCCCGAGCGCAGCGTGAAGGTGTAGACGGTGCCGTCCTCGGAGATGTCCCAGCTCTCGGCAAGGCCGGGGTTGACCGCGCCGTCGGGGCCGAAGCGGGTCAGCCCTTCGAAGACGTTGGAATAGACCACCTCGTCGATGGCGGCGGCGGCGCCGGCGGTCGGATCGAGGTTCGGCGGCTCGAGCACCATGCCGACCGAGATGTCTGTCTGCTGGGCAAGGGCCGCCCCGGCGCAAAGCGCGCAGATCGCCGCCCCGTTGCGAAGATGATGGACCATGTCTCTCTCCCTGAGGTTGGTTCGGCGCATATTGTCCCGGCTTTCCGCAAAAATCCCGTCAAAAATCGTCGCGTGTCCACGCGCTTGCCGGTTCGGGCGCAATACAGTAGGCCAAGGGGCGCAGCGTAACGAGTGAAAGACCCTGTCGCATGTCCTCGACCGAGCGGAACAGCGCCATCGTGCCGATGTTCACCCGCGCGGACGGCCAGCTTCATCCGCGCCGCACCTATGTCTGTTTCGGCGTCGCCCGGGGTGGAACCAGCGCCGTGGCGGGCGCGATGCAGCGTCTGGGCATCTTCATGGGCGACGAGCTGCCCAACAATTACGAAGACCCCCGCTTCGGCCCCGGCCAGTCGCCCGCGCGGATGCGCGAGGCGATTGCCGAGCGCAATGCCGCCCATGACGTCTGGGGCTGGAAATTCCCGGCGGCCTCCAACTACCTCGAAGGGCTGTCGAAAGACCTGCGCAACCCTTGGCTTGTCGTCGTCTTCCGCGACATCGCCGCCACCATGAAGGGGCACATGCGCTGGCACAACCGCGAGATCACGCTCGCCGCACATGAAATCCTCGTCCAGCAGCAGAAGAACTGGTTCCTCGTGGACCGCTGGCGAGTGCCGACGCTGCTTGTCTCCTACGAAAAGGCGGTTCTGGACCCGCGGCTTTTCGTCGAGGAACTGGCCGGGCACCTCGGCCGACCCGTCCCCGAGGGCGAGGCGATGGAACAGATCGTCGCCTTTCTCGCGCCGGGATCCTACAAGTGACGGGCGCGTCGAGACCCGTCACCTTTCGGTATCCACTGTCGCATCACCTTCATGAATCGTTCCCCACCGAACCCGAATCGGGTTAACGGAACGTTACCAACGGCATTCGGAGTAGAAGACATGGGGGCCGAATGACAGTTCCGGACACCAGCGACATCCTCGATCTGGCACCTCAGATGGTGCCCGAGTTCATCCGGACGCAGGCCGGGTCCCGCACCCTCAGCCGCCTCGTCAAGCGCCTCAACCGCGAGCTTCTGGACGGCGACAGCGATGTCCGCGACATGGCCGCGGCGGCGCTCAGGCATCTCGGCCTGATGGATCAGTCCCGCCCCTGACGGGGTGACAGAAGGTCGGCCAGCGTCAGCGCCATCACCGTCGCGCTGTCCACCATGTCCCGCACGCCCACCCATTCATCGGGCTGATGCGCGAGGTCGAGGATCCCCGGCCCGTAGGCGATGCAGTTCCTCAACCGCCCGATCCGGTCGATATGCTTCTGGTCGTAGGTGCCGGGCGACACCACGAAATCCGCCTTGCGCGCCAGCACCCGCTCGATCGCGGCCGCGACGGTGGTGACCACGGGCGCCTCGCGGTCGGTCATCGTCGGGCGCACCTCGAAGAGCTCGCGGATCTCGTAGGAAAAGCCGGGGCGCTGCGCCTTGACCCGCTCCATCAGGGCCGAGACCTCGGCCTTCACCTCGGCGGGGTCCTCCTCGATCAGGTAGCGCCGGTCGATGGTGATGCGGCAGCGGTCCGGCACACAAGGGGCGGGCAGGCCGGTATAGCCCTCCTCCTGCGCGGGCTCGCCGCCGTGGATCGCGTTGATGTTGAGGGTGGACTGCCGCGCGCCCTCGGGGACGACGGGCATCTCGGTGCGCTTGGAGGCCAGAAGCGGGAACAGCGTCGCCTCCATCTCGGCCAGCACCGCCCCCATGTGGCGCACCGCGCAATCGCCGAGGAACGGCATCGAGCCATGGGCGATGCGCCCATGCGTCTCGATCTCGGCCCACCAGACGCCGCGATGCCCGAGGCAGATCCGGTCCTTGTTCAACGGTTCGGGGATGATGACATGCTGCACGCGCGTGGGGTCGAAATACCCCTGCTCGGCCAGGTAGGCGACGCCGCCGTAACCGCCCGATTCCTCGTCCGCCGTCGCGCTGATCTCGAGGGCGCCCGCGAAATCGGGGCAGGTGTCGAGGAACGCCTCGGCCGCGATCACGCTGGCGGCGATCCCGCCCTTCATGTCGCAGGCCCCGCGCCCGTAGACGCGGCCATCGCGCAGCTCGCCGCCGAACGGATCGACCGTCCAGCCGTGCCCCGCCTCGACCACGTCGTGATGCCCGTTGAAATGCACGCAGTCGCCCGGCCGCGCCCCCTCGCGCCGCGCCACCATGTTCCAGCGCGGGTAGCGGTCGCTGTCGGCGGGCGCACCATGGGCGCGGACCAGCTCGACCGTGAACCCCCGCGCCTCGAGGCGCGCGGCCAGCAGCTCGCAGATCTCGCGGTAGTTCCGCCCCGGCGGGTTCAGCGTCGGGATACGGATCAGATCCTGCGTGAGCGCAACGAGATCGTCCTCGCGCGCCGCAACCGCTGCCGTCAATCGGTCGTCCCACTCCATGCCGCACAGACTGCGCGTTGCCGCCGCCGCCCGCAAGCCCTGCCATTTCGCGCCGCGTTGCCCTATATCGGAAGGAACCGACCAGAAAGGGTGTCCGGATGATCCTCGGCCTTGGGCGCATGTTGCTCGTGATGCTGGTGCTGCTGACCGTCGTCTATGTCAGCCTGTTTCTCTACCTGCGCGCCGGGGCCCGCATCCGGCTGGAAGAGCAATGGGTCATGGAGGGCCGCCCCGGCGACCGCGAGGACTGGATCGACCAGCGCATCGCACCCGTGGCGCGGCGCATCCGCACATGGCTGGTGTTTCTGGTTTACGTCCTGCCCATCGCGGGCTTGAGCATTTACACATACATCACGAATTGAGGTGCGCCATGCGCTGGCCCCGGATCATCTTCCTCAGTCTGCTCGCCCTCCTGCTGGTCGCGGCGCTGCACTACACGCTGCCGCAGCGCGAGGTCGTGCGCATCGTCAACGCCGAATCGCGCCTGACCGAGGTCGGCGGCTTCAACGGCCTGTTCTTCGCGCAGCGCGACAGCGGCTCGGCCCAGACCAGCGCGGCGCGCGACCTGCGCCTGATCTCGACCATCCGCCCCGACGGTCGCCCGCTGGTGTTCCGCAACGAGGATACCGGCGTGTTCTGGCCGCCCTATTTCAAGTTCGACAGCGAGGATCTTCAGACCGAAGCGGCGAACCTCACCTCGACCGAGACCGAACCGCAATGGGTCGCCATCACCCATTACGGCTGGCGTTCGAACCTGATCTCGATCTACCCCAACGCCATCACGATCCGCCCCGTCGCAGGCCCGGACGCAAGCGCCTTTCCGTGGCTCAACATCGTGATCCTGGCCTTCCTGGCGCTGGTGGTCTTCATGGCCTGGCGCATCTGGGAACGCCTCAACGACCGGGTGATCGACCCGATCGTCGACCGTGTCTCGGTGCAATGGGCCAAGATGAAGGACCGTCTCGCAGGGCGTGGTTAACCCCGTATCAAGGTTAACGCGCGCTCCCCCCCTTCTCCGTTTCCCAAATATCCCCGCCGGAGGCTCCCGCAGCCTGCCACCCGCGCCAAGGCCCGGCCCTATTCGCCGTAGGGCACCCAGATCGTCCGGACCTCGGTCGCCTGGTCCAGAAAGGCACGCCCCTCCGCCTCGGGCCCGGCCCAGTCCGGCGCGGCGCGGTTGATCCATGTCCGCTTGAGGTTGCCCGCGCTCGCCGTCTCCAGCGCGCCCGCATCCACCCCGCCCGCGAAACTCCACAGCGCGTCCACGTCCAGATGCCGCGCCAGCGTCATGCCCAACTCGTGCGATGGGCCGGTGACGATGTTCACCACCCCGCCCGGCAGGTCCGAGGTGTCGAGCACCTGATAAAGGTCGGTCGCCGCCAGCGGGCAGGGCTGCGAGGGCACCAGCACCACGCGGTTGCCCATGGCGATGGCCGGCGCGATCAGCGAGACAGCGCCCAGAAGCGGCGCTTCGTCGGGAGTGAGCGCGCCGATCACGCCCACCGGCTCGCGCATGGCCAGCGCCACGCCGCGGATCGGGACATTGGCGACGCGCCCGTCCATCTTGTCGGCCCAGGCGGCGTAGCTGAACAGCCGGTCGATGGAGCGTGCGACCTCGGCCTCGGCCCTTGCCGCCGAACAGGCGGTCAGCTCGCGGATGCGGCGGGCGAATTCCTCGCTGCGGGCCGAGAGGTTCTCGGCGATGTAATAGAGCACCTGCGCCCGGTTGTGTGCGCTGGCCCTCGCCCATGCGCCAGCGCCGCGCGCGGCCTCGACCGCGTTGCGGATATCCTTGCGGCTGCCGATCCCGGCATGCCCCAGCAGCGCGCCGCGCTTCGACCAGACGGGGTGCGAGTAGCCGCCATCGGGCCGCGCCTGCTTGCCGCCGATATAAAGCTTCGCCGTGCGGTCAAGGCCGGGGGCCTCCGGGGCCTCGGGCGCGGGGAAGGGGGCGATGGGTTTGATCGGGGCCCACTTGGCGGCGGGCGCGAGATAGGCCTGCAGCCCCTCCCACCCGCCTTCGCGGCCGAACCCGCTTTCGCGCAGACCGCCGAAGGGGGCGGCGGCGTCGAACAGGTTGGTGGCGTTCACCCACACAACGCCCGCCGCCAGTTTCGGCGCGATGTCGAGCGCCAGGTTCAGGTTCTCGGTCCAGAGGCTCGCGGCCAGCCCGTAGCGGGTGTTGTTGGCGACCTCGACCGCCTCGGCGGGCGTGCGGAAAGTGGTCGAGACGAGGACGGGGCCGAAGATCTCGTCCTGCATCAGGGGTGCTGCGGGCGACAGGCCGGTGACGAGCGTCGGCGGGTAGAAACAGCCCGTTTCCGGCATCTCGACGGGCGCGCGCCAGGTCTCGCCCTCGGTGTTGGCGTCCACCATCCGCGAAATGGCCGCGTGCTGCACGGGATCGACCAGCGCGCCCATGTCGATGCATTTGTCGAGCGGGTCGCCCACGCGCAGCTTCGCCATGCGCGCCTTCAGCCGGTCATGAAACTCCCCGGCGATACCTTCTTGCACAAGAAGCCGGGAACCCGCGCAGCAGACCTGCCCCTGGTTGAACCAGATCGCATCGACAAGCCCCTCGATGGCTGAATCGATATCTGCGTCGTCAAAGACGATGTAGGGGGATTTTCCGCCCAGCTCGAGCGTCAGCGACTTGCCCATGCCCGCAGTCTGTTCGCGGATGCGGCGGCCCACGGCGGTGGAGCCGGTGAAGGCGATCTTCGCGGTGCCCGGATGGGTGACGATGGCCTCGCCCGTCCGCCCGTCGCCCGTCACGATGTTCACGACACCGCGGGGCAGACCCGCCTCCTGGCAGATATGACCGAAGAGGAGCGCGGTCAGAGAGGTGTATTCGGCGGGTTTCAGCACCACCGTGTTCCCGGCGGCGAGCGCAGGCGCGATCTTCCACGCGAGCATCAGCAGCGGGAAGTTCCAAGGGATGACCTGGCCGCAGACGCCGATGGGCCGATGCCCGGGCAGTTCGGCGTCGCGCAGCTGGGCCAGCCCTGCATGGTGGTAGAAATGGCGCTGGGCGAGGGGGATGTCGATATCGCGCGCCTCGCGGATCGGTTTGCCGTTGTCGAGCGTCTCCAGCACGGCGAAGAGGCGGGCGTGTTTCTGCAGCAGGCGGGCCAGCGCGTAGAGGTATTTCGCCCGCGCGTGGCAGGAGAGCTTTGACCATTTGGGGAAGGCTTTCGTCGCGGCCGCTACGGCAGCGTCGACGTCCTCCGCCGTGCCCTGGGTGATCTGGGCCAGTTCGCGGCCTGTGGCAGGGTTTTTCGTGGCGAAGGTTTCGCCGGGGCGCGTGAAGCCGCCGTCGATGAAATGGCCGAAGGCCGGGCCGCGGGTGGCGATCCACTCCAGCGCCTCGGCGGCGCTTTCGGGGGCGGGGCCGTAGTCCATGCTGTCGAAGATCTGGGCAGTGGTCATGTTCCGTGTCCCTTGTCGCGGCACCGGAAAACGCGAGTTTTCCGCGCCGAAAAACTGCAGTTTTTCGTGCCGTTTTCCTGCAGGAAAACGCGCCCTGCCGTCATGCCATCGGATGCCGCCAGCCCGCCGAATAGGCGCCGGTGACGTGGTGTTCGAGTTGCCGTTCGATATCGCCCAGAAGCGAGGAGGCCCCGAAGCGGAAGAGGTCGGGCCGCAGCCAGTCGTCGCCCAGTTCCTCTTTCATCAAGGACAAGTAGACCAGCGCGTCCTTGGCCTTGGAAATGCCGCCCGCAGGCTTGTAGCCGATCTTGATGCCGGTCGCCTGCTCATAGGCGCGTATCGCGCGGATCATGGTGAGGCTCACGGGCAGCGTGGCGTTCACGCTCTCCTTGCCGGTCGAGGTCTTGATGAAATCCGCCCCCGCCATCATGCAGACCAGCGAGGCGCGGGCGACGTTGCGCAGCGTTCCAAGCTCGCCTGTCGCAAGGATCGCCTTCACATGCGCCTCGCCGCAGGCGGCGCGGAAGTCGCGCATCTCGTCATGGAGCGCCTGCCAGTTGCCGGTCAGCACGTGGCGGCGGGAGATGACGATGTCGATTTCCTGCGCGCCGGCCTTCACGCTTTCCTCGATCTCCTTCACGCGCAGCGCGTAGGGCGACAGGCCCGCGGGAAAGCCGGTCGAGACGGCGGCGACGGGGATGCCCGACCCCTCAAGCGCCTCGACTGCCGTTTCCACCATCTCGTGATAGACGCAGACCGCCCCCGTGGTCAGGCCGGGCAGGCCAAGCGCCTCCAGCAGATCGGCGCGCACCGGCTGGCGCGCCTTGGCGCAAAGCCGGCGGACGCGGCCGGGCGTGTCGTCCCCCGCAAGCGTCGTCAGGTCGATCAGCGTGATCGCGCGGGCGAGCCAGGCGGCCTGAAACTCTTTCTTCACCGTGCGGCGGCCGGGCAACGTGGCTGCGCGGCGTTCGATGGCCGAGGTGTTGGCCTGCACCCGCGCGACCCAGTCGAGGTCCAGCGGCATCCCCGGATTGCGGGGCCTGTGAAGCTGCGGCAGATGGCCGGGCGCGGTGGTGGAATGGGGCGCGGTCATGGTGGTGTCGGCGGTCTGGGACATGCCTTAAATCGTGTCACGCGGCCATGACCTTGGCAAGCGTGACCCGGCGGCGGGATTGGCCCCGTGACAGCGCCGGGCGAAGCGGCTAACAGGGCGGCGTTTTGCCAAGGGGGCCCTGCCGATGCCGTTCGACCGTTCCATCAAGATCGCGCCGTCGATCCTGTCCGCCGATTTCGCCAATTTCGGGGCCGAGATCCGCGCCATCGAGGCGCACGGCGCCGATTGGGTCCATGTCGATGTGATGGACGGGCATTTCGTGCCCAACCTGACCTTCGGCCCGATGGCGGTGAAGGCCTTTCGCCCGCATGTGAAGACGGTGATGGACGTTCACCTGATGATCGCGCCCGTCGATCCCTATATCGACGCCTATGCCGAGGCCGGGGCCGATGTGCTGACCGCCCATGTCGAGGCCGGGCCGCATATCCACCGCACGCTTCAGGCGATCCGCGGCGCGGGCATGAAGGCGGGCGTCGCGCTGAACCCCGGCACGCCCGCCGAGGCGGTGGCGCATCTGCTCGACCTGGCGGATCTGGTCTGCGTGATGACCGTGAACCCCGGTTTCGGCGGACAGAAGTTCATCGACATGACGGCCAAGGTGCGGAGCCTGCGCGCGATGATCGGCGACCGCCCGGTGCATGTCGAGATCGACGGCGGCGTCGACCCGGTCACCGCGCCGCTGGTGGCCGCGGCCGGGGCCGACGTGCTTGTCGCGGGCTCGGCCGTGTTCAAGGGTGGCTCGGTCGACGCGCCCGAGGTCTATGGCCGCAACATCCAGGCGATCCGGGCGGCGGCGGACGGGGCGGGCGCGGCCTGATCGCGGGCAACGCGGCAGGGGCCCCGCGGGCACCCGCGCCCGCAGGCGTCATGGAACCTTCACCACCCGTGGTTTACGATCCCTGTGCATTGCACCGAGATCGGGACCCTTTGTCATGACGTATCGCATGACCGCCGCCGTGAGCCGCCGCCTGTTGCTGGGCGGGCTTGCGTCCCTGCCCGCCGCGGCCCTTCTGCCGCGCCCCTTGTCCGCACAGCATGCAGGCGCGCACGCCCTTGTCCTGTCGCTGGCCGACCTGCATTCCCCCTATGCGCGCCTGCCGCAGCTTCTGGCAGAGATCGACCGCATCCGCGCCGAAAGCGGCCTGCCGGTGGCGATTGCGATCAACGGCGATCTCTTCGAGCGCGGCAATGCCGTGGCGCTGCGCTCGGGCGGGGTGGCCGACCTGGAGTTTCTCGCGGCGCTCACGCTGCGCGGTCCGGTCATCCTGAACCTCGGCAATCACGAGACCGCGCTGGTCGACGACATGGCCACGACGGTCGCCGTGGCCGAGGGCCTCGGCGTCGAGGTGATCGGGAACCTGATCGACGCCAGGCGCGGCCGGTTCTTCGCGCCGGTGTCGACCCGTGTCGCGCTGGGCGGTCTGCGGATCGGTGTGCTTGGCCTCGCGCCGACGAACCCCTTCGTCTACCGCGCGCCCGTGCGCGGAACCCTGCAATTCCTCGATCCCGCGGGCTTCGCCGCCGATGCCTTCCCGGGCGTCGTTGCGGGCTCGGATGTCTCGATCCTGCTCAGCCATGCGGGCGTGGCCGACGACAAGGCGATCCTGCCCACCTTGCCCGCGGGAACGGCGATGGTGGGCGGCCATGACCACCTGAGTTTCGTGAGCGAAGATGCCGCGGCGCCTTATGTCCATGGCGGGTCCTGAGGCGGCATGCTGACGGTGATCGGGCTTGCGCCGGGGATGCGCCCCAGCGTCGAGATGCGCCCGATCACGCCCGACATGCAGGGGGATGCGGCGCTTGCCGCGAGCATCGCGGCGCAGATGGATGCGCATCTGACCGACGAGGAGCGCGCGGTGATCGGCGAAAGCCGGGTGGCGCGGGATCTTGCCGCCTCGATCCTCTTTGCGACCGAGGCCGTGCGCGCCGCGACCGGGGCCGACATCGCCATGCTGGGCCACACGACCTTTGGCCAGCCGCTCCCGCAAGGGCCGGTGACGCGCTTCGATTTCGACGCCTATATCCGCTTCGACGGCGATCTGCAGGTGGCCGAGGTGTCGGGGCAGGAACTGGCACGGATCCTCACGCGGGCAAACCAGCACCGCGCGGCCAGTCTCGACCAGCGCACGGGCGATTTCGTCCATGCCGCCGAGATCGACGTCGATCCGGCGGCGACCTACCGGCTCGCGGTGAACGGGTGGACCGCGCTGAACCAGCGCGCCTACCTCGGCACCGAGGCGCTCGGCTTCGCGCCGGTCGAGGGGCTGTCGCTCAAGGCCGTGGTGGCCGAGGCGCTGGCCGCCTCCTGAGCGGGGCAGGGACCGGGCCGCCCGACCCCGCGGGCTCAGGGCCGCACCAGCCGGGTGGTGTCGATCCCGACCCCGTCGGACAGGTCGACCAGGCTGTCATGGAGCAGCTGCAGCGCATAGGCCGGGTTGTGGACCCATGCGCCCGCATCCTTGGCGACCACCTGGTAATTGTAGGCCGCCCGGAGGAGCCGCGGCGTCCAGCTTGCGTAGCGGTTGGGAAAGACGGCCTCGGCCTCGGACAGGGTGCCGTCGCCGTCGCTGTCGGTGAAGAAATAGGGGAAGCTGCCCGCGGCATAGACGATGGGCGTGCCGATCACATCGCGGGCATAGGCCTCGATGGCGTCCCCGAGCCCTGCGTGAAGCCCCGCGATTTCGTCGCGGATGCCGCCGTCGCGGCGCCCGTCGCCGTCGAAATCGGCGTGGCGCGTGCGGATCGCGGTGATGTCCTCGACACCCTGGTGACAGGCGACGCAGCCCTCGGTGGCCACCTCGCCGCTGTGGGGCTCGTGGCAGGCGACGCAGGTGCCCGCGCTTGGCACATGGGTGAAGCGGCCAGCGTAGCTGCGCCCCGCATAGTGGTAGCCGGTGTCGACGAGGTCGCCCGCGCTGACGCCGGCCGCGACGCCGTAATGCACGTTGATGAAGCGCAGGGTTTCGGCAACCGTGTCCGGCCCCAGACCCTCCACGGCGCTCTCGACGGTGCCGGAATGCGTGCGCCCCTGGTGGCAGGCGGTGCAGGTGGCCGACGGGCCGAGCCCGGTCAGCGTGATCCCCGAGGGGAAGGGCACGTCCTCCAGCGCCTCGGCTTCGCCGACATGGCACGAGACGCAGCCGATCGCGGTGTTGATCGTCGCCGGATGCTCGACCGAGAGCGCGGCGGTGCCATCCGCGCCCAGCCAGTCGAGGAACCCGGTTTCCGAATGGCAGGCCGCGCAGGCCGGGGGCACCTCGCCCTCCGCGTTCCAATGGGTGTAGGAGGGCGCGCGGTAGTCGCCATGCGGCCCGGCCAGCCAGGCCTCGGTGATCGCGGACAGGTCATGGCCCTGCGCCTGTGCGGCCGACGCGACCGCCCAGCCAAGCAGGAGCGACAGGCAGACGATACATGACAATGTGCGCGGCATCGGGGCACCCCCTTGTGACATTCTTGTCGGTGAAAGGGTAAATCGGGCCGCGGTTCCTTTCCTTGACACGGATCAAGGCCCGCCCGGCTCCGTGCTGCCACGGCTGAGGGACCAAGACTCGAGGATCATCCGATGACAGTCCCCGATCATGAGGCCGACGCAGCGCGTCGCAGGAGAGGCTTGCGCCTGCCCCCTCGCGCCCTCGGGCCGCTCTATGTGCTGGCCTGCGCCGCGCCACTGGTCCTTGCCGTCACGCGCAGCGCCGCCCCGGCCGCGACATGGGAGATCGCGGCGGCCGCGCTGGGCATGGTGGGCCTTGCCGCGATGGCGGTGCAGGCCGTGACCTCGGGGCGGTTCGAGCTGGTCTCTGGCCGCATCGGCATCGACCGGGTCATGTCCTTTCACAAGATCGCCGCGTGGTGGGTCTTGCTGGCGCTGCTGTTGCATCCGCTCATCTACGTGCTGCCCACCTGGCTGGCCGACCCCGGCCTGGCGTGGGAGCGGCTTCGGGCCTATCTCACGCTGCCGCATTATCGAAGCGGGGTGATCGCGCTGGCCGCCCTCGCGGTGCTGGTTCCGGCCTCGGCGCTGCGCGAGCGGTTGCCGCTGCGCTACGAGCTCTGGCGCGGTGCGCATGTGGCCTTGTCCGTTCTCGCGCTCGGCGCGGGCCTGCACCACGCGATCACCGTGGGACGTTTCGGCATGGTTGGGGGCATGCCCCTCCTGTGGTGGGGCGTCGGGGCCGCGGTGGTCGCGGTCCTCGCGGTGCTCTACGGCTGGCGCTGGGCGCAGTTGCACCGCGGGGCGTGGCGGCTGGCCTCGGTCACGCGGCATCCGGGCCGCATGTGGGAGCTGGACATCCAGCCCGCTCCTGGCACGCCCGAACTGGCCTACACGGCGGGTCAATTCGTCTGGATGACCGAGGGCGCGCGGCGCTTTCCGCTGTTCGATCACCCGTTTTCCATCGCGGGCAGCCCGGCGCGCCCCGGCCTGCGCCTGATCGTCAAGCAGGCGGGGGATTTCACCGACCGGATCGGCAGCCTGCCCCCCGGCACACCGATCGGGATCGACGGACCCTACGGCGATTTCACCCTCGAGGCGCATCCCGCCGACGCGGTCCTGCTGATCGCGGGCGGCGTGGGGATCGCGCCGATCATGGGGCTTCTGCGCGATCTGGTCGCGCGCGGTGACCGGCGGCCCGTCCGGCTGGCCTACGCCGCGGGGGACCCCGCCAAGTTCGCCTGCCTGCCCGAGATCGAGGCCGCCCGCGCGACGCTCGACCTCGAGGTGCTGCTGGTCAGCGAGCAGGACGCGGCCGGCTGGCCGGGCGAGGTCGGGCGGCTCGATCATGGCCGCTTGGCGCAGTTGGCGCAGGGGCTGGAGCCTGCGCGGGTGGTCGCGCTGATCTGCGGGCCGGGCGCGATGGTCACCGCGGTGTCGGACGGGTTGCTGGCGCTCGGCCTGCCGATGGAGCGGGTGATCTACGAACGCTTCGACTATGCCGGCGGCACCTCGAGGATCGACCGGCGCAGGCGGCGGCGCGTGATGGGCCTTGGCGGCGCTGTCGCCCTGGTCATCGCGCTCTTCGTGGCCGTCATGGCCTGAGGCCCGGCGCCCTAAAGGCGGGCGGCAAGCGGCGGCCCCTCGAGCAGCGGCGCGACATAGCCGAACCGCTCTTCGAACCCGGCTTCGGCTCGCCAGTCGGGCACCTTCTTCCAGCGGTCCGTCACCTCGACGCGGCTGTCGTTGAGGTGGTGAACCGAGCGCAGGAACATCGGTTGCGTCCCGTCGGTCGTGACCCCGACCTTGTTCGGCTCGTTGCGGTGGTCGATGGAATGGATCGACCTGTCGCTGTTGCCCAGCATGGTCAGCCCGAGGTTGATGAGCTTGTAACGGTGCCGATACAGTTCGGTCGGCCCGTCGGAATGCACCAACCCGTAGCCGAAGGGGAAGGACAGGAAATGCCGCGCCGCGAGGTCGGGCAGGTGCCCGGCCTCCTCGGCCTCGGCGATCCTGTGGCGCAGGATCTCCATGAAATCGGCCGAGAGGCCGTCATCGTCATCCAGCACGACCTGCGCGACGCGCCGGTCGCCATAGGCCTGTTGCAGGTGGATACGGTGAAACTTGCGGGCGCGCCCCTCGGGGCGGGGGTCGATGGTGACCCGCTCGGGCCCCAGCGCGGTGACAGAGATCTCGTGCAGCCGCTCGAGCGCCCATCCCGGCATCTGGTCGCTGGTCAGGACATGAAGGTGGAAATCCGGATCGGTCTGGGCCGCGAGCGAGGCCAGCGCCACGGTCTCGAACAACACGAGCCGCCCTTTCAGGCGGCTGTCCTCGAACAGAAGCTCGGGATTGCGCGAAGGTTCGCTTTTCCAGCCTGAGAGCCCGAGGAACGAGAAACGGGTGGTGACGGAAATCGGAACGTCCGGGGTCATGGCACTGGCAACGGGTCTACTGGCATTTCGCCCGTTCTAGAGCATGTGGCCCGAAAGGGGCACCCCCGCCGCCGGTCGGAGGCGCGGGGGTTGCACGGGAACAACGCCGCCACGCCCAAGCCCGCTCGCCCCGCCTCGCCCCGCCGCGTCCCGCCGTGTCCTCCGCACGGCGGGGCGAGGCGGTCTTGCTCACCCGGCTGTCGGACCTGCGTCCAGCACGTCCTCGAGCGTGCGCAGCCCGGTGCGGGGGGCCTGCACCAGCACGGCCATGTTGCCCGGCTTGTGCTCGTTGCGCAGCATCTTCATGTGCGCCTGCGGCAGGTCTTCCCAGGGAAAGACCTCGGACATGCAGGGGTCGAGGCGGCGGTCCAGCATCAGCTTGTTGGCCGCGGCGGCCTGCTTGAGATGCGCGAAATGCGAACCCTGCAGGCGCTTTTGATGCGACCACATGTGGCGCACGTCGAAGGTGCAGTTGTAGCCCGAGGTGCCCGCGCAGATCACCACCATGCCGCCGCGCTTCACCACGAAGGTGGAAACGGGGAAGGTCGCCTCGCCGGGGTGCTCGAAGACCATGTCGACATTCACGCCCTTGCCGGTGATGTCCCAGATCGCCTTGCCGAAGCGGCGCACCTCGGCGAACCATTCCTTGTATTCCTCGGTGCCCACCTCGGGCAGGCGGCCCCAGCAGTTGAAATCCTTGCGGTTGATGACGCCCTTGGCGCCAAGGTCCATGACGAACTGGCGCTTGTCCTCTTCCGAGATCACGCCGATGGCATTGGCACCCGCCGTGTTGATCAGCTGGATCGCAAAGGAGCCGAGCCCGCCCGACGCGCCCCAGACCAGCACGTTCTGGCCGGGCTTCAGGTCATGGGGTTCATGGCCGAAGAGCATCCGGTAGGCGGTGGCGAGCGTCAGCGTGTAGCAGGCGCTTTCTTCCCAGGTCAGGTGCTTGGGGCGCGGCATCAGCTGCTGCGACTGCACGCGGGTGAATTGCGCGAAGGAGCCGTCGGCGGTCTCGTAGCCCCAGATGCGCTGGCTGGGCGAGAGCATCGGATCGCCGCCGTTGCATTCCTCGTCATCGCCGTCGTCCTGGTTGCAATGGACCACGACCTCGTCGCCGACCTTC
This sequence comes from Roseicyclus amphidinii, assembly GCF_030163755.1. Lineage (GTDB taxonomy): Bacteria > Pseudomonadota > Alphaproteobacteria > Rhodobacterales > Rhodobacteraceae > Roseicyclus > Roseicyclus amphidinii. The sequence goes on from NZ_JASJOE010000007.1 coordinate 55,106, forward strand.
CAGCGGGTGACCTTGTCGCCCACCGCCCAGACGATGCCCGCGGCGTCCGAGCCGATGATCGCATAAGGGGCCTTGTGCTGGTTGAAGACCGAGGCGGGCTTGCCGAGGCAGGCCCAGACGCCGTTGTAGTTCACGCCCGCCGCCATCACGAGCACCAGAACGTCATGGCTGTCGAGCGTGGGCGTATCCACGACCTCGACCTTCAGCGCCTCGGTGGGCTCTCCGTGGCGTTCCTGCCGGAGGATCCAGCCGTACATCTGCGCGGGGACATGGCCGAGGGGCGGGATCTCGCCCATCTCGTAAAGGTCTTTCTTCGGCGCGTCGTAACTGGCGATCGCGGGGTTCGCGTCGAGGGCCATCGTCATGTCTCCGTTCCCTTGCTGATGCCGCAATGCGGAATCAATTGTGCTGCTGCTGCGAGAGATATCGGCCGCCGCGCAACAAATCAAACGGGAAAACGCCGTTTATTGAAATATTATGTCGCAGAGGCTGTCGGCAAGTGCCCGGTCCGGTCGTGGTCCGCGCCGCGCTCGCGCAGAAGATGCGCAACCGATGCGGCGTAGAACTCCACGAGGTCGAGGCCGCTGTCGGGCAGGGTCAGCCGGTCGCCTTCCCGCGCCACAAGGCGGCGCTCGATCAGGGCGCGCAGGCCCGCCTCGACGGTATAGGCGATGTCGTCGCGCGGAATGTGGATCGTGACGCCGCGCGCTCCCGCTTCGGCGATCCGGCGGCGCAGAAGCGCCTCGATCGCCACGACCGAGCGCCCCCCCTCGGCAAGCGCATGGGCCACCAGCGGCACGGGTGTGACCGGCATGACATCGGCGATGCGGCCCATCAGTTCGGCGGCCAGCGCGCGGGTGGGGTCTTCGTGCCCTTCGGCCAGGAACCCGCCCAGGTCGAGCGGGTCGCCGAAGCTGACGGCGGCATAACCGTAGCGGTGGAACCGGCCCGTCAGCCGCAGCCAGAGCTGCCGGCGCAGGTAGCGGTAGATCGGCCTGAGCGAAAAGCGGAAGCGGCGCGTGCCCTTCTGGTGGGCGTCCAGAAGGTTGCGGTCCTCCATAACGCGGTCATAGTTGATCGCCACGGGCACGAAGACCACGTCCCGCGACCGCCCCGGCCGGAATCCGTCGAGGATATAGGAGAACAGGCCGAGCTTGGGCCGGCCCAGTTGCCCTGTGCGGCTGAGGCCGCCTTCGGGAAACACGGCCTGCGTCACGCCCGCCTCGGTCGCCATCTGCACGTAGCGGGCCAGCACCTTGCGGTAGAGCGCGTTGTTGTGGCGGCGGCGGATGAAATAGCCGCCCATCGCGCGCACGAGTTGCCTGAGCGGCCAGACCCGCGCCCATTCACCCACCGCATAGGCCAGCGCCGAGCGTTCGGCGACCAGCCAGGTGACCAGCACGTAATCCATGTTCGAGCGGTGGTTCATCACGAAGATGACGGTGGCGTCTTCGGGGATCGCCTCGAGCGCGGGATCGTTGGCGCGGGCCAGCCGCACGCGGTAGAGCGACTGGCTCAGGATGCGGGCGGCGCGGATGGCGAAGCCGAAATAGGTGAAGGCCGAGAACCCCGGAACGATCTCGCGGGCGTAGCGTTCGGCCTTCTGAAAGGCGACATCCTCGCGGATGCGGTTGTCGCGGGCGTGGTCGGCGATGGCCTGCGCAACCTCGGGATCGTAGATCAGGCGGCGGATCGTATCGGTGCGCCGCGCCAGCTTGAAGGGCTGGATCGGGCGCTTGAGCCGCTTGTTCAGCTCGTCCACCGCCCGTTCGAGGCGACGGCGCAGGAACCAGCGCACCGAGGGAAACAGGAAATGCGACGCGAAGGTCACCCCCGCGAAGAGCAGGATCAGCGCGAAAAGCCACAGCGGCAGGGTAACAGGGGCAGTCATGACTGGCGGAACGTCGCAGGTTTGCGGCGCAGGGGCAATGCGGCAGGGCGGGTCAGGGATCAGGACATCCCGAGGCTGCAGGGCAGGGCACGCAGCCGCGAAATGCCGAGCGCGCCGCGTTCGGGCGCGGTCAGGCGCAGGGCCGCGAAGCGGCTGGCGAACCCGTCCGCGCTGAAGGCCTGCCGGGTGTTGCCGCCCGCGGGAAACCTGATCTCGCGCTCGATCAGGTCGCCGTCCCTGTCGATGAAGTCGAAAGCGACTTCGACACTGTTGCGAACGCCCCCCACGTCAAGCATCACGACCACTGCCACGACGCAGATGTCTTCGTCGAACAGAACGGCGAGCGTGCTGTGCCCCTCGGGCGGAGCGGGCAGGGTCGGGACAAGCAGCCCCCGGGCGTCGAGCCCGACGTTGCCCGCGATGACGAGGTCGCGCAGGCGGAAACTGCCGTCGCCGTTGCTGCGCGCCATGTAGGGGCCTTCAGCCCGGATCGCGTGGGCCGGATCGACATGTTGATAATTGCTTTCCGTCACGCCCTGCGCGGATGCGATAATCGGCATGAACAAGGAAAGCAGAAGGGCGATGTCGCTGACGCGCTTGAACATGCAACACTCCGACATCGGCAACCGTTGGTCATGACGCTGACGGCATGGCCGACGAGCATAGCCGGCAAGGCGCGAAACTCGATACTCCGCGCGTCGCAAATCGCATCCGATGCGGCGTTGCAGCAAATGCGCTGCGGCGCAGCGTGTGGGACAGGTGGGAGACCGCGAGACCGCGAGACAAGGAGCAGTCGCCATGCTGAACGTGCTGTCCGGTGTCTGGGCCCTGATGCTCGGGATCATCCTGATCATGCTGGGCAACGGCATGCATTTCACCCTGATCGGCCTGCGCGGCGGGATCGAGGGCTTCTCGGCCGCGGAACTGGCGGTCGTGACCTCGGGCTATTTCCTCGGCTTCCTGTCGGGCGCCCGGCTCACGCCCGGCCTGATCCAGCGCGTCGGCCATGTCCGCGTCTTCGCGGCGCTGGGCAGTTTCATGTCGGCGGGCCTGATCGCCTTTACCCTCCTGTCCGAGCCATGGGCCTGGACGATCCTTCGCGTGCTGATCGGCTTCTGCATGTCGGGCATCTATGTTGTCGCCGAAAGCTGGCTCAACAACGCCTCGACCAACGAGACGCGCGGCAAGGTCCTGTCGGCCTACATGATCGCGCAGACGCTGGGCATCATCGGGGCGCAGGGCCTGCTGACGCTCGGCGATGCCGCGAACTCGGCGCTCTTCATCGGGGCGTCCATTCTCGTCTCGATCTCCTTCGCGCCGATACTTTTGTCGGTGACACCGGCCCCAGCGGTCGAGGTGGCGCGCCCGATGTCGCTGATCGCGCTCTTCCGCGGCTCGCCGCTGGGGACGGTGGGCATCTTCATGCTGGGCGGGGTCTATGCCACGCAATCGGGGATGGGGGCCGTCTTCGGCAGCGAGATCGCGCTGTCGCCGTCCGAGATCGCGCTCTTCGTGGCGATGCTGTTCGCAGGGGCCTTGATCTTCCAATACCCGATCGGCTGGCTGTCGGACCGGCTGGACCGGCGGCAGGTCATCTTCGGCACGGCGGTGATGGGGGCGGCGGCCTGCGGGTTGGGCTGGCTGGCGGGAAGCGGCGCGGGCTGGCTCGAGGGTCTCGGCCTCTGGCCGCTGATGGGGGCGGCGCTGCTGGCGGGGGGCATGACCACGCCGCTCTATGCGCTGCTGCTGGCCTACACCAACGACTTCCTGCCGACCGAGGACATGGCGGCGGCCTCGGGCGGGCTGGTCTTCACCTTCGGGCTGGGTGCGATCCTCGGGCCGCTTGCGACGGGCTGGGCGATGAACGCCTTCGGGGCCTATGCCTTCTGGCTGGTGCTGGCCGCCACCTTCGCGGCGATGGCGCTTTACGCGCTTTACCGCATGACGCAGCGCCCCGCCGTGACGATGACCGAAGAGACCGACAGCTACCTCGGCGTCCTGCCCACGGCGACGGTCGTTGCGGTGGAGGCGGCGGGCGTCTGGGCCGCCGAACAGGCCGAGGCGGAGCGCGCCGAGGACGAGGCCGAAGCCCAGCCTGCCTGAGCGGTCAGAGCGTCATGTGCCGCGCCCGTGCGCCGCGTTCGATGGCGGCGGCATGCAGGCGGTCGATGTCGAGCGTGTGGCGCAACTCCTCGAGGAAGCGCAGCTCGCTTTGCGCCAGCGTGCCGTCGGCGGCGGCCACGTCGCAGCAGATCGCGTAGGCCGTCTCGAACAGCTTTTCGGGCAGCGCCTCGGTCACCAGGCCAAAGAGCGCGTCCAGGCCGTCCTCTTCCTCGAAGAGGTCGAAGACCGTGGTGGCGACCTGCCGCATCCGGTCGGCATCGTAATCGCCGAAGACGGGCAGGTGGTTCACGATCTGCTCGATCTTCACAAGCTCCGCGGTGCGGATCGCCTCGTCAGACACGGAGACGGCCACCATCACGGCGACGAGGGCATCCTGCGGGCTGATCTCGGACATGGGCGTGCTCCTTCGGCGGTTGCGGGGTATTTATTGACCTTGCCGCGCCCGCACAATAGGGCGAGGGCGCGCGGGCAATCGGGCCCGCCTTCGATACGGGACCGACAGCGATGACCACCCTCCGCGATGCCGCGATGACCTCCAAGGCCTGGCCCTTCGAAGAGGCGCGGGCGGTGTTGAAACGCTATGAAAACGCGCCGCCGGAGAAGGGGTATGTCCTGTTCGAGACAGGCTATGGCCCCTCGGGCCTGCCGCATATCGGGACCTTCGGCGAAGTTCTGCGCACGACGATGATCCGGCGCGCCTTCGAGGTGATCTCGGACATCCCGACGCGGCTGATCTGTTTCTCGGACGACCTGGACGGGATGCGCAAGGTGCCCGGCAACGTCCCCAACCAGGACGAGCTGCGCACGCATCTGCAAAAGCCGCTGACCAGCGTGCCCGACCCGTTCGGGGAATATGAGAGCTTCGGCCACCACAACAACGCGATGCTGCGCCGGTTCCTCGACACCTTCGGGTTCGAATACGAGTTCTACTCGGCCACCGAGTTCTACCGCACGGGCCAGTTCGACGAGGTGCTGAAGCGCGCCTGCGAACGCTATGACGCGATCATGAAGGTGATGCTGAAATCGCTCCGCGAGGAGCGGCAGCAGACCTATTCGATCTTCCTGCCGATCCACCCCGAGACGGGGCGCGTTCTCTACGTTCCCATGAAGGAGGTGAACGCTGCCGACCACACGATCACCTTCGACGACGAGGACGGGCGCGAATGGACGCTGCCGGTGACGGGCGGGAACGTGAAGCTGCAGTGGAAGCCCGATTTCGGCGCGCGCTGGGCCGCGCTGGGCGTCGATTTCGAGATGTATGGCAAGGATCACAGCACCAACACGCCGATCTATGACGCGATCTGCGAGATCCTGGGTCAGCCCGCGCCGCATCACTTCACCTACGAGCTGTTCCTCGACGAGAACGGGCAGAAGATCTCCAAGTCGTCGGGCAACGGCATCTCGATCGACGAATGGTTGAGCTACGCCTCGACCGAGAGCCTGTCGTATTTCATGTTCGGCAAGCCCAAGACCGCCAAGCGGCTCTACTTCGATGTCATTCCCAAGGCGGTGGACGAATACCACCAGCAGCTGCGCGCCTATCCGGGCCAGACCGTCGAGCAGCAACTGGCCAACCCGGTCTACCACATCCACAACGGCGACGTGCCCGAAAGCACGATGGTGGTGCCCTTTGCGATGCTGCTCAACCTCGCCAGCGTGTCCGGCGCCGAGGAGAAGGAGAAGCTCTGGGGCTTCATCCGCCGCTACGCGCCCGAGGCTTCGCCCGAGGGGAACCCCGATCTCGACCAGGCGGCGGGCTTTGCCATCCGGTATTATCACGATTTCGTGAAGCCCACGCGGGTGTTCCGGCTGCCGACCGAGCAGGAGGCGGCGGCGATGCGCGAGCTTCACGACTGCCTTGGCGATGCGGACAAGGCGCTCGATGTCATCGCGCGCAAGAACGCGCAGGAGGGGGGCGAGGCCGATCTTCCGGCGGTCGACTGGCAGGATGACGAATTCCTGCAATCCATCGTCTTCGCCATCGGAAAGACCCACGGTTTCGAGCCGTTGCGCGCGTGGTTCTCGGGGCTTTACGAGGTGCTTCTGGGGGCAAGCCAGGGCCCGCGTTTCGGCGGGTTCATCGCGCTTTACGGCATCGAGGAGACCCGCGCCCTGATCGCGCAGGGGCTGGCGGGCGAACTGGCCGCCTGAAGCGGGGTGGGGCACGCCCGCGCGCCTTTCGGCGCCGTGTGCAGGCGTGCCCGACCTGTGACGGGTCCGGCACGGGCGTGAAACCTTGGGCCGGCGCGCTACGTGCCTTCGGGCAGATCACCGACCCGGAGGCCCACCATGCTGCGCATCCTGCTTGCCGCCCTTGCCCTGACCTTCGCCGCCCTCACCGCCGGGGCGCAGGAGGTCGTCGCCCCCAACCCCGACATCGAGGCCACGATCCAGGGCCAGTTCGACGCCTTCCGCGCGGGCGACGTGGCCGAGGCCTGGACCTATGCCAGCCCCAACATCCAGGGCCTGTTCCGCACCGAGGAGAATTTCGCCCGCATGGTCGAACAGGGCTACCCGATGGTCTGGGCCCCCGGCGAGGTCGATTTCATCGACCTGCAAAGCCTGGGCGGGCTGCTGGTGCAGCGGGTGCAGGTGATCGACGCGCAGGGCAACGCCCATTACCTCGGTTACGCCATGGTCGAGACCGATGCCGGGTGGCGGATCAACGGGGTTCAGGTGCTGCGCGCGCCCGATCTGGGCGTCTGATCCCGGCGATCCGCCCGCTGGCCGACCCCGCGTTAACCCGGTGTTAACCCCTGTAGGCTAGAACCGGTGCGACCTTCGGTTGCAAACCGGCCGGGGTGCTTCTTCAGACATTGCTTTCAACAACCGAGGGGTCCGTGACAGGGCGCCTCGGTTGCCCTTGTTCCGGCCCGGCAACATGAGCGCGCGCGGGTGCCTCCGGCGCGGAAAGGGGTATGACATGAACCAGGTGATCACCGACGGTCTGGTGCTGATGCCGCCGCCGTTTTCGGACGGTCTGGGCGTCTGGTCGCGGCAGGACGGCACGCCGGGCAGCGACACATGGGCCAGTGCGGCCAATGCCGGGCTTGTCGCGGCGGATGCGGATTTCGGCAGCTGCCTCGAGATCCTGAAGACCGAGGGCACGACGCGCCTGCGCTACATGGGCCAGACGCCGATCGTGCCGGGCCTTTACCTGCGGGTCTCGGCGCGGGTGAAGGTGCTGTCGGGCAACCTGCCGACGGTGCGCATCGCGGCCTTCGCGGCCAATGCTGCTGGACAGAACCTCGGCGGCGTGGTGCAGACCGGGCCCGCGATCACGCTGACCGCCTATGGCGAGGTGGTGACCGTCTCGGCGATCATCGGCACCGGCGCGCGGGGGGGCGTGACGATGCCCTGGGGCACCGGGGCGGCTTACGGGCACATGGGCCTCGACCTGACGGGCCCCAACGGCGGCCAGGTCCGCATCGAGAGCATCGCGGTCGAGGATGTCACCAGCGCCTTCCTGCGCAAGCTGATGGATTGGGTCGACGTCAAGGATTTCGGCGCGGTGGGCGATGGCGTCACCGACGACCGCGCGGCATTCGTCGCCGCCGACCAGGCCGCCGCCGGGCGCGAGGTCATGGTGCCCGCGGGCAATTACTTCATCGGCTCCAGCCTGACGATGCTCAACCCCGTCCGTTTCGAGGGGCGGCTGGTGATGCCCGAGGACGCCCGCCTTGCGTTGAACGCGACGTTCGACCTCAAGGGCTATTCCGAAGCCTTCGGCGACGAGGTGACGGGCCTGAAGAAGGGCATCCAGCAACTGTTCAACCAATCCGATCACGAGGGGTTCGACCTGTGCGGGCGGCGCGTGATCCTCGATGCGCCGATCGACGTGCAGGCGGTCGTCGGCAACCGCAACACCTATGCCAACCGCCGTGTGCTCAGGAACGGGCAACTGGCGGCGGGTTCCTCGACCGCATGGAACGACGAGGTGCATACCCGGACCGGCACGTGGTCGGCCTCGGACCCGCGGCGGATCACCGGCCTGTCGAACGTGGCGAGCATTCCGCTGGGTGCGCTCGTCACCGCGGGGCAAGGCGTCGGGCGCGAGATCTACGTCACCTCCAAGGACGTGGCGGGCGGGCGCGTGACGCTCTCGGGCGCGCTGCACGGGGCACCGGTGACCCAAGCCTACACCTTTACCCGGTTCCAGTATCTGCTCGATTTCATCGGCTGGCAGAACCTGCAACGCTTCGTGATCTCGGATATCGAGTTTCTCTGCGCGGGCACCTGTTCGGGCCTCAACCTGCCGCTGGACGGGCTGGTGTTCCAGATCCAGGACTGTTTCTTCACCGGCCCCAAGGATCGCGCCATCACCTCGGCCGGCGAGGGGTGCCAGGGGATGCAGATCGATCGCTGCCAGTTCCTGTCCAACGAGCAGGGCACCGATGCGCCCCTGCGCACGACCATCGCCTTCAACTCCAACTGTTCCGACATCAAGGTCCGCGACAACCGCGCCGTGAAGTTCCGCCATTTCGGCGTCATCGCGGGGACCGGCAACATCCTGTCGGGCAACCACTTCTTCCAGGGTGACGGGGTGACGGACGGGCCGCGGACGGCGGGGCTGGTGATCTGCGACAGCAATGCCAAGACCACGTTCGAAGGCAATTACGTCGACAATTGCTACATCGAATGGGGCAACGAGCGTGACCCGGAACCGGATTTCAACGGCGGGTTGTCGTTCCATGGCCTCAGCCTCGACGGCAACATCTTCTTCGCCACCGGCAGCGCGCCGTGGATGAATTTCATCCTGATCAAGCCCTATGGTTCGGGCCATTTCATCAACGGGCTGACGGTGACCGACAACCTGTTCAAGAAGACCAGCGGCCCGCAATTGCTGGCGGTGGAGGGGGTGGACACCACCTTTGCCACGCTGAACCTCGGGCGCACGTCGGACCTTCTGTTCACCGGGAACACCTATCACGGCATCGTCAAGCGCACCGAGAACCCGGTGACCGTGCGCCATGTCGAGGGGACGGCCAGCAGCACCTGGAACGTGGACCTGTCCGATGTCGCCCCCTTCGGGTCCGCGGTGCGGGGGGGCGTGTCCTTCCTCGCCGAGGGGCCATTGAAGAGCAGCTCCAACTTCACCGTCTACCTTACGCCCTATGCCGAGCCGGGGCAGGGCGCGGGGGGGCGGACGCTGCAGATGAAATGGCAGCAGCCGGTGCGCGGCACGGCGCAGATCACGGCGCGGTTCGACGTCTGACCGCCGTCGCGCCTGCGACGCTCCGACCCGCCCCCGGTTCCGGGGGCGGGCTTTTCCTTGGGCAAGGGGCGCGCTACCTGCGCGGCAGGAAAGGCCCGCCGATGACCCTGTTGCCCGTCGAGAACGTCCAGGATTACCCCCGCCCGCCACGGCTGGAGCGGGTGGAGGCCGTCCTCAGGGTCGTCTTCGCGGGCGTGCCCATCGCCGAGACCGAGCCGGGCAGCGCCTGGCGCGTGCTCGAGACGCACCACGCCCCCACCTACTACTTGCCGCCCGCGGCGGTGCTGTCGGCGGCGCTGGTCCCGTCCCCGCGCGAGACATTCTGCGAATGGAAGGGGCGGGCGGCCTATGTCGATCTCGTCCTGAACGGCCGACGGTCGCGCAACGCGGCCTGGAGCTACCCCGCGCCGACCGCGCGGTTCGAGGCGATCAGGGATCACATCGCCTTCTACGCGACCTCGGTCGATGCGGCATGGGTGGGGGACATCAAGGTCGTGCCGCAACCCGGCGATTTCTACGGCGGCTGGGTCACGCCGAACCTGACCGGGCGGATCAAGGGCGCGGCGGGCACGCTGCATTGGTAGCGGCTCAGGGTGCGGCGGGCAGCGTCGTGGCGTCCACGAGACGGGCCAGTTCCACCCATGTCTTCGGGTCGTGCAGGGTCCAGAGCCCGCCGCCCACGGTGTAGCCATATGTCACCGTCCCGCCCTCGCGCAGGGCATAGGTCACCTCGGCTCCCGTCGTGGTCAGGCGGGCCACCTCCTCCCGCGTCCAGAGCGCGTTGCCCTGCTGCCGCAAGGCCCAGATGCCCCGGTCGGTCGAACCGTCGAGCGTGACGGTGTAGCCGCCATCGGCGGCGAAGTTCCAGTCCGCCCCGGTGTCGCGTCCGCGCCAGCGCCCTTCGGGCGTCGCGCCGGAGCCGGACAGGCGGTCATGCGCCTCGCCCTCCCAGAGCATCACCGCGCCGCCCGCCTCGAAGCTGACCGGGCTTTCGGGGTCGGCGACATGGTAGCCGCCGCCCGCGTCGACCTCGTAGGTGCGGGGCTCGCCCGGAACGATCCAGATGCCGACGAGGCGCGGATCGACGCCGCCGGTCACGGCATCAGGTCCGCGGGCGACAGGCGGTAGGCCTTGCCGAAGCCGCCGTTGAGAAAGCCCGCCACGGGTGCGAAGCGGGTCAGGCCGAAATCGCCGAAATCATAGTAGAGCGTCGCCTTGGGGTAGAGCGACAGGTAGTGGTCGCGCAGCGCCGCCTTGTCGGCGGGCTCGGCCCGGGCATGCAGCGTGAGGCGGGGATGGGTCAGCGGGTCGCCCCGCGCGGCCGGTTCCCCGATCAGCAGCGAGCAGGCCGGATGCGCGGCCAGCGCCGCGGTATGCGCCGACAGCGTCGAGATGAGCGTCAAAGGCGCGCCGTCCGGGCCGGGGACCAGCGCGATGCGCGTGACCATGGGCGCGCCCGTCTCGGGGTCGGTCACCCCCAGCGCGGCGAAGCGCGCCTCGGTGATGAGGTCGCGGGCCAGCGCGCGGGCCTCGTCATCCGTGGGGCGGATCGGATCTTGCTGTCGCTCGGTCATGGCCTTGAGCCTAGCGGCCGTTCGGGAACTGTGCCAGAAGAACCGCGACAGGGGGCGCGCTGTCCGCCATGCCGGTGCAGGCGTGGCGGGTTGGCAACGCCTCGCCGCATTCTTCGATGGACAGGGTCAACGACGCCCCGGGCCGCCTTGCACATGGCAGGGCCGCGGGGCAGCCTGTTCCTTCGCCACGACCACGGGGGGAAATGTCATGGCCCTTGTTCCGCCGCTCGGTGAAGCCGAGATCGAGCCGGACCTGCGCGAGCATGTGCAGTTCTTCAAGGGACCGTTGGGGGTGATCCCCAACTCGGTCCGCACAATGGCGCATCGCGCCCCGATCGCGCGTGCCTTCACTGACCTCAACGTCGCGGTGATGACCGATTACGGCGCGGGCGTGACGCCCGAGTTCAAGCGGCTGATCGGCTATGTCTCGAGCCAGTCCTCGGGCTGTCTCTATTGCCAGGCGCACATGATCCTTGCCTCGGAGCGCTTCGGCGCAAGCGAGGCGCGGCTCAACGATGTCTTCGACTTCGAGGCCAGCCCCCATTTCACCGAGCCCGAGAAGGCCGCGCTGGCCTTTGCCCATGCCGCGACGCAAGTGCCCAACGCCGTCACGCCAGAGCTGGGCACGCGGCTGCGCGCGCATTGGGACGAGGGCCAGATCGTCGAGATCATGGGGGTGGTGGCGCTGTTCGGCTACCTGAACCGCTGGAACGATTCGATGGGCTCGGCGCTGGAGGATCTGCCGCTCTCGAAGGGCGAGCAGCGTCTTGCCGGGGCGACGGGCTGGAGCGTGGGCAAACACCGATGAGCGAACTTGCGGGACAGGTGCGCGAGGCGTTGCGCGCGCGCGGTGAGCCGGTCAGCCGGCTGGGCTATTTCTGCGCGCCCTTCCGGCCCGCCGAAGGGCCGCTTTCGGACCGGGTGATCAAGACCTATCGCGGCGGGCGCGACCCCGAGCTGCTCGAGCAGCTGGGCCGCCGCCACGACGCCTATGTCGAGGTGCTGCGCTGGGCCGGTGTGCGCCTGCCGGACACGCGCTTCCTGCTGCTGAACGAGGCGGGCTACATCCAGCCCGTCATCGTGCAGGAGGCGCTGGACGACCGCCTGATGATGCGCCCGCAGATCGAGGCCGCCACGCTGCCCGAAGCGCTGGCCATCCTCGAGGCCGCGGCCTCCGGCATCGCCGAGTTCTGGGCACGGGTCGCGCAGCGCCCCGAGCGCATCGGTTATCACCCCTCGATCCGCAACTTCGCCTTCGATGCCGATGGGCCGATCTTTTTCGACACCTTCCCGCCGCTCATCGGCTACTCGCGCGAGCAGATGGGCCGGTTGCTGCTGCGCTTCTCGGAAAGCCGGTTGGTGCGGCGCGTCGGCGTGGTGATGCCCGAGCGCATCCGGGGGATACAGGATGAATGGTATTCCCCCGCGGGCACCATCGTGGGGCTGGTCGGCAGCGCGGTGCGGCTGCGCCCCGAGGACGGGCCGGCGATCCTGGACTGGGCGCGGGGCTTTGCCGCCGCCGAGTTGAAGCCCAGCCTGCGCGACGAGGTGCTGGCCGAGCTGAACCGCGCGCCGCGCCTGCCTGCTTTCTGGACCGGCATGCGCAGCCTGCTGGGGCTCGAGGGCAAGCCGAATGTCTGAGCCGCCGCGCGCGGAGATGAAGGTCGTGCTGGTCACGCCCGAAATCCCCGGAAACACCGGCAGCGTCGGGCGGACCTGCGTGGCGCTCGACCTCGAACTGATCCTGATCCGGCCTTACGGGTTCGACATCTCGGACAAATCCGTGCGGCGGGCGGGGCTGGATTACTGGCAGCATGTGCGGCTGTCGGAATACGACGACTGGGGCGCGTTCCTGTCCGAGCGTGCGCCGCGGCGCGACCAGCTGTTCTTCTTCGAGGATGACGGCACGGGCGGCACGGTCTACGACCCGGCCTATCCTGCCGATGCCTATCTCGTCTTCGGGCGCGAGACCACGGGCCTGCAGCCCGAGATCCTTGCCGGTCACGAGGACCGCATCTTTCGCCTGCCGATGCGCAGCCCGCATATCCGCTCGCTGAACCTCGCCAATGCGGCGACGGCGGTGATCTACCAGGCGATGCGCGGCTACCTGGCCTGACCGGTGGCCGCGGGCGGGCAGGCTTGCTAGGCTGGCCGCCAGGAGGATGCCGACATGCCAGCCATCACAGCCGACAGCACGGCCCAGACCGTCATCACCACCTTCGAGACCACGCCCGGCCAATGCGCCGACCTGCTCGACGAGTTGCAGGCGGCCTATGCCGAGTTCATCTCGCGCCAGCCCGGTTTCATCGGGGCGGGTCTGCATGTGAACGACGCGCAGACGCGCATCGCCAATTACTCGCAATGGAAGCGGCGCGAGGATTTCCAGGCGATGCTGCGCTCGGACGAGATGCGCGTGCGCAACCGCCGCATCGCGGCGCTGTGCCGGTCCTTCGAGCCGGTGCTCTACGACGTCGTGGCGCAATATGGGGACTGATCCCGACCGGCCCGATCCCCGGCCCCCCGGCACGCTGGAGGAAGAGCTGCGCGCGCTCAGGCAGGAGATGACGCATCTGCGCGAACACCGGATGTTCCTGCTCTACCAGTCGGTGCCGCGGGTGCTGCTGTTCCGCTTCGCCAGCGGCATGGCGGTGGGGCTGGGCACGGTGATCGGGGCGACGGTGCTTCTGTCGTTGATAATCTGGGTGCTCAGCCAGATCGAGTTCATCCCGATCATCGGCGAATGGTCGGTGCGCATCGCCGAGGAGATCGAGGCCCTGACCGGGGCGCAGGAATAGGTCTTTCCTATCGCCGCTTGTGTCGTGCCTCGGGGTGCTTAGGTCATGGGGGAACCATGAAAGGAGCCACACCATGCAATGCCCGATCGACGGAACCACGCTCGTGATGGCCGACCGACAGGGGGTCGAGATCGACTATTGCCCGCAATGCCGGGGCGTCTGGCTGGACCGCGGCGAGCTGGACAAGATCATCGAACGCTCGGCCCCGCAGGGCCGCGCAGGTGCGCCGGATGCGGAACCCTACCCCCAGACGCACCATGTCGCGCCCAAGCGCAAGCGGCGGGGGTCGTTTCTCGACGAGATCTTCGACTTCTGAAGCGGGTGCTTCAGATCAGGCGTTCAGCGCGTCCCAGATACGTGACGGGCTGAACGGCATCTGCGGCGGGGCCTTGCCGGTGGGCCGGAACGCATCGGTGATGGCGTTGATCAGCGCCGCGGGTGCGCCCGTGGTGGCCGCCTCGCCCACGCCCTTGGCCCCCAGCGGGTTCATCGGGCTGGGCGTTTCGGAATGCGACAGCGCGAGCGGCGGCAGATCATCGGCACGCGGCATGGCGTAATCCATGAAACTGCCGGTCAGAAGCTGCCCGTCGGCGTCCAGCGCGATGGCCTCGAGCATGGTCTCGCCCACCGCCTGCGCAAAGCCGCCGCGGATCTGGCCCTCGACCTGAACGGGGTTCACCATCACGCCGGTGTCGTCATGGGCATGCGCCCTGAGCAGGCGCGGGGTGCCCGTCTCGGGGTCGATCTCGACGAGCGCCGCATAGGCGCCGAAGGCCCAGGCCTGCCCCGCCACCTCGTACTTGCTTTCGGCGGTCACCGGCAGGGGGGCACCCCCCTCGACCATCGCCTTGGCCTTGGCGCAAGCCTCCAGAAGGGCGCTGCCGCCGATGGCGGTGGCGCGGCTGCCGACTGCGCCGACGCCCTCGGCCACGGTGCCGGTGTCGCCCGCGTCCAGCGTGACGGCCTCCATAGGAAGCCCCAGCGCATCGGCGGCGATCTGGGAAAAGGCCGTCAGGCGGCCATGGCCCTGCTGGGTCGCGCCCGTGGCGATATGCGCCGTGCCGTCCGCGTTCAGCGTGACGCGCGCGTATTCCCAGCCCGCCGCGGAGGGATCGACGTAGAAGGCGAGGCCGAGGCCGGCGATGCCGCCTGCGTCCCGGATCGCATCGCGGCGCGCGCGCAGAGCGTCGAGGTCGGCGGCGGCGGCGAAGGCGTCGAGGGCTGCGGCGTAGTCGCCCGAGTCGAGGTGGTTGCCGGTCGCGGTGTCATGCGGCATCGCCGAGACCGGGACGAGGTTCTGCTTTCGCAGCTCCAGCGGGTCGCGGCCCGTCACGGCGGCGGCCTCGTCGATCAGGCGCTCGAGGATCACGTTCGCCTCGGGCCGCCCCGCGCCGCGGTAGATGCCGACGGGCGGGGTCGGGTGGCTGTGGACCTGCGTTTCGATGTCGAGTGCGGGGATGACGTAGCCCGAGGGGAGGATGCGGCCTGCGTTGAAGGCGGGCATCAGCGCGGTGGCCGCGATCCAGTTGCCGACCGGCGCGTCGATCCGCGCCTCGAGCGCAAGGAACCGCCCCTCGGCATCCAGCGCCAGCCGCCCGCGCGAACTCAGGCCGCGTCCATGGGCGGCGGACAGGAATTCCTCGGACCGGGTGGCGATCCAGCGCACGTCGCGCTTGAGCTGCAGCGCGGCCCAAGTGGCGAAGAGCTCTTCGGGATAGGCGAAGCCCTTCATCCCGAAGCCGCCGCCGACATCGGGGGCGACGATGCGGATGCGGTCGGGGTCCAGCTGCAGCACGCGCATCAGGTCGGTCTTGGTGCGATGCGGCGTCTGGGTGGACTGGAAGATGGTCACGCCATCCGTCTCGGCGTCGTAGCGGATGGCGACGCCGCGCGGCTCCATCGGCGAGGGGGCCACGCGGGGGTGGATCGTCTCGACCTCGACGACATGGGCGGCGTGGTCAAAGGCCTGTCGGGCATTGCCCGATTGCCAGCGGCGCTGCGCGATGCGGCGGGGTTCGGGCAGGTCCTCGTCCTCGATGTCGAGGGCGATCAGGTCGACCGCATCGGCGGCGCGCGCCGGGCTGTCGGCGAAGACGGCGGCGACGGGTTCACCCACGCAGGTCACGCGCTCGCGCGCGAGCATCGGGTAGGGAAGCGTGCCCTCGATCTCGAGCACCGGCAGCACGTCGGGCGAGGTGGTGGGCGGCAGGTCGGCACCGGTGAGGACGGCATGGACGCCGGGGGCGGCGAGGGCCTCGGAGATGTCGATCCCGGCGATGCGGCCGGCGGCCACGGGGCTGCGCAGGAAGGCGATGTGGAGCGGCTGGTTCAGCGCGATGTCGGCGGTGTAGCGGCCCTGCCCCTTCAGGAGGGCGGGGTCCTCGCGCCGCGGGATCGCGGCCCCGATCATCTGGCTGGCTGGCTTGTTCATCTCGCGTGCCCCTGTCGTCTTTTCACCCGCGGCTGATACTGTGGCCCTCACGGGAAATGGCAAGAGCGGAGGGGCGAGGCGATGCAGGTGGCGGTGATCGGAGCAGGGGCCATCGGGGCCTGGGTGATCGAGGGGCTGAGGCGCGACGGGCTGGCGCCCGCGGCAGTGATCCTGCGCACCCGCGACATGTCCGATGTGCCGGTCGCCCGCTCGGTCGCGGGCCTGCCCGCGGGCATCACGCATCTGGTGGATTGCGCGGGGCATTCGGGCCTCGCGGCCCATGGGCCGGATGCGCTGGCTGCGGGGATCGACGTTGTGACCCTGTCGCTGGGGGCGCTGGCAGACGCGGGGCTTGCCGCCGCGCTGGCCGAGGCGGCCGAGGCGGGTGGCGCGCGGCTGCATCTCGCAAGCGGGGCCATCGGCGCGCTGGATGCACTGCGGGCCGGGGCGGCGGGCGGGCTGCAGGCTGTGCGCTACACCGGGACGAAGCCGCCTGCGGGCTGGGCGGGGTCACCGGCGGAAGAGGTGCTGGACCTGTCGCGGCTCACCGCGTCGGCGGTGCATTTCGAGGGCAGCGCGCGCGCGGCCGCGCTGCGGTATCCGAAGAACGCGAATGTCGCCGCCGCGGTGGCGCTCGCCGGGATGGGCTTCGATCAGACGCGGGCGCGGCTGGTGGCCGATCCGGGGGCGGCGGGCAACCAGCACGAGATCGAGGCCGAAGGGGCCTTTGGCCGCTTCCGCTTCGAGATCACGGGGTCGGCCCTGCCGGGCAACCCGCGCAGCTCGGCGCTGGCGGCGATGAGCGCGCTGGCCGAGGTCCGGCGGCTGCGGGCGGTCGTGTCGACGTGACCGGTGCCGGGCTGAAGCCCGGCCTACCGTTTCGCCGCCGCCAGGGCTTCGCGGATCACCTGCAGGTCGCCGATTTGGTTCATCAGGATCAGGATGAGCCGCGCGTTCAGCGCCTCGCTCTCCTCGCGCGTCAGCCCGTCATGGGCGGCGATCAGTGCCTCGTAGGCGTCGTCGGGGGCGGGCAGGTTCGGCTCGAGCGTCAGATGGGCCATCAGGTATCCCTCCCTTCGGCGCGGGCGCGCGCGCGGGCCAGTTTCCCGGCGTCGCAGGCGGCCCAGCGGGCGGCGACGTGCTGGTCGGGCCGGACCAGGTAGAGCGCGCGCTCGGCCTGCCCGAGGTAACGCTCGGCGAGGAGCGGCTCGGCCTTGGGGTCGAAGCTGAACACCGGCAGGTCGCGGGGAAGGGGCGGCAGGGTCGCGCCGAGGTTCAGGACGGCGAAGCCCTGCCCGAGATGATCGAGCAGGTGGCTTCCGTCCGACAGGCGCGCATCCGGGCAGGCCGCGCCGGGGCGGCTGCGCGCGGGCCCGCCCGGCAGGGCGTCGGGCGTCACCAGCGGCGAGCCGTCATAGACCGCGGGCACCGAGAGGCGGCCGGAGTTCACCATAGGGCGCGCAAAGGGCGCGTGGGCCGCCAGATGCAGCACAGCGTCGCGGAAGACGCGGGATTGCGGTGTCTTGGGCGTTATGAAATCCGTCGAGCGGGTCGAGTTGCGGATGTTCTCGTCGGCGGCATGGATGCGCTCGGCGTCGTAACTGTCGAGGAGGGTGTCGGGGTAGTCGCCCCGGATCACGCCCGCCAGTTTCCAGCCGAGGTTGTCGGCGTCCTGAATGCCCGAATTCGCCCCCCGCGCGCCGAAGGGGCTGACCTGATGCGCGGCATCGCCGGCAAAGATCACGCGGCCATGGCGGAAGCGTTCCATCCGGCGGCACTGGAAGGTGTAGATCGAGGTCCAGTCCAGCTCGTACTCCACGTCCGGCCCGAGCATCTGGTCGACGCGGCGGCGGATGCGGGCGGGCTCCAGCTCGGCCTTGCGGTCGATGTCCCAGCCGAGCTGGAAGTCGATGCGCCAGATGTCGTCGGGCTGCTTGTGCAGGAGCGCCGATGCTCCCG
This sequence comes from Roseicyclus amphidinii, assembly GCF_030163755.1. Lineage (GTDB taxonomy): Bacteria > Pseudomonadota > Alphaproteobacteria > Rhodobacterales > Rhodobacteraceae > Roseicyclus > Roseicyclus amphidinii. Next base: position 73,095 of record NZ_JASJOE010000007.1, read on the forward strand.
ACTTGAACCACGGTTCGAACCAGAACCAGCGTTCGGTCGGGAAATCGGCGGTCATCTTCACGTCGGCGATCAGGAAGTTGTCCTCGAAGACGCGCCCCTCGAAGCCCAGCCCCATCATCTCGCGGATCGGCGATTTCGCTCCGTCGCAGGCGATCAGCCAGTCGGTCGTGATCGTGTAGGGCCCGTCGGGCGTGTCGAGGTGGAGGGTCACGGCCTCCGCGCCCGCCTCCATCGCCGTCAGGCGGTTGCGGCCGCGGATCTCGATGGGGGCACCCTTGGCCCTGGCGTCGTTGACGGCCTCGACAAGGAAGCGTTCGAACAGGTTCTGTTGCAGGTTGATGAAGGCCGGGTAGCGGTGGCCGTCTTCTGGTAGAAGATCGAAGCTGAACACCTCGTCCCGGTCGTGGAACACGCGGCCGCGGTTCCAGACCACGCCCTTGTCCAGCATCTGCGGCCCGCATCCCAGCCTGTGCGCGATCTCGAGCGTGCGCTTGGCGAAACAGATCGCGCGGCTGCCTTGGCCGACGCCCTCGTGGTCGTCCAGCACCAGCACCGGCACGCCGCGCAACGCAAGGTCGAGGCCCGTCGCCATGCCCACCGGCCCGCCGCCGACGATGGTGACGGGGTGATGGGCGGGTTGGTCCGCGCCCTGATCGGCCGAGCGGGCGTAGGGGTAGAGGCGGAAGGCGAGGGGGTAGCGGTCCTGGTAGGTCAAGACGAGCTTCCTTCCTTCTTATTCCTGTTGGCCTTGGCCCACGCGATGACGCTCAACCCATTGATCGTGATCGACTCGGGCGAAACGAGCCCCGCTACAGGCTGGGCTTCGGCTTTCATCCGGACCCGCAACCCGGCTGCCAAGGCGTTTGCGACGCTCTCCAAGTCCGGAACCCGAATGTAGTCTTCCTCGAACTTGGAGACGCTGACGACGTAGAAGCCGTCTTTCCCTTTGTGGGGGATTTGAACGTCCCCTTTGTGGTCACCACTGGCTACTCGGCTTTCGATCCTCACGGTTTGTCACTCCTGCAGCGCCGCCCACATCTCGGCGTCGCGCTCGGCGGTCCAGATGCGCGGATGGTCGAGGCCGCGGGCCTCGTCATAGGCGCGGGCGATGTTGAAGGGCAGGCAATGCTCGTAGATGGCGAAATCGCCGAACTTGGGGTCGCAGACCGCGCGGGCGGCGGCCATGGCCTCCTTGAGGGAACCGCCGCGGGCCGCGACGCGGGCGACGGGCTCGTAGGTCGATTGCACGAAATCGCGGGTGCTTTCGATGGCCAGCTCCACGTCCCCGCCGATCAGCGCGTCGCCGCGCCCCGGCGCGATGGCGCGGGGCTGGAAGCCCGCGATCACGTCGAGCGTGTCGCCCCAATCGGCGAAATGCCCGTCGCCGCAATAGCAGGCCGAGTGGTATTCGACGATGTCACCGGTGAACATCACCTCTTCATCCGGCACCCAGATCACGGCATCCCCCGCCGTATGCGCGCGCCCCGGCACGAAGATGTCGACGCGGCGGTTGCCCAGATACACCGTCATGCTTTCGGAGAAGGTCGTTGTGGGCCATGTCAGGCCGGGGATTTCCTCGTGCCCCTGGAAGAGCCGCGGGAAGCGGGCGAATTCGCTGTCCCAATCCTCCTGCCCGCGCTCGACCACCATGGCTCGCGCGGTGTCGGACATGATGACCTGCCCCGCGCCATAGGCCGACGCGCCCAGAACGCGGACGGCGTGGTAATGGGTCAGCACGAGATGCGAGATCGGCTTGTCGGTGACGGACCGCACGCAGTCGATCACTTTGCGCGCAAGGCGCGGGGTGGCCTGTGCCTCGACGATCATCACGCTGTCGTCGCCGATGATGACGCCGGAATTCGGGTCGCCTTGGGCGGTGAAGGCATAGAGACCTTCGCCGATCCGGGTGAAGCTGATTTCCTTTTCGGTCAGGTCGCCTGCCGATGCGAAGGCCTTGGCCATTCGGTTCCTCCTTATGCTTGGTGCGGATTTTAATGCAAATGCAACGATGCGTCCATGCACCCTCTGCCGCTGGACAGTCGCCTTGCGGCTGCTAGGGTCTCGCGCGACCACGGGACACGACAACAAAGGGGTGGATGATGGCAAAACTCGCATTTCTGGGGCTGGGCGTGATGGGCGCGCCGATGGCGGCGCATCTGAAAAACGCGGGCCACGAGGTGACGGTCTACAACCGCACCACGGCCAAGGCCGAGGCCTGGGCCGAGAAGAACGGCGGGGCATGGGCCGCCACCCCGCGCGAGGCGGCGGAGGGCTGCGATTTCGTCATGGCCTGCGTCGGCAATGACGACGATCTGCGCTCGGTCGTCCTCGGCGAGGACGGGGCGCTGGCGGGGATGGGCGAGGGCGCGATCTTCGTGGACCACACCACGGTGTCGGCGACCGTGACGCGGGAACTGGCCGCCGAGGCCGCCGAGAAGGGCGTGGGCTATGTCGACGCGCCCGTGTCGGGCGGGCAGGCCGGGGCCGAGAACGGCCAGCTTGCGATCATGTGCGGCGGGGCGGAGGCGCATTTCGCCGCCGCCGAGCCGGTCGTCGCCGCCTATTCCAAGGCCACGATCCGCTTCGGCGAGGTGGGCGCGGGCCAGCTGACCAAGATGGTCAACCAGATCTGCATCGCAGGGCTGGTGCAGGCGATGTCCGAGGGGCTGTATTTCGCCATGAAGGCCGGGCTCGACCCCAAGGCGGTGGCCGGGCTGGTCAGCCAGGGGGCGGGCGGCTCGTGGCAGTTGCAGAACCGCGCGGGCACTATGGTGGACAACGAGTTCAACCACGGCTTCGCCGTCGACTGGATGCGCAAGGACCTCGGCATCGCCATCGGGCAGGCGAAGGAGCTGGGCGTCTCGCTGCCGGTCACCGCCATCGTCGACCAGTTCTACGCGGAGGTGCAGCAGCTGGGCGGCGGGCGTTGGGACACCTCGAGCCTGATCCAGCGCTTTCGCGCGATGAACGGCGAATTGTGAGGCAAGGCCCCGGCGCGCCGCATGTGGGCGCGCCGGGGTGCTGTCTAGATCACGACATCGACCACCGCTTCTTCGCCGCTGTCGGTCTGCGCGAAAACCATGGACACGGCCCGCGCCTCGGCCTCCGACATCCGGTTGTAGAGCCGGTCGCGGTCGTTGGCGGGGTGGCCCGCGATGTAGAATTGCGAGGTCAGGACCTCGCGGTCACCCTCGAACAGCTTGACGTGGATATGCGGCGTGCGGCCGGGGTAGGTCACGGGCTTGATCGTGCGGAAGCTGTAGCTGCCGTCGGGGCCGGTGATGTCATGGCCGAAGCCCTGGAAGCCGCTGTCGAAGGCGATGGCCTGACGGTCGCCGGGGTGCATGTATTTTCCGTTCATGTCGCATTGCCAGATCTCGATCCGGCGGCCGCCCAAGGGCGCGCCGTCGCGGTCCAGCACGCGACCGCGCAGCGTGAAGACCTCGCCGCCCGCCTCCTCGACCATGCCGATGATGCGCACGAGATCGTTGTCGATGTCGGGCCGTCGCATCGCGGGTGCGGGGTAAAACGGCCCCTCCATGGCGGGGGGTGTCGGTTCGGCGGCGATGGCCGCCTTGCCCAGCGATGACAGCCCCAGCGCGCCCAGCGTTCCTGCGACGAAGCCGCGGCGGGATGTGTGTTTGGTCGGCATCTGCGCAGTGTCCTCGTGATCAAATGGCGGTGTTTCACGCAGCTAGCACCGGTTTCCGTCGCGGCGACGGGGCAGTTTTGCGGGCGGCGGGGTTTCGCCGGGCGGGCCGGGCTTTGACGCGCCGCATGTTCTCGCCTAAGCGGGCGCAATGGCCCACCGTTTCACCGTTCTTTCCGCTCTCCGCGCCGCAGGCTTCGACGCGATCCTCGACGTGCGCAGCCCGTCGGAGTTCGCCGAGGATCACCTGCCTGGCGCGGTCTCCATGCCCGTCCTGTCGGATGCCGAGCGCGCCGAGGTCGGCACGATCTACGTGCAGGACAGCCCCTTTCGGGCGCGCAAGATCGGCGCGGCGCTGGTCGCGCGCAACGCCGCGCGGCACATCGAGGAACGGCTGATGGGCGAGGGCGGCGGCTGGCGGCCGCTGGTCTATTGCTGGCGCGGCGGGCAACGGTCGGGGTCTTTCACCTCGATCCTGCAACAGATCGGCTGGCGGGCCGAGGTGCTGGACGGCGGCTACCGGACGTGGCGGCGGCATGTCGTGGCCCGGCTTTACGATGCGGAACTGCCGTGTCGCGTGATCCGGCTGGACGGGTTCACCGGGACGGCGAAAACGGATGTCCTGAAGCGCGTGGGGGCGCTGGGGGGGCAGGTGCTGGACCTCGAGGGGCTGGCGCGGCATCGCGGCTCGATCCTTGGCGACATCGACGGGGCGCAGCCCGCGCAGAAGGGCTTCGAGAGTGCGCTGGTCGCGGCGCTGGAAGGGCTGGACCCCGCCCGCCCCCTGCTGGTCGAGGCGGAATCGGCGCGCATCGGCGCGCTGCGGCTTCCGCCTGCGCTTTGGGTGGCGATGCGGGACGCGCCCCGCATCGTGCTGGAGGCCGCGCCCGAGGCGCGCGCGCGGTATCTTGCGCGGCAGTATGCCGGGCTTGTCGCGGACCGGGGCGGGCTGACGCGCCGCCTGAACGGGCTGCGCGCGCTCGCGGGGCACGCCACGGTGGACGGCTGGCTCGGCCTGCTGGAGGCCGGCGAGACCGAGGCGCTGGCCCGCGGCCTGATCGAGGCGCATTACGACCCGGCCTATGGCCGGTTGCGCCGAGAGGATGGCAGCCCGGTCATCGCCCGCCTCGAGGCGGGCGCGTTGGACGTGGCCTCCATCGAGGCCACGGCACGTGCGGTGCTGGCGCTGCCGGATTTTGCAAAATCCGGTTGAGAGCCTTGCAAGGCTCTCACGAGGCCGCGTCGCGGCCCGGAGGTCCTTGCAAGGACCTCCGCGAAAGCCTTGAAAGGCTTTCGCCCGCCCCCCTTTCCCTTGGGCGGCGCATTCGGTAACTGACACCCGGACCCTGAGACGAGAGGCGCAGACCCATGGACAAGAGCTTTGACGCCGCCGCCGCCGAGGCGCGCATCTATGCCGACTGGGAAGCGAAAGGTTGCTTCAAGGCGGGCGCGAGCGCCGCGCCGGGGGCCGAGCCCTATGCCATCATGATCCCGCCGCCGAACGTGACCGGGGTGCTGCACGTCGGCCATGCCTTCAACAACACGCTGCAGGACGTGCTGGTCCGCTGGCACCGGATGCGCGGCTTCGACACGCTGTGGCAACCGGGCACCGATCACGCGGGGATCGCCACGCAGATGGTCGTCGAGCGGGAACTGGCCAAGGAAGGCAAGTCGCGCCGCGACATGACACGGGAGGAATTCCTGTCCCACGTCTGGGCGTGGAAGCAGAAATCGGGCGGCACGATCCGCCAGCAGCTCAAGCGCCTCGGCGCGTCCTGCGACTGGTCGCGCGAGGCCTTTACCATGTCGGGCGCCGAGGGCGCGCCCGCGGGCGAAGAGGGCAACTTCCACGACGCCGTGATCAAGGTCTTCGTGGACATGTACGAGAAGGGCTACATCTACCGCGGCAAGCGGCTGGTGAACTGGGACCCGCATTTCGAGACGGCGATCAGCGATCTCGAGGTCGAGAACATCGATACCGCGGGCCACATGTGGCATTTCAAGTATCCGCTCGCCGGTGGCCAGACCTATGAGTATGTCGAGAAGGATGAAGACGGGAATGTGACCCTGCGCGAGACGCGGGATTACATCTCGATCGCCACCACCCGCCCCGAGACCATGCTGGGCGACGGCGCGGTCGCGGTGCATCCCTCGGATGAGCGGTATGCGCCCATCGTCGGCCTGCTCTGCGAAATCCCGGTGGGGCCGAAGGAGCATCGCCGCCTTATCCCGATCATCACCGACGACTACCCCGATCCCGATTTCGGCTCGGGCGCGGTCAAGATCACCGGGGCGCATGACTTCAACGACTACGGTGTCGCCAAGCGTGGCGGCATCCCCTGCTACCGGCTGATGGACACCCGCGCGCATCTGCGCGACGACGGCGCGCCCTATGCCGAGGCCGCCGCGGTGGCGCAGGCTGTCGCCAATGGCGACCGGACCCTGACCGAGACCGAGGCCGATGCGCTGAACCTTGTTCCCGACCATCTGCGCGGGCTCGACCGGTTCGAGGCGCGGAGCCGTGTCGTCGAGGAGATCACCGCCGAGGGGCTGGCCGTGATGACCCGCGCGGAAGATCCGCGGTTGGGCAAACCCGCCGTGAAACCGGGCGAAGAGGGCGCGGATGCGCTGGTTCCCTTGGTCGAGGCCAAGACGATCACCCAGCCCTATGGCGACCGCTCCAAGGTCGTGATCGAGCCGATGCTGACCGACCAGTGGTTCGTCGACACCGCCAAGATCGTCGGCCCCGCGCTCGATGCCGTGCGCGACGGGCGCACCCGGATCATGCCGGAACAGCACCGCAAGGTGTATTTCCACTGGCTCGAGAACATCGAGCCCTGGACGATCTCGCGCCAGCTGTGGTGGGGGCACCAGATCCCGGTGTGGTACGGGTTCGACCTGGGCGCGCATGGGTTCAAGGATGACGAAGGCGACGGCGCGCTCGACATGGTCGAGATGGGTCGCCTGCTGAACGCTCAGACCCTGCTGAAGGGCGACGAGCGCCACCATTGCGCCGCCGATTTCGCGGGCGTTGCCGGCCAGTTCGCCGATGTGCTGGCGGGGCTGCCCACGCCGCTGAACCACGCCAATGTCACCGAGGTCGCCGACCGCGAAGCGGCCGCGCATGCGCTGGCCGAGAGCCTTGCCGCCTACGAGATGAGCGGCGATCCGACCAGGCTGATCTACCCGGTCTGGCGCGACCCCGACGTCCTCGATACCTGGTTCTCCTCGGGCCTTTGGCCCATCGGGACACTTGGCTGGCCCGAGGACACGCCGGAGCTGAAGCGGTATTTCCCGACCTCGACCCTTGTCTCGGGCTTCGACATCATCTTCTTCTGGGTCGCCCGGATGATGATGATGCAGCTCGCCGTCGTGGGCGACGTGCCCTTCCGCGATGTCTATGTCCACGCCCTCGTCCGCGACGAGAAGGGGCGGAAGATGTCGAAGTCCATCGGCAACGTGCTCGACCCGCTGGAGCTGATCGAGGAATTCGGCGCGGATGCGCTGCGCTTCACCTTGACCAGCATGGCCGCGATGGGCCGTGACCTGAAGCTGTCGAAGGACCGCATCGCGGGCTATCGCAACTTCGGCACGAAGCTGTGGAATGCCGCGCGCTTCGCCGAGATGAACGATTGCAAGCCGGTCGCGGGGTTCGATCCCGCCTCGGTCAGCCAGACCGTCAACAAGTGGATTGTGGGCGAGACCGCCCGCGCCCGCATGGCGCATGACGAGGCGCTGTCGGCCTACCGCTTCAACGATGCGGCGAACGGGCTTTACGCCTTCGTCTGGGGCAAGGTCTGCGACTGGTACCTGGAGTTCGCCAAGCCGCTCTTCGCCTCGGGCGACGAGGCCGTGATCGCGGAAACCCGCGCGACGATGGCCTGGGTCATCGACCAATGCCTGATCCTGTTGCACCCCACCATGCCCTTCATCACCGAAGAGCTGTGGGGCGAGATCGCGCCGCGCGACACCATGCTGGTCCATGCCGACTGGCCGACCTACGGCGACGAGTTGATCGACGCCGAGGCTGACCGCGAGATGGGCTGGGTTATCGCCCTGATCGAAGAGGTCCGCTCGGTCCGTCAGCAGATGCATGTGCCCGCGGGGCTCAAGGTGCATCTGATGCAGGTGGAGCTGGACGAGAAGGGGCAGGCGGCCTTTGACCGCAACGCCGCGATGATCGAGCGGCTGGCGCGGCTCTCCGAGGTCACGCGCGTGGACGAGATGCCCAAGGGGGCTGTCACCGTTGCCGTCGAAGGCGCGGTCTTCGGCCTGCCCATCGCGGAGCTGATCGACGTGGCCGAGGAGAAGGCGCGGCTCGAGAAGGTGCTGGAGAAGCTCGGCAAGGAGCTGGGCGGGCTGCGCGGACGGCTGAAGAACCCCAAGTTCGTCGAAAGCGCGCCCGAGGAGGTCGTGGAGGAAACCCGCGAGAACCTTGCCGCGCGAGAAGAGGAAGAGGGCAAGATCCGGGCAGCACTGGAGCGGTTGGCGGCGATCGGCTAGGGGGCTGGCGCAAAACTGCAGTTTTGCGGGACGAAAAACTGCAGTTTTTCGCGCCGGACATCTCGAGATGTCCGAACGCCCCCTCTGCCACGGGGCCGGGGGGTGTGCTATGATCGGGCGATGTCGCATTGGTTCGAACGCCTCGCGGAACGCCGCATGCTCAAGGCCCGGGCCGAGGGGAAACTCTCGGGCCTCGCGGGCGAGGGAAAGCCCTTGCCTCGCCACCTCGAGGCGGCCTTCGTCGATCCAGGCGAGGCGGTGGGCTACCGCATCATGGCCGAACACGGCGCGCTGCCCGAGGAGGTGCAGCTGCGCAAGGCCCTCGCCGCGGCCAAGGCGGCCTATGCTGTGGCCGAGGGGGATGAGGCCAGGCGCGCGGCCATGGCCGGGATCGCCGAGGTGCAGATGAAGCTCTCCATCGCCGAGGAGGCCCGGCGCAAGTTCATGCGGTAAACCCGCCATTGTCGGACCGGGACAGGCGATGGCACCCTTGCGGGCAGTCCAGCTCGAGCACGGGAGATGATGCGATGCGCCTGTTTGCCCTTTCCGCCTTCGCCGCCGCGGCCCTTGCCTCTGCGGCATTTACAGCTCCGGCCCATGCCACCGCCGATGGCCCCGACGCATGGCGCGTCACTGGGGTGTCCGCCTCGGACGTGCTGAACGTGCGCGTAGGCCCCGGCACCGGGTATTTCGTGATCTCGGCTCTGCCGCACAACGCGCGGGGGCTGCAATTGGGCACCTGCGTGCCGACGGTCACGCGCGAGCAGTATTTCGCGTTGAGCGAGGCGGCGCAGCAGCGGTTGAACGGCTATTCCGCCTGGTGCGTGGTGATCTACGAGGGGCAGCAGCTGGGCTGGGTCAACCGCCGCTTCCTGACCGAGGACGGCTAGACCCGACCACCCCGCTCAGGCGCGATGTGCCCCGTCGGCCAGCCCTTTGACGAAGGCGGCAACGTCATCGACCGATTTGCCCGCCGCGATCTCGGAGACGATGGCCGAGCCGACGACGCAACCATCCGCGATGGCGGCGATGCTTTCGGCGGCACCGGGGGTCTTGATGCCGAAGCCCACGATCACCGGCAGGTCGGTCTGCGACTTGATCCGCGCGACCTCGGGGGCGACCTGCGCCGCGTCGGCCTCGGCGGCACCCGTGATGCCGGTGATCGAGACGTAGTAGACGAAACCGCTGGTGTTCTGCAGCACCTTGGGCAGGCGCTTGTCATCGGTGGTGGGGGTCGCCAGCCGGATGAAGTTCAGCCCCGCCTTCTGCGCCGGGATGCACAGCTCGTCATCCTCTTCGGGAGGCAGGTCCACGACGATCAGACCGTCGATCCCGGCCTCGAGCGCCTGGGCAAGGAAGGTGTCGACGCCGCGCGAATAGATCGGGTTGTAATAGCCCATCATCACGATGGGCGTGGTCTGGTCGTCCTTGCGCAGCTCGCGCGCGATCTGGAGCGTCAGGTCCAGCGTCTGCCCGCCCTCGAGCGCGCGCTGGCCGGCCAGCTGGATCGTCGGGCCGTCGGCCATCGGGTCGGTGAAGGGCATCCCCAGCTCAATGATGTCGACGCCCGCGCCCGGCAGCGCCTTCACCACGGCAAGCGAAGTCTCGTAATCCGGGTCGCCCGCCATGACATAGGCCACGAAGGCCTTTTTCCCCTCGGCCTTCAGCCGTGCGAAGGTGTCGTCGATACGAGTCATGTCTGGTCCCTGTCCCTCGGTCCGCACGGGTTTGCGGGAAAGGGGCGGGGAAATCAATGGGGCGCGGGGCTACGCGACCCCCTCTTCGACCGAAACCATCCAGCGCACTCCGAACCGGTCGCGCACCGTGCCGAAGGCGGGGGTCCAGAAGGTTGCCGCCATCGGCATTCCGACCTCGCCGTCGGCCGCGAAGGCATCGAAGACGCGGAGCGCCTCGGCGACGCTATCCAGCCCGAGGTGGATCGAAACCCCCGCCATCGGCGCGGTGTCGTCGGGGCCCGAGTCCGATGCCATGATGTTGAGGTCGCCCGTCACCAGCGCCACGTTCATCACAGCGTCTTCCGGCATGCCGGACATCGCGGCCTGGTCGGCCTCGGGCATGTCGGCGAGCGTCATGAAGTGGGGCGGGTCGGCCCCCAGCACCTCGGCATACCAGGTGATCGCCTCGCGGCAGGTTCCGGGAAAGAAAAGATAGGGGATGACTCGCATGAGTTTCCTCCCGTTGCACGGCCCCATGCATATCACGGCAGGTTGCCCCCCGTCCACGCCCGCCGTAAAGGGGGGCGAATTCCCTTCGGACGGAGTGGGCAATGGGTTTCAAGGTCGGGATCGTGGGGCTGCCGAACGTGGGCAAGTCCACCTTGTTCAACGCGCTGACGCGGACGGCGGCGGCGCAGGCCGCCAATTTCCCCTTCTGCACCATCGAGCCCAACGTGGGCGACGTGGCCGTGCCCGACGCGCGGTTGGACAAGCTCGCGGGCATCGCCAGGTCGAAACAGGTGATCCCGGCGCGGATGACCTTCGTCGACATCGCGGGCCTGGTGAAGGGCGCGTCCAAGGGCGAGGGCCTCGGCAACCAGTTCCTCGCCAATATCCGCGAGACCGACGCCATCGCCCATGTCCTGCGCTGTTTCGAGGATGGCGACGTGACCCATGTCGACGGTCGCGTCGATCCCATCGCCGATGCCGAGGTGATCGAGACCGAGCTGATGCTCGCCGATCTCGAATCGATCGAGAAGCGGCTGCAAAATATCGTGCGCAAGGTGCGCGGCGGCGACAAGGAAGCGGTCCAGCAGGAGCGGTTGCTGAAAGAGGCGCAGGCCATGCTGGAGGAGGGCAAGCCGGCGCGATTGGTCGAGGTCTCCGACGAGGATGCGAAGGCGTGGAAGATGCTTCAGCTTCTGACCACGAAGCCGATCCTCTACGTCTGCAACGTCGACGAGGGCTCGGCCGCCGAGGGCAATGCCCACTCCGCCCGCGTGGCCGAGATGGCCGCCGCGCAGGGGGCGGCGCATGTCGTCATCTCCGCCCAGATCGAGGAGGAGATCGCCCAGCTCGACGCCGAGGAAGCCGCGATGTTCCTCGAGGAGATGGGGCTGGAGGAAGCGGGTCTCGACCGGCTGATCCGTGCGGGCTACGGGTTGCTGGGATTGCAGACCTATTTCACCGTCGGCCCGAAGGAGGCCCGCGCCTGGACCATCCGCCGCGGCACGCTCGCGCCGCAGGCGGCGGGCGTCATCCACGGCGATTTCGAGCGGGGCTTCATCAGGGCCGAGACCATCGGCTACGAGGATTACGTGTCGCTGGGTGGCGAGACCGGTGCCAAGGACGCGGGCAAGATGCGCGTCGAGGGCAAGGGCTACGAGGTCAAGGACGGCGACGTCCTGCATTTCCTGTTCAACGCCTGAGCACGCGTTTCGGGCTTGTCCCCGCTGGTCAGGGCCATTAGACGGGTCGGCGGAGACGTGGCCGAGTGGTCGAAGGCGCTCCCCTGCTAAGGGAGTAGGCGGGAAACCGTCTCGAGGGTTCGAATCCCTTCGTCTCCGCCATCAAACATTGAGCCTTGTCACCGTGACGTTGCCTGCGAGGTCCGGCGGCATGTCGCCCTGCCTTGGCGACCGACAGGTCGGGACGCGGGGCACGCGCGACCTGCGGCGTCGTGTGGTTCATGCATGCGCGGTGTGGCCCGCTCGATGTCTTGGCGGTCCCAACCCTTGTGCCGGAAACCTCCTCGGAGGAGAGATCAAGCCGGGGCTTGGCGCACAGCACATTATGGCGGGCTGCACAGGCCGTGATATCGCGCCCGGCCACAGTCGCAGGCTTCCGGTCGGATCGAGCGATGGTGAGCCTGTCTTGTTGTCCTCGGCGGTCCGGCTGCGTGAGCGGCCTCCGGCCGTGCAGGGCCAAGCGCGGTCTGTCGCTCGGGACCGGCCCGAACGATTCGGTCGTGATGCCACCGGGGCGGGCTTTCTCACGCGATCCCTCAGCGATGCCGGGCCTGTGCGAGGCGCGACGCCCCGTCAAACTGACATGGTGGCGCGATACGGTTCCTCTTTCCCCCTGAATGATGCCGGGGCCGCTGCGCTCTTGACCCCCCGTGCCCCGAACGCCTTCCGCGCGTGGCATCCAACCGCCCGCCGGACGGCGCACTCCGTTCGCATCGTCCTACCTCGCCGCGACGTGCCTTTGCCACGCGCGGGCATAGGACGACAGCAGGCCGCGCGTTTCCGGGTCGGGGGCGGGAAGGGTCGGGATGTCTTGATCCCCGGGGGCATCCGCTGTGGCGAGCAAGGCCGCCCCCTGGCTGGTTCCCGTCGCGCTGGTCATGGCGCGCACGGGCGATGCGGTGGCTTCTGCGAGCATCCACAGATACGGCCGGTTGCGGGCAAAGGGCCCTTCTACCACGATGATCCCCTGGTGGCCGATAAGCTCGAGGCAACGGGCTGTCACGAGGGCAAGGTAAAAGCCTACGGCCGCCGACCGTTGTCCCGAACCCTGCGCAGGTTCCGGACCGGACCAAGCTGCCTTGGCACCGGCATAGGGGCCGGTCTCGGGCACAAGTGCGGGGAACAGCATGATGCGCCCGGTCAGCACCTCGCGGATCTGCGCCGCGTCGGGCTCGGTTCGCGCCGCGCCGAGCGCAAGGTCGTGTTCCCGCCCTCCCATGAAGCGCGCCGATGCAACGGCTTGTCCCAAGGCATTCACATTGACCAACGTATCCCGCTCCGGGTCGAGAGTGACCGGCGCGCCGCCGACCGCCATGGCAATGACCCAGGTGCCTGTCGAGACCACGCTGAACGGCGCGTGCAGCGTCATGAGATGCGGCAGCAGAGATGCGTTGGAATCGTGGATGCCGCAAAAAACGGGCGTGTCCGGGGCAAGGCCGGTCCGCGCGGCAATCTCCGGCAGGATGGTCCCCAGCACGTCGCCGGGTTTCCTTGGCGGGGCGATCCTGTCCGCGATGCCCAGCGCATCCGGCAGCGTGGAAAACGTGCCGGAAAACGGGTTCCACAGGTCCGTATGGCATCCCAGCGACGTCACGTCCGTTGCAACGACGCCGGTGAGGCGATGCGCCCAGAACTGCGGATAGGTCACCACGCGCCACACCCGGTCGCGCAGGCCCGGATCCCTGTGGAACTGCCAATGGAGCTGCGCGCCGAGGTTGAGCCCCATGGCCAGCCGTGGCGATCCGGTCTCGCGGAACGGTGGGCGGATCGCGTCATAGGCATCGCGGACCCGGTCCGGTCCGGCATGCTCGTAATCGAGGATGGGGGCGGCCAGCGTGCCCTCCTCGGCGATCAGGGCGGCGGCCGCGCCATGGGTGGTCACCGTGATCGCCGAGACACCGTGCCGGGCGTGAAACCGCCCGAGCCCGTCCAGCAGGAAGCTCCAGTGACCCTCCACGTCGAAATGCGGGTAGGGTGGGCCGGGGACAACTGTGTTCGGCCGGGTGACCACCGCGATCTCGGCAAGGTCCGACATGCGGACGAGCGCCAGCTTGGCGTTCGTTTTCCCGATGTCGATGACGGCGATGTGCCCCTGGGTCATGGCATGTGAAAGACCGTCGAAAGGGGAACCGAGACCGGTTCGTTGTCATCATGGACCTCCATGATGTCGGCCATGTGCGCCCACCATCGCTGCATGATCTCGTGGTTCGGCAGATCATCCATCCCGTGATCGTCGGTGCGCCACAGCACCCCGAAGAGGGTGTTGGTCTCCGCGTCGAGATGGATCGAATAATCCGACACGCCCGCGTCCTTCAGAAGGGCCACCAGCTCGGGCCAGATCTCGTCATGGCGGGTCTTGTAGTCCTCGGCGGCGCCGGGATTGAGGCGCATCTTGAACGCATGTTTCTGCACGGCGGGTTATCCTTTCGCGGCATGTGCGCGCCACTTGTCCCAAAGGCGCGGGAGCGCGATCACCCCGATCAGCAGCGCGCCGATCACGATCGACATCACGATGCCGGGGACATTCAGAAGCCCGAGGCCGAAGGTCACGAGCCCCATCACGAAGGCGGCGATGACCACGCCGGGGATCGAGCCCGCCCCGCCGAGGATGCTGACGCCGCCGAGAACCACCATGGTCACGATCTCCAGTTCCCAGCCCACCGCGATGGAGGGGCGGGTCGACGCAAGCCGCGAGGTCAGGCAGATCGCGGCGACCCCGGACATCAGGCCCGTGAGCAGGAACAGGATGAACTTGACCCGCGCAACGCGAATGCCCGAGAACTCCGCCCCGACGGGATTGTTGCCGATGGCATAGACCGCGCGGCCAAAGTTGGTCTTGTGCAGCAGCACGAAGTAGATCAGCGCGAGCACCGCGAAGAGCACAAGCTCGAACGAGATGACCCAGAACACGTAACCCTGCCCGAAAAAGGCGAAGTCGGCCGGGTAGCCGCGATAGGCCTGGTCCCCGAGGACGATGTAGCTGATGCCGCGAAACAGGCTCATCGTGCCGATGGTCACGACGATGGACGGCAGGCCCAGCCGGGTGACGAGGACGCCGTTGAACGCCCCGCACAGCAGCCCGACCCCCAGCCCGATCAGCACCAGGCCCGGCGTCCCGACGCCGACCTGAACCGCCGCGCCCATTGCGGTGGAGGCCAGCGCGATGATCGAGGCCACGGACAGGTCGATCTCACCCGCGATGATCAACAGCGCCATGGCAAAGGCGATCATCGCCTTTTCGGTGAAGTTGAACGTCATGTCGCTGAGGTTCCACGCGTTCAGGAAATACGGCGACATGAAGCTGTTGACGATGAAGATCGCAACGGCCACCGCCAGCAGAAGCGACTCCCAGCTTTTCACGCGCCGTTGCAGCGGCGATTGCAGGCGGTCCGGGATGACCCGTGTGGTGTCGGTCATGACGCATGCTCCGCGCGTTTCAGAATGATCCGGCCTTTGGTGCGGTTGGCCTGGGTGTTGAGGGCGACCGCTATGATGATCGCTGCGCCAGAAATCGCCAGTTGCCAGAACGGCGAGATGTCGACGACGGGAAGGGCGTTGCCGATGATGCCGAGGAACAGCGCCCCCAGCATCGCTCCGGCCACGGTGCCGATGCCGCCCATGATGGCGACGCCCCCGATCACGCAGGCGGCCACGACATTCAGCTCGAAGCCCCCCGCAAGATCGACGAAGGCGACCGCGAAGCGCGACACCCACAGATAACCGGTCAGCCCCGCAAGCGCGCCCGAAATCGTGAAGGCCCAGAATTGGGTCTTGCCCACGTCGATGCCGGCATAGGTCGCGGCATGCGGGTTGCCGCCCGCCGCGTAAAAGGCCCGGCCCAGTGTCGTGCGGCTCATCACGAGGCTGAAGAACAGGACGGCCGCGATGGTGATCCAGCTCATCACCGGCAGCCCAAGGAACTCGGCCCGCGGAAAGGCCTTGAACGGGTCGCTCAACTCGTGGCTGTTGACCCACTGGCCGTCCGACAGAAGGAAGATGGTCCCGCGGAAGATCGTCATCGTCCCGAGGGTCACGACGATGGGCGGGATCTCGAGTTTCCACACGAGGATGCCGTTGAACATGCCCAGCAGGGCACCGATCCCGATGGCGCAGGCGATGATCACCGGCACCGGCAACCCCGGCAGCGCCACGTTGATCATGGCCACGACCATACCCGTCAACGCCAGGTTGGCCGCCACGCTCAGATCGATGCAGCGCGTCAGGATCACGATCATCTGGCCGATCGCCAGCAGGATCAGCGGCGCGGTGTCGTTGAACACGTTGGCGAGGTTGGCGGGTGTGATGAACGCGGGAAAGCGCGAGGCGATGAGCGCCAGCAGCACGAGGATCGCGCCGCTCAACAGAACCTCGCGGGACATCAGGACATGTCTGGACATCGGCCCCTCCTTCAAATGCCTGCGGCGTGACGCACAAGGGTTTCGGGCGTCAGCGCGTCGCCGGTCAGCTCGGCCGCGATGAGCCCTTCGCGCATCACGATGACGCGGTCGGACATGCCGAGCACCTCGGGGATTTCCGAACTGACCATGATGACCGCCAACCCCTGCGCGGCGAGTTCCGCCATGAAGTCGTGGACGGCGGCCTTCGATCCGATGTCGATGCCCTTGGTGGGTTCGTCGAGGATGATGACCTTGGGCTGCGTGGCCAGCCACTTGGCGATCACCACCTTCTGCTGGTTGCCGCCGGACAGGTTGCCGACGGTCGTGTCGAGCGACGCCGCGCGCAGGTCCAGCCGCCGGGTGTACTCGCGCGCCAGCCTGAATTCCTCGGCGAGCTGCAGGAACCCATTGCGCGAGGTGCGCCCCAGTGACGGAAGCGTCACGTTCTGAAAAATCGGCAGGGCCGTGATCGCGCCTTGCGTGCCGCGGTCTTCGGGCACGTAGACGATCCCCTTGGCCACCGCGTCGGCAGGGGACCGGATGGTCACGGGCTCCGCGTCGATCAGGACCGTTCCGCCGGAGGGCCGTGTGATGCCGAACAGGGCCTGCATGAGTTCGGATCTGCCCGCCCCGACCAGCCCGTAGAAGCCCAGGATCTCGCCGCGGCGCAAGGTAAAGCTGATCTCGGCAAACTCGGTCGGGTGCTCGTAGCCGTCGACCACGAGGATCTGCGCGCCGATGTTGCGCTCGCGGTCGGGAAAGATCTGGCTGACATCCCGTCCCACCATCATCTTCACCACCTCGGCCTCGGTCACGTCGGCGATCGCCCCGCTGCCGACAAGCGCGCCGTCGCGGAAGACCGTGTAGTTGTCGGCGATGCGGAAGATTTCGTCGAACTTGTGGCTGATGAAGAGGATGGCCTTTCCCTGCGCCTTCAACGTCTCGACAAGCTCGTAAAGCTCCTCGATCTCCTTCTGGCTCAGGGCGGCCGTGGGCTCATCCATGATGACGACGCGTGCGTCGATGGACAATGCGCGCGCAATCGCCACAAGATGCTTGCTGGCAATCCCGAGATCCCTGAGCCTCGTGCGCGGGTCGATGTTCGCGCCGATCCCCGCGAGGATCTCGCGGGCCCTTTCGATCATCGCGTTGGTGTCGATCAGGCCGAACCGTCCGCGGGGCGCATGGCCGAGAAAGATGTTTTCGGCCACCGACAACTCGTCGAACAGCACCGTCTCCTGGTGGATCGCCGTCACACCGGCATCGCCGGCCGCCTGCGCGGTGGCAAAGCGCACCGATGCCCCGTCCACCTCGAGCGTGCCGCCATCGGGCTGATAGATGCCCGTCAGGATCTTGACGACCGTCGATTTCCCCGCGCCGTTTTCGCCGATCAGCGCCGTGACCTTTCCGGCGAACAGCTGCAACGAAACCTGCGACAGGGCGGTGACACCGGGAAACGTCTTGGTCACGCCGTTGAGCGCAAGCACCGGGATATCGCCCTGCGTGCCCTGCGTGCCCGATGTGCTCGGCATGTGATCGGCCTGCATCAGCATGGTGCGCCCTCGTGTCGGGAAAGCGTCCGGCGCGATGCGAAGACCGCGCCGGACAAGCGGGATCAGAAGATGTCCGCGAAATCGGCCACGTTGGAGGCGTCGTAGGTGAACGGATCCGACATCGCCGCGGTCGTTGCGTCGTCGAGCGTCACCGAGCCCATGCGGCCCATCGGGATTTCCGCGCCCGGCTCGGCCGTCGCTTCGCCCGATGCAAGGGCATGCGCGATCATCGCCGCGGAGTATCCGAGGTCGATCGGGTTCCAGATTGCAAAGCTCCGGGTGGCGCCGGACTCGACGCAGCCGGCCATCTCGGAGGGCAGGCCGAGGCCCGTCACGTTGATCTCGCCGATACGGCCGGCGTCGGACACCGCCTGGCAGGCGGCGAGGATGCCGACGGTCGTCGGCGCGATGATGGCCTGCAGATCCGGGTAGGATGCCATCAGGCCCTGCGCTTCGCGGTAGGATTTGTCGGACAGGTCGTCGCCATAGACGGTGGCCACGATGTTGATGCCGGGGAAGTTCGGCAGGGCCTCTTCGGCGGCTGCGATCCAGGCGTTCTGGTTGGTGGCGGTGGCCGAGGCCGACAGGAACGCGACATCACCTCCGTCCGGCATGTGATCCGCGGCGAGGCGCAGGATCGTGTTGCCGATCAACTCGGTGGACGAGGGGTTCAGGTGCATCATGCGGCCCTCTTCGGCCACGCCGGAATCCCAGGAGATGACGGTGATGCCGCGCTGCATGGCGCGCTGCAGGGCCGGCGCCACGGCATCGGGGTCATTGGCCGAGATGGCGATGGCATCGACGCCCTGGGCGATCAGCGAATTGATCACCTCGATCTGCCCTTCGGCGGTGGTGTCGGTGGGGCCGGTGTAGATGATCTCGACGTTGCCAAGCTCGGCCGCGGCTTCCTCCGCGCCTTCGGCCGCGGCCTCGAAGAAGCCGATCCCGAGCGCCTTGACCACAAGCGCGATGCGCATGTTGTCCTGCGCCATGGCGCTGGTGCCCATCATGCTCGCTGCAAGGCTCATGCCCGCAACCAGCGAAGTGAATGTCCGACGTTTCATGTCATGTCCTCCCAAAGAGACGATTGATCGAGGCTGATTCACGAGGCGGCCTCCTCCTCTTGAGCGCCGCCGGACTGGGCGACGATCAGTTTCACGTCCGCAGCGGCCAGCATCGCGGCCGCCTTGTCCGAGATCCCTTCATCCGTGATGAGCGTCGAGATGCGGTCCAGGCCGCACAGCACGAGGCTCGAGCGCTGTTCGAACTTCGAGCTGTCGACGAGGACGACAAGCTCGTCGGCCTGTCCGATCAGCTTCGCCTCGGCCTGGATCAGCAACGGATCGGCCTCCATCAGGCCGAGCGGACCGACACCCTGAGCGCCCATGAACATGCGTCGGGCATAGAAATTCCGGGTCACGTCGTTTTCGAACGGGGACAGGATGATGTTCTGCTCGCGGTAGATCGCGCCCCCCGAGACCATCACCGTGTTCTTAGAATGCTTCAGAAGGTGCTCGGCGATGGGAAAGGAGTTCGTGAACACCTGGCAGCGCCGTGTCGCAAGCGGGTGAACCATCTGGAAGGTCGTCGTGCCGCCATTGATGATGATCGGATCCCCATCGTCGCACAGATCGACCGCGGCCCGTGCGATGGCGCGTTTCTCCTTGATCCTCAGCGTTTCGTTCACCGCGAAGGTGCGGCCGGCCAGCCCGACGAAATGCGGAGGGTGAATCGACTCGACGCCGCCGCGGACGCGCCTGACCTTTTGCTGCATGTGCAGGGCCGAGATGTCGCGTCGTATCGTGGCTTCCGACGCGCCGGTCAGGTTGCACAGGTCGACCACGGTCACGACGGCCCGATCCTGGACTGCGGACAGAATGATCCTGTGACGTTCTTTTTCGTGCATCGGTGCCTCCCTGACTGGAGACCCTGCCCAGAATCACCAAATGCGTCAATCAAAAACAATCACGAACCATCATTCTGCGATGCAGCATGATTGGAAGTGATCGTTAAAGATTGACAAACTGCCGCGCCAACATCACCCTGCCGCCGAGGGGAAATGCGGCTTTGCCCACCGTTACAGGAGCGCATCATGTTGAAATCAGTTGATAACCCACTGCTTGAGAACCGTTGGGACGCTCAGGCCGTGCTCGGCATGAGCGAGTCGGAGCTGCTGCTTTACCGCTCGAACATCCTCGGGTCCGACAAGCGCGTGACCAATTACGGCGGGGGGAACACGTCGGCCAAGGTCATGGAGACGGACCCGCTCACGGGCGACCAGGTCGAGGTTCTTTGGGTGAAGGGCTCTGGCGGCGATATCGGTTCGATCAAGATGGACGGGTTTGCGACGCTCTACATGGACAAGCTGCGCGCCCTGAAATCGCTCTACCGCGGGGTCGCGTTCGAGGACGAGATGGTTGGCTATCTGCCCCATTGCACCTTTCGGCTGAACCCGCGGGCCGCCTCCATCGACACGCCGCTGCATGCCTACGTGCCCCGCAAGCATGTCGACCATGTCCATGCGGATGCGATCATTGCGATCGCGGCTTCGAAGACCTCCCGGGCCCTGACGCAGGAGATCTTCGGCGACCGGATCGGTTGGCTGCCGTGGAAACGTCCCGGCTACGAGTTGGGCCTGTGGCTCGAGGAATTCTGCCTCGAGAACCCCGAGGCCGACGGCGTCGTGCTGGAGAGCCACGGGCTCTTTACCTGGGCCGATACCGCCAAGGACTGCTACGACACCACGATCGATGTGATCAACCGCGCGACTGAATGGCTGCACGCGCGCACGGCGCGTGTTCCGGCATTCGGCGGCCCCCGGCATGAGGCCCTGCCCGCGGCGGAGCGCCGCGCGGTGGCTGCACGTCTGATGCCCGCCATCCGCGGCTTCGTCAGCGGCAATCAGCACATGGTCGGCCATTTCAACGATAGCCCTGCCGTGCTGGACTTCGTGAACGCGCAGGACATGGAGCCGCTGGCGGCCCTCGGTACCTCCTGCCCGGATCACTTCCTGCGCACCAAGATCCGGCCCCTCGTGGTGAATTTCGATCCTGCGTCCGGCGATCTCGACACCGTTCTGGAAGGATTGCCCGCGCAGATCGAGGCCTATCGCAAGGACTACTCGGCCTATTACGAGCGCTGCCGGCATGAAGACAGCCCCGCGCTGCGCGACCCCAACGCCGTCGTCTACCTCGTGCCCGGCGTGGGCATGATCACCTTTGCCAGGGACAAGGCCACGGCGCGCATCTCGGGCGAGTTCTATGTCAATGCCATCAACGTGATGCGCGGGGCCTCGGCGGTCGGCGAATACCAGGGCCTGCCCGAGCAGGAGGCCTTCGACATCGAATACTGGCTTCTGGAGGAAGCCAAGCTGCAGCGTATGCCCAAGCCCAGGTCGCTGGCCGGCCGGGTCGCCCTCGTGACCGGCGGCGCGGGGGGCATCGGTGCGGCGACGGCCGAGCGATACCTGGCCGAAGGGGCCTGTGTCATGCTTGCCGACATCAACGCCGACAACCTCGAGCGGGCGCAGGCCAGCCTTGTCCAGCGCCACGGCACGGACGTGGTGCGCTCCGTCGTCATGGACGTGACCGACGAAGAGGCCGTGGCGCGGGCCTTCGCCGAAACGGCCGTCGAATTCGGCGGCGTCGACATCCTCGTCTCGAACGCGGGCATCGCATCCTCGGCGCCGGTCGAAGAGACGACGCTGGCGATGTGGAACCGGAACATGGACATCCTCGGCACGGGCTATTTCCTCGTCAGCCGCGAGGCGTTCAAGCTGATGCGGGTGCAGGACATGGGGGGGGCCATCGTCTTCGTCGCCTCGAAGAACGGGCTTGCCGCATCGCCCAATGCCTCGGCCTATTGCACGGCCAAGGCGGCCGAGATCCACCTTGCCCGCTGCCTCGCGCTCGAGGGGGCCGAGGCCGGCATTCGCGTCAATGTCGTGAACCCGGACGCCGTGTTGCGGGGGTCGAAGATCTGGGAGGGCGAGTGGCTGGACCAGCGCGCCACGACCTACGGGACGGACAAGGAAGGCCTCGAGGAGATGTATCGGCAGCGCTCGATGCTCAAGCGATCGGTCCTGCCCGAAGACATCGCCGAGGCCTGCTATTTCTTCGCGGCCGATACCTCGGCCAAGTCCACCGGCAATATCCTGAATGTCGATGCCGGCAACGTGCAGGCATTCACGCGCTGACCGCGCGCCGAAGGGGAGGAGCGACATGAGCTACGACAGCGCGAAAGCAGCCTTTGCCGACTGGGGCGTGGACACCGAGGCCGCCATCGAGCGGCTGAAGACCGTGGCGATCTCGATGCATTGCTGGCAAGGCGACGACGTTGTCGGCTTCGAGGCGAAGAGCGGGTCCTCGGGCGGCGGCATCCAGGCGACCGGCAACCATCCGGGGCGCGCCCGCACGCCCGACGAGTTGCGGGCCGACCTGGAATTCGCCTATGCGATGATCCCCGGACGGCACCGGCTGAACCTCCACGCCATGTACATGGACACGAACGAGACGCCGGACCGCGACGAGATCGAATACCGTCATTTCGCGCCTTGGGTGGACTGGGCCCGGAGCCAGGGCATCGGTCTCGACTTCAACCCGACCTTCTTTGCCCATGCGCGGGCCGACGACAACCTGACGCTCTCCCATCCCGATGCCGGCATCCGCGACTTCTGGATCGAGCACGGCAAGCGCAGCCGGGACATCGCCGCGCGCATCGGTGCCGAACTGGGCAGCCCCTGCGTCAACAACATCTGGGTACCCGACGGATACAAGGATAACCCCATCGACCGGATGGCCGCGCGCAAGCGGCTGGAGGCGTCGCTCGATGCGATGCTGGCGCAGCCGCATGACCCGGAGCACATGCTCGATGCGGTGGAGTCCAAGCTGTTCGGGATCGGGGTCGAGGCCTGCACGGTCGGGTCGCATGAATTCTACATGGGCTACGCGATCCGCAAGGGCACCCTTCTGTGCCTCGACATGGGGCATTTCCACCCGACCGAAAGCATCGCGGACAAGCTGAGCGCCGTAGCCCTGTCGCTCCCGCGGCTGCTGTTGCACGTGTCGCGCCCGATGCGATGGGACAGCGACCACGTCATCCTGCAAAACGACGATATCCTCGCCATGGCGCAGGAACTGGTAGGGGCGGACCTGCTGGACCGCACCTTCATCGGGCTCGATTTCTTCGATGCGACGATCAGCCGGACGGCGGCCTGGGTCATCGGTGTGCGCAACATGCAAAAGGCGCTGCTGCGCGCGCTGCTGATGCCGTGGGAGCGCCTGAGAGCGGCCGAGGACAGGCTGGATTTCACGACCCGCCTGACCGTGACCGAGGAAGTCCGGGATCTGCCCTTCGGGGCGATCTGGGCCGAGTTCTGCGCCCGCCTGGAGACGCCGACCGGCCTTGCGCTGATCGGCGAGCTTGACGCCTACCAGGCAAGCGTCGCGGCGCGCGGCTAGTCGGACCAGCGCAGCGGCCCAAGCGCCGCCCCGTCCCCCGCCCCGGCGGGTGGACCGGGGCGGGCGGTCACAGCCGGATCGGGTCGGATTTCGCCAGCCGGTCAAATGCCATCAGGCTGTCGATCAGCGCAGGCATCTGCGCAAGCGGGATCATGTTCGGCCCGTCCGAGGGCGCGCGGTCGGGGTCTTCATGGGTCTCGATGAAAACGCCCGCGATGCCCAGCGAGACGGCGGCGCGCGCCATCACAGGCGCGAATTCGCGCTGCCCGCCCGAGCTGCCGCCCTGGCCGCCGGGCTGCTGCACCGAATGGGTCGCGTCCATGATGACGGGGTAGCCCGTCTTCATCATCTCGGGCAGCGAGCGCATGTCGGCCACCAGCGCGTTGTAGCCGAAGCTTGCCCCCCGCTCGGTCAGAAGCAGACGGCGGTTGCCCGTGCTCTCGACCTTGGCCACGACGTTCTTCATGTCCCAGGGCGCGAGGAACTGGCCCTTCTTGATGTTGACCGCCGCGCCGGTCTCGCCCGCCGCCAGCAAGAGATCGGTCTGGCGGCAGAGAAAGGCCGGGATCTGGATGATGTCGCAGACCTCGGCCGCGGGCGCGCAGTGCTCGGGGCCGTGGACATCGGTCAGCACCGGGCAGCCCAGCTCGGCCTTGATGTCCGCGAGGATCGCCAGCCCCTCGTCCATGCCGAGGCCCCGCTTGCCCGACAGGCTGGTCCGGTTGGCCTTGTCGTAGCTCGCCTTGAAGACGAAGCCCGCCCCCACCGCCGCGCAGGCCTCGGCCATGGCGCGGGCGATCATCAGCGCGTGGTCGCGCCCCTCCAGCTGGCAGGGGCCCGCGATGACCGTCAGGGGGATGTCGTTGCCAAAGGCCACGGGGCCCGTTTCCACGATCTGCATGGGTGTCCTTCCGGTCGTCTCGGCCCCCGTCGGGGGCTCAGGTGCTGACCTGCTCGCGCAGGATCGACGCTGTCATCGACACCATCAGGTAGATGCCCGAGAACACGAAGAATGCAAGCAGGGTGTTCTCGAAGGCGCGCGGATAGGCGGCCTTGTCGGGAGCGACGGGAAACACCCCGATGGACAGGTAGAGAGACTGGCGGTTCGCCTCGATCCGGGCGGTTTCCATCGCCTGAAGGGCCTGGGCCAGCATCATCTGCCGGGTTTCAAGATCCGCCTGCGCGATCAGAAGCTCGGATTGGACGCGGGCGAGCGACGCGTTGCCGGCATCCGCCTCGGTCAGGCCGCCGCGCAATTCGGCGATCAGCGCCTCGAGCCGCGCGATGTTGTTCTGGGCCACCTCGACGCGCGTCGCGTTGGGGCTGCGCGCGGCCTGGATCTCGGCAAGGCGCAGCCGCTCCTGTTGCAGCTCCAGTTCGAAAGTGCCGATCTGGCTGAACACCGCCGAAACCTCGGCCTCGGCCGAGAGCACGCCGCGCCGTTCCTGCAGCGCGAGGACGCGGGCCTGTGCCTCGGCGACGCGGCGCTCGGCATCCTCGTAGCTTTCGCGCGCACCGGCCATCTGGTCCTCGCGCAGGCGCTGGCTCATCTGGTCGACGCGTTCCTCGGCGTAGCGGATCATCGCCTCGGAAAAGGCCTGGCTCACCTGCGGGTCGGCGGCGAGCATTTCCAGCTTCACGACGCCCTCGGTCGGATCGTAGCCGATGGTCAGCTGGTCGCGGTAGGTGTCGTAGACGGTCTCGACCGCGGCATCGGGCGCGATCCTGACAAGCGGGTCGATGCGTGCTTCGGAAAAATGCTGACGGAATCCCAGCTCTTCGTCGAGGCGCAGCATCGCCTCGCGGCTTTCGAGGTAGCTTTGCACCACGATGCTTTCCTGCACCGTGGCGAAACTGCTGCCGCCCAGCAGGCTTCCAAGCCCGCCGGCCGAACCGGCACCGCCCTCGGCCTTCTGGATCACGAACTCGGTGTTGGTGGCATAAAGCGGCGTGGCCACGCGGTAGAAGTAGTAACCGACCAGCAAGGTGGGCAGCAGCACGAAGAAGGCCAGCCGACTGGCAAGGAGGATCAGGCGCTTGCGGCGGCGGCGCACGATGTCGCGCTGGACCTTCATGATCTCGGCGGCGCGTTCGTCGGCACTGAGCGGTCGCGGCGGAGCGGGCGGCGCGGGCGGCTGAACCGGGCGGGTCGTGGCGGGCAGGTTCGCCGCGCCCGGCTCGGGCTGGCCCTGGAGCGTCTCGGCGACGATCATGTCGAGCATGTTGGATTGCGAGAACGGGTCGATCCCGCGGGCGCGCAGCAGGCGCACGGCGTCGAAATCGGAACTCGGGCTCAGCCCGTGCTTTTGCGCGAGGCGCCGCGCCATGCGCAGCTGGCGCCCGGTCAGCCCCTCGGCCCGGATCGCGGCCAGCTCCTGCGCAGGGTTCGGCGCGGCGGGTTG
>NZ_JASJOE010000080.1 GCF_030163755.1 Roseicyclus amphidinii
GAAACCGCCGAGCTTGCCGCGGCCACCGCCCAGCAGGCCGTGCTCAGCCGCCGTCAGGCGCTGGCCAGCGCCGAGGCGCGCGTGGCGCAGGCCGAGACCGCGCTGGATCGCCGCCGTATCGCGCTCTCCGAGGCCGAGCGGATGCTGGCGCGCACCACGCTCACCGCCGAGTTCGACGGGGTGCTGTCCGAGGTGAATGTCGTCGCAGGCCGCCTTGTGAACCGCAACGAGCAGGTCGCACGGCTGATCGATCCCGATGCGCTGGAAGTGTCCTTTCGCATCTCGACCGCGCAATATGTCCGGCTGATCGGCGAGACCGGCACCCTGCCGCAGGTGGATGTGCGCGTGATCCTCGATGTCTTCGGCCTCGACATGGTGGCCGAGGGCGTGCTGACCCGCGAATCCGGCGCGGTGGAGGAGGGGCAATCGGGCCGCCTTCTGTTTGCGCGCATCGACGACCCGCGGGGCCTGCGCGTGGGCGATTTCGTCCGCGTCGAGGTCGAAGAGCCGCCGCTCGAGTTCGTCGCCCGCCTGCCCGCAACCGCGCTGGGGTCCGACGGTCAGCTCCTCGTGCTGGGCGAGGACGACCGGCTGGACGCCGTCGAGGTCCAGCTTCTCCGCCGTCAGGGCGATGACGTGCTGATCCGCGCCCGCGGCCTGCAGGGCCGCGAGGTGGTGCTCGCGCGCACACCCGCGCTTGGCGCGGGCATTCGCGTCAACCCGATCCGCGACGCCGATGCCCCGCCCGCCGAGCCCGAGACCATCGCGCTTGACCCCGATCGCCGCGCGCGGCTGATCGCCTTCGTCGAGGGCAACGGCTTCATCCCGCAGGACGTCAAGGCGCGGATGCTGAACCAGCTGCAACAGGACGAGGTTCCGGCGCAGATGGTCGACCGCCTCGAAAGCCGGATGGGAAGCTGACCGATGCGCAGCCTTCCCCCCGCCGGTGCCGGCATCCTCGGCTATTTCACCCGCCACCGCACGGCGGCGAACCTGCTTCTGGTGCTCATGGTGGTCGCAGGCCTTGCCGCGATCCCGCAGATGCGGGCGCAGTTTTTCCCCGATGTCGTCTCGGACGAGATCGACATCGTCGTGACATGGGACGGCGCGGGCGCCGAGGACGTGGACGAGGCCATCGTCGCGGTCATGGAACCTGTGTTGCTGGCCGTCCCCGGCGTCGCCGGGTCCTCGGCCACCAGCCGCGAGGGGCGCAGCTCGATCGCGCTGGAGTTCGAACCGGGCTGGGACATGGGGCGCGCCGCCGACGAGGTGCAGCAGGCGCTCGACGCCATCACCGACCTGCCCGAAGACGCCGGCGACCCCGAGGTGCGCCGCGGCGCATGGTGGGACCGCGTGACCGACGTGGTCATCACCGGCCCCGTCGCGCCCGCGCAGCTGGGCCGTTTCGCCGATGAATTCACCGCGCGCCTGTTCGACGCGGGCGTCACCCGCGCCACGATCCGCGGTGTTGCAGCCCCGCAAACGGTGGTCGAGGTGCCCTCGGCCTCGCTGATCCGCTACGACGTCTCGATGTCCGAGATCGCGGCGGTGATCGCGGCTGCCGCCTCCACCTCGCCCGCGGGGGATGTGGATGCCGCCAATGCCCGCATCCGGACCGGGGCCGCGCAGCGCAGCGCGCCCGAGATCGCAGCGCTGACGCTGCGGACCAATGCCGACGGCTCGGCGCTGACCATCGGCGATGTCGCCGTGGTCAGGACCGAGGGCGTTGACCGCGAGCGCGCCTATTTCGTCGGCGAGAACCCCGCCATCTCGATCCGCGTCGACCGCTCCGAGGACGGCGATGCCATCGCCATCCAGGGCGTCGTCGAAGAGGTCGCCGCCGAGATGCAGGCGACGCTGCCCGAGGGCACCACCATCGACCTGATCCGCACCCGCGCCGACGCGATCACCGGGCGGCTCGACATCCTGATGGACAACGCGCTGATGGGGCTCGCCCTCGTGGTGGGCCTGCTGTTCCTGTTCCTCAATGCGCGCACCGCCTTCTGGGTGGCGGCGGGCATCCCCGTCGCGCTGACCGCGGCCATCGCGCTGATGTGGGTGGCGGGGCTGACGATCAACATGATCTCGCTCTTCGCGCTGATCATCACGCTGGGCATCGTCGTCGATGACGCCATCGTCGTCGGCGAACACGCCGATTACCGCGCCCGCACGCTGGGCGAAGACCCGGTGACCGCCGCCGAGAACGCCGCCCGCCGCATGGCCGCGCCGGTCTTTTCGGCCACGGTCACCACGGTTCTGGCCTTTGCCGCGCTCACCTCGGTCGGGGGGCGTTTCGGCAGCCTGATCGCCGACATCCCCTTTACCGTGATCGTCGTGCTGATCGCCTCGCTGGTCGAGTGCTTCCTGATCCTGCCCAATCACATGGCCCATGCGCTTGCCCATTCCGCGAAGACGCATTGGTATGACATGCCCTCGCGCCTCGTGAACCGCGGCTTCGACCGGGTGAAGGAGCGGCTTTTCCGCCCCGCCATGCGGCTTGTCATCGCCGCGCGCTACCCGGTTCTGGCTGCGATGATCCTGATCCTTGCCACGCAGGTGGCCAGTTTCATCCGGGGCGACGTGACTTGGCGCTTCTTCAATGCGCCCGAGCTCAGTTCGGTCTCGGGCAACTTCGCCATGCTCGACGGCGCCACCCGCGAAGACAGTCTTGCGATGATGCGCGAGATGCAGCGCGCGACCGAGGCCGTGGCGGCACGGCTCGAGGCTGAACACGGGCTGAACCCGCTGGCCTACGTGATGGGCGAGATCGGCGGGAACACCGGCGGCGGGCTGTCGGGGGTCGAGAACAAGGACGCCGACCTGCTCGGGTCCATCGCCATCGAACTGATCGAGGCCGACCTGCGCCCCTATTCAAGCTTCGCCTTCGTCGCCGAACTGCAGGATGAGGTGCGCCAGCTGCCCATGGCCGAGGTCGTCAGCTTCCGCGGGTTCCGCGGCGGTCCGGGCGGCGATGCCATCGACGTGCAGATCTTCGGCGCCGACACCGCCACGCTGAAAGAGGCTGCGGTCTCGCTTCAGACCGAGCTGGGCCGCTTCGGCGAGGTTTCGGGCCTGCAGGACAGCATGGCCTATGACCGCGAGGAGCTGTCGCTCGAGCTGACCCCGCAGGGCGAGGCGCTGGGGTTCGAGATCGGCGCGCTCGGCCGCGTTCTGCGCAACCGTCTCGGCGGGATCGAGGCGGCGACCTATCCCGACGGGCCGCGCACCGCCTCGATCCGGGTCGAACTGCCCGCGGGTGAGCTGACCGCCGATTTCCTCGACCGCACGCTCCTGCGCTCGGCCTCGGGGCAATACGTGCCGCTGGCCGACATCGTCACCGTCACCGCGCGGCAGGGCTTTTCGACCATCCAGCGCGAGAACGGCGTGCGCCTGATCTCGGTCACCGGCGACCTGTCCGAGGACGACCCCGCCCGCGCCGCCGAGATCATGACCGAGCTGCAGGAGGTCATCATCCCCGGCCTCGAGGAGCGCTATGGCGTCGCCACCCAGCTTTCGGGCCTCGCCGAGCAGGAGCGCGCGTTTCTCGACGACGCGATGACCGGCTTCATCCTGTGCCTGCTGGGGATCTACCTTGTGCTCGCGTGGATCTTCGCCAGCTGGACGCGGCCCATGGTGGTGATGGTGATCATCCCCTTCGGCCTTGTCGGTGCGATCTACGGTCATGTTCTGTGGGATGTGCCGCTGTCGATGTTCACCGTGGTGGGGCTGATCGGGATGACCGGCATCATCATCAACGATTCCATCGTTCTCGTGACCACCATCGACGAATACGCCGAGGAGCGTGGGTTGATCCCCGCCATCGTCGACGGCACCTGCGACCGCCTGCGACCCGTGCTGCTTACGACGCTCACGACCGTGCTGGGGCTTGCACCGCTGCTCTACGAAGGCTCGGCCGATGCGCAGTTCCTGAAGCCCACGGTCATCACGCTGGTCTATGGCCTCGGCTTCGGCATGGTGATCGTGCTTCTGGTCGTGCCCGCGATCCTTGCGATGCAACAGGATTTCGCCAAGCAGTTCACCGCGCTCCGCCGCGCCACGGGCACGCTCACGCGGCATCCGGCGATGGGTTTCGGCGTTGGCGCGCTGGCCGTGGCGCTGACGGCGCTGTTCGCCGCGACGCTCGGCAGCGCACTGGCGACGGGCGGCATGATCGGACCGCTGGCCGGTCTGGGCACGGGTATTGGCCCGGCGTTCGGGGTCTTCCTTGCAGGGGCGGCGTTGCTTTGCGTGCTGGGCTGGACGGTCGCGGCCGCGCTTCACCTGGTCAGCCGCCGCAGCGCGTAGGGCGGGCAACCTGCCCGCCGCTCACCCGGTGCAGCCGTCCAGTTCCACCGCCATTCGGGTGCCGATCACCGTGATCCGCAGGTCCGACCGGTTCAGCGCGAACGGCCCGCTGTCGGCGGGCACCACATCGACCGTTCCGCGGATCGTGCCGCCCTCGCGGCGGGTGACCGCCTCCGACACCCAGATCTGCGGGTCGCGGTGTTCGACCACCACCGTCTCGTCGTTGCCGGTGGACGGCATCGGTGCCGACACCGTCACCCGAAGCCCGTCCGAAATCGGTTCGATCGCACAGGTGGCGGTGCCGGCCCCGGCTTCCGTGGCGGTCAGGGGACGATCCGACAGCGCCAGCCCGATCTCGCGGACGCGGTCGGTTCCGGGCGGCAGAAGGCCGTCCAGCTCCAACGTGACCGGCATGCAGACATCGAGGCAGACGCCCATCTCGACCCGTCCCGCGATCTCGACCGTTCCGTCCTCGCTCAGGGCGAACTCGACCGGCAACACCACGTCGTCGCGGTAGCCGATCGAGCGCATCCCGTTGGTAAAGAACACCTCGGGCCGCGGCCAGTGGATCGCCATGCCGGTGATCCCCTCGGCCTCGGTCAGGCGCAGCACCGTGGGCACCCCGCCTTCGCCCGGCGCGCGCCAGTAGGTCTTCCACCCCGGTGCCAGCGCGATACGGAGCGCGGCCATGTGGTTGCCGTTCGGCAGCCGCCAACCGGGCAGAAAGGACACATGCACCACGTCCTCGGCCGTCCGGCCCTCGAACTCGGCGAAAGCGGGGGCCGCCGAAAGGGCGGTCGCACAGGCCAGAAGCGCGGCGAGGGTTTTGCGGACACGGTCAATCATCCCATCGGAGCTAGGCAGTCGCAGATGAAATGAAAAGTCACGTTTTGGCGAAACGCGTCTGTCTGTGGCCAGGTTGCCGCGGCACGCTTGATTGCCGGGGGCGCACGCCCCATCCTTTCAGGCATGACCGATGCCAGCGCACGCCCCGAAGACCTGACCGGCAAACTGCTGATCGCCATGCCCGACATGGGCGACCCGCGGTTCCATGGCAGTGTCGTGTTCCTCTGTGTGCATTCCGAGGAGGGCGCGATGGGGCTGATCGTCAACAAGCCGATGCCGGATGTCAGCCTCGGCGACCTTCTCGACCAGCTCGAGATCGCGCGCGGCCCGGCCACGCCGGACCTGTCGGTCGGTTTCGGCGGCCCGGTCGAGCTGCGGCGCGGCTTCGTGTTGCATAGTGCGGAGTATCACGGCGACCGCGACGAGCGCCTTGCCGTCGATGACCGCTTCGCCATGACCGCGACGCTCGACGTGCTCGAGGATATCGCCCGCGGCACCGGCCCCGAGCAGGCGCTGCTGGCGCTCGGCTATGCCGGATGGGGCCCCGGCCAGCTCGAGGGCGAGATCCGCGACAACGGTTGGCTCACCGCCGAGGCCACGCCCGAGATCGTCTTCGCCCCCCGGATGGAGGGCAAATGGGCGGCGGCGCTGGCCTCGCTCGGCATCTCGCCCCTGACGCTCTCCTCCGAGGCCGGCCATGCCTGACCCGCGCCCGATCCGAAAGGACATCGCATGAAGCTGACCGTCATCGGCGCGAGCCGCGGGATCGGCCGCAAGACCGTGGACTATGCCCTGTCCCGCGGCCATTCGGTGCGTGCCGTCGCCCGCGGCGCGGACCGCATGGAGACCCGGGCCGAGGGCTTCGAGGCGATGCCGGGCGATGCCACCGATCCCGCGTTGCTGGCCCGCGCCGTCGCGGGCGTCGATGCCGTGATCCTCACCCTCGGCGCGCCGCGCGACCTGCGCGTGCTGAAGCCCACGACACTGTTTTCCAGCGCCACGCAGGCGCTCATCCCCGTGATGGAGGCGGCGGGTGTGCGGCGTCTTCTGGCCGTGACCGGCTTCGGTGCGGGCGACAGCGAGGCAAAGTTGTCGACGCTGGAAAAGATCCCCTTCAAGCTGTTCCTGGGTCGCGCCTATGCCGACAAGGCGGTGCAGGAGGAGCTCATCAGGGGCTCGGGCCTCGACTGGACCATCGCCCGGCCGGGCATCCTGAACGACACCGTGATGAGCGGTAGATACAAGGTGCTGGTCGCGCCCGAGACCTGGCGGCAGGGGATCATCAGCCGCGCCGACGTGGCGCATTTCCTCGTCCACGCCGCCGAGGACGCCAGCCACATCCACCAGACCCCGGCCATCCAGCGATAAGGTCGGCCACGGGCGGCAAGGCGCTTGCAAGCGCCTTGAAAAGCGCCTTGCAACGGGCTTCGCCCGACCGCGACGCCCGCATGGGGGCGGGGTCAGTCCCGTGGGCTCCAGCCCGCGCGCGCGTCATCCTCGCCGAGCCGCGGCGCGGGCCGCTCCAGCGCCACCTCCGCATCCGAGAAGCGGAAGGGCGGGCGCACGCCCGGCACCCCGTCCAGCTCGATCCGCGCGCCGCGCGCGGCGACCTGCGGATCGGCAAAGACCTCGGCCAGGTCGTTGATCGGTCCCGCCGGAACCCCCTCGGCCTCGCAGGCCGCAAGCAGATCGGCCTTGGCCCAGCCCAACGTCGCCGCCGTCAGCCGCCGGGTCATCTCTGCGCGGTGCGCGATCCGGTCCGCGTTGGTCAGGTAGTCGGGGTCTTCGGCCATGTCGCCAAGCCCGAGGATGCTGCAAAGTCGGCGGTATTGCGCGTCGTTCCCCGTGGCGATGATGATCCAGCCATCCGCGCAGTCGAAGACCTGGTAGGGCGTCAGGTTCTGATGCGCGTTCCCGATCCGCGCAGGCGCCACCCCGGTCGTCAGGTAGTTCATCGCCTGGTTCGCCATCACCGACACGGCGGTGTCCATCAGGCTCATGTCGATATGCTGGCCCGTGCCGGTCGCTTGGCGCAGGTGCAGCGCCGCAAGGATCGCGTTGGCGGCGTAAAGCCCCGTGAAGATATCCGTCACCGCGACGCCGACCTTTTGCGGCTGCCCCTCGGGCGCGCCGGTCACCGACATCAGCCCGCTCATCCCCTGGATGATGTAATCGTAGCCCGCCCGATGCGCATAGGGCCCGGTCTGCCCGAAGCCGGTGATCGAGCAATAGACCAGCCCGGGGTTCACCGCGCTAAGGCTCTCGAAATCGAGCCCGTATTTCGCCAGACCGCCGAGCTTGAAATTCTCGATCAGCACATCCGCCTCGCGGGCCAGTTCCAGCACGCGTGCGCGCCCCTCCTCGGTGCGGAAATCGGCGGTGACCGAGTGCTTGCCGCGGTTGCAGGCGTGGAAATAGGCGGCCGAGCGGTCGCCCTCGCGCTCGACGAAGGGCGGGCCCCAGCGGCGGGTGTCGTCGCCCTCGGGCGCTTCGACCTTGATCACCTCGGCACCGAGGTCGGCCAGAGTCTGACCGGCCCAGGGGCCGGCCAGGATGCGCGCCAGTTCGAGGACGCGGACGCCCCTGAGCGGTGCCGTCATTGCGCGGCGAGCGCCGCGTCGATCAGGCCCGAGAACTCCTCGAAGCTCATGTTCGAATGCATCGTGCCGTCGATCACGAAATGCGGCGTGCCGGGGATGTCGTGAACCTCGCGGTTCGCCTGCTCCCAGGTGATCAGCGCCTGCGCCATCTCGGCATCGGTCATGCAGGCGTCGAGCTGCTCGTTCGTCATTCCCGCGGTGCGCCCGATGCGGCGCAGGTTCTCGGCGATCTGGGCCGGGCTGCCCTGCACCCATTCCGACTGCCGTTCGTAGATCAGGTCGACGACGCCGAAATAGCGCATCGGCCCGGCGCAGCGCGCGACCATGCTGGCCCAGAGGCCGGGACGGTCGAAATAGACCTCGCGGTAGATGAAACGCACCTGCCCGCTGTCGACATACTCGGCCTTGAGCCGGGGCATGGTGTTCTGGTGGAAGGTCCGGCAATGCGGACAGGTGAACGAGGCGTATTCGATCACCTCCACCGGCGCATCCGGCGAGCCGATGACCATCTCGATCACCTCGGGTGAGCCGGTCGCGGCTTCCTGTGCATGGGCCGGTTGCGGCAGAAGCGGCATGGGGCCTTGGCCGGGGCGCAGCAGTGCGTAGGCGCCGACGGCAACGGCGCCTGCTCCGGCGCCCATCAATAGGGTCCTGCGATCCATGGTGGATGTCTCTCCTTAGGCTTTTCGCGGGGTTAACACGTTTTCTGCAAGGCGGGCGAGGGCCTGTTTCAGGCCCGCGTCCTCGATGCCCTCCATGCCTTCCAACACGCGGGCCAGCCGCGCGGGGTCGGGTTTCGGGGCGGGTTTCGGCGGGGCCTTGCGAAAGGCGACCTGCCCCTCGGCAAAGCCCGTGGGGGCGGTCTGGGTGATGTGGACATGCGCCACCGCGCGGTAGCCGTAGGTGGCGTTCACCCGCTCGACGATGCGGTCCTTCTGCATCTCCAGCACCGGCGCGTTCGCGCCTGTGGTCAGCACCACCAGCGTGCCGCCGAAGCCGCGGCCATAGGTGATCTTCACCGGCCGCGCGATGGCGGCAAGGTCTTCGCCCACGATCTCGGGCCAATGGGTCAAGAGCTTCGCCTCGCCGAAGCCGCGCTTTTCGGCGGGTGCCTTCAGCTCGCGCGACAGAAGCGCCGCGGCCGTCTCGAAGCCGCGCATGCGGCGGCGCGGCGGTTCGGTCTTCTGCTGTTTGGGCTTGCGCGGCATGGGTTGCTTTCTTCGGCTCATGGGCAATCTATGCCGTAACGCGATGCTAACCAATAACAGGCGGCGAGGGGGCAGATAAACCTTGCGTGACGGGATATCCCAAGGCTTTTCCGATGATGCGCCGGCGGCGGCGCTTCTGCCGTGGTATGACCGGCACGCGCGCGCCCTGCCCTGGCGCGTGGGGCCCGAGGCGCTGGCGGCGGGCGAACGCCCCGATCCGTACCGGGTCTGGCTGTCCGAGATCATGCTGCAACAGACCACCGTCGCCGCCGTCCGCGACTACTTCCACCGCTTCACCGCGCGTTGGCCGACCGTGACCGCGCTGGCCGAGGCGGAAGATGCCGAGGTCATGGCCGAGTGGGCAGGCCTTGGCTATTACGCCCGCGCGCGGAACCTGCTGAAATGCGCCCGCGTCGTGGCAGGCGATCACGGCGGCATCTTTCCCGACACCGAGGACGGGCTACGCGACCTTCCCGGCATCGGCCCCTACACGGCGGCGGCCATCGCGGCCATCGCCTTCGACCGCCCCGCCGCCGTCATGGACGGCAATGTCGAGCGTGTGCTGTCGCGGCTCTTCGCCGTCGAAACGCCGCTCCCCGCGTCCAAGCCCGAGCTGCGCGCGCTGGCCGAGCGGCTCACGCCAAACACCCGCCCCGGCTGCTACGCGCAGGCGGTGATGGACCTTGGCGCCACGATCTGCACGCCGAAATCGCCCGCCTGCGGCATCTGCCCGGTGATGTCGCTCTGCGCGGCGCGGCGGACCGGCATCGCCGCCGACCTGCCCCGCAAGACGCCGAAGAAACCCAAGCCCACCCGCCTCGGCATCGCCTATCTGGTGCGTCGTGAAGACGGCGCGGTGCTGCTGGAAACCCGCCCCGACAAAGGGCTTCTCGGCGGCATGCTGGGTTGGCCCGGCACCGACTGGGCCGAGGACACGCCGCAGGACGCGCCCCCGATGGACGTCCCTTGGCACGACCCGGGCCTCGAGGTGCGCCACACCTTCACCCATTTCCACCTGCGCCTCGCGCTGCGCCTTGCCCATGTGCCGACGGATGCGACACCCGACCGCGGCGAGTTTCATCCGCGCGCCACATTCCGGCCCGCAAGCCTGCCTACCGTGATGCGCAAGGCCTGGGACCTTGCCCAAGGGGCGTGGCCCGAGGATTGACGATTGCCCGGCCGCGCGTGATCCTCGCGGCCATGGAGGACGAGGAGATGACCGGCCCATGACCCCCGCCGCACAGGTCGCCCGCATCACCCGCGCGCTGCCCTTCTGGCTGTCGCTGGGGCTTTTTCCGTTGATCGCCTTCGTCGCGGGGCAGGGCGGCTGGTGGCTGATCCTGATGCCGCTGTCGACATGGTGGCTTTTCACCGGTCTGGATGCCGTGCTGGGGCTGGAGCTGGAAAACGCCGACCCCGAGACGCCGGATGAACAACTCTTCTGGTATCGCCTCGTCACGCTGGTCTGGTTCCCGCTGCAAGCCGTCACGATCTTCGCGCTGATCTGGTATGCCACCCGCGCGCCGCATCTCTCGACGGCCGAGCAATTCGGCCTGTTCTTCGGGGTCGGCGTGATCTCGGGAACCATCGGGATCACCTATGCGCACGAGATGATGCACCAGAAGAACAGGTTGGAGCGCTGGCTGGCCGACCTGCTGCTGGCGACCGTGCTCTATTCGCATTTCCGCTCCGAGCATCTGCTGGTCCATCACCGCTACGTCGGCACCACGCGCGATCCGGTGACGGCACGCTACAACGAAGGCTTCCACCGCTTCTTTCCCCGCGTGCTGCGCGAGAGCCTGACCAGCGCCTTCGCCGCCGAACGCGCGATGCTGGCGCGCAAGGGCAAGCCGTGGACCGACCCCGCCAACCCGTTCTGGCGCTACTGGGCGTTGCAGGCGGCCTGCCTTGTCGCGGCCTTCGCGCTTGGCGGCTGGATGGGCGTCGCGCTCTTCGTCTTCCAGGCCTTCATCGCCGTCTGGCAGCTGGAGCTGACCAATTACATCGAGCACTACGGCTTGACGCGCCGCCACCTGGGCGAGGGGAAATACGAACATGTCCTGCCGCGCCACAGCTGGAACGCGGCGCACAAGGCGTCGAACTGGCTTCTGATCAACCTGCAGCGGCATTCCGATCACCACTACAAGCCCGACCGCCGCTTTCCGCTGCTGCAGAACCACAGCGACGAGGACGCGCCGCAACTGCCCTTTGGCTATCCGATCATGACCATGGCCGCGATGATCCCGCCGCTCTGGAAGCGCGTGATGAACCCTCGGGTGCGCGAATGGCGTCGCCACTACTACCCCGACATCACGGATTGGCACCCCTTCAACAAGGGGCTGAACCCCGCGCCGCGTTAAGCGCGGGTGCCCAGCCACGCCCGGACCGCCGGGTCGTCGGTCAGCGCCATCGCCCGCGCGCGGGCGGCCTCGGCGCCCTCGCGGTCGCCGGCCCGAAGACACAGCTCAAGCCGCGCGGCCCAATAGGGTTGATAGGCGTCGACGCGTGCCGTCGGGGTCGCATCGAGCATCTGCAACCCCCGCTCAGGTCCGCGCGCCGCGCCATGCACCACGGCGCGCGACACCTCGGCGGCGAGGCTCGGCCAGCGCGAGACGAGGAAATCGTAGAGCGCACACAGCACCGCCGGATCGCCGGTCTGGCCGCGCGGGGCCTGCACCTGCACCGACTGGATCGCCGCCTCGGTCTGGAACCGGCCCGGCCGCCCCATGCGCGCCGCCGCTTCCAGCGTCGCCTCGGCCTCGGCCACCATCGCGCCGTCCCAAAGCGCGCGGTCCTGCTCGGCCAGCGGCACGTAGCCGCCCGCTGCATCCCGCCGCGCTCCGCGTCGTGCCTCGCAATAAAGCACCAACGCCAGAAGGCCCAAAGGCTCGGGTTCATCCGGCATCAGCTCGACCACCAGCCGCGCGAGAAACAGCGCCTCGGCCGCAAGGTCTTCGCCCGCGCGCCCCGCGGCCAGCCCGCCCGGCACCTCCCAGCCCAGCCCGTAGGCCGCGTAGATCGCCAGCAGCACATCGTCGAGCCGCCCCTCGATCTCGCCCTTGCCCGGCACGCGAAAGGGCACGCCCGCGCCCCGGATCTTGGCCTTGGCCCGGCTGAGCCGCTGGCCCAGCGTCGCGGGCGGCACCACGAAGGCCCGCGCGATACGCGCTGCATCGAGCCCCAGCACCGTCTGCAGGATCATCGCCGCGCGCACGCCACGGTCGATGGCCGGATGGGCGCAGGCGAACATCAGCTTCAGCCGGTCGTCAGGGAACTCCGGAACCTCCCGCTCCATCGCCTCCTCCATCAGGATATCGAGCGTGGCCCGCGCGCCCCCGGCTGTCTCGGCCGCGCGTCGGGTCTTGCCCGCCGCGCGCCGGGCCACCGTCAGCAGCCACGCCTCGGGGCTGTCGGGCACGCCCGTTTCGGGCCAGCGCCGCAGCGCCGTGGCAAAGGCCTCGGCCAACGCATCCTCGGCCCCGGCGATGTCGCGCGTGCGCGCGGCCACGAGCGCCACCAGCCGCCCGTAGCCCGTGCG
>NZ_JASJOE010000081.1 GCF_030163755.1 Roseicyclus amphidinii
GAAGGACGGGAGCACGATGTCGGACAGGGCGGCGGCCTGCATGATCGAGGCGCGCATCGCCGCGGCATCGGGCCAGAGCAGGGGCCGGATGTTGGGGTCGAAGGCGACGCGCGCGCCGCGCGCCCTTGCGCGGGTGACGGCGGCCAGCAGCCGGTCGCGCCCGGCGGCGGGCAGGATCGCCAGCGTGATGCCCGAGAAGCTGACCATGTCGCCCGGCCCGACGCCCGGAAGATCGTCCAGCTCATCGGCGAGGGTGCGCGCGGCCGAGCTGTCGCGCCAATAGGAAAAGCTGCGCTCGCCCTGCGACAGCGTGATCAGGTACAGCCCGATGGTCCGGTCGGGGCGGACCGTCAGTTCGGGCGTGATGCCCGCGGCGCGGATGAACGCCTCCAGCCCCTGCGAGGCCGCATCCTCGCCGATGGCGGTGAGGTAGGCGACCTCGATCCCCGGCCCGGCTGCACGCCGCGCATACCACGCCGTGTTGAACGTGTCGCCCGCGTAGCCCATCGCGTAGCGGCCGTCGTGCTGGGGGGCCATCTCGATCATGCATTCCCCGATGCAGAGCAGACGGACGGTCATTCCGCGCCCCCGGGCCGCGGCGCGCGGAGATCCGCGGTGCAGGCGTGCAGACCCCGAGCGCGCGCGGACCGGGCGGACGGGGGGGCTGATAGGGACGGATCGGGCATGGAACCTCCATGGGGCGGCGGTGGGGGCGGGGTAGTCGATCACATGCATCGAGACAACTGCCGCGCAAGGGCCCGGTGCGTGGTCCCTCGGTTCGGCCTGTCGCGGCCCGGCGGGTTGCGGCGGCCCCGAGAGATTGAGATTGAAGACAGGCGTGGCTTTGTCGTTTATTCCGGGAAACTTGCCGCCACCGCCACCGCAACCGCTGTCATCGCCATCTCCTCCGCCTCGGGAAGGTCCGTGCCCATGAGCCTCGACCAGATCTTCGTTCTCGCGCTCGTCGGCGTGGTCTTCCTGAGCTTCATCCGCGAGATCTACCCGCCCGAGGTGACGGCCCTTGCGGCCTCGGCGGCGCTGCTGGCGACGGGGATCATCGAGACGCGGGACTTCCTGTCGGTGTTCAGCTCGTCGGCGCCGATCACCATTGCGATGATGTTCATCATCTCGGCGGCGCTGGAGCGGACGGGGGTGCTCGAGATCATCGGCGACGTGCTGAAGCAGCAGGCGCGCGGGTCGTTCCTGCGGGCGATGCTCCTGATGATGGTCGGCACGATGGGGGCGTCGGCCTTCATGAACAACACGCCCGTGGTGATCCTGTTGACTCCGATCATGATCTCGGTCGCCTCTTCGGTCGGCGTGGCGCCGTCGCGGATGCTGATCCCGCTCTCCTTCGCCGCGATCTTCGGCGGGATGCTGACGCTGGTCGGCACCTCGACGAACATCCTCATGAGCGGCGTGGCGCAGGAGGCGGGCCAGCCGCCGCTCACCATGTTCGAGATGACCCTGCCGGGGCTGATCCTGGCGACGGTGGGCATGGTCTACATGGTGTTCGCCGGGCGCTACCTGTTGCCCGACCGGGCCTCGCTCTCGGGGGTTCTGGGGCAGGAGAGCAAGCGCCGCTTCCTTGCGCGGCTGTTGATCCCGAACGGGTCGAAATACGTCGGCAAGCAACTTGCCGATCTGCCGTTCAACACCGCCGAGACGCGGATCCTCGACGTGGTGCGCGGCGAGGTGTCGATGCGCCGCACGATGCAGGAGCTTGTCCTCGAAGCCGGGGACCGGCTGGTGCTGAAGACCGGCACCGGCGAGATCCTGGGGCTGAAGGACGACGGGCAGATCGCGTTTCGCGGGCGCGAGGATCACGACGTCGAGCCGGTGACCGCGGACCAGACCATCACGATGGAGGCCAGCGTCGGACCGAAATCGCACCTGCGGGGGCGGCCGATCAAGGATCTCAAGCTGCGCCGGAAATACGGCGTCTACCTCATGGCCGTGCATCGGCAAGAGCAGAACATCAGCCAGGAATTGCAGGATCTGCGCCTGCAATTCGCGGATACCCTTCTGCTCGAGGGCCCGCCCGAGGGGCTTCAGCGGCTGATGGAGGACGGCGGCATCGTCAACCTGTCGACCCCGTCCGAAGGGCCGCAGCGGCGCGCCAAGGCCCCCATCGCCATCGCCACCATCGTCGGCGTGATGGGGCTGGCCGCGCTGAACGTGCTGCCGATCGCGGGGCTTGCGGTGATCGGGGCCGTCATCGTGATGATGACGCGCTGCGTCGACCCCGAAGAGGCCTTCGACGCGATTGACTGGCGTATCCTGTTCCTGATCTTCGGGATGCTCGGCCTGACCCTGGGCATGGAGGAGACCGGCACGGCCAACATGATCGTCGAAGCGGCGGTCGGCGCGGTGGGCGGGATCGGGCCGCTCGCCATTCTCGCTGCCGTCTATGTCCTGACCAGCGCCCTGACCGAGATGGTGTCGAACAACGCGGTCGCCGTGTTGATCGGCCCCATCGTCATCGCGCTCGCCATCGAGCTGGGCTTCGACCCGCGCCCCTTCATCATGGCGGTGATGTTCGCGGCCTCGGCCAGTTTCGCCACGCCCATCGGCTACCAGACCAACACCTTCGTCTACGGGGCAGGCGGCTACAAGTTCACCGACTTCATCCGGGTCGGCCTGCCGCTGAACCTGATCTTCGCGGTGGTCGCCGTGGGGATCATCCCGCTGTTCTTCCCGTTCTGAGGACCGGCACGGCGCAGGGATCGGGGCGCAGGGATCGGGGCGCAGGCTTTGGGGCGCAGGGCGTGCCCCGGTCAATGGGGTTCGGTGTGCAGCGCCTCGTCGGCGAAGAGATGGGCCTTGGCGGCGTCGAAGCTCAGCCCGATCTCGGTGCCGGGCTTCAGAACCCTGTCCTCGGCTATGGCGGCGATGATGCTGCCGCCGTCCCGCAGGGTGACGTCGATCACGGTCTCGGCGCCCAACCGTTCGGTCAGCGCGACCGTGCCGTGCAGCATGCCTGCGTCCGGGGCCGTCGGGGTCAGGTATTGCGGGCGCACCGCGAGGATCGCCTTGTCCCCGCCCTTGAAGCTGCGCCCGCCGGTCGGCACGTCGATGGGGTCAAGCGCGGGGGTGCGGACGGTGGCCTGACCGGGTCCGACCGATCCGACCTCGACCTTGATGAAATTCATCGAAGGCGCGCCCAGAAAGCCCGCGACGAAGAGGTTGGCGGGGTTGTGATAGAGTTCCATCGGGGTGCCCGTCTGCATCACCTCGCCGTCCTTCAGGACGACGATCTTGTCGGCCAGCGTCATCGCCTCGACCTGGTCGTGGGTGACGTAGATCATCGAGGCGCCAAGGTTCTGGTGCAGCTTGCCGATCTCCATCCGCATGTCCATGCGGAGCGCCGCGTCGAGGTTCGAGAGCGGCTCGTCGAAGAGGAACACCTTGGGGTCGCGCACGATGGCGCGCCCGATGGCGACGCGCTGGCGCTGGCCGCCCGACAGCTGCGAGGGGTGGCGGTCGAGCAGGTGCTCCATCTGCAGGATGCGCGCGGCCTCGGCGACCTTGCGCTCCTTCTCGGCCCTGGGCGCGCCCGCGATGGTCAGGCCAAAGGCCACGTTCTCGCGCACCGTCATGTGCGGAAAGATCGCGTAGGTCTGGAACACCATGGCGATGCCGCGATCCTTGGGGGCGAGGTCGTTGACGGTGACCCCGTCGATCTCGAGCGTGCCCGAGGTGATGTCCTCCAGCCCCGCGATCATGCGCAGAAGCGTGGACTTGCCGCAGCCCGAGGGGCCGACGAAGACGACGAATTCGCCGTCCTCGATGTCGATGTCCACGCCCTTGATGACCTCGACGGCGCCGAAGCTCTTGCGCAGGTTCCTCAGTCTCACGGTGGCCATGGCGTCACTCCGCGGCAGGGGCAGGAACGACCCGAAGGGTGCCGTCCGCTTCGGTGTGAACCGGTTCGGGGTCGAGGATGCGGCCGACGAAGTCGCCATCAGGGCGGTCGGAGAAGCCCAGAATGCGCAGCCCCTCGGTCGTCTCGACGATCCGCGCCGCGTAGCGCCGGCAGGGCAGGGCCCCGTCGAAGAAGCCGGGCGCGATCCGCCACGGACCGCGCGGGTCGTCGGCGACAAGGTAATGGTTGCCGGTGACCGGGCCGCCCTCGGTCGCCTCGGCCTGCGCCTTGGAGAAATGCTCGGCCGCGGTGCAGAACAGGCAATACCAGCGCCCGTTCTGCGAAAAGACCTGCGGCACCTCGAGCTGGCCGTAACCGCCGGTGAAGACGGGGGGCTGAAGCGTCCATGTCATCAGGTCGGGCGAGGTGGCAAAGCCGATGGCGCCGCCGGCGTTGGGTTCCGCGATGCCGGGCGCGCGGGCAGTGAAATACATCAGCCAGCCGTCGCCGTCGGGGTCGCGCATGACCCAGGGGTCGCGCATCGCGCGGTCGTGCCAGACGCTTTGGGCGAAGTCGGCCTCGTAATGGGCGGCATTCGGCCCGGTCAGGTCGAGGCATTGCCCGTCGCCCACCCGCTGCCAGCTGTGCAGGTCGCTCGAGGTGGCGTGG
Organism: Roseicyclus amphidinii; assembly: GCF_030163755.1. Classification (GTDB taxonomy): domain Bacteria; phylum Pseudomonadota; class Alphaproteobacteria; order Rhodobacterales; family Rhodobacteraceae; genus Roseicyclus; species Roseicyclus amphidinii. The sequence goes on from NZ_JASJOE010000081.1 coordinate 4,535, forward strand.
CCGATCCGTTGGTAGAGCCCCTGCTCGGCGCGGGTGGTGCCGGTGTAGAACAGGTGCCACAGGCCGTCGTCCCCGCGGATCACGCTGCCCGTCCAGGTGGTGTAGTCGTCCCATGCGGGCTGCGGCGCGGGCGCATGGCAGGTGCCCAGGTGTTCCCATGTCGTCAGGTCGTCGCTGACGGCATGGCCCACGCTGACGTTGAAATGGCGCAACTCGGGGTCGCCGAGGGATTTGGGCGCCTTGAGGAAGAACCCGTGCCAGCGGTCGCCGTCATGGGCATACCAGCTGTCCCAGATCCAGTGGTCGTCGAGAGAGAGTGACATCAGCCTTTGACTCCGGTCGATGCGATGGAAGCGATGAAGGCGCGTTGCAGCACCAGGTAGAAGGCCAGCACCGGCAGGGTGATCACGGTCAGGTAGGCCATGACCTCGCCCCAGGCGGTGTTGAGCTGGAAGAAATAGCCCAAGCCCACCATCACCGGGCGCACGCTTTCCTGCTGCACCACGATGAGGGGCCAGAGATACTGGTTGTACATCACGAGGAACTTGAGGATCGCCGCGGTGGCGATGACGGGGCCCGCCAGCGGCATGACCACGCGCCAGTAGACCTGGAACCAGGTCGCGCCCTCGACACGGGCGGCCTCGATCAGCTCGCGGGGCAGGTCGCGGAAATACTGCACGAAGAGGAAGATGGTCAGCCCGTCGGCCACCCAGGGGATGATCTGCACGCGGTAGGTGTTGAGCCAGCCGAACTCCAGCCCGTTCCAGCCGATCCACGGCAGTTGCGACACCATCAGCAGCAGCGGAATGGCGATGGTTTCGAAGGGGATGATCAGCGTGGCGAGGATCACCGACAGGATCACGCCGCGCCCCTTCCATTCGAGAAAGGCGAAGGAAAAGGCCGCGAGCGAGCAGACCGCCAGCGACAACAGGACGGTGATGCCGGTCACCAGGACCGAGTTGATCATGAAGGTGACGACCGGCGCGCGGCGGAAGGCGTCGGTGTAGTTCTGCAGGCTGATGTCGCCCACCGGCAGGAAGGCGCGCAGCGACGAGGTGTCGGCCAGGAGCTGCGCCTGCGGCTTGAGCGAGGACATCACCATGAACAGCAGCGGGAAGATGAAGATGATCGCCACCAGCGTCAGGACGGCATAGCGCACGGCCAGCCTGAGCCCCCGGTTCTCGGCGGATACCATGGCCATGGTCAGCGCCCCCTCGTCAGCCAGCGTTGCACCAGCGAGATGCTCAGAACGATCAGGAACAGGATCACGCTGATCGCCGAGCCGCCCGAGATATCCTGCCGCCCGTAGCCGCGTTCAACCGCCTGGAAGACCAGCGTCTGCGTGCTGTCCAGCGGGCCGCCGTTGGTCATGACGTCGATCTGCGCGAAGAGCGCGAAGCATTGCATGGTGATGACGATCAGGATCAGGACGGCGGTGTTGCGCAGCCCCGGCCATGTCACGTAGCGGAAGGTCTGCCAGCGGTTCGCGCCCTCGATGTCGGCGGCCTCGTAGAGGGTGGGGCTGATGGTCTGCAGGCCCGAGAGCCAGATCACCATGTGAAAGCCCACCGCCTGCCAGATCGACATCGCCATGATCGACCCCAGCGCGGTCGAGGGATCGCCCAGCCAGTCGCGCCCTTCGAAGGCGCCGAAACTGAGCGCGGAGAGCAGGTTGTTCAGAAGCCCGTCATTGCCGTCGTAGATGAAGCGCCACAAGAGCGAGACCACCACGATCGAGACCACCACCGGCATGAAATAGATCGTGCGGTAGATGTTGATGCCCCGCAGGCGCTGGTTGATCAGCAGCGCAAGGCACAGGGCAAGCCCCGCCTGCACGGGCGCGACCACCAGCACGAAGAGAAAGGTGTTCACGAGCGCCTTCATGAAGACCACGTCCGAGGCGATGACGACGCGGGCCGTGTCGCCCGAGTGCCAGCGGAACCATTCGCGCATGCCGCGGTACTGCGGGAAGTCGTCGGAGCGCGTGATCGTGCGGACGCGCGGGTATTCGATCGCGCCGTCGGCGTCGCGCAGGATCTGGCCCGCGTCGTCGCGCTCGGGCTCCAGCGTGATGACCGCAAGGCCCAGAAGGCTGCGGTAATTGTCGAGCCCCACGTATTCCGTGGGGTTGGGAGAGATCAGCCGCTGGTTCGTCAGCGAGAAGTAGAAGGCGAAGAAGAAGGGCAGGACGATGAAGACCGCGATCAGGCCGAAGCCCGGCAGGGCAAAGCCCCAGCCCGCGCGGTTCGATGTGGTCAGTTTGCTTGCCATCGCGGCACCTTTCCCCGTCGCGCGAGAGGGCCGGGGACGTCGCCGCCCCCGGCCCGTCCTGCCTCAGCCGTCGTGGCCGTAGCCCTGGTTGCGCTCGATGTCGGCCTCGATCGCGTCGACGGCGGCGTCAAGCTCGTCGGCCACGTCCGCGCCGTTGGCGATATTGGCCAGCGCCGCCTCGAAGACCTGCGCCGCGACCACGTAGCCCGGCGTCACCGGGCGCACGAGCGCCTGTTCGGCGGAGAGGCCGAAGAACACCTCGAGCGGGCCGCCCTCGGCGTAGTTCTCGGTCATCGCGGCTGCGCCCGGCGTCGAGGGGATCAGGCCGATACCGTCAGAGAAGGCGGCCAGGTATTCGTCCTGCAGCGCATGGGCGATGAAGGCGTTCGCGCCCTCGGGGGTTTCGCAGGTGGCCGAGACGCCGAACTGCCACGAGCCTGCGCCGATGGTCGGGCCGTTGCCGAAATCGGGCGCGGGCAGGAAGACCACGTCCTCGACCGCGCCCAGCGTCGGCACCGCGGCCCAGTTTCCGTTCCACGCGAAGGCATATTTGCCCTCGTTGAAGCCGCTGTCGCGGTCGGCGGGGTCCTGGCTGGTGCCGGGCGCATAGCCCTCGGCGAACAGCATCTGCCACCATTCGCCGAAGGCGAGCGCCGCGTCGCCGTTCAGCACGCCATCGGCGCTGGTGTAGGTCTCGCGGTCGATGATGTCGCCGCCGAAGGACTGCAGGAAGGGCGAGAAGGCATAGGGATACCATTCGCCGGTCCACGCCATGCCGAGGTCGAGGGCGTATTCGTAGCGCCCGTCGGCCCGCGCCGCGTCGAGGGCGGCCATGAATTCCTCTTGCGTCCAGGGCTCGGCCAGGGTCGGCGTGCGCAGGCCCCAGGCGTCGAGGTCGGATTGCCGCGCGTAAAGCGCGACGGCCGCGTCCCACAGGCCGACGGAATACAGCTCGCCGTCCCAGTAGCCCAGCGTGCCGGGCAGGTAGCCCTCGATCAGGCTTGCGTCGATGGCCAGCGGCTGCATGTAGCCCGACCACGCCCAGTTCGGCATCACGGGGCCGTCCACGTCGAGGATGCAGGGCAGGTTGCCCGCCAGCGCGCCCGCGACGACACTGTCGTTGTAGGAGTTCTGCGGGAAGCTTTCGAGCGTGACCATCCAGTCGGACTGGCCCGCGTTGAAGTCGTCGACGATGCGGGTGATGATCGCGCTTTCGACCTCGTTCCCGGCGCCGTGATACCACATGCCGATTTCGGTCTGGGCCTGTGCCGACGCGGCCCATCCCAGGCCGAGTGCGGTGGTGAGCAGCAGGGTCTTTCTTGCCATCTGTGTATCCTCCCTCGGTGGCAAAGCAGATCAGGTGATCGTGGTGACGCTGTCGCGCCAATGGACCGGGCCGGGCACGGTGATGCGCCGGGTCCCGGACTGCGGTTCGGTCAGCAGCCGCGCGGCCTGTCGGCCGATTTCGCGGTAGGGCAGCGCGACCGTGGTGAGCGCGGGGTAGAGCGTTTCGGAAATCAGGCGGTAGTCGTCGTAGCCCGCGACCGAGATGTCGTCTGGGATGCGCAGCCCGCGGGCGCGCAGCATGCCGTAGACCGCCAGCGCCATGCGGTCGTTGCCGCAGCAGATCGCGGTGGGCAGGGGCGAGGTGGCAAGCAGCGCCGCGATGGCGTGCTGCAGCGTCGCGGTGCGGGCCTCGGCATCGTCATCGACGCGGTCGGCGACGATCATCAAGCCGGGATCGAGCGGAAGGCCCGCGGCCCGGTGGGCGTCCTCGTAAGCGCGGGTGCGGTGCTGCGTGGCCAGCAGGGCATGGGGCAGTTGCAGGTAGGCGATGCGCCGGTGCCCGCGCGCGATCAGCCCGTCCACCAGCACGCGCTGGCCGGTGTAATCGTCGGGCACCACGGCCGAGGTCGCATCGTCGGCAAAGCCGTTGGCGACCACGAGCGGCGCGGACACCGCGGTGGGCGGGGGCAGGGCGACCTGTTGATGGAAGGGGGCCACGTAGATCGTGCCGTCTACCCGGTGCCGGGCCAGCGTGTTCAGCAGCCCCGGCGCGGCATCCGCCCGGCCGCCCGTATCGGTCAGAAGGACCGTAAGGCGCTTTTCGTCCAGCACGTCCTGGATGCCGCGCAGGATGTAGATCTCGGGCAGACCCGCAAGGAGCGGGTTGTCGTCGGTGTAGGAAATCGCCCCCGAGACGACGCCGATCAGCCCCGATTTCGCCGACCGCAAGGCGCGCGCCGCCGACGAGGGCACGTAGCCCAGCGCCTGCATCGCGGCCTCGACGCTGTCGCGCGTGGCCTTGCCGACCGGTCCGTCGCCGTTCAGCACCCGGCTCACCGTCTTGGGCGAGACACCGGCCGACTTGGCGACGTCATAGAGCGTGACCATGCGAATTCCCCCCGACTCGGCGTGTGACACCGATGTCATGACATCGATGTCATCATGGGTGGCCGGTGTCAATCTCGCATCGGGGTGGGGTGGCCTCGTCCGGATCTGATAAGCCCAACCGGCGGGGTCGCCCTCTCCGATCCGGCGACGGACCCTCGCCGCGCCGCTGCCTGTCGTCGCTGCAAGGCCGCCGCCCGGTGCGTCGATGCCTGTTTGCGGCGGTGGCGCGGGTTCGGGCGTGAGGGATTGCACCACTGCTGCGTCCGGGCTGTCAGATCCGGTTGACCGCCACGGGGTACCGATGCTTGCGGATGCGGGCCGTTCGCCGTGCCGAGGCGAAGCCGGCCGTCACGCATCCATCGGACGCGCGATCAGGTTGCCGTCATGCCAAAGCCCCATGCCCCCGGTCGGGGGGTGGGGCATCTTCACGCCGCGCCCCGCTGTCCCGTTGCCTGCGGATGGCGCAGCCCGAGAATGTCGCGCGCCTGCTGCCACGTGGCGACAGGTCGTTGGTTGCGCGCGCAGATCTCCGCGGTCCGACGGACCAGTGCGGCGTTCGACGGGGCGAGCGTGTCGCGGTCCAGCCGCACGTTGTCCTCGAGCCCCGTGCGCGCATGGCCGCCCGCGGCGATGGCCCATTCGTTGAGGGTCAGCTGGTGCTGGCCGATGCCCGCCGCACACCACGGCGCGTCCGGGCCGAACAGGCGGTGAACCGTGCGGATGTAATAGTCGAACACGTCGCGGTCGACGGGCATCGCGTTCTTCACGCCCATGACGAATTGCACGTAGGGCGTGCCCTTGAGCTGGCCGCGGTCGGCCATTTCCTTGGCCTTCAGGATGTGGCTGAGGTCGAAGGCCTCGATCTCGGGCTTCACGTCATGGGCCAGCATCTCGGCGGCGAGCCAATCGACGAGGTCGGGCGGGTTTTCGTAGACGCGGGTGGGGAAGTTGTTGGAGCCGACAGACAGGGACGCCATGTCGGGGCGGAGCGGAAGCATCGCGCCGCGCGCCTGCCCTGCGCCGGACCGGCCACCGGTCGAAAACTGGAGGATCATGCCGGGGCAGTGCTTTTCCAGCCCCTCCTTGAGGGCCGCGAATTTCTCGGGGTCCGAGGAGGGCGTTTCGTCGTCGTTGCGCACATGCGCGTGGACGATGCTCGCCCCGGCCTCGAAGGCCTCATGCGTGCTTTCCACCTGTTCCGACACGGTGATCGGCACGGCAGGGTTGTTCGCCTTGGTCGGCAGGCTGCCGGTGATGGCGACGCAGATGATGCAGGGTCTGGTCATCCGCCCAGCCTCACACGTCGAAGAAGACGGTTTCGTCTTCGCCCTGAAGCTTGATGTCGAAGCGGTAGACCGCAGGTCCGGCCCCCTCGGAGCGCGTCGCCACCAGCGTGGCGCGCCGGTGCTCCCATTCGATCAGGTTCAGGACCGGATCCGCGGCGTTGGCTTCGGCCTCGTCGGAGAAATACATCCGGGTGTTCAGCCCGACATTGATCCCGCGCGCGACGATCCAGAGATTGAGATGCGGGGCCTGCACGCCGACATTGCGTCCACGGGTCCGTCCGGGTTTCACGGTCTCGAAGCCCCATTCGCCGGTGTCGAAGTCGGTGATCACGCGGCCCCAGCCGCGAAAGCCCTCCTCGACCGGGCCGCCGCCTTCGGGATGGGCATGATGGCCGTCCGCATTGGCTTGCCAGACCTCGATGAGCACGTCCTTGATGGGGGCGCCCATGCCGTCGATCACGCGGCCCTCGATCCGGATACGCTCACCCCTTGCGTTGGGTCCGGCGATATCCCGGCCGAGTTCCCGCTTGTAGATGTCGAAGCCCGCGGCACCGGGGGCAAGGCCGATATGCACGTAAGGCCCCGCGGTCTGGGATGCGGTCTCGCGCAGGTCATTCAATCGCTGCGACATGGTTCAGTTCCCCTCGAGGCGGTTTTCGAACAGGGTCGAGCGTCGGCCGCGCAGGACGATGTCGAACCTGTAGGCGATGGTATCGAGCGGGATCGACGCGTTCATGTCGAGCCTCGCGGTCAGCCGCTCGATCGCGCCTTGGTCCGGGATCGATTGCACGATCGGGCAGATCGGGATCAGGGGGTCGCCCTCGAAATAGCACTGGGTGATCAGCCGCTGGGCGAAGCCCGAGCCGAACACCGACACATGCACATGCGCAGGCCGCCAGTTGTTGACCATGTTGCGCCACGGATAGGCACCCGGCTTGACCGTGCGGAAGACGTAGCAGCCGTTCTCGTCGGTCAGGGTCCGCCCGCAGCCGCCGAAATTCGGGTCGATGGGAGCGAGGTAGGTATCCTTCTTGTGGCGATAGCGCCCCCCGGCATTCGCCTGCCAGAGCTCGACAAGGGTGTTGGGCACCGGCCGCGCGTTCTCGTCCAGAACCCGGCCATGGAGGAGGATGCGCTCGCCGATGGGGCTTTCGCCGGGCTGCGCGAAGTTGGTCAGAAGGTCGTTGTCGCCCGCGTCGATATCGCCATGGCCGAAGACCGGGCCGGTGATCTCGGACACGGAGCATTGAAGCGAGATCAGCGCATAGCGGGGGCTGCGTGCGACCGACGTCTTGTAGTCCGGCGTCAGGGCAGGCGGGTGCAAGGACCGGTCGCGCTGGTAGAATTCCCCTTGGGGTGTCATGCGGTGTTCTCCTCCAGGTCCGAATAGGTGGCCTTGGCCAGCTTGATGGCGTGATTGGCTTTCGGGACGCCGGCGTAGATCGCCACATGCAGAAAGGCCTGCATCACGTCGTCCTTGGTCGCGCCGGTATTGGCCGTCGCGCGGATATGCATGGGGATTTCCTCGAAATTCCCGGTCGCCGCCAACAACGCCAGGGTCAGCATCGACCGTTCGCGCCTCGTGATGGTCGTGTCGGACCAGACCGTGCCCCAGGCCGCTTCGGTGATGAGGGTCTGGAACGGCGCATCGAAGGGCGTCGTCGCGGCCTCGGCGCGGTCGACATGGGCATCGCCGAGAACGGCGCGCCGCGTCATCATCCCGAGATCGAACAGCTCAGACATGGGCGTGCTCCTTGGAGAGGGCGGCAAGACCGGCGGCGAAGACACCTGTGCCGTCCATGGGGCGGCAGGAGGCAGCCGCGAGGCCGTCGGCATCGGACCCGGTTTCGGCCGTGGCCGCGACCGGGCCGGGCGGGCAGGTTCCGTCCCGCAGCGCGCGGGCCGCTTCGGCCGGGTCG
>NZ_JASJOE010000082.1 GCF_030163755.1 Roseicyclus amphidinii
CCCGGCGCATCAGCGCCCGCCCGCGCCCGGCGGCCCCGGCCGTGTCCACCCGGCCGCTCGGCGGCGCGTGTGACGCGCCCTGTCGACCGGGGAAAGCCTCGGCACGGAATGCGCTGCGTCTTGCGGTATGCGTCCGTCATGGGCGTTTCCCTGACCCTTTGAACATCCTGCCAACGAGATTCTCTGCGACAATTATGGCAGGATTGCGATGAGGGGACAGGGTTTTTCCCGCGCCATGGTCACCAGCCGGACCGGAGGCTTCCGCACTCCGCCCCCCGCATGGCGGCATCCCGTGCGTCCGGTGCCGGGTGCCCGTCACCGCTGCCGCCGCGCCATGAAGGCGAGCCGCTCGAACAGCGCGACATCCTGCTCGTTCTTCAGAAGCGCGCCGTGCAGCTTCGGCAGCGCCGAGGCCCCGTCGCGCTTCAGGTCCTCGGGCGAAAGATCCTCGGCCAGAAGCAGCTTGAGCCAGTCCAGAACCTCGGAGGTGGAGGGTTTCTTCTTAAGACCCTGCTGGTCGCGGATCTCGTAGAACTGCGTGAGCGCCGTGGTCAGAAGCTGGCCCTTGATGCCGGGGAAATGCACCTCGACGATGCGTTTCATCGTCTCCATCTCGGGGAAGCGGATGTAGTGAAAGAAGCAGCGGCGCAGGAAGGCGTCGGGCAGCTCCTTTTCATTGTTCGAGGTGATGATGACGATGGGGCGCGTCGCGGCGCGGACGGTTTCGCCGGTCTCGTAGACGAAGAACTCCATCCGGTCGAGTTCCTGCAACAGGTCGTTGGGAAACTCGATGTCGGCCTTGTCGATCTCGTCGATCAGGAGCACCGATTTCGACGGCGCCTCGAAGGCCTGCCACAGCTTGCCCTTGCGGATGTAGTTGCGCACGTCGTTGACGCGTTCGTCGCCCAGCTGGCTGTCGCGCAGGCGGCTGACGGCGTCATATTCGTATAGCCCCTGCTGGGCGCGGGTCGTCGACTTGATGTGCCATTCGAGGATCGGCAGGCCGAGCGAACGTGCCACCTGCCGCGCCAGCTCGGTCTTGCCGGTGCCGGGCTCGCCCTTGACCAGCAGCGGCCGCTCGAGCGTGACGGCGGCATTGACCGCGACGGTCAGATCCTCGGTGGCGACATAGCTGTCGCTGCCTTCGAAACGGGCTGTCATCGCGGTCTCCCTGATCGTGCCGGACCGGTCTAGCGTCTTCGCGCCGATCGGGGAAGGGGGGCGCTGCGCCGCCGAGACCCGATGCCCGGAGGGCGGGAAAAACGGGCGCTCGGGCCCGATCTTGCATGAAAAACGGTCCCTTGCCGCGCGCGCACCGGCTGCTGGGCGGCAAGCTCTCCCATGCGCCGGGTGTCACGCAATAGAGACGTGACAAGGGCCGCGCGGTCTTGTAAGCGGGCGGCGAGGGGCCGGAGGGGTGCAGTATGCCAGACGGACATCGAGACTCCGGCGCCGCTGAGGGGAGCGACATGAAGGCCGAGATCTTTCTGCCCGAAGACTATCGTCCGGCCGAGGACGAACCATTCATGAACGAGCGTCAGCTGGAATATTTCCGGCGCAAGCTCATCACCTGGAAGAACGACCTGCTCGACGAAAGCCGCGGCACGGTCGAGGCACTTCAGGACGGCACGCGGAACATTCCCGACGTCGCCGACCGCGCCAGCGAGGAAACCGACCGGGCGCTCGAGCTGCGCACGCGGGACCGCCAGCGCAAGCTGATCGCCAAGATCGACAGCGCGCTGCGCCGGATCGAGGACGGCGAATACGGCTATTGCGAGGTGACCGGCGAGCCGATCAGCCTCAAGCGGCTGGACGCGCGCCCCATCGCCACGATGAGCCTCGAGGCGCAGGAGCGCCACGAGCGCCGCGAGAAGGTGCATCGTGACGACTGACCGCGCTGCGGTCCGTTGTGCGGCATGGAACAAGACGGGGGCGCGGCCGCGGGGCTGCGCCCTTTGTCGTATCGCGGGGGGGTGACATGCTGATCGGGCAGGAGGTGACGGTCGCGGGCGGCGGCATCGGCGGGCTGGCGGCCGCACTGGCGCTGGCGCAACGCGGCGCGGCGGTGACCGTGCTGGAACAGGCCCCCGCGATCACCGAGGTGGGCGCGGGCATCCAGGTGTCGCCGAACGGCTGGCGGGTGTTGCAGGCGCTCGGCGTGGCCGAGGCGGTCGCGGCCACCAGCCCGCGCTCGCAGGCGGTGCGGCTGCGCGATTTCCGCCGCGGCGCCGAGGTCTTCGGGATGGAGTTGGCCCGGCCGGAGCAGCCCTGGCACCTCGTCCACCGTGCCGACCTGGTCGCCGCGCTGGCCGAGGCCGCCGAGGCCGCGGGCGTCACCCTGCGCCTCGGCAGCCGCGTCACCGCGATCCGCCCCGAGCCGGTGGCCACCCGGCTGACGCTGGCTGACGGCACGGAAGAAACCCACGGCCTGACCATCGCCGCCGACGGGCTCCACTCGCCCGCCCGCGCCGCGCTGAACCCGAAATCGCGCGCCTTCTTCACCGGGCAGGTGGCCTGGCGCTGCACCATCCCCGTGGCCGAGCCGCTCCCGCCCGAGGCGCATGTCTTCATGGGTCCGGGCCGCCATCTCGTGCGCTACCCGCTGCGCGATCGCCGGCTGGTGAACGTGGTCGCGGTCGAGGAACGCGACGGCTGGGCCGCCGAAGGCTGGCATCACCGCGACGACCCGGTCCACCTGCACCGCGCCTTTACCGATTTCTGCCCCGAGGTCCGCGACCTGCTCGACCGGGCCGAAGACGTCTACCTCTGGGGCCTCTTCCGTCACCCGGTCGCGCAATGCTGGACCGAACACGGGCTGGCGCTTCTGGGCGATGCGGCCCATCCGACGCTGCCCTTCCTCGCGCAGGGCGCGAACATGGCGCTCGAGGATGCCTATGTTCTCGCCCGCTGCCTCGCCGAGGACAGCGTCACCGCCGATGCGCTCGCCCGCTACGAGGCGCTCCGCCGCCCGCGCTGCGCACGCATCGTGCAGGCGGCCAATGACAACGCCGAGAACTACCACCTGCGCCCCGGCCCGATGCGCTTCGCCGCCCACACGGCACTGCGCGCCGCGCGCCGTTTCGCGCCCCACGCCGTGACCCGCCGCTTCGATTGGGTCCACCGCTACGATCCCACGGCGTGACGCCGCCACTTCTCCGTTTCGCAAGTATCCTGGGGGGAGTCGCCGAAGGGTCGCCATGGTCGCGCCATTGGTCCGAGCGACAATGGCGACGGGGGGCAAAGCCCCCCCGAATTTTCGTACGAAAATTCACATCCTAAAGCGAATTTTCGTACGAAAATTCGCACCCGCGCCGCGCCAGCGGCGCGCGGGTCGACCGCGAAGCGGGCGAAACCCCTCGGGGTCAGTCCAGCGTGTAGGGGGGCAGGGCCTTGAAGGCCGATTTCAGGGCCTCGCCCCAGCCCGACGAGATCATCTCGTAGAAGGCATCGTCCCGCTCGATCCGGTGTACCCGCCCGGTGCGGAACCCCTCCGCCTCGTAGAGATGCAGGTCCAGCGGCAGCCCGACCGAGAGATTCGCCTTGATCGTCGAATCGAAGCTCAGCATCAGCAGCTTCACCGCATCCTCGAAACTCATCTCCGGCTCATAGGCGCGCACGAGGATCGGCTTGCCGTATTTCGTCTCGCCGATCTGGAAGAACGGCGTGTCCTCGGCCGCTTCCACGAAATTCCCCTCGGGATAGATCATGAAGAGCCGCGGCTCGCCGCCGCGCACCTGCCCGCCCAGGATCAGCGTCGCCGAAAACGGGCTGTCGGCCTGTGGCCCGGTGCGGCCCGATTGCTCGGCGATCACCTCGCGCAGCGTCTCGCCCACCAGCTTGGCCACCTGGAACATCGAGGCCGCCTCGAGGATCGAGGGCGCGCCGCGGTCTTCGGCGGGTTTGGCGCGCTCGTTCAGAAGCGACACCACCGCCTGCGTCGTTGCGAGGTTGCCCGCCGTCATGAGCGTGATCGAGCGTTCGCCCGCGCGCTCCCACAGGAACATCTTTCGGAATACGCTGATGTTGTCGACGCCCGCGTTGGTGCGGGTGTCCGACATGAACACAAGCCCCCGGTCGAGCTTCATGCCAACGCAATAGGTCATCTGGTTCTGTCCCTGCCTTCGGGAAACGTCCTACTGCTGCTGCACCTGGATGTCGATGGACATCGCTTCGCCCGAGCTGCCGAAGCGCAGCCCCGAGACCGGCGCCGCCTCGCGGTAGTCGAGGCCGGTGGCCACGCGCACGTAGCGGGTGTCGGGCGAATAGCCGTTCGAGACATCGAACCCGACCCAGCCCAGCGAGTCGATATGGACCTCGGCCCAGGCGTGGCTCGCATCCTGGTGCACGCGATCGTTCATCATCAGGTAGCCCGACACGTAGCGCGCCGGGTAGCCCATGGCGCGTGCCGCCGCGACGAAGATATGCGCGTGGTCCTGGCATACGCCGCGCCCTTCCTCGACGGCTTCCTCGGCGGTCGTGCCCGCATGGGTCGCACCGGTCTCGTAGGGGACGGCCGCCGTGATCCGCGCCGACAGGGCATGCAGGCGCGGGATATCCTCGGGTTGCTCTTCCTTGAGGCCCTTCGACAGGGCCCGCACGCGTGGCCCCGCACGCGTCAGGTCGGTCGATTTCCCGAAATACCACAGCGGCGCGAAGCCGCCGTGCCGCCCGGTGATGCCATGGGTCTCGGCGGTCTCCACCTCGCCCTCGCATTTCACGACGATCGAGGTCGCCTGGCTGTCGAAGGAAATCAGCGTCACCCGGTTCTGGTGATGGTCGGTATACTCCGTCTCGGCACGACCGCCCTCGATCTCCATCTTCCAGGTCAGCACCGTCTGGCTCGACCGGCTTTTCGGGGTCAGGCGCAGCCGTTGCAGCCCGTAGGGCACGGGGGCATCGAAATGATAGGTCGTGGTGTGCAGGATCTTCAGGCGCATCTGGGTCTCATCCGAGGAACCGGTAATCGGTCTCGACCTGTTGGCCGAGCCGGGCGATGTCGGTCAGGAAATCGGTGATGAACTCGTGCAGCCCGTCCTCGAAGACGCGCTCGATCGTACCATGGGTCAGCCGCGCCGAGATCACGTCGATCTGGTCGTGGCAGGGGTGACGCTGCCCGTAGGCGCGTTCGAGATAGGCGAGGTTCGTCGCCATCTTGCCCACCGAGAACGCCAGGCTGCGCGGCATCCGCCCGTCGAAGACCAGGAAATCGGCGATGCCCATCGGGCTGGTCTCGCCCTGGGTGATCCAGCGATAGGCGCGCTGTCCCGCGACCGAGCGCAGGATCGTCTCCCATTGCACGTTGTCGAGGCTCGAGCCGATCTGGCTGATCGAGGGCAGGAGAACGTAGTATTTCACGTCGAGGATGCGCGCGGTGTTGTCGGCGCGCTCGAGGAAGGTGCCGAGGCGGCAGAAATCGAAGATGTCGTTGCGAAGCATCGTGCCATGCATCGCGCCGCGCACCAGCGCCGATTGCTGGCGGATCAGCGCCAGAACCTCGGGCAGGTCGCGGGCCGAGACGGGGCGCGTGAGCCTTTGCTTGAGGATCATGTAGGTGTCGTTCACCGCCTCCCAGACCTCGCGGGTGATGGCGGTGCGCACGAGCCGCGCGTTCATCCGCGCCGCCGAGATCGCCGTCAGGACCGAGGAGGGGTTCGTCGCGTCCCGCAGCAGGAAATCGATGGCCTTGGCGGCCTCGAGCGTCTCGTGCTTCTGGTAATAGAGATGGGCGACGGCCGCGGTCTGCAGCACGCTGCCCCATTCGTCGTCATCCCCGTCCGCCCGCGTCAGCGCGATGCGGAAGCCCGCCTCGATCAGGCGCGCGGTGTTCTCGGAGCGCTCGAGGTAGCGGAACATCCAGAACAGGCCGCCCGCGGTCTTGCCCAGCATCGCCCTATTCCTCCAGAACCCAGGTGTCCTTGGTGCCGCCGCCCTGCGACGAGTTCACCACCAGCGACCCTTTCTTCAGCGCTACCCGCGTCAGCCCCCCCGGCGTGATCGAGATGCGGTCGGGCGCGACCAGCACGAAGGGCCGCAGGTCCACGTGGCGCGGGGCAAGCCCCTTTTGCGTCAGGATCGGCACCGTCGACAGCGCCAGCGTCGGCTGCGCGATGTAATTCGCGGGGCGCGCCTCGAGCTTCTTGCGGAAGGCGGCAAGCTCCTTTTTCGAGGCGGCGGGCCCCACCAGCATCCCGTAGCCGCCCGAGCCATGCACCTCCTTGACCACCAGCTCGGACAGGTTGTCGAGCACGTATTTCAGGCTCTCGGCCTCGGAACAGCGCCATGTCGGCACGTTCTGCAGGATCGCCTTTTCGCCGGTGTAGAACTCGACGATGTCGGGCATGTAGCTGTAGATCGCCTTGTCGTCGGCGATGCCCGTGCCCGGCGCATTGGCGATGGTGATGCCGCCCGCGCGGTAGACGTCCATGATCCCCGGCACGCCCAGCTGGCTTTCGGGGTTGAAGCTGAGCGGATCGAGGAAATCGTCGTCCACCCGGCGATACAGCACGTCGATGGGCTTGTATCCCTCGGTCGTGCGCATGGCGACCTTGCCGTCGAGGATGCGCAGGTCATGCCCTTCGACCAGCTCGATCCCCATCTGGTCGGCGAGGAAGGCATGTTCGAAATAGGCCGAGTTGTGGATGCCCGGCGTCAGGATCGCCACGGTGCAGTCCCCCGAGCAATTCGAGGGCGCCGAGGCCGCCAGCGAGCGGCGCAGGTCGCGCGGGTAGTCCGAGACCTCCTGCACCTTGATGCGGGTGAAGAGCTCGGGGAACATCTGCAGCATCGTCTCGCGGTTCTCGAGCATGTAGCTCACGCCCGACGGCGTGCGGGCGTTGTCCTCGAGCACGAAGAACTCGTCTTCGCCGGTGCGCACCAGATCGGTGCCGACGATATGGGTGTAGACGTTGCCGGGCGGGGCCATGCCGATCATCTGCGGCAGGAAGGCGTCGTTGCGGGCGATGATCTCGACCGGCACGCGGCCCGCGCGCAGGATCTCCTGCCGGTGGTAGATGTCGTGCAGGAAGGCGTTGATCGCGCGCACGCGCTGCTCGATCCCCTTGGTCAGCCGCGCCCATTCGCGGGCCGAGATGACGCGCGGCACGATGTCGAACGGTATCAGCCGTTCATCGGCCTCGGCCTGTCCGTAGACGTTGAAGGTGATGCCGGTGCGGCGAAAGAAATTCTCGGCCTCGGCCGATTTCTTGCGCAGCTCGCGCAGATCCTCGCCGTCGAACCATCTGCCGTAGGAGGCATAGGGGCCGCGGGGGGTGCCCTCGGGCGTCAGCATCTCGTCGAAGAAGCGGTCTGTGTCGCTCATGTGTTCTTGGTCTCGTCCCTCTGCCCTCCATCGGCGCAGAGCGGGCGGGGAAGGGCCAGAGGCTCCGCGCGCACCGGGCCGGCTTGCGCGAATTGTCGCCTATAAAATGGGCGGATTGCCTAGGATTCAAGCCAGATCGTAACCGGCCCGTCATTGGTCAGGCTGACGGCCATGTCCGCGCCGAAGCGCCCGGTCTCGACCTGCGGCCCAAGTGCGGCCAGCGCGCGGGCGAAGTGCAGATAGAGGCGCTCACCCTCCGCGGGCGGGGCGGCGGTGGAAAAGCCGGGGCGGTTGCCGCTGCGCGTGTCGGCGGCCAGCGTGAACTGGCTGACGACCAGGGCGCTGCCGCCCATGTCGAGAAGCGAGCGGTTCATCTTTCCCGCCTCGTCCTTGAAGATGCGCAGCTTGGCGATCTTGGCGGCCATGCGTTCGGCCGCGTCCTCGGTGTCGCCCTGCATCGCGCAAACGAGGATCAGCAGGCCCGGACCGGTCCGCCCGATCACCTCGCCCGCGACGGCGACCTGCGCCTCGGTCACGCGCTGGATCAGCGCCCTCATGCCAGCTCGTCGCGGCGCGGCGGGTTCGCGCCCGCGCGCGAGACGGTGACGGCCGCGGCCCGGACGCCGAGCGTCAAGGCCGCTTCCAGCACCTCGGCCGAAAGGCCCGCGCGCACCGACGCCTTGTCCATCGCGCCCGCATCCGCCAGCCCCGCGAGGAAGCCCGCGTTGAACGTGTCGCCCGCGCCCACGGTGTCGACCACATCGACCTTTTGCGCAGGCACGCGAAGCGGATCGCCCGCGCCGTAGGCCGTCACCCCCTCGGCCCCTTCGGTCACGAGGATCAGGGCCGGACCCTTTGCCAGCAGCGCCGCGGCGCGGTCGGCCAGCGCGCCCTCGCCCATCAGCCATTCGAGGTCTTCGTCCGAGATCTTGACCACGTCGGCGGCGGCCAGCATCCGGTCCATCCGCGCGCGGAAGCGTGGCTCGTCGGCGATGAAGCCGGGGCGGATGTTGGGGTCGAGCATCACCAGCCGGTCGGTGCCGGCGCGCGCGACGAGGGTCGCATAGCCCTCGGCGCAGGGCTCCACCGCAAGGCTGATGCCGCCGAAGAAGACGGCGGTGACGTGATCGGGCAGCTCCGGCAGATCGGCCTCCGACAGCATCCGCCCGGCGGTGTTCTCGTCGTAGAAGGCATAGCTTGCCTGCCCCTCGGTCAGCGTGACGAAGGCCAGCGTCGTGGGCCGGTCGGACCGCGCGGCAAGCGTACTGTCCACACCCGCCGCGGTCAGGACGGCGGCCAGCCGTTCGCCGAAAAGATCGGTCGACAGACCCGAGAAGAACCCGGTCTTCACCCCCAGCCGCGCGGCGGCGACGGCGGTGTTGAAAACCGAGCCGCCGGGGTAGGGGGCGAAGCCCGCCTCGCCGCCTTCGGTCTTGCGCGGCAGCATGTCGATCAGGGCTTCGCCCGCACACAGCAACATCTTGTCTCTCCCGGTATCCGTCGCATCCCCTGTTACGGCGCATCCCGCCGACAGGCCAGAGCGTTCGTCAACCGCCCGCCTCCAGCACGCTGTAGCCATAGGCCAGCCCGGCGATCACGATGGCGGCCGCGATGACGGCGAGCGTGATCTTGATCCAGGACCACGGCCGTTCGCCCTGCACCTTGCCGGTCTGCCCGTTGACCACGAAACGGTAGGACTGGCCGCGGTATTTGTAGGCGGCGACCCAGACCGGCAGCAGGACATGCTTGAAGGTCACGTCGTCGATGCGGATCGCCATGTGGTCGATGCGCTGCTCGTCGCCGCCGATGTCGCGGCGGATGTCCTGGCGGATCTGGCGCTCCATCACCTGCTTGGCTTCCTCGAAGCCCTCGTCCAGCTCGACCGTGTAGCCTTCGGCGCGGAAGCCCGACAGGAACTCGGGCCGGTAGGGATCGAGCGCGCCCAGGTCCCAGGGCGCGAGCCGGTCGGTGTAGGTCTTGGGCAGGGACCGCGAGGCGAGCACGAGAATGTCGTCGAACCAGCGCGCCACCCGGCCCGAGCGGCGGCTCCAGCGGATGCGGCGCTCGCGCCGGGACTTGCCGTCGGAGCCGCGCACGGTGACCCAATAGGCGTCGCCGCGCTGGCCGCGATACTGCGTGGCGGTGTCGGCGTCATAGGTCCAGTAGGGGACGTAGATGCCGTCCATCTTGCGGCCCTTCTTGGCATAGGCCTGCAAGCCGTTGGGTGCGAACCACAACCCGCCGAGCCAGTCGTTCATCGCGGCATGGGCCTGCCGCTCGGTCAGCTGGAAGGCGATCACCCCCCTGGGCTTGATATGGCGATGCGTGCCGGTGTCGGTCACGACGGGGGTCGCGCAGAACGGGCATTCCTTTGCGTGGATCTCGGGCCGGAACTCGACCTGCGCGCCGCAGTTGGGGCATTGGCTGACGCGGGTTTCCTCCATCTCCTGCGCGGGGAGCTTGGCGGCGATGGCGGTCTCGTAATCCAGCTCGACCAGCGCGCGGGCGTCGCCGCCCCAGGGCCCGCCTTCGGGTTCCAGCACGGCCGTGTGGCCGCAATGATCGCAGATCAGCCGGTCGCCGCCCGGATCGAAGCGCATGTCCGCGCCGCATTGATCGCAAGGAAAGCGATGCGCGTCCTCCGGAGCGGCGGGAGGCTGGGCGGTGGTGAACTCACTCATGTCCGTGTCACTCCGGGTCGCGGTCGACTTGCCACCTTTCTCCCGCGCCCGGCGGGCGTGATCAAGGCCCGGTTTCCCGGTCTGTGCCTGTCTGTGCCTGTCTGCGCCGGTCTGTGCTGGTGGATGTCGGCCCGGCGCGGGGCGGTTCTCCGCAGGGCCGGGCCTTGCAGGCCGCCGCGGGTCCCGGTGCGGCCGTCCGGGTCATTCAGCCGGCGGCGGGTCTTGCCGGGCCTTGCCGCGCAGCGCGTCTGCTCCGTGGGAGGTCCCGTGACGCGGTGGCGGCCGGGCAGCTGCCGCGGTCTCGGTGGCGGGACCGGGACCAGGGGGGGGCGGACATCGACCGCCTGATGGGCGGTCGGAGAGGCCCGGCGCAGCCTGCCGGGCCGAGGCCCTTCTTGGCGCTGCGCGAAGCTCCGGGGGGGGCGGTCGACAGGTTGCCATGGTCCTGGGCGGCCCCGAGGGCCCTGGTGTCGGCGCAAGTTGACGCGACCGGGATGACGGCGGGGCCGCAGCGTGAAGACGACCGTCCGGCACGGTCCCGCGATGCGCCGCAACGCCCGCCGAGATGCCGCGCGGGCCTGCGGAACGTGACGCCGGGCCGCGTGCCCCTGCCACCCCGCCACATGCCTCGCGGACCGGCTCGGTGCAAGGTCACGCTGCCGTGCACCGTCCGGCCGGACGTTTCGCGCCCTGCCGTGCCACCGCCCGTGGCGTCATGGCCCGCTGCCCCGGACGACCCTGTCTCGCTGGCGCTGTGGTGGATCGGTCACGGTGCCGGTTGTGTGCGTCGCACCCCGATCTCCGCGTGGCTGCTGTCCCGTGAAGCCCCCTCCGTATCGCGCAGTTTGGGGCGGCACGCGATAGTCGCCACCGCTGGCGCGCCGGCGACCGGGCGCTCCCGCCCAAGGGACAATGCCGTCGGCATTGCCCCTTGGTTGGGCCCGGCCGCGGCGCGGGCCTTCGGCCCGGTGCCGCGGCGGGTGCCCGTGACGGCCGGACCGCGATGGCCCGGCGCGGTGCCGGTGGCACGGTCGGACTGCGTATTTGGAAAAAGATGAAGGCCTGAGGGGATGGGAGGCCCCGCCCGGCCGAGTGTTCCCCGATCGGATCCGCAAATCCGAAAGGGGCGCTGCACGACGGGGCAGGGCACCTTCACCTTTCACGGTCATCGGCTCGCCAGCCTGTACCGTGCCCGAAGCTTGCCATCCGACTCGTAAAGATTCGGTTACCGTCTTCATCTTTCTCCAAATACGCAGTCCGCCCCCTGTCACCCGCGCAGCACGCTGGTCATCGGAGAGCCGACCGCAGCGCGGCACGCGCTGCCGGGCCCAACTGCCGCAGGCCGAAGGCCGAGGCAGGCGGGAGCGCCCCCCTTGCCGGTCGCCGCG
>NZ_JASJOE010000083.1 GCF_030163755.1 Roseicyclus amphidinii
CTTCCGATCTCGGGCGCGCGCAGCACCTCGTGGGCAGGCGGCTCGGGCGCATGGGTGGCCCAGAGCGCGCGCAGACGCTCGGCGGGGGCCTTGGCCAGCGTGGACAACCGCGCGCGGCGGGCCTCGGTCGCTGGGTGGGTCTTGGTGTCGGTGACAGACATCTTGCGGAGTTGTCCATTTATTTATACAACTATACAACTCTTTTCTCACACGGGCCGCGGCACCGCAAGATCCGCGCCCATGAAGTTTTGGTGACACCGATGGGCCGCTCCCCGCTCTGGACCTCGATCCGGGACCATATCGCCGAAGAGATCGCCCGCGGGCATTACGCCCCCGGCGACCGCCTGCCGACCGAGGCGCAGCTGTCGGACCGCTTCGGCGTGAACCGCCACACGGTGCGCCGCGCGCTGGCCGACCTGGCCGAGGCGGGCACGGTCCACGCGCGCCGCGGCGCGGGCGTCTACGTGCGTCACCGGCCCACTGCCTACCCGTTGGGCCGCCGCGTGCGGTTTCACCAGAACCTGCTTGCCGCAGGGCGCGTGCCCGACAAGCGTATCCTGCTGCTCGAGACCCGCGGCGCGAATGCCGAGGAAGCACAGGCGCTGCGGCTCGAGGCCGGCGCGCAGGTGCATGTCTACGAGGGCCTGAGCCTTGCCGATGGCACGCCCATCGCGCTCTTCCGGTCGGTTTTTCCCGCCGCGCGCTTCCCGCGGATGCTGGAGGCGCTGGCCGACAGCCAGTCGGTCACCGCGGGCTTCGCCGCGCATGGGCTGGCCGATTACACCCGTGCCTCGACCGAGATCACGGCGAAACCCGCGACGCCCACGCTGGCCGCGCAGCTGCAGCTGCCCGCGGGGGCCGCGATCCTGCGCACGGTGGCCGTGAACGTGGACGCCGAGGGGCAGCCGGTGGAGTTCGGCCGCACCTGGTTCGCGGGCGACCGCGTGGCGCTGACGCTCGGGGCCGAGGGGCTTTAGGCCACCCGCGCGCCCGGCGCGATGGTCGGCGGCGCTGCGTTCAGCGCTTCCATGGCGAAGCCCGCGGCGGCCTTGTAGCCCGCCATGAAGGCGGCGCGCTCCTCGGGCGGGATCACCGCGTCGATATCCTCGAACACGCCCCCGCAGCGTTCGTCGAGCAGGTTCAGAAGGCCAAAGGGCCCCGCCCCCCGATTGCGCGTCTGCACCGCCGAGACCGGCGCGCAGAGCTTCGCGTCATAGGCCGCCAGCGCCGCGGGCGTCACGCCATGGTCCAGCATCATGGCACCGATGGTGCGGGCATCCACGATCGCCTGGCTCGCCCCGTTCGAGCCGGTGGGATACATCGCATGCGCCGCATCCCCCATCAGGGCCACGCGTCCCTCGACCCAGGTCGGCAGCGGTTCGCGGTCGATCATCGGGTTCTCGTAGGCGCAATCGGCCTGCGCCAGCATCTCGGGCACATCGAGCCAGTCGTAGCGGAAGCCCTCGAAATGATGGATGAACTCCTCCAGCGCGACGGAGCGGAACCACCCGTCCTGCTGCCAGCCGTGGGAGGGATCGACCGTGACCTCGGCAATCCAGTTGATCAGCGCCATACCCTGCGCATCGGGTTCCGAGATCGGGTAGATCACCATCCGGTGCCGATGCGTGCCGAGGCCCACGAAGGACGCGCCGGTGCGCAACGGTTTCGCGCGCACCGTGCCGCGCCACATGATCGCGCCGCCCCATTGCACGCCGGGGTCGTCGGGGTGCATCTGCGCGCGGACACCCGAATGGATGCCGTCCGCCCCGACCAGAAGCGCGCCGCGCAGCTCGGAGCGGCTGCCGTCGGCATGGCTCAGCTCGGCCATGACGCCCTCGGCGTCCTGCGCGTAGCCGGTCACCCGCGCGCCCAGCGTGATCGCATCCGCGCCCAGCCGGTCGCGCGCGGCCTCGTAAAGCGCCATGTGGAACGCGCCGCGATGAACCGCGTATTGCGGCCAGCGGTAGCCCGCCAGCGTGCCGCGCGGCTCGGCATAGACCTCGCGCCCGTTCAGCCCCACCAGCGCCCATTCCCGCGCCGGAAGGCCGACGGCCCCCAGCACGCCTTCGCCCAGCCCCATGTCGTAGAGCTCGCGCACGGCGTTGGGTTGCAGGTTGACGCCCACGCCCAGCGGCTTCATCTCGCGCGCGGCCTCGATCACGCGGGCCTCGACCCCGATCTGGTGCAGGGTCAGCGCAAGGCTCAGGCCGCCGATGCCGCCACCGGCGATAAGGACAGGGTCGGTCATGTGTCAGATATCCAGGAAAACGGTTTCGCCCGCGCCCTGCAGGCGGATGTCGAAACGGTAGGCACCGGGCGCCGTGCGCTGCGCGATCAGCGTCTGCGCGCGGGCGGGCGGGTCGATGCGCGACAGAAGCGGGTCGGAGGCGTTGTCGGCATCCTCGAAATAGAGCCGCGTGTGCAGCCCGATGTTGATCCCCCGCGCCACGATCCAGAGCGAAACATGCGGCGCCATAGCGCGCCCGTCATGGCCGGTGACCGCGCCGGGGCGGATGGTGCGCAGCGTGAACTCGCCCGTGTCCTTGTCGGCGGCGAAGCGGCAGAAGCCGCTGACAAGCGGGTCCGCGCCCGGCGTGCCGGGGTAGCGGCCCGCGGCATCGGCCTGCCAGCTTTCGATCATCGCGTCACGGAGCGGCGCGCCCATCCCGTCCAGCACCGCGCCGGTGATGGTCACCACCTCACCCGCGGCCCCTTCGGAAAAGGGCGACAGGCCAAGATCCTCGGGATAGACGCCGGGCAGCCCGGCAAAGCTGGGGATGCAGCCGATATGGACGTAGGGGCCCGCCGTCTGGCTGGCGGTTTCCGTCAGGGTTTCAAGCGGTTGCACCATGGCTCACATCCCTTCGAGGCGGTTCTCGAACATCGTCTGACGCCGCCCGCGCAGCACGATGTCGAAGCGGTAGGCAAGGTAATCCATCGGACGGCTCGCCCCGATGTCGAGCGGCGCGACCAACCGGTCGAGCTGCGCGCGGTCGCGCACGGTGGCGGCGATGGGGCAACGGTCGATCAGGGGATCGCCTTCGAAATACATCTGGGTGATGAGCCGCTGGCCGAAGGCATGGCCGAAGACCGAGACATGGATATGCATCGGCCGCCAGTCATTGCCCCGGTTGGGCCAGGGGTATGCGCCGGGGCGCACGGTCATGAACTCGTAGACGCCATGCTCATCGGTCAGGGTCCGGCCGCAGCCGCCGAAATTCGGGTCGAGCGGGGCGAAATACCCGTCCTTCACATGGCGGTAGCGCCCGCCCGCGTTGGCCTGCCAGATCTCGACAAGCGTGTGCGGCACGGGCCGCCCGTTCTCGTCCAGCACCCGGCCATGGACGCGGATGCGCTCGCCGATGGCCAGCCCCTCGCCCCCGCTGAAGTTGCGGATCAGGTCGTTGTCGAGCGGGCCGATCAGGCCGTGGCCGAAGCGCGGGCCGGTTTCCTCGGAGGGCGTGGACTCCAGCGACAGGAGCGGCAGGGTGGGCGAGCGGGTGACCGAGGTCTTGTAATCGGCATACCGCGGCACCGGGTGCGCGTCGCGGCGGCGCGGGATCAGGCGGCCCGTGGTCATTCGTTATCCTCCATCTCCGCGAAAATACGCTTGGCAATTCTTATGGCAGAGTTCGCGCGCGGCACGCCGGCGTAGATGGCGACATGCTGGAACACCTCCATCACGTCCTCGGCGCTGGCCCCGGTCCGCGCTGTGGCGCGCAGGTGCAGCTCCAGTTCCTCGTGATTGCCCAGCCCCGCCAGAAGCGCCAGCGTCACCATCGAGCGTTCCCGCCGCGTCAGCGCGTCCGAGGCCCAGACGGTGCCCCAGGCCGCTTCGGTGATCAGCCGCTGGAACGGCGCATCGAGCGGGCTTGCCGCGGCCTCGGCCCGGTCGACATGTGCGTCGCCCAGAACGGCGCGGCGCACCTCGGTGCCCTTGGCGTGTCGGTCTGTCATCCTGTCGTCTCCCCTGCCCCGTTCTGCCACGCCAATGCCCGCAATGGAACGCTCAGAACGGCAGGCCGATGTAATTCTCGGCCAGGTCCCGCCGCGCGGTTTCCGATTGCGACAGGTGCAACAGCGTCGCGCGGCGCATCTCGGCGGCGAAACTGTCCTCGCCGTCGAAGCGGTGAACCATCATCGTCATCGACCAGGAAAAGCGCATCGCCTTCCAGATGCGCCTGAGCGCGCGCTCGGAATAACTGTCGATGCCGGCGGTCTCGCCGTGCCTGACCGCGTCGATCAGCGCCCGGTGCAGGTAGAACACGTCCGACACCGCCAGGTTCAGGCCCTTGGCCCCCGTGGGCGGCACGATATGCGCGGCATCCCCCACCAGGAACAAACGACCCCAGCGCAACGGCTCGCTCACGAAGGAGCGCAGCGGCGCGATGGATTTCTCGATCGACGGACCGGTGACCAGCGTCTCGGCCACCTCGCCGGGAAGGCAGGATTTCAGCCGCTCCCAGAACCGGTCATCCGACCAATCCTCGACCCGGTCCGACAGGGGGACCTGCACGTAATAGCGGCTCAGCATCGGGTTGCGCATCGAGGCCAGCGCGAAGCCATTGGCGGAATTGGCGTAGATCAGTTCGTCATGGGCGGGCGGCGTGCGCGACAGAAGCCCCAGCCAACCGAAGGGATAGACGCGTTCATACTCGCGCCGGACGCTCTCGGGGATGGTCCTGCGGCTGACGCCGTGAAACCCGTCGCAGCCCGCCACATAGGCACAGTCGATGCGCTTCCGCGCGCCGTCATGCGTGAACTCGACAAAGGGCGCATCGCTGTCGGCGTCGCGGATCGCCACCTCCGAGACCTCGTGCAGGATCGTCGCCCCCATCGCATCCTGCGCGGCGTAAAGGTCGGCCGTAACCTCGGTCTGGCCATAGACCATGACCGTCTTGCCGGTCAGCGCGCCAAAGTCGATGCGCACCATCAAATCGCCGTCGCTGAAGATGCAGCCCTCGTGAGGGTGCCCCTCGCGCAGCATGCGCTCGCCCGCGCCGGCCTTTTGCAGCATCTCGACCGTGCCCGCCTCGAGCACGCCCGCGCGGATGCGGCTCAACACGCGCTCGCGCGGGCTGCGTTCCAGCACCACGGTTTCCACGCCCGCCCGGTTCAGAAGCTGCGACAAGAGCAGGCCGGACGGCCCGCCCCCTATGATGACGACATCTGTTTTCACGACGACCCCTCCCCCCGACGCGCGAGAACCTAGGGCCGGTCGCGCGCCATGACCAGAGGGCGCGTCACCCGCCGAGCGGGTGGAAACAGGCGGCGGCCTGTCCCTTGGCGTCCTCGGCCAGCATCGGCACCTCGGCGGCGCAGCGCTCGCTGGCCCGCGGACAGCGCGCGCGGAAGGCGCAGCCGGTGGGCGGGTTCAGCGGGTCGGGAAGCTCGGTCTCCTTCGCCTCGGGCGCGGTCAGCGGGCGGCCCACCACGGGGGCGCTGTCGGCCAGAAGCTTGGTGTAGGGATGGCGCGGCGCGCGGAAGATATCCTCGGCCCGGCCCAGTTCGACCACCGATCCGAAATACAGCACCGCGATGCGGTCCGACACGGCCTCGACCACCGCCAGGTCATGCGAGATGAAGAGATAGGTCAGGCCAAGCCGCGCCTTGAGATCGGCCAACAGGTTCAGCACCTGCGCCTGCACCGACACGTCGAGCGCCGAGACGGGCTCATCAAGGATCAGGATGCGTGCTTCGGCGGCGAGTGCGCGGGCGATGCCGATGCGCTGCGCCTGCCCGCCGGAGAACTCGTGCGGGTAGCGGTCGAGGAACTCTTCGCGCAAGGAGACGGTTTCGAAGATCTCGGCGATCCGGGCGCGACGCTGCGCGGCGTCCATGCCGTGCAGCAGTTTCAGCGGCGCGTCCATGATCTGCCGGATCGTCTTGCGGGGGTTCAGGCTGCTGATCGGGTCCTGGAAGACATACTGGATGCGCTTGCCGAAGACCGCCGGATCGGCATTGTCCAGCGCCGCGCCCTCGATCTCGATCGTGCCGGTGGTGGGCTCCAGGAGCCCCACCAGCATCCGCGCCAGCGTGGACTTGCCGCAGCCGGATTCGCCCACGATCCCAAGGGTTTCACCCGGCATCACGTCCAGCGTGACCGGGTGGACCGCGCGCACGCCGGGGCGCTCGGGGCCGAAGAGGGTTCGACCTAGGGGAAAGGTCTTCGACAGGCCTTCGAGGCGCAGCGCGGGCGTGGTCATCGGGCGGCCTCCTGTGGCTCGACGGGATGGATGCAGCGCAGGGCGCGGTCGCCCGCGCGGTCGAGCGTGATCTCGCCTGCGCGGCAGGCCTCGGTCGCCCGGTCGCAACGGGGGGCAAAGGCGCAGCCAGGCGGGAGGTCATCGACCGCGGGCGGCAGGCCGGGGATGGCCTCCAGCCTGCGCCTGCCGCCGCCCAGTTCCGGCACGCAAGCCATGAGCCCCGCGGTGTAGGGGTGGCGCGGCGCGTCGAGGATGGCGCGCGTCGGCCCCTCCTCCACGATGCGGCCGGCATACATCACCGCGACCCGGTCGCAGAGCTGACCCACGACGCCAAAGTCGTGCGTTATGAAGACGATAGCCAGCCCCCGCTCGCGGCGCAGGTCGTCGAGCAACGACAGGATCTGCGCCTGCACGGTCACGTCCAGCGCGGTCGTGGGTTCGTCGGCGATGATGACCTCGGGATCATTGGCCAGCGCCATGGCGATGCCGACGCGCTGGCGCATGCCGCCCGACATCTCGTGCGGGTAATCGTTCACGCGGGAGGCGGCGTTGGGGATGCGGACGGCCTCGAGCAGCTCGATGGCCTTCTTGCGGCCTTCCTCGCGGGAGATCGCGCGGTGAACGCGGATCGCCTCGATCAACTGGTCGCCCACGCGGTAAAGCGGGTGCAGCGTGGCGAGCGGGTCCTGGAAGATATAGGCGACCTCGCGCCCCCTGAGCGTCCGCAGCTTGCGATAGGGCGCGCCGACCAGATCCTCGCCCCGGTAATGCACGGACCCGCCCGTGATCAGCCCGGGGGGCGAGGCGACAAGGCCCATGACCGACAGCGCGGTGACGGATTTTCCCGAACCGGATTCTCCAATGATCCCAAGGCATTCACCGGGCTTAACCGAAAGCGTCACGCCGCCCACGGCGCGATAGACGCGGTCTTTGACGTGGAACTGCGTCTGCAGGTTGTCGAGCGTCAGGATGCCCTCGTTCTGCTGGCTCTCGGGCTGGCGCGTGGGGGCGACCAGCGTGGCGGGAAGCGGGCGGTTCAGCGCGCCCGATTTCAGCCGCGGATCGAGCGCGTCGCGGATGCCGTCGCCGAGCAGGTTGATCGCCATGACGATGATCAGGATCATCACGCCCGGCACGATGGAGCTGTGGGGGTTGGTGATCAGCGCCGAGCGCGCCTCGCCCAGCATGGAGCCGAGATCGGCGACGGGGGGCTGCGAGCCGAGGCCGAGGAACGACAGGCCCGCGGTCTCGAGGATCATCCAGCCCACGGTCGTGGACATGGCGATGACGATGACGGGAACGACGTTGGGCAGGATCTCGGTCAGGATGATCCTTGCGTCCGACATGCCGGACAGACGGGCCGCATCGACGAATTCCTTATGCGCGATGCCCACCGTTATCCCCCTGATATTGCGCGCAAAAAACGGGATGTTGACGGCGGCCACCGCGATCAGCGCATTCATCAGGCCGGGGCCGAGGGCGGCCACGATGGCGAGCGCCAGAAGGATGTAGGGAAAGGCCATGAGCATGTCGACGCCGCGCATGATCACGTTGTCGGTGCGCCCGCCATAGTAGCCCGCGACGATGCCGATGGCGGCCCCGATACTGGCCGCGACAAGGGCGGCGGCGAAGCCGACGGCAAGCGACAGGCGGGTGCCCCACATCAGGCGACTGAGAAGGTCGCGGCCGAGGTGGTCGGTGCCGAGAAGCGCGCCGTCGGAGAAGGGCGGCAGGAAGCGGTTGCCGGTGTCGGTGATGTTGGGCGGCTTGAGCGGCAGAATGGGGGTGAGGAGCGCCAGAAGAACGACGATCCCCATCACGACCAACCCGCCAAGGGCGAGGCGATTGCGCGCCAAGAGCTTGAGAAAGCTCATGTTTTGATCCTCGGGTCGAGGAGGGATTGGGCCACGTCCACGACGATGTTGAAGAAGACGTAGCAGGCCGCGACGAAGACGACGCCACCTTGCACCAGCAGGATGTCGCGGCGGAGGATGGCGTCGACCAGCATCCGGCCGATGCCGGGCCATTGGAAGACGACCTCGATATAGACCGCGCCCGAGAGGACGAAACCGG
The DNA here is from genome assembly GCF_030163755.1 of Roseicyclus amphidinii. GTDB lineage: Bacteria > Pseudomonadota > Alphaproteobacteria > Rhodobacterales > Rhodobacteraceae > Roseicyclus > Roseicyclus amphidinii. Next base: position 8,280 of record NZ_JASJOE010000083.1, read on the forward strand.
CCTGGATGCCGAGGACGGGGATGATGGACACCATCGCCGCGCGCAGCGCGTGGCGCCAGATAACCCCCCGTTCCGGAACACCTTTTGCCCGCGCGGTGCGGATGAAATCCTGCCTTAGAACCTCGAGCATGGCGGAGCGGGCGAGGCGCGCGATCACGCCTGTCGCCACGACCGAGAGGGCGAGGGCCGGGAGGGTGAGGTGGCGGAGCAAGGCCCAAAGGTCGCGGTCGCCGAAGATGGGCCACATGCCCGAGGCCGGGAAGAGGCGCAGGTTCACGGCGAAGGTGAGGATCATCATCATGCCGAGAAAGAAGGAAGGTATTGATATCCCTAGCAAAACGACGAAGGTGATGGCCTTGTCGGCGGGGCCATACTGGTTCGCCGCCGAGACCACGCCGGCGACGATGCCCAGCACCGAACACAGCACGAAGCTGGTTCCGGCGAGCACCAGCGTGGCGTTGAAGCGTTCCAGCACCTCGTCCAGCACGGGACGGTTGAGGTTGAAACTCCGCCCGAAATCGCCCTGAAGCATGTTGCCGAGCCAGATAAAATATTGCTGGATCAGGGGCTTATCGAGACCCAGATCCTCGTTCAGCCGGGCCACGTTCTCGGGCGTGGCGAAGCTGCCGAGGATGGCGGTGGCCGGGTCGCCGGGGATCAGCGCCATGATCGCAAAGACGATGACGGAGATGCCGAACAGCACCGGGATGGCCGAGATCAGGCGGCGGAGGATGTAGCGGGTCATGGCGGGCCTTGGGGTGTGCTACCCGGAAAAACGGGGCATGCACAGGGCATACACACCCCGTGCACACCCCGTGCATACGCGATGCACCCGCGCGGCAAGGGCCCCTGCCCCCGCCGCGCGGGTCGGTTTCAGTTCTTCACCACGTCATCGAGGAGCAGGAAGAAGGAGGGTTCGAGCGCGAAGTTCTCGACCGCGTCCGAGGTTACGGCGTTCTGCACCCAGTTGGCGACGAAGACCCACGGGGCGTCTTCCTGCACGATGACCTGCATCTCGCGGTAAAGCTCGGCGCGGCGGTCCTGGTCGGTCGAGGTGCGGGCCTCTTCCAGCAGGGCGTCGACGGTCGGGTTGGAGTAGTAGCCCGAGTTGAAGCCGCCCTGTTCCGGCCAGGCTTCGGTGCGCAGCGCGAGATAGGGGAGCGTGTCGGGGTCGTTCGTCATCCACGCCATTTGCGCGGCGTCGGCTTCCCCCTCGAGGCCGGGGTTCACGCGGCCGAGGAAGGTGTTCCACTCGTAGGTCTCGATGGTGACGTCGAAGCCCACGGCCTCGAGATCGGCCTGGATGGCGGTGCCCATGGCGACGGGGTCGAGCATGCCCGATCCGCCCTCGGTCACGTAGAAGGTGATCTCGGGGTTTTCCATCCCCGCCTCGGCCAGCAGGGCGCGGGCGCGGTCGGGGTCGTAGGGATAGGGTTCCAGCGCCTCGTTATAGGCCCATGCGAAGGCGGGGGGCGTGGGGCCCGCGGCGACATCTGCGGTGCCTTCGAGGACATCCTCGACCAGCGCGGTCTTGTTGATCGCGTAATTCGCGGCCTGCCGCACGGCCTGCTCGGTGAAGGGCCCTTCGCGCATGTTGAGGATCAGGAACCAGACATGGGGGCCTGCCTGTTCGACGATGCGGAAATCGTCGCCTTCGAATTCCGACAGAGCCACCGGGGGAACTTCGACCATCAGGTCGATGCCGCCCGAGAGCATCTCGGCCACGCGGGTGTTGGCGTCGGTGATCGGGCGGAAGATGACCGCGTCGAGCGAGGGCGCGCCGTCCCAGTAGTCGGGGTTGGCTTCGATCACGACAGCCTCGTTCGAGCGCCATTCGGTGAAGGTGAAGGCACCGGTGCCGGACGGGTTGCGCCCGAAATCCTGCCCATGCTCCATCACCGCGGCGGGCGAGACGATGAGGCCGGTGGGATAGGCGAGGTTCGACAGGAAGGGCGCATAGGGCGCGTTCAGCGTGAAGCGGACGGTCAGGTCGTCCACGGCCTCGACGCTCTCGATGGAGGAGAAGAAGAAGGACAGCGGGAAGGGGCCGGTGTCGTGGTAGGGGTGATCCTCGTTCAGCATCCGCTCGAAGTTGAAGACCACGGCCTCGGCGTTGAAGGGGGTGCCGTCGTGGAAATTCACGCCGTCGCGGAGCGTGAAGGTATAGACGGTGCCGTCGTCCGAGATGGTCCAATCGGTCGCCAGCGCCGGTTCCACCTCGAGCGTGCCCGAGGCGTAGCGGACGAGACCGTCATAGACGTTCATCAGGATGCGGAAGTCGTTGACCGCGGTCACGGCATGGGGGTCGAGCGCCTGCGGCTCGGCCACCTGGCCCACGACGAGGACGCCGGGGGGTGTCTGGGCCGCGAGCGGGGCGGCGAGTGCCAGCGCCAGCGCCGTGCCGGAGGCCAGCACCGCGCGGCGGGTCATGTCGAGAAGTCTCATGATGTCTTGTCCTCTCCTGTCGGGCGGGCATCCTGCGGGATGCCGATAATTTTTCACTATGAATTGGATGAGGCCAAATTATCATGATAAATGCAAGACCGATAGAACGGAGGCCCCGGCGTGACCATTTCGATCCTCGCAATTGATGAAAAAACAGGCCGATTGGGCGGTGCGGCGGCCACGGGCAGCCTGTGCGTCGGCGGCTGGGTGCTGCGGGGCGGGGCCGAATCGGGGATGTCGGCGAGCCAGGGCACCGCGCCCTCGACGCTTTGGGGCGAGGATGTGCTGGCGCGCATGGCGGGCGGGCTGGGGGCGGCCGAGGCTGTGGCGGCGGTGACCGGCCCGGATGCGG
>NZ_JASJOE010000084.1 GCF_030163755.1 Roseicyclus amphidinii
CTGTCCCGCAGCGACAGCCTTGCACGGACAACATGAAGAAACCCCTAACGGGCTTCTCCGTTTCACAAGTATCCCGGGGGAGTCCGAAGGACGGGGGCAGAGCCCCCCACTTGGGGAGCGCCCTCGACGACCCGCCCGACGTGAGGCATGAGCACCGACCGCACCGCGGCAGCGGTGCCACCGCGGTCGTGGCGCAGGCCGAAGGCCGAGCCACGCCGCAACACCCGCGCGGCGTCAGCCGCGCGTTCCGGCGAAACGGGTCGCCCAGTCCTCGCGCGCCTCGTCGGCGATCTTGGCGAACATCACCTCGGGCACGGTGAAGGCGTGCCCGCCGGGAAGGGCGCTCAGCGCGGCCTCGGCGCTTTCGGGCCAGGCAACCTCCACCCCCATCGCCTCGGCCATGGCCGCTGCCGCATCGGGGATGAAGGGCGACGACAGCCCCGCGTAGAACGGCACCAGGTTCAGCGCGAAGCGCGTGATCGCCGCCGCCCGCTCCTCGTCTTCCTTGAAGACCGTCCAGGGGGCCGCCGATTGCAGGTACTCGTTGCCGGCCACCCAGATCGCGCGCAGCTCGGCCGCCGCCTTGCGGATGTCGATCGCGTCCATATGCGCCTCGTAGCGGCGCAGCCGCGTCTCCAGATCGGCGATCAGCGCCGTCTCCTGCGGCCCGTAGCTTCCGCCCTCCGGGACCACCTCGCCGAATTTCGAGCGGCAGAATTTCGTGATCCGGCTCACGAAATTGCCCAGCACATCGGCCAGGTCCTTGTTCACGTCCTGCTGGAACCCGTCCCAGGTGAACTCGGCATCCGAGGTCTCGGGCGCATGGCTCAGAAGCCACCAGCGCCAATAGTCCGAGGGCAGGATCTCAAGCGCCTGGTCCATGAACACGCCCCGCCCCTGCGAGGTCGAGAACTGCCCGCCGTCATAGTTCAAATAGTTGAACGACTTGATGTAATCGACAAGCTTCCACGGCTCGCCCGAGCCAAGGATCGTGGCCGGGAAAGACAGCGTGTGGAAGGGCACGTTGTCCTTGCCCATGAACTGCACGTAGCGCACGTCCTCCGCGCCCTTGTCGGTGCGCCACCAGCGTTCCCAATCCGCGCCCTTGCCCGCCTCGACCCATTCCGCGGCGCAGGCGATGTATTCGATGGGCGCGTCGAACCAGACGTAGAAGACCTTGCCCTCCATCCCCGGCCAGTCGTCTTCGCCCTTCTTCACCGGGATGCCCCAGTCGAGGTCGCGGGTGATCCCGCGGTCCTGCAACCCGTCGCCGTCGTCGAGCCATTTCTTCGCGATCGAGGTGGTCAGGATCGGCCAGTCGGTCTTGGAATTGATCCAGTCGCGCAGCTCGCCCCTCATCGCCGATTGCCGCAGATACAGGTGCTTGGTCTCGCGCACCTCCAGCTCGGTCGAGCCCGAGATCGCCGAGCGCGGCTCGATCAGGTCGGTGGGGTCGAGCTGCTTGGTGCAATTCTCGCACTGGTCGCCACGGGCCTTGTCGTAGCCGCAGTTGGGGCAGGTGCCCTCGATGTAGCGGTCGGGCAGGAAGCGGCCGTCAGCGACCGAGTAGACCTGTTTCTCGACCACTTCCTCGATCAGCCCGGCCTCGGCCAGCCGATCCGCGAAATGCTGCGTCAGCTTGTGGTTCTGCGCCGAGGAGGAGCGCCCGAAATGATCGAAGCTCAGGCGGAAGCCGCGGCCGAGTTTGTCCTGAACCTCCCACATTTCGGCGCAATAGGCCTCGACGGGCTTGCCCGCCTTGGCCGCGGCCAGCTCGGCGGGCGTGCCATGCTCGTCGGTGGCGCAGAGAAACAGCACCTCGTCGCCCCGCGCGCGCTTGTAGCGGGCGTAAAGGTCGGCGGGCAGCTGGCTGCCCACGAGATTGCCGAGGTGCTTGATCCCGTTGATGTAGGGGATCGCCGAGGTGATGAGGATGCGTGCCATGGCCCTGCCTCCGGATGCGCGTTCGGCCCCGTTTAGCGGGCGAGCGCGGGCAAGGCCAGTGGCTCAGCGCAGAAGCGGCGTGATCGCCTCGATCAGATCGTCATAGAGGCTCCGGTCGATGCAATTGCCCCAGGTGGCGGCAAAGGCCGTGCCTTCGCCCAGGGCCACGAAACTCGCGCCATGCCCCTCGCGCGCGGCGCGGTCGAAGCAGAGCCGCCCGTTGTGCGTGACCGTGGCGCGGCGGCCCGCGCCCTCGATGGAATAGCCCATCGCGTAGCTGCCTGCGGCGGGCCGTGTCCCGGGCGCGTCGACATGAGGCTGGCCCGCGGTGAACCAGTGCCGGGCAAGGCGGGCGTAGTCCTCGGCCGAGATCTCCCAGCCGGCATAGGAGGACATCGAGCCCATGCGCCCCTCGATCACCGCGCCGGTCACGCCCGCGGGGCGGATCACGCGCTCCATGCAGGTCTCGGCATAGGAGCGGCCCGAGAGCGCCTCGACCGCGACGCCCAGCACCGCGTAATTGGTGTTCGAGTAGAAAGACCGCCCCGGCTGCCCGCGAAGCGCGGTCTCGGCCAGCGCCTCCGAGGCGATGCGGCGGTGCAGGCCGAGCGCGCCATGGGTGCGGGCCACCATGTCGCCCTGCGTCAGGTCGGGCTCAAGCCCGGCGGTATGGGTCACCAGCCCCGACAGCGTGATCGCCTCGTTCCAGGGCCGCGGCGTGACGCCCGCGGCGCTCATCTCGGCGGCGATGTCGCGCAGCGTGCTGTTCCACGGCAGCCCGCGCTCGGCGAGCAACCCGTCAAGGCATAGCCCGGTGATCGCCTTGGACAGGCTGGCGACCGGCACGGGGGCCGCCGGATCGCGCTCCAGCCCCGCGCCGATGACGCGGCCGTCGGGCAGGGCGAGCGCCATCGCGCCTTCGGCGATGCCGTTCGCGGTCATCCAGTCGCGCCATGTGCCCTCGATCTCGGCGATCCGCGCCGCGCTCGGGCCGCTCGGGGCGGGGGCCGTCGGCGGCGTCGCCTTGTCGGTCGCCGAGGCGAACAGCCCGCCAAGGGCTGCGGGCCATGTCGTGTTGCCTGCCGCCGCGCTGGCCGCGGACCCCGACCGATCCGTCAGCGACAGGTAGGCCGCGTTGCCCGCCGCCGCGAGGAACGCCAGCCCGAGAACCCCGGTCAGGATGCCGCGAAGAAATCCCATGCCACGCGCCTCTCGTCCCGCTTGTGCCGCCGGCGAAGATGCCACGGGAATCGGCCGAAACTTGGTCCGCGGCATGGAAAAGCCGCGCAACCGCCTAGCGCGGGCGTCGGAAGATGCGCCCGACAAGGAACGAGGTGCGCGGCACCCAGACATAGGGGTTGCGCGTGTCCGACGCGGGCCGCCGCCGCATCCGGATCAGCCCGAACACCAGAAGCCCCACATGCGCCGCCGCGATGAAATAGAACAGCGCGGGCGGTCCGTAGGCGTCGATCAGCCAGGAGGTCGTGAGCGGGGCCGCGATGGCCCCCAGCGCGTAGTAGAACATCAGCGCCGCCGACAGCTCGACCCGCTGGTCGTCGCTGGCCCAGTCATGGGCATGGGCCGCCGCGATCGAGTAGATCGGGAAGGTCGTCGCCCCGAAGATCAGCGCGGCGATGAAGATGGCGGCAACGCCCAGCCCCGAGAAGGCGACCGTGACGGCGCAGGCCCCGATGGACAGGCCCGAGAACCAGATCAGCACCCAGCGCCGGTCGTTGCGGTCTGCCGCCCAGCCCGCGGGCCATTGCGCCAGCGCGCCGCCCAGCACGAAGGCCGCGAGGAACAGGCCGATCTGGTCGGCGCTGAGGCCGACCTCGGCCCCGTAAAGCGGGCCGACCATGCGGAAGGACGCGGTTGAGACGCCCGAGACGACCACGCCCGCCACCGCCAGCGGCGACAGCGCCCAGCCGATGCCGGGGCGCAGGCGCGGGGCCTCGCCGGTTTCGGGTTGCGGCAGGCGGGTCAGCGTCAGCGGCAGAAGTGCGGCACAGCACAACAGCGCCAGCAGGTTGTAGGAGACGTAGGAGGCAGGTGCCAGCACCCCGATCATCAGCTGCGCGACAAGGCTGCCGCCGGTGTCCACCATCCGGTAGGTGCCCATCATCCGGCCGCGGTTGGCGTTCTCGGCCTTGGCCTGCAGCCAGGCCTCGATCACCGTGTAACAGCCCGCGATGCACAGCCCCGTCGCCACCCGCATCAGCGCCCAGGCATAGGCATCGACCACCAGCATATGCGCCAGAAGGCCGATCGCCCCCATCGCCGTGAAGGCCGCGAAGGCGCGGCTGTGGCCGACCGACCCCATCAGGCGCGGGGCCCACCAGCAGCCGATGAAGAAGCCGAGGAAATGGGCCGAGCCCAACAGGCCGATCTGCCCCGCGGTAAAGCCCAGCACCGTGCCCGACAGCACGTCCAGCGGACCCACGCCACCCGACGACAGCTGCAAAAGCAGCACCGACAGGAACAGGGCAGCGAAGGAGACGATCAGGCGCATGGGTCTTCCGTTTGGTCCTGCCTAGCGGGGCAGGGCCGGGGATGCATCCCCGTTTCCGGCAGATCCGCGTCGGTTTTCGCGGCTGGCGGCCGGGCCGTCGCCCGCGGGAAATGGCCGGACGCGGCTGCGCGTGCTACATAGCGGCCACGCCCCGTGATCCGTGGAGCCGGACCCTTGCTCACCATCACTCACAACCCCTGGCTGGTGCTGGCCTCCGTCGCCGTGGCCCTGATGGCCGGTTTCACCGGCCTGTCCCTCACCCGCGGCGCGTCGCGCCACCCGATCCAGAAGCGCAAGCTGGTGGTGGCCATGTCCGCCGTGGCGCTGGGCGGCGGCATCTGGTCGATGCATTTCGTGGCCATGCTGGGCCTGCAACTGCCCTTTCCCTTCTACTACGACGCGCTGATCACGCTGGTCTCGGCGCTGATCGCCATCCTGCTTGCGGGGCTCGCGCTCCTGGTGCTGCATTTCCGCCCGCGCTCGCGGCGGTCCATCGTGGCGGCGGGCGCGATCCTGGGCATCGGCATCGTGCTGATGCATTTCGTCGGCATGGCGGGGATGCAGGTCTGCCGCCCGTTGAACGGGGCGGGGGATTACCTGTTCTCGACCCTCGCCGCGGTGGCGCTGGCGAGCCTTGCCATCGGGGTGGCCTATGACCAGCGGTCGCATCGCAACATCCTTGTCGGAACGGTCTGCTTCGGGCTTGCGGTGGCGGCGGTGCATTACCTTGCGATCTTCCAGACCGGTTTCGTCCTGCAGGCCGATGCGACCCCCGGTGCGGCGGGGCCGCTACTGAGCAACCAGGTTCTCGCCATGGGCGTGACCGTCGCGGCCTTCCTGATCTGCTCGGCGTTCCTGTTGACCGGCGTCACCTTCTTCGAGCCGCCGCGCCCCGAGGCCGTGACCCTCTCCGACCGGTCGGGCCCCGACCCGGACCCCGCACCTGCCCCCGTCGCCCCCCTGACCTCGGACCCGGCCGCTGCCCCCAGCGTGCCCTTCGAGAAGGACGGGCAGACCCAGTTCCTGCTGCGCGCCGAGATCGCGGCGATCCGCGCCGAGGGGCATTACACCGTCCTCCACGCCAGCGGCCGCCGTCTCTTCTGCCCCTGGTCCATCACCGAGGCCGAGACGCGGCTGTCGGGCGCGGGTTTCGTGCGCACGCATCGCAGCTACCTGGTGAACCCGGCCCATGTCTCGGGCTTCGCGCGGCACAAGGACACCGGCACGCTGCGCTTCGAGGCGGTCGAGCAGGGCCTCGAGATTCCGGTCAGCCGCTCCCGGATCGCCGCCGTGCGCGAGGCGCTGGGCCTCTGATTTCGCACTTCGTGCAGCCATTTCGCATTTCGTGAGCGAACCCGCGCCGCTCGCTTCCGGGCATTGGCGCAGCGCGCGGAAGCTTGGGCATGGTCCTCGTGGCTGCGACATGCGGCCGCAGGGAGGACACCACACATGATACCAGCCGGGTTCGAGTATCACCGGCCGACCGATGTTGCGTCGGCCATCGAAATCCTGAAAACGCACGGGGACGAGGCGCGGGTCGTCGCGGGCGGGCACAGCCTGATCCCGATGATGAAGCTGCGCATGGCGGACCTCGCGCACCTGATCGACCTGCAGGACATCGAGGGCCTGAAGGGGATCGAGATCGGGGCCGAGACGGTCTCGATCGGCGCGATGGTCACGCAGCACGAGCTGATCACCCATGCGGGCCTGTCCGAGGCGCTTCCGATCATCCGCGAGGCCGCCCTTCAGATCGCCGATCCGCAGGTGCGCTACCTCGGCACCGTCGGCGGCAATGTCGCCAATGGCGATCCGGGCAACGACATGCCGGGGCTGATGCAATGCCTCGACGCGACCTACGTGATCGAGGGGGCCGAGGGCAGCCGCACCGTCAGCGCGCGCGACTTCTACCAGTCGGCCTATTTCACCGCGCGCGAGGATGACGAGATCCTGACCCGGATCGAGATCCCGCGCCTGCCCGCGGGCACCGGCTACGCCTATGAAAAGCAGAAGCGCAAGATCGGCGATTACGCCACCGCCGCCTGCGGCGCGCTGGTGACGATGCAGGGCGGCACCTGCACCGCGGCGTCGGTCGCCATGACCAACCTCAGCGACACGCCCGTCTGGTCGGAAGAGGCCGGGGCGGCCCTTGTCGGCACGTCCTGCGGCCCGGATGCCGTCGCCGCCGCCGTGGCGGCCAGTCTCGCGGCCATCAACCCGACCCAGGACAACCGCGGGCCGGTCGAGTTCAAGCGTCACGTCGCGGGGGTCATCATCCGCCGCGCCATCGAAGGGGCGGTCGCGCGCGCCTGACGCGCCGCACCGCCGGGAGGAGCAAGCGATGAGCAAGCATCATTACAAGATCACCGTGAACGGCAAGCCGCGCGACGTGCTGGCCGAACCGCGCGAGCTGTTGATCCACACCCTGCGCGAGCAGCTGGGCGTCAAGGGGCCGCATATCGGCTGCGAGACGTCCCATTGCGGGGCCTGCACCGTGGACATGAACGGCAAGTCGGTGAAGGCCTGCACGGTCTTCGTGGCCCAGGCCAATGGCGCCGAGATCACCACGGTCGAGGGCCTCGTGAACCCCGACGGCAGCCTCGGCGTCATCCAGGAGATGTTCCGCGAACATCACGGGCTTCAGTGCGGCTATTGCACGCCCGGCATGATCACTCGGGCGCACCGACTGCTGCAGGAGAACCCGACGCCCACCGAGGAAGAGGTCCGCTTCGGCATGGCTGGCAACCTCTGCCGCTGCACCGGCTACCAGAACATCGTCAAGGCGATCCTCGCCTCGGCCGACATGCTGAACGCTCAGAAGGAAGCTGCGGAATGAAGGACGCTGTCGATACCCCCGAAACCCGCTCCGCCGGCCTCAAGGGCATGGGCTGCGCGCGCAAGCGCGTCGAGGATGTCCGCTTCACCCAAGGCAAGGGCAATTACGTCGATGACATCCAGCTCGACGGGATGCTCTTCGGCGATTTCGTGCGCTCACCCTATGCGCACGCGCGCGTCATCTCGATCAACGCCGAGGCCGCGCTGGCGCTGCCCGGTGTGGTCGCCGTGCTGACCGCGGCCGATCTCGCGCCGCTCGGCCTGCACTGGATGCCGACGCTCGCGGGCGACAAGCAGATGGTGCTGGCCGATGGCAAGGTCCTCTTCCAGGGGCAGGAAGTCGCCTATGTCATCGCCGAGGACCGCTACATCGCGGCCGACGCCGTCGAGCTGGTCGAGGTCGAATACGAGGAGCTTCCCGTCGTCGTCGACCCGTTCAAGGCGCTCGAGCCCGACGCGCCCATCCTGCGCGAGGATATCGCGGGCAACATGGAAGGGGCCCACGGCCCGCGTCGCCACGACAACCACATCTTCACCTGGGAACAGGGCGACAAGGACGCGACCGAGGCGGTTCTGGCCGAAGCCGATGTCGTCGCCGAGGAGATGATCTACTACCACCGCACCCACCCCTGTCCGCTGGAAACCTGCGGCTGCGTCGCCTCGATGGACAAGGTCACCGGCAAGCTGACGCTCTGGGGCACCTTCCAGGCACCCCATGCGGTGCGGACGGTGGCGGCGCTGATCTCGGGCATCGCCGAACACAACATCCGCGTCATCAGCCCCGACATCGGCGGCGGCTTCGGCAACAAGGTCGGTGTCTACCCCGGCTATGTCTGCTCGATCGTCGGCTCCATCGTCACTGGCAAGCCGGTGAAATGGATCGAGGACCGGATGGAAAACCTGATGTCCACGGCCTTTGCCCGCGACTACTGGATGCGAGGCAAGATCGCGGCCACCAAGGAGGGCAAGATCACCGGCCTGTGGTGCCACACCACCGCCGACCATGGCGGGTTTGATGCCTGCGCCGACCCGACCAAGTTCCCGGCGGGTTTCATGAACATCTGCACCGGCTCCTACGACATCCCGGTCGCCTACCTTGCTGTTGACGGTGTCTACACCAACAAGGCGCCCGGCGGCGTGGCCTATCGCTGCTCCTTCCGGGTGACGGAGGCGGCCTATTTCATCGAGCGGATGATCGAGGTTCTGGCGATCAAGCTGAACATGGACGCGGCCGAGCTGCGCCGGATCAACTTCATCCGCGCCGACCAGTTCCCCTACCAGTCCGCGCTGGGCTGGGAGTATGACAGCGGCGATTACCACACCGCCTGGGACAAGGCGCTGAAGGCCGTCGATTACGCAGGGCTCAGGGCCGAACAGGCGCAGCGGATCGAAGACTTCAAGGCCGGCAAGACCCGCAAGCTGATGGGGATCGGCCTGACCCACTTCACCGAGATCGTCGGTGCGGGCCCGGTCAAGAACTGCGATATCCTTGGCCTCGGCATGTTCGACAGCTGCGAGATCCGCATCCATCCCACCGGATCGGCCATCGCGCGGCTCGGCACGATCAGCCAGGGGCAGGGGCACGCCACGACCTTCGCCCAGATCATCGCCTCCGAGATCGGCATCCCCGCCGACGACATCACGCTCGAGGAAGGCGATACCGACACCGCGCCCTACGGCCTCGGCACCTATGGCTCGCGCTCGACCCCCGTGGCGGGGGCGGCGACCGCCATGGCCGCGCGCAAGATCCGCGCCAAGGCCCAGATGATCGCGGCCTACCTGCTCGAGGTGCATGACGACGACGTCGAGTTCGACATCGACCGTTTCGTCGTGAAGGGCGCGCCGGAACGGTTCAAGACGATGAAGGAGATCGCCTTCGCCGCCTACAACCAGGCCATTCCGGGGCTCGAGCCGGGGCTCGAGGCGGTCAGCTACTACGACCCGCCGAACATGACCTACCCCTTCGGGGCCTATATCTGCGTCGCCGACGTGGACGTGGACACCGGCGAGGTCGGCATCCGGTCCTTCTACGCGCTCGACGATTGCGGAACGCGGATCAACCCGATGATCATCGAGGGGCAGGTCCACGGCGGTCTGACCGAGGCGCTGGCCATCGCGCTGGGCCAGGAGATCGCCTATGACGACATGGGCAACGTCAAGACCGGCACGCTGATGGACTTCTTCCTGCCGACGGCATGGGAGACGCCCAATTACACCACCGACCACACGGTCACGCCCAGCCCGCATCACCCGATCGGGGCCAAGGGCGTGGGCGAAAGCCCGAACGTCGGCGGCGTGCCTGCCTTCTCGAACGCCGTGCATGACGCGTTCCGGCCCTTCGGCCTGACGCAAAGCCACATGCCCCACGACCATTGGCGCGTGTGGCAGACGGCCAACAAGCTCGGCCTGCACGGCTGACATCAGGAAAGGGCGGGGCGCCACGCCGAAGGGCAGGGCGCCCCGCACGACAGCATGACCCATCTCGACGTGAAAACCGGCCTTGCCGGTGCGGGCTACGTGGCTGGCGACAGGCTCGCCATGGCGGTGCATCTGGCGATGACGCTTGGCCGCCCGCTCCTGCTGGAGGGGCCCGCAGGCGTGGGCAAGACCGAGATCGCCAAGGCGCTGGCGTCCATGCGGGACGCGCGGCTGATCCGCCTGCAATGCTACGAGGGGCTGGATGCCAGCCACGCGATCTACGAATGGAACTACCAGCGTCAGCTTCTGGCCATACGCGCCGCCGAGGCGCGCGGCGGCCTGAGCGAAGAGACGCTGTTTTCCGACGCCTACCTGCTGAAACGCCCGCTGCTCGAGGCGATCACCGATCCGTCGCAGGCGGTCCTGCTGATCGACGAGATCGACCGCGCCGACGAGGAGTTCGAGGCCTATCTGCTTGAAATCCTGTCGGATTTCCAGATCACCATCCCCGAGATCGGCACCGTGGCGGCGCAAAGCCGCCCCATCGTCATCCTGACCGCCAACGGCACCCGCGACCTGTCCGACGCGCTCAGGCGGCGGTGCCTCTATTCCTACGTCGATTTCCCCGACCGCGAGACCGAGCTTGCGATCCTCGCCGCCCGGATGCCGGGGCTCGAGGCGCGGCTGGCGCGGCAGATCGTCGGCGTGGTGCAGGCGCTGCGCCGCGAAGAGCTGGAGAAACTGCCGGGCATCGCCGAGATGCTGGACTGGGCCGCCGCCCTTTCCGGGCTGGGCGTCAACGACATGGCGCAGGCGCCCGAATTGGTGCAGGCGACGCTTGTCTGCCTGCTCAAGACCGCCGCCGACCGCGACGCCGCCCCGCCAGAGGTCATGGACCGGCTGATCGGAAAGGTCGCCTGATGCAGGTCACGCGCTTCCCGTCGCGGGCCGAGGGGCTGGCCGACCGGATGGCGGGCTTCGTCGCCCATCTGCGGATGAACGGCATTCCGCTCGGCCCCGGTGAGACCGCCGACGCGCTGGCGGCGCTGGCTGCCGTCAACGCCACCGACCCGGTCGAGGCGCGCATGGCGCTGGCCGCCCTTCTGGTGCCCGACGCCGAGGGCTGGCGGCGCTTCGACGACCTCTTCGACGCCTATTGGTTCAACGCGGGCAAGACCCGCGCCGGGCAGGCGCAGGCCCATGTCCGCAGGCAGATGGCCCAGCCGAAGCTCTGGCAACCGCATCTCGACACCGCCCCCGAGGCGGGCGAGGGGGCCGAGGACAGCACCACCCCCGGCGGCTCCGAGGAGGACGAGGCCGAGGGCACCGACGGCCGGCTGATCGCCACCCGCGCGCGCAACCTGGCCAAGCGCGACCTGCGCGAGCTGATGGACGCCGACAGCCTCCGCGCCGCCGAGGCCGCGGCGCTCAGGCTC
>NZ_JASJOE010000085.1 GCF_030163755.1 Roseicyclus amphidinii
CGTCCTCAGCGCGGTGCCGCCGCCGGTGCAGGCGCGCCGGATCACCGGGGCGGGCGACACTTTCATGGCGGCGCATATCGCCGCCGAACTGGCCGGTGCCGACCCCGAGGAGGCGCTGCGCGCCGCCGTCGAAGGGGCCGCGGCCTATGTCTCGGGAGATATCGCATGACCATCCTGCCCCTGCGCCTGTCCGGTGAGGTCGCCCAAGCCCTTGCGGAAGGGGCCGCCGTGGTGGCACTCGAGTCGACCATAATCACCCACGGAATGCCCTACCCCCAGAACCTCGAGACCGCCCGCAGGGTCGAGGCCGAGGTCCGCGCGGCGGGCGCGGTGCCCGCGACCATCGCCGTGATCGCGGGCGAGATCCGGGTGGGCCTCGAAGAGGACACGCTGGAGGCGCTGGCGCAGGCGCGCGGCGTCGCCAAGCTCAGCCGGGCGGACCTGGCCGCCTGCCTCGCCACCGGGGGGACCGGTGCCACGACGGTGGCGGCGACGATGATCTGCGCCGCGCGCGCGGGCATCGCCGTTTTCGCCACGGGGGGCATCGGCGGCGTCCACAAGGGCGCGGAGGAGAGCTTCGACATCTCCGCCGACCTGCAGGAACTTGCGCAGACGCCCGTCACCGTGGTGGCGGCGGGGGCGAAGGCCATCCTCGACCTGCCCAAGACGCTCGAAGTTCTGGAAACCCTCGGCGTGCCGGTGATCGCCGTGGGGCAGGATGCCTTTCCGGCGTTCTGGAGCCGCGACAGCGGCCTGCCCGCGCCCTTGCGCATGGATGCGCCCGCGCAGATCGCGGCCGCGCAACGGATGCGCGGCGCGCTCGGCCTGCCGGGTGGGCAACTGGTGGCCAACCCGATCCCCGAACCCGACGAGATCGCCGCCGAGACGCTCGCGCCGCTGATCGCGCAGGCCCAGGCCGAGGCCGAGGCGCAGGGCATCGCGGGCAAGGCGGTCACCCCCTTCCTGTTGCAGCGCCTGTTCGAGCTGACCGACGGGCGCACGCTGAACTCCAACATCGCCCTCGTTCTGAACAACGCGCGGCTTGGTGCGCGCATCGCTGCGGCGCTGGCCGATCAATCGCGCGTGGGTTGAACGGCGGGCGCTTGTGCGACCCCGCGCCACCTCTTAAATAGGGCACGAACGGCGGTGGCGGCCCGCGACCGTCCTGCCCCGGCCCGGACCCCGCGACACAGATGCAACTGCCTGAAACACCCCCGCCGCCGAAACGCGGATTGTTCGCGTCGCTCCGGTCCAGTTTCCTGACCGGGATCATCGTGATCGCCCCTATCGGCATCACCATCTGGCTGATCTGGTCGCTGTTCGGCTGGATCGACAGCTGGGTGTTGCCGCTGATCCCCAACGCCTACAATCCCGCGCTGCTGATCCGGCAGTATACCGGGCTCGAGGTCGACATCCGCGGCATCGGGGTGGCCACCTTCATCGTCTTCACCCTTGTCGTGGGCTGGGTCGCCAAGGGGCTGATCGGGCGTTCGCTCATCCGCTGGGCCGAAAGCCTCGTGCTCTCCATCCCGCTGATCCGCTCGCTCTACTCGGGACTGAAGCAGATCGTCGAGACGGTGCTGCAACAGGGTCAGCAGAATTTCGAGAAGGCCTGCCTCGTGGAATACCCGCGCAAGGGGATCTGGGCCATCGCCTTCATCTCGACCAGCGCCAAGGGCGAGATCGCCCGCCGCCACGGCCCGGAGGAGATGATCTCCGTGTTCCTGCCGACCACGCCGAACCCGACCTCGGGCTTCCTGCTGTTCCTGCCGCGCAAGGACGTGATCGTCCTCGACATGGGGGTGGAAGATGCGGCCAAACTGATCATCTCGGCCGGGCTGGTCTATCCCAACGGCGATGCCGCCAAGGCGGCCGTCGAGGCGCAGGTGCCCGACGCCGCGGAATAGGCCCCGGCAAGGGTGACATCGCGCCGCTATCCTGTCAGCGCCGTTTGACATATCCTCCCGTCAGGGAGGAGTGACGCACATCACGCATCCATCGCATCATGTCACCCGCGTCCTTGCGACGGTCAGCGACGCCAGCGCAGCGGCGCGGTCGCGGCTGGCGGCCTCGTGGCGGCGCTCGATCGACCGGCACGGGCTGGACCCGGCCCGCCGAGACGGCGTGCAGCGGGTCGAGCAGACCCAGCTGTGCGAACGCCGCCAACGCGCCGAGCAGCTGATGCGGCTGGCGGGGCCGCGGCTCGATGCGCTGTATCAGCTGGTCGGCAGTTCCGGCTGCGGCGTGCTGCTGACCGACGCCGAGGGCGTGGTCCTCGACCTGCGCAGCTCCGAGGGCGACCGCGCCATTTTCGACAGTTGGGGCCTGACCCCCGGCGCCGACTGGTCCGAGGCCTCTGAGGGCACGAACGGCATCGGCACCTGCCTTGCCGAACGGCGGCATGTCATCATCCACCGCGACGAGCATTTCCACGCCCGCAACACAGCCATGAGCTGCATGGACGCGCCGATCTACGGGGCCGAGGGCGAGATCGTCGCGGCGCTCGACGTGTCCTCGGCACGGGCCGACCAGACCGAGGGCTTCAACCGGCTGATCGCCGCGATGGTCGCCCAGACCGCCCGCCAGATCGAGACCGACAGTTTCCGCGCCAGTTTTCCCAAGGCGCGCATTCTCGTTGCCGAAACGCCCGAGACCGAGGCCGCGACGCTTCTGGCAGTCGATGGCGACGACATCGTCATCGGGGCCACGCGCGGCGCGCGGCGGGCCTTCGGCCTGTCCTCGACCGGGCCGCTTGCGCCGGTGCCCACCGTCGACCTGCTGGGGCGCGAGGACGGGCCGACCGGCTTCGACAAGGCCGAGCGCGCCGCGGTCATGCGCGCGCTGGCCCGCGCGGGGGGCAATGTCTCGGAGGCCGCCCGCGCCCTTGGCGTGGGGCGCGCGACGCTCTACCGGCGGATGAAGCGGCTCGGGATCGACGAGAGCCGCTGAACCTGTCTCAGTCCTGAGACAGGTGGCCCCCCGGCCCTGACTTGCCCCTCCTGACAGGTGCGCGGCCAACCGTCATCTCGGGAACAGCCCGGCGTGGAGGATGCCGGCGCGTTGGAGGAGTTCCCAAAATGAACGAGATGACCCAGATCACGAGCGACTACACCTCGCCGTTCAAGCTGCGCTACGACAATTTCATCGGCGGCACCTTCCTGCCCCCCGTGAACGGGCGCTATTTCGACAACATAACGCCGATCACCGGCGCCAAGGTCTGCGAAGTGGCCCGGTCGGACGCCGCCGATGTCGAGCTCGCGCTCGATGCCGCCCATGCCGCCAAGGACGCGTGGGGCCGCACCAGCGCCGCCGAGCGGTCCAATGTGCTGCTCAGGATCGCCGACCGGCTCGAGGCGAACCTCGAGCTGCTGGCCCAGGCCGAGACCTGGGACAACGGCAAGCCGATCCGCGAGACGACCGCGGCCGACATCCCGCTCTCGGTCGACCATTTCCGCTACTTCGCCGGTGTCCTGCGCAGCCAGGAAGGCACGATGTCCGAGATCGACGCCGATACCGTCGCCTACCATTTCCACGAACCGCTCGGCGTCGTGGGGCAGATCATCCCGTGGAACTTCTCGATCCTGATGGCCGCGTGGAAGCTGGCCCCGGCGCTGGCGGCGGGCAACTGCATCGTGCTGAAGCCCGCCGAACAGACGCCCGCCGCGATCATGGTGCTGGTCGAGCTGATCGCCGACCTGCTGCCTGCGGGCGTGCTGAACGTGGTGAACGGCATGGGGGCCGAGGTCGGCGCGCCGCTCGCGCGCTCCAACCGCATCGCCAAGATCGCCTTCACCGGCTCGACCGAGACGGGGCGCAAGATCATGCAGGCCGCAACCGAGAACCTGATCCCGGTCACGCTGGAACTGGGCGGCAAGTCGCCCAACATCTTCTTCTCGGACGTGATGGCCGAGGATGACTCCTTTCTCGACAAGGCGGTCGAGGGCTTCGTCCTCTTCGCCTTCAACCAGGGCGAGGTCTGCACCTGCCCGAGCCGCGCGCTGGTGCAGGAGGACATCTACGAGGCCTTCATCGAACGCTGCATCGCGCGCGTCCGGGCCATCGTTCAGGGCGACCCCCGCGACATGGCCACCATGGTGGGCGCGCAGGCGAGCCGCGAACAGCAGGACAAGATCCTGTCCTACCTGACCATCGGGGCCGAGGAAGGCGCCGAGGTGCTGGTGGGCGGCGATGCCGCGCGGTTCAACGGCGAACTGGCCGAGGGCTTCTATATCCAGCCCACGATCCTCAAGGGTCACAACAAGATGCGGGTCTTCCAGGAGGAAATCTTCGGCCCCGTGGTCTCGGTCACCACCTTCAAGGACGAGGCCGAGGCGCTCGCCATCGCCAATGACACGATGTACGGCCTCGGTGCCGGTGTCTGGTCGCGCGATGCGAACCGCTGCTACCGTTTCGGCCGCGCGATCGAGGCCGGGCGCGTCTGGGTCAACAACTACCACGCCTACCCGGCGCACGCGGCTTTCGGCGGCTACAAGCAGTCCGGCATCGGGCGCGAGACCCACAAAATGATGCTAGACCACTATCAACAAACGAAAAATATTTTAATGAGCTATAATCCTAACAAGCTAGGGTTCTTCTGACGTTATAATTGACAGTAACGAGTTCCGGGCGGTCTCCCAGGATCGCCCGGCCGAGCAAACGGTATCAACGTGGTAGTGCCGCGTAACCAGTGCCGGGCGGTTCCCTCGGGGCCGCCCGGATGAGTATCCGCCGCGCGACGGAGCTTTAACGCGCCCGCAGACTTTCAGGCCGCCGCGGCACCCGGTGCCCGGCGATCACTCCTCGACCCACCAGACATCGGGCTGCCAGCCGATCCAGTCACCGTAGATCGGGATTGTCTCGGGGTAGCGCAACTCGGCATTGTGGGCGACGCGGCTGACCGGGTTGTGCCAGAAGGGCACGACATAGCGCATCGAGGTCAGCACCCGGTCCAGCGCGCGCACGGCGGCGACGTAGTCGTCCTGGCTTTCGGAATTCAGCATCTGTCCGATCATCGCCTCGATCGCCGGATGGCAGGCCCCCATCAGGTTGCGCGAGCCGGTCACGTCGACCGTCTCGCAGCCCCAGTAGCTGTATTGCTCGTTGCCGGGGCTGAGCGACAGGCCGTAGCGTTCGTAGATCATGTCGAAGTCGAAGACATCGCGCCGCTCGCGGAACTGCGCGGCATCCACGCGGGAAACCTCGACCGCGATGCCCAGACGCTCCAGCGCCTCGGTGTAGATGTTGACGATGGCGTCATTCTCGGATGACCCGGTCTGCAGCAGGATCTCGAAGGTGAAGGGCGCGCCCTCGGGCGTGGTCATCACGCCCTCCTGCACCGTGTAGCCCGCCGCCTCCAGCGCCTCGAGCGCGCTGGCGATGCCCGCGCGGTTGCGCTCGGTCCCGTCAGAGACGGGCATCACGTAGCCCTCGCTCGCGCCGGGCAGCAGCACGCCCTCGAAGGGCATCAGGAACTCGGCCACGCGCCCCTCGGCGGGGCCGGTGCCCATCGCCAGCGGCGAGTTTGCGAAATAGGAGGTGATCCGCGGATCGACGCCCCCGTTCAGCGTCTGGTTGATGAATTCGGCCGGAAAGGCCTGGATCATGGCCTCGCGCACCCGCCAGTCGTCGAAGGGTGCCGTCCGCGTGTTCATCACGAGGCCCGTCATGCCCGAAGGACGCTGGTGCGGCACCTCGGACAGAACCACCTCGCCCGATTGCACGCGGGGGAAATCATAGCGTTCGGCCCAGGACTGCGCCGAGGTCTCGCGCATGGTCGACAGGATGCCGGCGGTAAAGGCCTCGAACATGGCGGTGCCGTCGGCGAAGAACTCCATCCGCACCTCGTCGATCACGTTGGTGCCGCGCCGAAAGGCGATATCGGCCCCCCAGTAATCGGGGTTGCGGCGGAGCGAGACGAAGCGCCCGGCCTCGAAATCGTCGATGACATAGGGCGCCGTGCCGATCGGGATGACGTCGAGCCCGCTTTCGGTGAACGCCACCCCCTCCCATTGCGCGGCCTTCAGGATCGGGCGCAGCCCCATGATCATCGCAAGCTCGCGGTCGGGGTCGGAGAAGGTGATGCGCACGGTGCGCTCGCCCACGGCCTCGATCCCCTGAACGCGCGTCCACGCGCCGAGGTAGCGCGGGTGCCCCTCGGTCCCCAACGTCTCGTAGGACCAGATCACGTCCTCGACCGTGACGGGGCTGCCGTCGGAAAACCGCGCTTCAGGGCGGAGGGTGAACTCGACCCAGGAATGATCCTCGGCGACCTCCAACGACTCGGCGAGCAGACCGTAAAGCGTGAAGGGCTCGTCCCAGGACCGGCCCAGCAGCGATTCGTAGGCGAGGAAGCGCAGCTGCCACGGAACCGAGCCCTGCCGGATATGCGGATTGAGGCTGTCGAAACTGCCGGTTTCACCGGTCACGATCCGCCCGCCCGTGGGTGCGTCGGGGTTGGCATAGGGCAGATGGGTGAAATCGGGCGGCAGCGCCGGTTCCCCATACATTGCGATTCCGTGGACGGGCTGCGCGATACCTGCCCCGGCCAGCCCGAGCGCAAGGCCCGCGGCCACCGCGATTCGCGCGAAACACTGCGTCTTCATCTGGCAACAATCCTTCCTGCCTCAGTATCTGTTGGCTTCAAGGCTAACCGGGGGCAGTTTGCGATTCAAACTTTTCGGTTGGACATCGGCCAAGCCATTGCTTATAAAGAGGGCACTGCTCGATAGGTTTCTTGCCTGTATGAAACCTGCCTCAATGACTTAACCCCGGCCTCGTGCCGGGGTTTTTTTTGGCCATGGCCTGCCATGCCGCCCTTGTTCCTTTCGCAGATGCAGCATTAGGGTCGCCGCAAAGCTTCCAGCGAGGACGACGACCATGGCCATCACCACCGACCTTTCCGGCAAGACCGCCGTCATCACCGGTTCCAACTCGGGGATAGGCCTCGGGATCGCGCGGGAACTGGCCAAGGCGGGGGCGAACGTGGTGCTGAACTCCTTCACCGACCGCAAGGAGGATCACGCGCTCGCCGAAGAGATCGCCAGCGTCTGCGGGGTCACGGCGCGCTACATCAAGGCCGACATGTCGAAGGGCGCCGACTGCCGCGCGCTCATCGAAGAGGCGGGCGCCTGCGACATCCTGATCAACAACGCCGGTATCCAGCATGTCGCGCCCATCCCCGAGTTCCCGGCCGAGAAATGGGACGCGATCATCGCCATCAACCTGAGTTCCGCCTTTTACACCACGGCGGCCGCCCTGCCGATGATGCGCAAGGCGGGCTGGGGGCGCGTGATCAACATCGCCTCGGCCCACGGGTTGACGGCTTCGCCCTACAAATCGGCCTATATCGCTGCCAAGCACGGCATCGTCGGCCTGACCAAGACCACCGCGCTGGAGACCGCGGAAGAGCCGATCACGGCCAACGCCATCTGCCCCGGCTACGTGCTGACCCCGCTCGTGGAGGCGCAGATCCCCGACCAGATGAAGACGCACGGCATGGACCGCGACACCGTCGTGCGCGAGGTGATGCTGGCGCGCCAGCCGTCGAAGGCGTTCGCCACCGTCGAGCAGATGGGCGGCACCGCCGTGTTCCTGTGTTCGGACGCAGCTGCCCAGATCACCGGCACGACGATCAGCGTGGACGGCGGCTGGACGGCGCTCTGAGTCTCAGGCCCCGCATCAGGCCAGCCGATCTGGCGGGAACCCGCCCCTGACCTCGGCCTCGGCCATGGCGGCAAGGGTCTTGCGGTCGGGGAACTCCGCGACGCGCAGCGGCGTGTGATAGACCACCTCGACCCGCCCCTGACGGGGCGTGGCCAGCGTGGCCAGGATGGCCGGGCCAAGCGCCATGTCGCCCCACCAGCCGTAGAAGGCCGGGTGCGCGCCCTTTGGCGGGTGGTAGACCAGCGTCACCGGTTGGACCTGCAGCACGTCGCGCAGCCGTTCCGAGAGGAAGGATTGAAAGAGCGTCGTCTTGAAGGGCAGCACCCGCCGCCCGTCGGTCGAGGTGCCCTCGGGGAAAAACAGGAGCCGGTGGCCGGCGCGCAGCCGATCCTCGAAAAGCCGCGTCTGTGCCGCCGCCTGTTTCCTGTCGCGGACGATGAAGACGGTGCCGGTCCCGCGCGCCAGCCAGCCGATGCCGGGCCAGCCCTCCACCTCGGATTTCGCCACGAAGTAGAGACGCTTGCTGGCGTTCAGAACGAGGATGTCGAGCCAACTGACATGATTGGCCACATAGGCCCCAGGACCGGTCATCGGCACGCCCCGCACCCGCCGCTCGAGACCGATCAGGCGACAGGCCAGGATGCAGACACCCCGCGTGATCCAGGGCGTCACCGGGCGCGCGAGGCCGAAGACCAGCCGCTCGGGCAGACGCAGCACCAGCAGGATCGGGAAAGCCACGGCGATCAGCAAGATCACCGCGCCCCCCCGGCGCAACACGCGCAGCCAGTCGCCGGGGCCGAGCGCGGGGCGCGGCGGCTCTGGCGGGCCGGTCCAGGTCTCGCTCACGTCTGGGCCCCGCGGCGGTAGAGTGCGCCCTGTTTCTCGGGGATGGTCGCCACGTCCAGAACGAGGCAGACGTCGATGCAGTTGAAGGCGCGGTCGATGAACGCCCCCTGCCCCACGCAGCCCCCCAGCCTGAGATAGGCCTTGATCAGCGCGGGCGTCGCCCGGATCGCGGCGGGCCGGTCGAGATCGGCCTCGGCGATCAGGTCCATCCGCTGATACCCCTCTGGCCGCGCCACGGGTCGCAGGCCCGGCGGGGCGAGATGGCGGTGGTGCAGCAACGAAAGCGGCCCGGCCAGCGGCGCGGGATCGGTGCCGTGGAAGCTGGCGACGCCGAACAGCACCTCGATGCGATGCTCGGCGATGTAATCGGCCAAGCCCGCCCAGAGATGCATCATCGCCGTGCCCCCGCGATAGTCGCGGTGCAGGCAGGACCGCCCCAGTTCCAGCAGCCGCCGACCCGAGGCGCGCAGCGGCGTGAGGTCGTATTCATCCTCGGAGTAGAACTGCCCCGCGCGCGCCGCGGCCTCCTCGCGCATCACGCGGTAGACGCCGACCACCCGATCCTCGGCGGGGCGGCGATTGTCGAGCAGCATCAGGTGGTCGAAATGCGGATCGAAGCGGTCGGCCTCGCGCCTGTCCGCGTGATCGACCATCTCGCCGCCGCCGCCCAGTTCCTCGACGAAGACATCGTAGCGCAGGCGCTGCGCGGCATGAAGATCGGCCTCGCTCGCGGCGAGGCGCAGCTCGAAATGGCTGTCGTCCAGATCCATGGTCCGCCTTTTCGCACCCTTGCGACGCCCCAACCCCAGCCGGGCTTTAGCAGGCGCGACCGCCGATGCAAACCGCGCAGGCTTGCGCGCGGCACCCTCGGCCGCGTTAAACTCGTGTTAACCGGGGCGTGCGAGGGTGGCGCGCAAAGTGGCGGGAATGCGATGGATCAGTCGAGAAAGACCAGCTCGAGCGACACATGCCGGGCATCGAGGACAAGCTTGCCCTCGTTCTCGAAATTCACCGTGATGCGGCCGGCGATGTTGGATTGCACCTGCCCGAGACCCCAGTCGGGGTTCTCGGGGCTGCGGACCAGCATGCCGGGTTCCAGTATCGCGCTCAGATCATCCTGCATGGAGTGTGCGTTTCATGAATGACCAGTCACCGCAAGGGCCGCAAAGCCTGGCCGAGCTGATCGCGTCGCGGCTGTGCCATGATCTCGTGAACCCGCTCGGCGCGATCGGCAACGGGGTCGAGCTGCTCGAGATGACCGGCTCGGTCCGCGGCCCCGAGATGGAGCTGATCCGTGACGCGGTGCGCGATGCACAGGCGCGGATGCGCTTCCTGCGCATCGCCTTCGGCGCGGCGGCGGCGACCCAGGTCCTGAGCGCGCGGGAGGCGCGGACGACCGCGCTCGCCCCGTGGGAGGGGACGCGGCTGTCGCTCGACTGGAGCGCGCAGGCCGACCTGCCGCGCGCACAGGTCAAGCTGGCCTACCTGATGCTGCTCTGCGCCGAAACGGCGCTGCCGATGGGCGCTGCGATCACTCTGGGCCATGGGCCGGGCGGCCAATGGCGGCTCGAGGCCACGGCATCGCGCGTCGCGCTGGACGAAGACCTGTGGTCGGTCCTGCGCTTCGGCCTCTCGGCGGCAGGACGCGCGCTGCGACCTTCCGAGGTGCATTTCGCGGCCCTCCACGCCGCGGCGGGGCCGCTGGACAGGACGCTGAACTACGTGGCGCATGGCGAGGGCCTGACGATCTCGACGGCCTGACGAACGGGTGGCGCGATCAGGGGGGCGAATGACCGTGATGGCAGCGCGTTGCCGCCGCTGTGCCGGGCTGTGGCGTGACATGTCTCGGCATGTCTTCATCGGTCAGGCGGCGGCGGACCTTGGGACGCGTGGTGCCCTTGCGTGGGGCAGTGGATCGACTTGAACGCGACGCGCGATGTGCCTTGCCGGATGATGACCGCCTGCGCCTCGGGATCGAGCCACCCACCCGGCACCGGGCCGGGGCGCTCCCGCCCCGCTCGGCCTTCGGCCTGCGCGGGTTGGGCCCGGCCGCGCC
>NZ_JASJOE010000086.1 GCF_030163755.1 Roseicyclus amphidinii
GGGCCTCGGCCGCCTCGACGCGCATCTGCATGTCCTCGAGCGCGCCCGACGTGAAGGCCGGATCCTCGATCCGGGCCATGGCCTGCGCCTCGCCCAGGCCCACGGCGATGCGGTCCAGCGCGGCCGCCAGCCGCGCCTCGAGCATCGTCAGTTTCTCAAACTCGGCGTTGTCGCCCATCTCTGCCGTTGCCCCCGCTCTGGTCGGCGCGGGGCACGTCACCGCGCACCCCGTCTCGTTGCGCCTAGAACACCGTGCTTTCCCCAGATTTGCAAGGCCTTCCAAAGTTGCGGCGGCACTCCGGGCGGCAAATGGCACGCGCGCCTGCCTTGGAGGTTGCGCGCCCCCCCGCCTCTGCTATGAGACGACGCAACGCGCGCGCGACCCTGTTGGTCCTTGCGCCAAAGGCTGCCAGACAGGAAGGACCCCGAAGATGGACCTCACCGCCCTCGCCCAGGAACACCCCGATCATGCACGCCGCGCCGCTTGCATCCGCACGCTGGCGCTCGACGCCGTCGCGGCGGCGAACTCCGGCCATTCCGGCATGCCGATGGGCATGGCCGACATCGCCACGGTTCTCTTCGAGAAGCACCTGAAATTCGACGCGGCCGCCCCCGACTGGCCCGACCGCGACCGGTTCATCCTGTCGAACGGCCACGGCTCGATGCTGCTCTACAGCCTGCTCTACCTCACCGGCTACGAGGACATGACGCTGGAGCAGGTCAAGAACTTTCGCCAGCTGGGCGCGATCACCGCGGGCCACCCGGAATACGGCCACGCCAAGGGGATCGAGACCACCACCGGCCCGCTGGGACAGGGCGTCGCCAATGCCGTCGGCTTTGCCATGGCCGAGGAATTCCTGCGCGCCAAGTGGGGCAAGAAGCTCTTCGACCATTACACCTATGTCTTTGCCGGTGACGGCTGCCTGATGGAAGGCATCAGCCACGAGGCCATCGCGCTGGCCGGCCGTCAGGAACTGAGCCGCCTGGTCCTGATCTTCGACGACAACGGCATCACCATCGACGGCAAGGTCGAGATCGCCGACCGCACCGACCAGAAGGCGCGCTTTGCCGCCGCGGGCTGGGACGTGTTCGAATGCGACGGGCATGACCCCGCCGACATCGACCGCGCGATCACCGAGGCCAAGGCCTCCGCGCGACCCGCGATGATCGCGGCCAAGACCCATATCGCCATCGGCCACGCCGCGCAGGACACCGCCAAGGGCCATGGCGCGCTGACCGATGCCGCCCAGCTTCAGGCCGCCAAGGCGGCCTATGGCTGGACCGCGGAGCCCTTCGAGATCCCGTCCGATCTGAAGGCGTGGTGGGAAGGCGTCGGCGCACAGGGCCGCGCGGCCCGCGAGGAATGGGAGACGCGGCTGGCGCTCCTGTCCGACGGCAAGAAGGCCGAGTTCGCCCGCGCCTTCGGCCGCGAGCTGCCGAAGAAGCTGTCGGCCACGATCAAGGCGCTGAAAAAGCAGACCTCCGACGCCGCGCCCAAGGTGGCCACCCGGCAGGCCAGCCAGCAGGCGCTCGAGGTCATCAACCCGATCCTTGCCGAGCATATCGGCGGCTCGGCCGACCTGACCGGCTCGAACAACACCGACACGGCGGATCTCGGCACCTTCACCCCAGAGAACCGCAAGGGCCGTCACATCCATTACGGCATCCGCGAGCACGGCATGGCCGCCGCGATGAACGGCATGGCGCTGCATGGCGGCGTGCGGCCCTATGGCGGCACCTTCATGGTCTTCACCGATTACGCCCGCGCCGCGATCCGGCTCTCGGCGCTGATGGGGCTGCCCGTCACCTACGTGATGACCCATGACAGCATCGGGCTGGGCGAGGACGGGCCGACGCATCAGCCGGTCGAGCACCTTGCGATGCTGCGCGCGACGCCGAACCTGCTGGTCATGCGCCCCGCCGACGCGGTCGAGACCGCCGAGGCCTGGGAAGTGGCCTTGATGCAGAAGACCACGCCGAGCGTCCTGGCGCTGAGCCGGCAGGGCCTGCCGACGGTGCGGACCGAGCACAAGACGAAGAACCTTGTCGCGCAGGGCGGCTACGTTCTGGCCGAGGCTGAGGGCAAGCGGCAGGCGATCCTGCTGGCCACCGGGTCCGAGGTCGCCATCGCCATGGCCGCGCGCGACCTGCTGCAGGCCGAGGGGATCGGCACGCGGGTCGTCTCGATGCCCTGCTGGGAGCTGTTCGAGGAGCAGCCCGAGGCCTACCGCAAGCGCGTCCTGCCCGGCGGGCCGGTGCGCGTGGCCGTCGAGGCCGCGATCCGCTTCGGCTGGGACCGCTGGCTGTTCGGCGAGCGCGGTCGCCGCGAGAAATCGGGCTTTGTCGGGATGCATGGCTTCGGCGCCTCGGCGCCGGCGGGCGATCTCTACCGGCATTTCGGCATCACGGCCGAGGCCGTGGCCGAAAAGGTCAAGTCGCTGCTCTGAGGCTGGGGCGCGCGAGAGTTTTGCAAAACTCTCGCCCACGCCCTTGCAAGGGCGTGGGCAAAGCCTTGCAAGGCTTTGGGCCAGATCCTTGCAAGGATCTGGCGGGTCAGATGTCGATGCGCCGCCTGTCGCCTTCGGCGAAGCGGCGCAGCACCATCGGGTAAAGCCGATGCTCCTGTTCCAGCACGCGCGCGGCAAGCCGGTCAGGTGTATCGCCCGGCAGAACAGGCACCCGCGCCTGGCCGAGGATCGGGCCGCCGTCGAGTTCCGCCGTCACCTCGTGGACCGTGCAACCGGCCTCGGTGTCACCCGCCTCGAGCGCGCGGGCATGGGTGTGCAGACCGCGGTATTTCGGCAGGAGTGACGGGTGGATGTTCAGCATCCGCCCCTGCCAGCGCGTGATGAACGTCTCGGTCAGGATGCGCATGAACCCCGCCAGACACAGGATGTCGGGGGCATGCGCCTCGAGCGCCTCGGTCAGCGCGGCTTCGAAGCCCGCGCGGTCCGTGCCGAAGGGGCGGTGATCGACGACAGCCGTCGGAATGCCCATCGCCCGGGCCTTGGCCAGCCCCCCTGCCCCCGGCAGGTTCGACAGCACGAGGCAGGGCCGCGCGGGATGGTCGCCCGTCATGCTTTCGGCCAGCCGGACCATGTTCGACCCGCCGCCCGAGATCAGGAGCGCGACGCGCTTCGTCAAAGAAGCGCCCCGGCGTAGCGCACGCCCACGCCTGGCACGACCTGACCGATGCGATGCACCGTCTCGCCCGCCTCGGTCAGCAGCCCCGACAGCGCCTCGGCCCGGTCGGCGGCGACGACCAGCACCATGCCGATGCCGGCGTTGAAGGTCTTGAGCAGTTCCGCCTGTTCCAGCCCGCCCTCCTCGGCCAGCCAGCGGAAGACAGGCGGCAGCGACCACGCACCAAGGTCGATCTCGGCCCCCAGCCCATCCGGCAGCACGCGCGGCAGGTTCTCGGTCAGCCCGCCGCCGGTGATATGGGCCAGCGCATGCACGCCCCCCGCCCGGACCGCCGCAAGCGCCGGTTTCACGTAAAGCCGCGTGGGTGCCAGCAGCGCTTCCCCAAGCGCGCCCTCGGCGAAGGGCGACGCAGCGTCCCACGCCAGCCCCGAGCATTCCACCACGCGGCGCACCAGCGAGTAGCCGTTGGAATGGACCCCGTCCGAGCCAAGGCCCAGCAGCACATCGCCCTCGCCCACGCCCGCCGGCAGCTCCGCGCCGCGGTTCATCGCGCCCACGGCGAAGCCCGCCAGGTCGAAATCGCCCGGCGCATACATGCCCGGCATCTCGGCCGTCTCGCCCCCGATCAGTGCGCAGCCCGAGGCCGCGCAGCCCGTCGCGATCCCCTCGACGATGCGGGCGGCGGCCTCGACCTCGAGCTTGCCGGTTGCGAAGTAGTCGAGGAAAAAGAGCGGCTCCGCCCCCTGACAGACAAGATCGTTCACGCACATCGCCACGAGGTCCACGCCGATCGTGTCGTAGAGGCCGGTGTCGATGGCGATCTTGAGCTTGGTGCCGACCCCGTCGGTGGCAGCCACGAGGATCGGGTCGTCATAGCCCGCGGCCTTCAGATCGAAGAGCGCGCCGAAGCCACCAAGCCCCGACATCACACCCGGCCGCGTCGTGCGCGCGGCTGCAGGCTTGATCCGGTCGACAAGCGCGTTCCCGGCGTCGATATCGACACCCGCTTCGGCATAGGTGAGGCCGTTCTTGCGGTCGGTCATGGGCGTGTTCTCCTCGCGTTTGCGCGAGGCCCTAGCAAGACCGCGCGTCGGCGTCCATGTGCTACGTGTCTACCGGCCCGGCCCCGTGGCGGCACGCGACCCGATCCAGAGGAAAATCACCCCCATCACCGCGGTCGCCCCCACCACGAGCCCGATCTGGCCAAGGCCGTCGGCGGTGGCCAGCGCAGCGCGCATGCCCGGCAGGATCGCCGCGGGCAGCACGACCTGCACCAGCACGAAGACCCCCAGGCACAGGCCCCAGATCCGCGCCCAATCGGGCAGCCCGAGCGGCCGCGTCGCCCGGCGCACGGCCTGCATGGCGATCTCGGCCATGGGGGCGGCGGCGAGGATCACGCCGGTGGCCAGCGCGTCGGGAACCCCGGCCAGCTGCTGCAGAACCCCGAACAGGACACGCAGGCCGATGATCCACAGCAGGTAACGCAAGGCGAGATGAGACAGCGACGGCATCACGGGCCCTTTCCGGCAGGCATGGACCCGGCAATAGGCCAGCCCGGCCCGCCGGGCAAGACCACGGTGCTTGACGGTGTCGGGCGGTCTGGTAAGCGGTGGGTTCGGCGGGCCTGTAGCTCAATTGGTTAGAGCAGAGCGCTCATAACGCTTTGGTTGGGGGTTCAAGTCCCTCCGGGCCTACCGCATCACCAAAAATCAGTTTGTTCTGGCGGGGGCAACTTTGCCAAACGGGGCGTTTGGGCGAGTCTTCTTCGGGGTATTTTCTGCCACCCCCTTCCAAGTCATTGATTTTGCACCTAAGGCCTGTTGGTGCGCGGAGGCGCCTGGGCCATGACCGCCATGGTCGCAGGCCGCTCCTTCTCAGCAGGAGCGGATTGACAGGAATGCCAGCGCCATGCTTCCTCGCCCCATGGAACGCATTCAGCTCATAGGCACGTCTCTCTGACGATCGCGACTCGGACCTAGAGAGCCGGGTCATAGCTGCCTGCTGACCGAAATTGCCTTCCATGTTTTCCCATCTCCTCCTCGCAAAAGGTGCCCCGCGCGTGTTCGCGGCGCTGGCCAATGCGCCAAGCGTCTTGCCACGCCGCCTTTCGATAGGCTGCCCCTGTCCGCGTTGAACGCGCGGACCAGCCTCACCCGACATGCACATTTCCAGGAACGCGCCAGCCGTGAGTCCGGCAGCGCGGAGGATATCCCCATGCCCAAACCCTTCGACTTCGCCCCCGGCCTGCGACGGCAACCTACTCCGACGAACGAGATCGAGAAACGCCTCGGTCGATTCCTCGCCGATCTGCGGCGCCGCAAGGCCGCTGATGATGATGCGGAATCCATGCTCGACCCCGTCCCCCGCCCTGACTGGGACCGCATCGGCCGCCGCGCCCGGAAGCTGCACGAGGCGCAGCGCAAGGCGCAGAAGAACCCAAACCTCAAAAAAGAGGACTGGGAGCAGTTGAACGCCGTGTTCGAGGGCATCAGCCTGCAGGGCCCCGCGACCGACCACCGCGCCGACGAGATCGCGGCGGAACTGCTCGAGGACATGCCCTGGATGCGGCAGGCCATCGAACACATCTGGCGCGACATGCGGCTGGCCGCAGCGCGCGGTGACGGTCTTCGGTTCCGCCCCCTGCTGCTCGACGGCCCGGCCTCGGTTGGCAAGACGCGTCTTGCGCGCAGCCTTGCCACGATGAGCGGCGTGCCCGAACTCTCCATCGATCTGGGCGCAGGCACGGACGGGTTCCGCCTCGCGGGATCGACCCGGAACTGGGGCCGGTCAACGCCTGGCCGGGTGGTGGAAACCATTCTCGCGCAGCGCATCGCCAGCCCGGTGGTCTTCGTCGACGAGGTCGAGAAGGGGGGGGGTCGTGTATTCCACGAGTGGGTTCAGCACTTCCGTCATCACCTCGCTTCTGGGGATGATGGAACCCGTATCGGCCTGTCGCTGGGAATGCCCGTATTTCGCGGTGCAGTTCGACCTGACCCGGGTGAACTGGATCCTCGCCTCGAATGACATCCGGCACATATCGCGCCCGCTGCTCAGCCGCTGCAGGGTAGTGTTCCTGCGGGCCCTGACCCGGTGCGAGTTGTTCGACTTCGCCGCGCGGCAGGTCCGCAAGCGCGGGATGGACGACGGCGCCCTCGATGTGGTGGGCGCCCTCATGCAGGCGCTGCCCGACGGCCACATCGACCTCTGCCTGCGCGGCATCCTGCGGATCCTCGACGATCTGGAGGCCCTCGGGGAGATGCCGACCTTCAGCTGAGGTGCTGGCACGGACCGATGGCGACAACGGCCGACCCGGTGCTGTCGCCGTCTGGCCTCGCAAAGACCGAGACCTCCGCGACCTGCGAGGGCTGCGGCGGTCCACGGCCCCGGCGGCTTGCCGGGCCGCACCTGCAAGATCTGATTTCGAATGAGGAGAACCTACCAATGACCTTCAACAAGAAGATGACCGATGCCTCTGCCGCCGTGCTGGCGGGACCATCGCCCGACGAGATCGCGGCCAGCCCGCTTCTGCGGAACTGGTCCTTCACGATCCTGTGGAACGGCAGTCTGGCGCTGGCGGGTGTGGTGCAAGACAGCCCCGACTTCGCCGACAATGAGGCAATCGTGACCAGTCCGCTGGTTCATCTCGACCCGGCGCGCGGCATCGCCCGCACCCGGTCGCGCTGGTATCGCCTCGGCGCGATGCGCCCCGTCGAAGAGCTAACGCGTGGCGCTTTCAACCCCGACCCTGTCGCGGTCGATGCCTTTTTGCGGGCGCAACTCACCTTGCTGATCGCGGCACAACCCTTGTTCGAGGGGACCCGGTAATGGCCCATCTCTTCACCGCCGACCCGCATTTCTGGCACGCCCGCATCATCGGTTTCTGCAACCGTCCCTTCGCCTCGATCGCGGAGATGGACAGCCATATCCTGACCCGGATGCAGGCCGCCATGACGCCGGACAACGATCTCTGGGTGATCGGAGATTTCGGCTTTGGAGGACCCGACCGCGCCGAGCGGTTCGAGGGCTATCTCGCCTCAATCCCGGGCCGCAAGCACCTCGTCCGTGGCAACCACGACAAGCCCTGGATGACCCAGCTGTCGGGCTGGACCAGCGTCCATGACCTTGTCCAGATTGTCGCCGGAGAGACGGCGCTGACGCTCTGCCATTACCCGATGGTCACCTTCCCCGGGGCGCGGCACGGGGCCTTGCAGCTCTTCGGTCATGTCCACAACAACTGGCGAGGCGCGCGCAACAGCGTGAACGTCTGCGTGGATGTCTGGGATTATCGGCCGGTCGGCCTTGCCGAGATCAAGCGCAGGGCCGCCACCCTACCCGTCAATCCGCTCTGGAGCACCGTCGAACCGAGGAGTGATCTGGAATGACCGATCAAGTCATGATGGGCCGCACGCCCCGTATCCTTGTCCATGGTGACCTCCATGCCGACACTTGGGGGCGCCTTGGGGCAAGGGTGCTCGAGGAAACCGGTCTTGGACCATGGATTATGGAAAACGCCCCGGACCTCCTGATCATTGCCGGGGATATCGCCAACCATCCGACGTGGAACTGGCCCATGGCCCTGCGCGACATCGCGGAATACGTCCTGCCGGAGAAGGTCGTCATCATCCCCGGCAACCACGATTACTACCGCTTCAGCCTCGACGGGGATGACGAACTGCGGCTTATCGCGAGGCGGGCCGGGATGCGCTTTGCGCAAAAGGAAGAGATCCGCATCGGCACAGTCCGCATCTTCTGCTGCACGCTCTGGACGGATTTCGCGCTCAACGGCACCCCGGAGCTCGATGCGCGCGCCGCGCGCCAAGGGCTGAACGATTACCATCAGATCACTACAGGCCGGTCCCTTGGCACCATCGCAAGCCATAACCGGCAGATCCTGCCCGAGGATGTTCTCCGCGTTCATCACGATCATCGCGCCTGGCTCGAGGAGCGGCTCCGCGCTCCGCATTTCGCGGGGCCCGAAGGCACCACGATCGTCGTCACCCATCACGGGCCAAGCCGCGCAACCGCGGCCGGCGCGATCGACAGCCTGACCCCGGCCTTTCATTCAGATCTCGATGACCTGATCCTTGAGACGCAGCCCGATTTCTGGCTCTTCGGGCATTCCCACAGGCGCTGCCGGGCGATGGTGGGCAAGACCGATGTCCGCTGCGTGTCCATCGGCTATCCGTTCGAATGGACGCGTGGGGCCTTCGATGAGGTCACTGATTTGGCCCGGGTGCTGGGATGATGGGGACCGTGGGGTGTCGCGCGCCGGAGTTTCTGCCCGTCCAGCTGCGCCTTGACGGGCTAGGGGCCCGGTTGGCTCATGCAAGGCAGATGGGCATGGAGGCGGACGAGCGGCTGACGGAAGGTCTTTCGACCGACCTGCGCGTCCGTATCGAGGTCAGGGCCCGCACTCAGGCGATGTTCGGCATTCGCCGCGGGGTCTCCGGCCTCGTAAAGACACTCTGCCTTGAGCTCGACGGCAGCCTGCCCGATGGGGATGACTGGTATGCAGCGGCGCTGCGTCAGCTGCAGGGGGCGGGCAAAGGGCGGCGGCCCATCCTTTCCGCCGATCTCGGCGCGCAGCTTCTTGAACTCGATCTTGATCCGTCCTGTCCCAACCTCGACCTGCCCGAGGAAGAAGTGCTGGAGCGCCTGAAGGCGCAGCTGGCCATGGCGAGAGATCTGGTGCCGGGCTTTGAAGCCCTCATGGGGTCGCTCAATGCGGATTTTGCAGCCGGCTATTTGTTCGACGGCCGCCCGCCTGATCCCGAATTCACGGCAGACCACGAGAGACGTCAGGCCAATGCGGCCCGGCAGTGCGCGGCACTCGAACAGGCCTGGGCGCGCATCAAAGGTCATTGCGACAGCCTCGGCAGGCGAGTTGTCCTTTTTGGGTCCTTTCCCGAGGGACGCGTGCGTGGTCGGTCCGATCTCGACCTGTTCCTGCCTGAGACAGGTTTGCCCGACGACGCCCGCAGGCAGCTTTGGGACGCCATAGAGGATCTGGCCAAAAAAGAAGGGGTCATGGCCGATGTTCATTTCGCCGACATTTATGACGCGGCCTTCGCCGAACGGATCAAGGTCATCGTCGATGGCAGCATCCGACCGCTGCGCGTGCTGGTTACGGGAGAGCCTGAGTGATGCCCCGGCTCCTCGTTCTGGCCGATCTTCATCTCGACAAGTGGACGGCAGCCCGTCGCATTCCTCTGGCGCTCATGCCGACCGGATCGTTCGACCAGTTCGACATGGTGATCCTTGCGGGTGACGTGGTCGACAAGCCCAAGGTCCGGCTGGCCCCGGCGCTTGGGCAGATTGGCCGTTACATCCCACTCGACCGGGTTCAGGTCTTCCCGGGCAATCACTGTTTCTATGACCACGTCCTCGACGGTGAGGACCGCCTCGCTCAGATCGTGACCACCGCAGGCGCGCATTACGCCCAGTGCCGATCCCTGACCCTCGGGCAGGCCCGCATCCTGTGCTGCACCCTCTGGACTGACCTGATCCACCCGACGATCCACCCTGACATCATCGCGGCCGATCTCGAGCGCGGGATGAACGATTATCGCTACATCCGCATTGCGGGATCAGGGTATCGCCGGGCCACGCCAGGCCGCACGCGGGCGATCCATCAGCAACATCTCGCATGGCTGCGCGGGGAACTGACGCGACCTCATGACGGCCCCACGATCGTCGTGACGCATCACGCGCCGATCCTAGACCAACTGGGGACAACCGGCACGCTCCGCCACGCCTATGGGAGCGATCTGACCGGGTTCATCAGTGAGATGCGACCGTCCTGCTGGCTCTACGGGCATACCCATTAGCTGCATGCAGTTCAGATCGGCGGGACCAGTGTCCGGAACGTGTCGCTTGGGCGACCGTCCGAATTGAGCGATGCTGAAACTCGGGCACGGATCGAGGCGGGATGCATCGACCTGATGTAAGTTCCGGCAGCCAGAGTGAGATCGGCGTTTGGTTGTGGTTGCTTTCCGCCGGGCGCGACCTTGCAGTCCTGGCCCGGCCCTTGGACGAAGCCGCTCCGCGGCATTGGCGCATTGGGCTGATGGAGTGAGCCTGCCGTAACGATGCGCATTTTGCGATCTGTCCGACCTGTCTGACGCTTGGGACCTTCTCAATCGTCAGACAGGAGGTT
>NZ_JASJOE010000087.1 GCF_030163755.1 Roseicyclus amphidinii
TACGGCCCGGCGCGGTGGCCTGTCCCCACCGCGCCGGTTGCCATTCCGCGCCCCAGCGCCTATGCCGCGGTCCGACGAACCTGGACCCGGACCTGTTTCCGGGTGGCTCTTCCGGCCGCCGATCCGCCGGACAACCGCAAGGAAGCCGTGCCCCCGCACGGAGGTCCGGCGCAAGCCGCGGGACCGCAACCGGACAGCGACCCCATGATCTCACTCGACCTCTACCGCGCCCAGTGGCTCGGCAACATCCGCGCCGACCTTCTGGCCGGCCTCGTCGTGGCGCTGGCGCTCATCCCCGAAGCCATCGCCTTTTCCCTCATCGCGGGCGTCGATCCCAAGGTGGGGCTCTATGCCAGCTTCTCCATCGCCGTGATCACCGCCATCGCGGGCGGTCGGCCCGGCATGATCTCGGCCGCGACGGCGGCCACCGCGGTGCTGATGGTGACGCTGGTGCGCGACCACGGGTTGCAATACCTGCTGGCGGCCACGGTGCTTGCGGGGCTTCTGCAGATCGCCATGGGCCTGCTGAAGCTGGGCTTCGTGATGCGCTACGTCTCCAAGTCGGTGATGACGGGCTTCGTGAACGCGCTGGCGATCCTGATCTTCATGGCGCAACTGCCCGAACTGGACCCGCGCAACGTGACCGCGCTGACCTATGCCCTGGTCGCGGCGGGGCTGGCCATCATCTACCTGTTCCCGCGGATCACCACCGCCGTGCCTTCGCCGCTGGTGACGATCATCGTCCTGACCGCGCTGGTCTACGCCCTCGGCCTCGACGTGCGCACGGTGGGCGACATGGGCGCGCTGCCCGACACGCTTCCGGTCTTCCTGATCCCGGACATCCCGCTGAACCTGGAAACCTTGCGGATCATCTTTCCCTATTCCGTCGCCGTGGCGGTCGTGGGCCTGCTCGAAAGCCTGATGACGCAGAACATCGTCGACGATCTGACCGACACGCGCTCCAGCCGCAACCAGGAATGCGTGGGGCAGGGGCTGGCCAACACCGCCACCGGCTTCATCGGCGGCATGGCGGGCTGCGCGATGATCGGGCAATCCATCATCAACGTGAAATCCGGCGGTCGCGGTCGGCTGTCGTGCTTCGTGGCGGGGGTGTTCCTGCTGATCCTCGTCGTGGGGCTCGGCGACCTCGTCAGCATCATCCCGATGCCCGCGCTGGTGGCGATTATGATCATGGTCTCGATCGGCACCTTCTCGTGGTCCTCCATCAGGAACCTGACGCTGCACCCGCGCTCCTCTTCCGTCGTCATGCTGGCCACCGTCGTCACCGTGGTCTGGACCCACAACCTCGCCATCGGGGTGCTGGTGGGGGTGCTGTTGTCGGGCGTCTTCTTCGCCGCCAAGATCGCGCAGCTGTTCCGCGTGACCTCCGAGATCAGCGCCGACGGCCGGTTGCGCACCTACCGCGTCGAGGGGCAATTGTTCTACGGCTCGGTCGAGGATTTCATGGCCGCCTTCGACTTCCGCGAGGCCCCCGAGCGCGTCGTCATCGACGTCAGCCGCGCGCATATCTGGGACATCTCCAGCGTTCAGGCGCTGGACATGGCGATCCTCAAGTTCCGCCGCGACGGGGCCGAGGTCGAGGTGGTGGGCATGAACGCCGCCACCGAAACGCTGGTGGACAAGCTTGCCATCCATGACAAGCCGGGCGCCATGGACACGCTGTTGGATCATTGAAAGGGGCCGGACCCATGACAGAGCAGAAGATCATCGCCCTTGTTGACGGCTCGATCTATTCCGAAAGCGTCTGCCACCACGCTGCCTGGATCGCCGGGCGCACCGCCGCCCCGGTCGAGCTGATCCACGTGCTCGGCCGCCGCGAGGCCCCGGAAAAGCCGGACCTGTCCGGCGCGATCCGCCTCGGCGCGCGCAGCGAATTGCTGGAGCAACTGGCCGAGATCGACGCGCAGCGCGCCCGGCTGACCGGCCAGCGCGGCCGCGCCATCCTCGAGGACGCCCGCGCCATCGTGGACCGCGACGGCGTGACCGCGATCACCACGCGCCTGCGGCAGGGCGACATCGTCGAGACCATCGGCGAGATCGAGGGAGACGCCCGCGTCATCGTCATCGGCAAGCGCGGCGAGGCGGCGGATTTCGCGCGGGGGCACCTCGGCTCGAACCTCGAACGGATCGTGCGCGCGGCGCATCGTCCGGTCTTCGTGGCGGCCCGCAGCTTCCAGCCCATCGACAGCGTGCTGATCGCCTTCGACGGCGGCGCCTCGGCGCAAAAGGCGGTGGATCACGTCGCGCGCAGCCGCTTCTTCGCGGGGCTGCCCGTCACCCTCGTGACCGTCGGCCCCGAGACACCCGAAGCCCGCAAGGGCCTGTCGGATGCCGCCGCGGTGCTGGCGGCCGGCGGGATCGAGGCCGACACGCGCATCCTGCCCGGCCAGCCGGACGAGGAACTGGGCCGGCTGGTCGAGGCCGAGGGCTTCGGCATGCTGGTCATGGGGGCCTATGGCCACAGCCGCATCCGCAGCCTGATGATCGGCTCCACCACGACCGAGATGATGCGCTC
Source organism: Roseicyclus amphidinii (assembly GCF_030163755.1). Taxonomy (GTDB): domain Bacteria; phylum Pseudomonadota; class Alphaproteobacteria; order Rhodobacterales; family Rhodobacteraceae; genus Roseicyclus; species Roseicyclus amphidinii. Next base: position 2,537 of record NZ_JASJOE010000087.1, read on the forward strand.
GTGCAAGGTGCCGGTGCTGCTGCTGCGCTGACCGCGGACAGACGCCGCCCCCGGCTGCCCCCTGCCGCGCTCAGAGCCCGGATGCCGGGCGCGGCGCGTCCAGCGTGGTCAGCACCCACTCCGCGAAGTCGCGCGCGACGCGGTCCGTCGCGCGGTCGAAGGCCTCCACGATCTCGCCCGCCTCGAGCGAGGCGGCGCTGTCGCTGGCCTCGAAGCTCCGCGTCGAAAGCACCCGCACCCCGTCCTCGCGCAGGATGCGCGACACCATCCTGACCTCGACCCGCGCCCCGTCGCTGCCCTCGGGGGCCAGCGCCTCGAAGGCCAGAAGCTCGGTCACGATGGCGAAATCGCCGCTGGGGCCAAGCGGCCTGCGCCCGACGTAGCGAAACGCCCCCGTCGCATCCAGCGTGCGCGTCAGCACGGTCTGCACCATGACCGGCGCGGCCTCGCCCCAGCGCGCCTCGGGCAGGTAGGCCGCGGCCAGGCGCGTGGGCCGGATCATGATCCGGTCGGTCTCGAGCGCGCCGCTGGTGGTCGGCAGCTCGACGATCACGTCCCGCGGCAGGCTCGCGCGCGCGGGCCGGATGTCGGAGGGGGCCTGCACCTCGTAGACGTCGAGCGGCTCGGTCGCGTCACCCAGCGCGGTCAGCGCCGCGCAGCCCGACAGGAGCGGCAGCGCCGCGCCGAGCAGAAGCGGGCGAAGGCGAAGGCCGATGACACGGCCAATGGCAGGAGCGGGGGCAGGGGCAGGGGGCACGCGGGTCACCTCCGGAATTCGGGAACGTCGCGGTTCAGCAGGAACTGCGCCGGATTGCGGGAAATCGTTTCGGTCAGGGCGTCGAGGTTGCGGATCAGCGTCCGGGTTTCGGTGGCCAGCCGCGTGTAGAGCGGCAGGGCTGTCGTGGTGAACTCCGAGATGCCGGGCGCCGCACCGTCGACCAGCCCCTGCAGCCCGGCAAAGCTTTCGGTGGCGGCCTGGCTGGCCGCGCGCAGATCGGCCGAGATCAGCGGCAGGTCGCCCGCGACCGTGCCCACCGCCTCGGTCAGCGCGGCGACGGTGCCGCGCAGATCGGCCACCAGCGCCTCCATCTCGTCGTTGATCAGCCGGTCGGCCCCGTCGAAGGCGCGTTCGGCGGCCACCAGCGTGCGCTGCCCGGTCTCGAGCGCGGCGTTGATCGCGGCAAGCGTGGCGTTGGCCTCGGCGAAGGTGTCGCTCACCTGTCCCATCGTGGTGCCGGCTTGCGTCACCAGCTCGGGCAGCCCCGAGGTCGCCGCCGACAGGTCGGCCCCCACCGAGGTGATGACGCCGCGCGCGGTCTCGGCGGCGGCGCGGACATCCTCCATCAGCGCCGGAAGGTCGGTGGTTGCGGTGGCGTTGATCGTGGCGATGGTCTCGGTCGCCGCAGCGACGGCCGCGCGCGTCTCGGACAGAAGCGGCGCGCCCTCGTCCTCGATCAGCCCGTCGATGCGGCTGGCCGCGGCCCCCACCGCCGCCGACGCCGTGTCGAGCGACCCGATCAACCCGTCGATCCGGGCCAGCGTCGCCTCGGCCTCCTCGAGGCGCGCGGTGGCCGTCGTGCCGGTCGTGCCCAGTGTCGCCATCAGCGCGCTTGCGTCCGTACGCATCATCGCCAGTTCGCCGCGGAAGGCGGCCAGCGTCTCGGCCACGTCATCGGTCAGCGCGCTCAGGTCCTCGGCCACGTAGCGCCGCCCCTCGGCAATCGCGCCCTGCGCCAGGTTCAGCGTGTCGGTGCCGCTGGCCACCACCGCGGTGGCCTGGTCGGCCAGCAGGTCGATGGATTGCAGCGTCTCGTCCGCCGAGGACAGCACGACCGACAGGTCCCGTGTCAGCGCGTCGAGAGTGCTGTTGAATCGGTTGATCTGTTCGGTGAACTGCGTCACCGTCGTGGTGATCCCGGAAATCCCGTCGAGCGCGGCCACGAATTCCTCGGACGCCGTTTCCACATTGGCGATGATCCGCTCCAGCCGCCCCTCGTTCGCGCCGCTGAACAGGTCGCCGATCTCCTGCACCACGCGCAGGGTTTCGGTGATCAGCTCGGGCGCATCCTCGGTCAGGGTCTGCAGCGTCGAACGGCCCGCCGCGATCTCGGGCACCTCGCCGTCGGCGGGGTCCAGAAGCGGGCTGTCGGCGCTGCCCGGCCCGATGCCCACGAAGGAGATACCCGTCACCCCCTGCGCCTCGATGGTGGCGATGCTGTCGGCGCGCACCGGAGTTTCGGCATCCACCTCGAGCCGCACCAGGATCGTGCCGTCCCGCTCGGGCGCAAGCCGCACGTCCACGACCTGCCCCACCGGCAGCCCGCTGAAGCGCACGTCCGAGGCGGCACTCAACCCCGCGACCGAGGCGAAGCGCACGTCGTAATACGCGAACTGCCGGTCCAGCTCGACGCGGGCCAGCCACAGGAAGAACCCCAGGATGCCCAGCATCCCGGCAAGGGCGAAAAGCCCGATCAGCAGGTAATTTGCCTTGGTTTCCAACTACGGCCCTTCTTCTTGCCCGGTTGCTGTCGCCGTCTGCCGCGCGGTGGCTTGTGCTGCGCGCGCCCGCGGTCCGTGAAAATAGTCGCGCACCCATGGATGATCCACGCCGAGCATGTCCTCCATCGTGCCGGTCACCAGGACCCTGCGCTCCGCCAGCACCGCGACCCGGTCGCAGACGGCGTGCAAGGTGTCGAGATCATGGGTCACCAGAAAGACGGTTAGGCCAAGCGACCGGCTGAGTCCACGGATCAAGCTGTCGAACTCGCTCGCGCCGATCGGGTCCAGCCCCGCCGTAGGCTCGTCGAGAAAGACGATCTCGGGGTCGAGCGCCAGCGCCCGCGCCAGTCCCGCACGCTTGCGCATGCCCCCCGACAACTCGGAGGGGAACTTGTCGCCCGCGACATACGGCAGGCCGACCATCGAGATCTTCAGATCGGCCAGCGCCCGCGCGACATCGGGGGCAAGCGACGGCACCGCCTTCATCGGCACCTCGACATTCTCACGCACCGTCAGCGACGAGAACAGCGCCCCGTCCTGGAACATCACGCCCCAGCGCGCCTGCAGCGCCGCGCGCTCGGACAGGTCGGCGCGGCGCACGTCGGTGCCCAGAACGCGGATCGTGCCCTCGGCGGGCTCCTGCAGGCCCGCGATGCTGCGCAGAAGCACCGATTTCCCGGTGCCCGACCCGCCCACGATGCCCAGCACCTCGCCGCGACGGACATCGAGGTCCAGCCCCTCGTGCACCACCTGCGACCCGAACTGCGTGCGCAGGCCGCGCACCTCGATCACCGTCTCCGGCCCGTTCCCCTCCCGGCTCATATCCCGATCTCCGCGAAGAACACCGAGAACAGCGCATCGGCCACGATCACCGCGAAGATCGCCGCCACCACCGCCTTCGAGGTCTGCCGGCCCAGCGACTCGGCATTGCTGCCCACCTGCATCCCCGCGTGGCAGCCGATCACGCCGATGATCAGCGCAAAGACCGGCGCCTTGACCATCCCCACCGTCAGGTGGCCCAGGTCGGTCCCCTCGACGAAACGGGTGCGGAACATCGCGGGCGAGATGCCCAGCTCGAGCCAGGACATCAGCGCGCCCCCCAGCAGGCCCGAGACATTGGCGATCAGCCCGAGGATCGGCAGCGTCACCAGCAGCGCCAGGATGCGCGGCACGAACAGCACGGTGGCGGGATCGAGGCCGAGGGTCCGCATCGCGTCGATCTCCTCGCGCATCTTCATCGAGCCGATGGCGGCGGTAAAGGCCGAGGCCGTGCGCCCCGCCACGATGATCGCGGTCAGCAGGATGCCCAGCTCGCGCAGGATCGACACCGCGATCAGGTCCACGACAAAGACCTCGGCCCCGAACTGCCGCAACTGCGAGGCCCCCTGGAAGGCCAGCACGATCCCGATGAGGAAGGCCATCAGCGCCACGATGGGCACGGCCTTCAGCCCCACCTCCTCGCAATGATGCACCAGCGCGGTGAAGCGGAAGCTTCCGGGGTGGCGCAGGCTGCGCGCCAGCCGGGCAAGGAACAGCCCGAGATAGCCGGTCAGCCCCCGCGCGGTCGCGCCGGCCTCGGCGACGCTGCGCCCGAAGCGGGCGACGGCATGGGCGGGGCCGCGGGGTGCGGGCTCGGGGCGGTCCTCGGGCTGCGGCAGGGCGCGGCGCACGGTCTCCAGCACCGCCTCCATCGCCTCGGTCGTGCCCTCGAGCGTGCAGCGCCCCGTCCGCGTGACGACGAACCACGCCCCCGCCGTATCCAGCCGCGTCACGCCCGACAGGTCGAGCGTCAGCGCGCCCCCCTCCGGCACGTGGGGCATCCGGTCGGCCAGCGTGCCGACGGTATGGATCGTCAGCGGCCCGCGCAGCGCGACCTCGACCTGCCGCCCGCTGCCGCCGACCAGAAGCTCCACCGAAGAAGCCATGGAAGCCATGCCCATCCTGCCGCCTCCACCGGGCCGGGATCGCGCATCAATGCGCCTGTCCTGAGGAGCCAGTTTACGGCAGCTTCGGTCCGGGCCGCAATGCAAGGCCCGGAATGCGACCTGCGTCTTAAGGGCACCCGTCCGCGGGGGCGGGGCGGCTGGCCTCAAGACCCGTCGCAGAACGCCGCCAGCGCGCGCCGCGTCTCGAGCGCAAGGGCGACATCGCCGAGGATCGGCAGGATCGGCGCGAAATCATAGCCCGCGCGCAGCTCGTGGCCGTTCGCCGCCGAGGCCGGGACCAGCGTGAACGCCGCCCCGCTCAACCCGAAGCCGAAACTGCCCATGTCCGACACGGTGCCCTCCGCCGGGACGCAGTCCGCCGACAGGATCGAGGCGCGCGCGGCCTCGTCGGCCAGCACCTCCAGCACGGTGGCGGCGTGGATCGCGCGGCCGACCTCGAACAGGCCGAAGACCAGCAGCAGCAGGGCGCTGCCGACAAGCGCGAATTCCACTGCCGCCGCCCCCGCGGTCGCCCGCGCAAAGCGGCGCAGCGCGCGGGCCGCCGCCGCCGCCGCCGCCCGCCGGGGGCTGCCGAAAGGGCGTCGCCTAGCCATCCTGCCGCGCCCAGGCCGGAACCTCGACGCGCAGCACCGCGTCCAGCGCCCCGAGGTGTTCGGCCACCGCCGGAGGCAACAGCAGCGCCTCGCGCGACAGCGAGACCGAGATCGTGTAGGCCCCGTAGACGACATCCGGCGCGCAGGAGCCGCTGCAATCGACCACCTGCGCGGGGGCATCGGGGCAGAAACAGCTTTCCACCACCGACAGCGCCTCGAGCGTGACACGCTCGCGCGCGGCCACCTCCAAGGCGCGGCGCAGGGCCTGTTCGACGCTGTCGCGCGACGCATCGGCGTCCATCGCCGCGAAGACACCGCTGCGCAGCGCATGTTCCACAGCCACCCGCTCGCGCAGCATCAGCCCCAGGTCGAAGGCCAGCACCAGCGCGGGCACCAGCATCGCGGCCAGCAGGCCGAATTCCACCGCCACGCCGCCGCGGGTCTCGCGCAGGAAGCCCCGTATCCCGTGGCGCGCGCTCATCTCACCACCATTGCCGCAGCTTCGCGGCAAGACGCTGGCCCAGCGGCAGGGCGGCCCCGTAATCCAACCCGCCGTTGACGCGCGCGGCCAGCGCGATCAGCGCCTGCGACGCGGCCGCGCCCTCCTTGAACTGCACCGCGCTCTTGCCGGAATACTGCGCATGGCTGAACAGCGCGGCATCGGCGGGAACCCGCACGACCTGGTCGGCCCCGAGGCCCAGCATCTCGGTAAAGGCGCGGTCCGGCACCGCGTTGCCGCGCTGCGAGCGATACTTGTTCAGAACCAGCGTCACGTCCCGGCTTGCGCCGCGCACGCCGCGCAGGCTTTCAAGCGCCTTTTGCGCCGTCAGAAGGCAGCCCAGCGTCGGCTCGGCGGTGATCACCACATGATCGGCCTGCGCCAGCGTCTTGCGCGTGCGGCTGTCCCAGACCGAGGGCATGTCGAACAGAAGCTGCCGACCGCGCCTGTCGGCAAGGCTGATGATCGCGTTCAGCGCCGGCGCGGCGAGATGCGGCGCGTTCTCGAAACTCGGCTCCACGAGGAGCAGCTTCAACCGTTCGTTCACCGGCACGAACAGCCGTTCCATCAGCACGTCGTCGATCGGGCTGCGCCGTCGCAGCACATCGGTCAGCGTGCGCGCGTCCACCGCGTCGAAATTCAGCGCCACCGTGCCGGTCTGCTGGTCGAGGTCCGCGAGGATCACCTCGGCCTCCGAGAACATCGAGATCGCCACCGCCACGGTCTGCGCAACGGTGGACGACCCCACGCCCCCCCGCACGCCGAGAAAGGCGGTCAGCCGGCCCTGCCGCACCTCGCCGATATCGGCGGCGACGGCCCCGAGCGCGCTTATCACCTCGGTTTCGGCAAAGGGCGGGAACAGGAACTCGCTCACGCCCAGCTTGAAGACATCCCGCAACAGCCGCTGGTCGGGCGGGGCCTCGGCGTTCATCAGGATTACGCGGGTGCGCGCCTCCAGCACCTGCGACAGCTCGGCCAGCTGCGCCAGCACCCGGTCGGGGTCTTCCTCGACCTCGACCAGAAGGATGTCGGGCGCGTGGGTTTCCAGGTAATGCAGGCTGGCCTGCCCCAGCCCGCCGCGCTGGTAGCGCCAGCTCATGCGGCTGCAGGCGGGATGTTTCTGCGTCGACCTCAGCTGCGCGATCACCGCCTCGGTCCGGGCCACGGCCAGCACGTCGAAGGGCGGCAGCCGCCGCCCCTCCGCGGGCCCGGCCGGCCCCGCAGCCTGCGCCCCGCCATCGAGGTCGATCCCGGTTCGGGCGGCGATCTGCTGCGCTTTTTGCTCGGTCATTGCGGGCCTCCTGGGCTTGCGGGTCAAAGCGCGCCGGCGCGGCGCACGCGCACCTCGACGGGCGGCGGCGGCAGCGGCATCACGGCGTAGCGGGCGTCGGGGTCCTGCTCGGGGCGCAGGCTGATCGAGACGCGGCCGCGCTCCAGCGCGGTGGTCACGGCCTCCACCCCCGGCGGGTCCAGCTCCAGAGTGACGGTCCCGGCACCGCCCGACGGGGCGGGGGGCGACGCCGCGCCCGTCTCCACGGGCGGGCCGATTACGCGGGCATTGGTCACCAGCGCGCGGCTTTCGGGCCACAGCGCATCGGCAGGGGCTGGGGTGAAGATCACGTCCACCCGGTCGCCGTGCCGCAGCTGGTCGGCGGCGGGCAGGCCGCCCCCCGACAGCACGAAGCCGCGCTTGCCGGCCGCGATATCGGCCGCAATATCGCGCCTCGGGGGCGCGGCCGGGGGCGCGGGGGCCTCCTGCGCCTCGGGGGCCACCGGTGCCGCCGCGACCTCGGGGGGTGTGGGCGGAACCATCCGGTCATCGGGGCTGCGCAGCAACAGCGACAGGCTGCCCACCTGGGCCGCGGCCAGCGCCTCGGCGGCGTCGCCGAATGACAGGGCAAGCACCGCGTCGTGCCGGCTTGCCGCAAGCGCGCCGGGGGTGCGCGTCGTCCCCCCCTCGAGCGCCGGTTCGAGCGACAGCACCCGCGCATCGGGGACAAGGATGCGGCTGACCGGCACATCGGCCGTGTCGGGGAAATGCACATGCACCAGGTCGACCCGGTCGCCGGGCGCGATGATCGAGCCGAGCGGCCGGGCCAGTTCCACCGGCAGCGACACCGGCCGCATCCCCTCCCCGACCTGCCGCATCGCGGCGGCCAGCGGGGCGGTGTCCGGCGCGGCTTGCGGGGCCTCGAAGGCCC
>NZ_JASJOE010000088.1 GCF_030163755.1 Roseicyclus amphidinii
CAGATCGCCGAACAGCGCGACCGCGGTCGCGGCGTCGCCAGCCTCGATCGCGGCCATGGCGGCGGCGAAATCCGAGCCGCGCGGGGCCTCGGACCAGGCGGGGCCACAGATCGCCGCAAAGGCCATCAGCGCGGCGCCCGCGCGGTGTCGACAGTGCAGGGTCATTTTCCGGCCAACATCACGAGTTGAAGATAGAGAAGCCGCCGCAGGCGGCCGTCAGGCTGGCGTTCATGCACGACGATCATCGGGCGCTGGTTCGGCCCGGTCTGGGTTTCGATCCAGATCGACCCCGGCAGGTGAACGCCGTGATCCAGCAGCAGCGCCTTGGGGTCCTCGACAAGGCGGCCGCGGAACTCGGCATCGACCCAGCCGCGCGCCAGCGCCCGGCCAAGGATGTCCGGAAGGAAGCGTTCGACCATCTCGCCGTTGCGCAGATCGACCGGCGCCGCCACGAGGCGAAAGCCCCCCGTGTCGCGGTCATCGCGCGCAGCGTCCGGCGGCACTGCGTCCTCCGCCCGGTCCCTGCGCCCTGCCGCGGCACGATAGGCGGCGGCCCCCGTGATGCCGGCACCCGATCCGCTGGGCCCGACCGGTTCGGCAGTGCCCTCGATCACCACGTGATCCGCCGCGCTTTCGGCGCGGGCGTCACGGCGCGCTCCGGGCGCCAGCGCGGCACCGGCACGCGCGGCCAACCGGCGCAGCGCAGGTGACAGGGGGGAGGGTCTGAGCGGATCGGGCATGCAACACCGCGTATCTGGTCAGGCGCGAGAAGCGCCGGGTCACGTGGGACAACGGCACCCGCGCGCGCCGCTTTAGCGCGATCTCCAAAGATATCGCGCGGTAACTTCGGCACGCGTGTCGGCTCCTGCGCGCTGTGCGAAACTTTCGCCATGACGGTATCCATCGTGTCCCTGCTGCCCCCGGCCGCCCTTGCCCTCGTCCTGTCGCTGGGGTTTCTCGGTGCGGGCGCGATGGTGATGCAGCTGCCCACGGATGTGCTTGCCACCCGTGATGCCGCCAGCAGCCTGCCGCCCGAGGGCGCGGCCGAGCCGCCTGCCCCGCCCGCCCCGCCGCGCTATGTCGCCATGCGCGACCCGATCATCGTGGCGCAAGAGGACATCAACGGACGCCTCCGGGTCGAGATGGGCGTGTCTGCCGAAGATGCGCAGGAGGAAGAGGTCCGCGCCGTGCTGCGCGACGATTTCGCGCCGATGCAGGCACGGCTGGCGCAGATGATCCTCGACCTGGCCGCCACCATCGAGATCGCGGACCCCGGCAAATTCCACCTGCGCGAGGCGCTCCCTGGCGCCGCCCGCACCCTTTTGAACGACCATTTCGAGGCGCTTGGCCATGGCAGGCCGATCCGCGAGGTCTTCATCGTCAGTTACGCCTCGCGCTGAGCCGGGGCATGCCCCGCCCGGCACGGTTCTTGCAGCACCCGGAGCATCCAGACGGAGGCCAAGATGACCCTACTGCCCACCGACTTCACCACTGCGTCAAGCCACCATGGCACCCATGACCCGGTCGAGATCGAGATCGTCTATTGCGACCCTGACGGTGAGCCCGAGCGCCGCCGCCGGATGCCGCTGGCGGCCTTCCTGGGCACGATGCCCCGCGTGCTGGGCATGACGCGCCCCTTGCCGCCCGAGCGGATGCGCGCACGCCCCTGACCCCGAAACCCCTGTGGGCCGCGCCTATCGGCGCCCTGCCCTGCGCCACGCGGCGTAACGCAGCCCGAAGGCCAGCGGCACGCAAAGCGCGATCCCCCAGCCGATCACCGTCGCATCCGGCAACCGCCCGGCGATCCGCAGCGCGGTCTCGGGCTGCAGGTAGATCAGGGCGATCAGCGGCAAGGCGACGCTGAAGAAGCCCCGCAGCCTGGTGCAGGTGCTGCAATCGGGACGGCGCGTCATGGCTGCGCCCTCCGCCCCGCCTGGGCTAGGTAGAGCTTGCGCGCGCCATTCTTCCGCATCTCGCGGCGCTGCACCTCCTGCAAGCGGCCGACAGCGCCGTGCAAAACGCCCAGTGCGGCCTCGAGGGCCGACAGCTCTTCGGCCGCTTCCGGCCCCGAGGGGGCCCCGTCGCCCACCATCGCCATGACCGCGTTACGCACCGCGTGTTCGAGCGCCCCGACGCGTGCCATGTCGCCCTGCGTCACCGCAAGATCGAGCTGGGCGCAGATGCGGCGCAGCTCGGCGGACCGGGCCACGCGGGTCATGCGGATGATGGCGCAATCGGCGCTCATGCACCGCCTGCCTTGGCCGCGGGCGCGATCTCGCGCCAGGCCGAGAGGATGTCGCCCATCGCGCCATGCGCGGCCGCCAGCCCCTTGGCCTCGGCCGTGTTGCGCATCGCCGCCAGCACCTGCAGGCGCGCGTATTCGTAAAGCTCGAACAGCCCCAGCGCGATATCCTCGCCCTTTTCGAAATCGAGGCTGCTTTGCAGGATGTAGAGCGCCGTCAGCGCCCGCGTGCAGGGCTCGCCGGGCATGCTGCGCCCGGCCTGCTGGGCCGCCACGAGAACGGCCAGCGCGCGCTCCAGCTCGGTCAACGTGACCGCGATGACGGCGTGGGGGTCCTCGATCCGGGGCTGGCCGACCGCGTCGGCCTGGCGGTAGCGGGAACGGGCGTAGGACATCGTCATGGGGGAACCTCTTGCACGGGGGCGCTCCGGGGTCGTTCGGGCGTCTTGCTCAGGAGAAAGAACGTCCAAACGCCCCGGACTGTTAGCGTTTTCCCTTGCTCAGGCCGCCTCGGCGAGGCGGCTGACCGAGACGACCACGCCGACGTCGCCGCCCGACAGGATCGCCACGCCCGAGACGTCGCGCAGGTGGCCCAGAACGCCCTGCAACGGGCGCAGGAGCACCAGTTGCTGCCCCAGAAGCTCGTCCACCGGGATCGCAAGCCTCGTGTCCTCGTCCGAATGGACGATGACGTAGAGCCCTTCCTGCCCCTCGCCCTGCCCTTGGCCGGCCCCTCGTCCGCCACCGGCGCTGTCGGCGCTGTCGGCGCTGCGCGCCAGCGGGCGGATCGGGACAAGCTCGTCCTCGCCCAGGCGCACCATGCGCCGCCCGCGGGCGGCCGAGATGCACATCTGCGCGCTGCCCTGGTGGATGCGCTGGATCGCCTCGATCGGCAGGACGTAATGGATCGCGCCAACGCGCACCACCATGCCCTCGAGCGCGATCATGTGCAGCGGCATGCTCAGGTGCAGCCGCAGCCCGCCCTCGGGACGGACCACCCGGCGCAGCGTGGCGCGGTCGGCCTTGAGGTCGCGCGCGATGGCGGCGATCTCAAGCTCGCCCGCCTCGGCGCCGCCGTCGTCCGACAGCTCGAAGCGGATGTGATCCTCCTGCCGCGACACCGAGACATGGATCTTGCGCGGTGCCGGGTCCGCGGCAAGGCGCAGCGTCAACAGCTGGCGCAGGATACCGCGCAGCTGGTCGATCATGCTCTGGTCGATCATCACCTCGCCGCCCGCGACCGACAGGCGCGCGTTCAGCCCCGCGGCGCGGGTCTGCGTCGAGAAGAAGGTCTGCAGCGGCTTGAGCAGCACGTCGGCCGGCCGCGACCGCAGCGCGACGCTTTGTTCCTGCAGCTCGGCAAGCTGGTTGTTCAGCTGGCTCTGCGCCTCGCCGATCTGCCGCAGGCGCGCCTGGTGCGCCTCGAAGTGATCCCGCAAAAGCCCCATGAGCCGCGGATCGGGCCGGGGCATCCCGGCCTGGCGCACGGCGAAATCGAGGTCGCGCACCAGGTCGACCGCGGCCAGCTCGTCCAGCATGGTGCCGATCATCGACTGGCCCGCCGACATCTCGCCGATGGTCTCGATGAAGCGCATGGTGTCGAGCCCCATGGGCAACGCGTCGGACGACTGCCCGGTGACATCGCCCGCCGCTCCGGGGGCCTGTCCGTCCTCGGGCTTGGCCTCGAGCGTCTGCAGAAGCTGCAGGTTGCGCCCGGCGGGGTCCATGCCGACCATCGCCTCGACGACGGTATCCTCGGCCAGGGGGGCGGCCACGAGGAAATCGAACAGCGTGATGTCGCCTTGGAAGACGGTCACGTTGGTGATCATCCGGATCTTGCCGGCGGACAACCAGTGCAGGAAGGCCTCGGCCATCTTGTCGTCGTTGTTGAGGTCGGCACGGATCACGAAGAATTTCAGCCCCGCCTCGATCGCCGATTGGGCGGCGCGCACGCTTTCTGGCGACAGCACGCGGTGGAACTCGGGGCCAAGCCCCAGCCGTTCCTCGATCACCCGCGCGGTCACCACGCCGCTGGCCAGGAAGCTGACGGTTGCCGCCTCCTCGAACAGTTGCTCGATGCGCGCGATGTCGGGGATATCGCCCTGGTTGAGCGTGTCGAAGACCAGCTCCATCGTGTCGATGAAGCCGAGCGCGATCTGGATCAGGATGACGTCGGGCGCCTTGCCCTCCAGCCGCACCCGCGAGAACAGGTCCACGAGCGACATGGTGAGCTGACCGGCCGTCTCGACCTGGAAATGGTTGCAGGCATGGAAGGCCTGCCGCATCAGCAGCTCGAAATCCGGGAACCAGGACGCGCCGCGCCCGCGGGTGTCGTTCTCGAGCCCGTCGCGCAGGCGCTGGAGGATCTCGAAGGCATTGTCGGCCGCCCAGCTGGCCAGAAGCGCGCTGGGCCGCAGGCCGAGCCGGTCCAGCGTCTCGGCGGGCAGGCTGCGCTCGACGGCGACCAGTTCCTCGTAGAACCGGATCTGCGCCATGCGGTATTCCGAGGCCGAGGCGATATCGGCAAAGCCCAAGCCCGCCTGAGCCACGCGGACGTAGCCCAGCGCCGCCGCCGTCTTCTCGATATCGCCGGCCAGCGCACGCAGCGCGGCGCGGTCGATCTTGCCCTGCCCCTCGATGGCAAGGCCGAGGTCGGCGACACGCCGCAGCAGGGGACCGAGGGCCTCGATGGCCCTGTCGGTCTCGGATGCGGTGGCGGGCGCGGCCGCGGCCGTCGTGGCCGTCGCGGCAGGGGGGGACGCGGGCACGGCGTCCGGCGCGACCGCTTCGGGCTCGGCATCGTCGGTGTCCTCCGCGTCACGATCGAACGCGGCGAAAGGATCGTCATCTTCGGCGAAACCGGCGTCCCCGCCGCCGCCGAACTGCACCTGGCGCAGCCCTTTCAGCCGCTCGATCATCATGTCGAGCGCCGAGGCGTCGAACCCTTCGGCGGCGGCGGGCGCGAGTGTCGCGGTCCAGACCGTCAGCCCCAGTTGCCCCGCGGCATAAGACAGCCCGTCGGCCTTGATGCGCGCCTGCTCAATCTGCCCGGCATCACCGCCGCGCAGGGCGTCGAGATCGGCAAGCGTGCCGTCGACCATGTCGAGGAAGATCGCCTCGAATTGCGGGTCGAGCTTCAGGCGGCCCGTCTGGGCCGGTTCCTCGTCCGACTCCTCGTCCGAAGCCCCGTCCGAAGCCCCGTCCGCTCCCTCGTCCGGCTGGGCCGCCGGTTCGGGGTCGGCGCCGTCCTCGGCGACCGCGGCAGGTTCGGCATCAGGCGCGCGTTCCGGCTCCGGCTCCAGCTCCGGCTCCGGCTCCGGCTCGGGTTCGGCCTCGGGTTCACGCTCCGCCGCAGCCTCGGGGTCGGGCGTTCCGCCCTCGGCGGTGTGCTCTGCGGTGTCCCCTGCCGCGCCTTCCTCGCCGTCACCCAGCCGCGCGATGAGCGCGCGCAGCCGTTCGGCCAGCCCTTCGGAGGGGGTCGGGTCCACGTCGGCGCGCGTCTGCGCCGTCTCGTCGAGCATCCGCCGCAGGTGGTCCCCCGCCTCCATAAGGCAATCGAGGATCTCGGCGGTCAGCAGAACCCCCGCATCCCGCACGAGGCCGATCAGGTCCTCGGAGAGATGCGCCCGGCTTTCCACCACGGACAGCCCCAGGACACGCGAGTTGCCCTTGAAGGTGTGAACCGCCCGGAACAGGGCAGCCACGTGCCGATCGGGATCGTCGCCGCCGGCCATCAGGGCCTCGAGCGCGGCTTCCATAGCGTCAAGGGCCTGGCTGCCGTCATCGGCATAGAGTTCCCAGATTTCATCCATTTCGTCGGACATGGTCGCCTCGTTCTCGTGCTGGGGGTGGCCGGGGTGCGGTGCCGTCAGGCGGCCACGTTCGCCATCAGGCTGCGCATCACCTGCGCAAGCTCGTCACCGGTCTTTTCATGCAGGTCGTGGGACACCGTGCCCGAGGGCTTGGCCACGACGCCATCGGCGCCCAGTTCGCGCGCCTTCGCCGCCAGCGGCGAGCCCGCCACCGTCACCGAGGACAGCATGCAGATCTTGGCCCGCGTCTTGAGCTTGGCGTGGCGCAGGAACTCGAGCCCGTCCATCACGGGCATCTCGATGTCGAGCAGGATCAGGTCGACATTCGGGGTCTGCGCCAGCTTGTCGAGCGCCTCTTTGCCGTTGGAGGCCTGGGCCACCATCTTGAAATCGGGCAAGCTGTTGAGAAAGCTGGAAATATAAAGACGCATCATGGCGGCGTCATCAACGACCATCACATTGTAGGCCATGGGTTTATCCTCGGGTCTGGTCAGACAGGGTTGGTTCGGAACTTGCGGGAGGGGCGGCGCCGGGACAGGCCCGGCGCCGTGGTGAGAGATCAGAACGGGCCGTAGCCGCGGCCGTCCTTGTCGATGGAGCCATTGGCCCCGTTCACGCGCGCCGCCGGGGCGGAGCCGTTGGCGAACATCTTTTGCAGCTGCGCCATCATGTCGGGCGACATCCGGTCCATCGACATCGCCTGCGACGGGTGGGCCGTCGTGCGGCGCAGCTGGAACTTGGAGACCTGTGCGCGCATCTGCTGGGTCGCCGCGTTCATCTGCGCCGCGGTCGAGGCCAGCTCGTCTGCCTGCTGGCTGGTCGACAGCGTGGTCTTGGCGATATCGCCGATCGCCTGGCTGATCTGCGCCACGCCGCGGGCCTGTTCCTCGGACGCGCGGTCGATCTCTTCGACGATGGATTTCACCTCGCTGATCTCGTCGGTGATCCGGCTGAAGGCCTCGCGGGTTTCATCGGCGATGCGGACACCGGCGTTCACCCGGCCCGATGCATCCTCGATCAGGTCCGAGGTCTCGCGCGCGGCCTTGGCCGAGCGACCGGCAAGGTTGCGCACTTCCTGCGCCACCACCGCGAAGCCGCGGCCATGCTGGCCCGCACGGGCCGCCTCGACCGCCGCGTTCAGCGCCAGCAGGTTGGTCTGGAAGGCGATTTCGTCGATCACCTTGATGATCTTGGCGATATCCTGCGACGAGACCTTGATGCCGTCCATCGCGGCGACCATGTCGCGCACCTTTTCCGCGCCGTTGGCGGCGAATTCGGCCGCGCTGCTGGCGGATTTCGAGGCCTTCTCGGCCGCGGCGGCATTGGCCTTGACCTGTGCGTCGGTTTCCTCGGCCGAGGACGAGACTTCGTCCACCGAGGACGAGGTGATCTGCGCGTTCGAGGACAGCGCCTGGCTCGAGTTGGTCATCTGGTCCACGGTCTGCGCGACCTGGTCGACCTGCTCGGCGATGACCGAGACCGAGACGTTCAGGCTCGAGAAGGCGCGTTCGAAGGATTGCAGGATCGTGCGGTAGTCGCCCTCGAACTTCGAGATGTCGACCGTGGTGTCGAGCTTGCCGTTCTCGATCGCGTCGGCAAGGCGCACGGTTTCCGAGGTCAGGCTGCGGAAATTCCCGCGCACCGTCTCGATCACGTTGTTGATAAAGGCCTTCTTGCCCGGCAGTTGCTCGAAGGGTGCATCGAAATTGCCCTTGCCGAACTCGGCCACCACTGCCATCGCGCGCTTCTTGGTGTTGATGTGCTCCTGCACCATCCGGTTCACCAGCTCGGCCGCGGCCTCGATCTCGGGCAGGTCGAGCCCGGCGGTGTCGATGAACACGTCGATGTCGCCCGCGTCATGGGCGTTCGACATGGCGGTCATCTCGGACAGCAGGCGGTCGAACTGGCGCTGGTTGCTGGCGACCCGCTCGCGGTCGGCCATGGCGGCGGTCTCGTCGCGCCATTCCACGATGACGGACGCAAGCTTGCCGGAGACGAAATGCGGCGAGGCCGTGAAGCCGAGCGTCCGCCCGCCGATGGTGAAGCCACCGTTATGGGGCTCGGACATGTTGTCCATGATCCGGCGCTGGTAGTGCGGGGTCTTGTGGAAGATGTCGACGTTCTTGCCGACCACGTCCCGCGCCCGGAAGCTCGGCAGGTCCTTGCGGATGTCGTCCTCGAGTTCGTCGAACATGCGGTAGCCCGCCTTGTTCACGAACAGGATGTTGTAATCGCCGTCGGCGATCATGATCGGGTTCATGATCAGGTCGAGCAGCTCGGCGCTGGAAATGGCGCCCGAGACGGTAAGCGTGTCCTTGTCGGCTTGCGGCCTGGATTGCGCGGTCATCGGTTCTGTCCTCTTTTGGTCGTCCGTGGTGCGGGCGTTTGCGGGGTCTGGGGATGCGTCCCCCCCGGAGGCCGTCGGGCGCTCCTCGGGGTCGGCGGGCGGGGTCGGTGCTGGGGCGGTGTCAGCCGCCGGGGGCGTGGTCGCGGGGGGCGTGGTCGCGGGGCTTGCCGGACCGGCGGTTGTCTCCGGCGCGGGCACGTCCGTTGCGCCGGAAAGGGGGGCATCGGCGGCCTGGGCTCGCGCGTCACCGGAGGCCCCGGTCACGCGCGTCGAAGCCGTGGTGCTGCGCCGGGTGCGGGGCTTTGCGCCCGTGCCGCCCTTGTTGCCGCTGCCGCTGCGGGATCTCGTCGTCATGATACCGGTCTCCTCTGTGTCGCTGCCATGGCCGCGTGTCGTCTCAGGCGTCGGCCAGCTGGGGCTGGGCCACGTCCACGTCGGACACGAGCACCGGCACATCGAGCAGGATCGCCACGCGCTCGCCGACATGGCCGAGCGCGCTGACGACGCTCTGGCCGTCGGCCCCGTAGCCGGCGCTGCGGTTGAGCTTGTCGTTGGGGATGTCCACGACCTCGGAGACACCGTCGACGATCAGCCCGATCGGGGCCTTGCCCACCTCGAGCACGATCACCACGGTGCGGTCGTCATAGGGCCGTTCGGCCATGCCGAAGCGCAGGCGCACATCCATCAGGGGGATGACCTTGCCGCGCAGGTTGATGACGCCGCGCACGTAGTGGGGAACGTCCGGCACGCTCATCACGCGCTGCATTCCGACGATCTCGGTCACCAGCGCGATGGGCACGCCATAGGTTTCCTCGCCGACAGGAAAGGTCAGGTACATGGTGTCGATGCCGCTGTCGGCCATGCCGTGAATGTCGGCGGCATCGGTCTGTGCCGCGGCCTTGGGGTCGGTCTGGGTGTCGGTCTGGGTCATGGGTCATTCCTTTCGGAGGCTGTGCTGTGGGGCCGCGGTCGGCCTGGGGTCGCATGTGTCATGGCAGGGCGGGTTGTCGGGGATAGCCGGCGGCAAGGCCGGCCCGGACCGAACCGAGCAGGCGCGGCACCATCTGCGTGAGCGGCACCTGGTCCTCGGCCCCGCCCCTCTCCCAGGCGCGGGCCGGCATGCCGTAGATCTGCGAACTGGCCTCGTCCTGCGCGAAGGTGCGCCCGCCCGCCTGGCGGATCGCCAGAAGGCCCGCCGCGCCATCGCTGCCCATGCCGGTCAGGATCGCGGCGGAACAGCGGGGCGCACAGACGCGCGCCAGCGCCGTGAACAGCACGTCGACCGAGGGGCGCGAGTAGGACACCGGGTCGCCCTCGACGAGGGCCACGCGCGGACGCCCGCCCGCGGTGACAAGCTGCATGTGCCGCAGCCCGCCGGGCGCGATCAGGATGCGGCCGCGCTCGAGCGTGTCGCCGTCGGCGGCCTCGCGCACCTGCATCGGGCAAAGCCCGTCCAGTCGCCGCGCAAAGGCCGCGGTGAAGCCCTCGGGCATGTGCTGGACGATCACGATGGGGGGCGTGTCGGCCGGGAACTCGGGCAGGATGCGCGTCAGCGCCTGCACGCCGCCGGTCGAAGAGCCGATGGCGATGACCCAGTCCGCGGGCAGATGCGCCGCGCTCGGCAGGGCGGGCTGCGCGACCGGCGGCTCGGACGGCCGCGCGGCG
>NZ_JASJOE010000089.1 GCF_030163755.1 Roseicyclus amphidinii
GACATGGGCCAGCCCGCGCTCGCCCGCGTCACCGATGCGCTTGCCCATGAGCTGCAGGCCGCGGCCGGGCCCGCGGGCCTTGCGCTCGCCGACCTGCCGGCCCCCCACAGAACGGAGGCCGCCGCATGAGACGCGCGCTCTGGTCCGCCCTTCACCTTGTCGGCGCCACGCTGTTCCTCGTCCTGATCGCCCTGCGCGCAGCCAGCGCAGGCGCACCGCCCGCCACCGCCGATCTCGCCATCGGTGCCTTCGCCGACACCTGCACCGTCCGCGGCCTCACCGCCGAGGCGGCCGACGGGCGGATGCGCGACTTCGTCGCCGCCGAAGGCGGGGTGGGCCTGCCCTTCCGGCTCGAGTTCTACGACATCACCCTGCAGCCGACGACCCTGCAGGTGACACCCGGCACCGACCGCCGCTGCGAGGTGGCCTTTCCCGGCGACCACACCGCCCCCGCGACCGAGGCGCTGCTGGCGCTGATGGCACGCCCGCCGGTCTTCGGCACGCCGATCCCGCTGCCGATCACCCATTCCCCCGCGCCCGGCACCGCCTTCATCGAGGGCCGCCAGCTCAACCCGCGCGTGGCCGCCGTGGTGCATGTCGGCATCCGCGACACCGACGCGGGCCCCGAGACCTTCCTCAACGTCGAGCGGCTGAAGCCGGAGGTGGCGCAATGACCGCCCCCCGCATCCCCGCCGATGCCTTGCCGCGTGCCGACCGTGTCAGCGCGCATTCCGCCCCCCCTTCGCCGATCTCCGCGGGCCGCAAGCCCGATGTGACCGGCGGGCTCCTCTTCCAATAACGACAAAGGGACAGACATGGCCGTTCTCGTCGACGAAAACACCAAGGTGATCTGCCAGGGCTTCACCGGCTCGCAGGGCACCTTCCACTCCGAACAGGCCATCGCCTACGGAACGAAAATGGTCGGCGGCGTCACGCCCGGCAAGGGCGGCATGACCCACCTCGACCTGCCGGTCTTCGACAGCGTCCACGAGGCGAAGCACGCCACCGACGCCAACGCCAGCGTGATCTACGTGCCGCCGCCCTTCGCCGCCGACTCGATCCTCGAGGCGATCGACGCCGAGATGGAGCTGATCGTCTGCATCACCGAGGGCATTCCGGTCCTCGACATGATGAAGGTCAAGCGCGCCCTCGAAGGGTCGAAATCGCGCCTGATCGGGCCGAACTGCCCCGGCGTGATGACGCCCGACGCCTGCAAGATCGGCATCATGCCCGGTTCCATCTTCCGCCGCGGCTCGGTCGGCGTCGTGTCCCGCTCGGGCACGCTGACCTATGAAGCGGTCAAGCAGACCTCCGACGTGGGCTTGGGCCAGTCCTCGGCCGTCGGCATCGGCGGCGACCCGATCAAGGGGACCGAGCATATCGACGTGCTCGAGATGTTCCTCGCCGACCCCGAGACGCAGTCGATCATCATGATCGGCGAAATCGGCGGCTCGGCGGAAGAAGAAGCCGCCCAGTTCCTCGCCGACGAGAAGAAGCGCGGCCGCTGGAAGCCGACCGCCGGTTTCATCGCGGGCCGCACCGCCCCTCCGGGCCGCCGCATGGGCCACGCGGGCGCCATCGTCGCCGGTGGCAAGGGCGACGCCGAAAGCAAGATCGAGGCGATGAAATCCGCAGGCATCGTGGTGGCCGACAGCCCCGCGGGCCTCGGCGAGGCCGTGCTGAAGGCCATCGGCTGACACGAAACCTGCCGGGTGCCCCGACCGCGGGGCGCCCGGTTCCACCGCACCCCTCGAAGCCGCGTGACAAGGGCCCGGCACGGACCCTTTTCCCGAGGCTTCAGCGCCCGAAGCCATTTCGACCGTCCGGGAGGACCACAGGATGACCGACCAGAGCCCCAACGACCAGTTCCACGCCTCCAGCTTCATGCAGGGCCACAACGCGGCCTATCTCGAACAGCTCTACGCGCAATACGCGAACGATCCGAATGCCGTGGACGAGGCATGGCGCGATTTCTTCGCCGCCCTCGGCGACCCCGCGCAGGATGCGCAGGCCGAAGCACAAGGGCCGAGCTGGGCGCGCCGCGACTGGCCGCCGACGCCCAGCGACGACCTGACCGCCGCGCTGACCGGCGAATGGGCGATGCCCGCCGCCGAGGAGGCCAAGGCCGCCGGCAAGAAGATCAAGGAAAAGGCCGCCGAGAAGGGCGTCGAGATCACCGACGCGCAGGTCCAGCGCGCCGTGCTGGACAGCATCCGCGCGCTGATGATCATCCGCGCCTACCGGATCCGCGGCCACCTCGTCGCCGACCTCGACCCGCTGGGGATGCGCGACCAGACCCCGCACCCCGAGCTTGATCCGCGCTCCTACGGCTTCACCGAGGCCGATATGGACCGGCCGATCTTCATCGACAACGTGCTCGGCCTCCAGATGGCCTCGATGCGCCAGATCGTCGAGATCGTGAAGCGCACCTACTGCGGCACCTTCGCGCTGCAATACATGCACATCTCCGACCCCGAACAGGCCAGCTGGCTGAAAGAGCGGATCGAGGGTTACGGCAAGGAAATCCAGTTCACCCGCGAGGGGCGCAAGGCGATCCTGAACAAGCTGGTCGAGGCCGAGGGCTTCGAAAAGTTCCTCCATGTGAAATACATGGGCACCAAGCGTTTCGGCCTCGACGGCGGCGAGGCGCTGATCCCCGCGATGGAGCAGATCATCAAGCGCGGCGGCGCGCTGGGTCTGAAGGAGATCGTGATCGGCATGCCGCACCGCGGCCGCCTGTCGGTGCTGGCCAACGTGATGGGCAAGCCCTATCGCGCGATCTTCAACGAATTCCAGGGCGGCAGCTTCAAGCCCGAGGATGTCGACGGCTCGGGCGACGTGAAATACCACCTCGGGGCAAGCTCCGACCGCGAGTTCGACGGCAATTCCGTCCACCTCTCGCTCACCGCCAACCCCTCGCACCTCGAGGCAGTGAACCCCGTCGTTCTCGGCAAGGTCCGCGCCAAGCAGGACCAGCTGGGCGACACCGAGCGGCGGCAGGTCATGGCCGTCCTGCTGCACGGCGACGCGGCCTTTGCAGGCCAGGGTGTCGTGGCCGAAGGCTTCGGCCTGTCGGGCCTGCGCGGCCACCGCACCGGCGGCACGATGCATATCGTGGTGAACAACCAGATCGGTTTCACCACCGCGCCGCATTTCAGCCGCTCCAGCCCCTACCCCACCGACATCGCCCTGATGGTCGAAGCGCCGATCTTCCACGTCAACGGCGACGACCCCGAGGCCGTGGTCCACGCCGCCAGGGTCGCCACCGAGTTCCGCCAGAAATTCGGCCGCGACGTGGTGCTCGACATCTTCTGCTACCGCCGCTTCGGTCACAACGAGGGCGACGAGCCCATGTTCACCAACCCGGCGATGTACAACCGCATCAAGCGCCACAAGACCACGCTCCAGCTGTATACCGAGCGTCTGGTCAAGGACGGGCTGATCCCCGAGGGCGAGATCGAGGATGCAAAGGCCGCCTTCCAGGCCAAGCTCAACGACGAGTTCGAGGCCGGAAAAGAATACAAGCCCAACAAGGCCGACTGGCTGGACGGGCGCTGGTCGCACCTCAACCGCGAGGGCGAGGAATACCAGCGCGGCGAAACCGCCATCAAACCCGAGACCATGGCCGAGATCGGCCGCGCCCTGACCACCGCGCCCGAGGGCTTCACCCTGCACAAGACCGTGGGCCGCCTGCTCGAGACCAAGAAGCAGATGTTCGAGACCGGCGAGGGCTTCGACTGGGCCACCGCCGAGGCGCTCGCCTTCGGCTCCCTCCTGACCGAGGGCTATCCGGTCCGCCTTGCCGGGCAGGACAGCACGCGCGGCACCTTCTCCCAGCGCCATTCCGGCCTGATCGACCAGGAGACCGAAGACCGCTACTACCCCCTCAACCACATCCGCGAGGGGCAGTCGCGCTACGAGGTCATCGACTCGATGCTCTCCGAATACGCGGTTCTCGGGTTCGAATACGGCTACTCCCTCGCCGAGCCCAACTCGCTGGTGATGTGGGAAGCGCAGTTCGGCGATTTCGCCAACGGCGCGCAGATCATGTTCGACCAGTTCATCTCGTCCGGCGAACGCAAGTGGCTGCGGATGTCGGGCCTCGTGATGCTCCTGCCCCACGGCTACGAAGGCCAGGGCCCCGAGCATTCCTCGGCCCGTCTCGAACGCTTCCTGCAGATGTGCGCCGAGGACAACTGGATCGTCGCCAACTGCACCACGCCCGCCAACTACTTCCACATCCTGCGCCGCCAGATCCACCGAAGCTTCCGCAAGCCGCTGGTCCTGATGACGCCGAAATCGCTCCTGCGTCACAAGCTGGCGATTTCCGACGCCGCGGATTTCACCACCGGCTCCAGCTTCCACCGCGTGCTCTGGGATGACGCCGAAAAGGGGCATTCCGACACCAAGCTGGCCGCCGATGACAAGATCCGCCGCGTCGTGATCTCGTCGGGCAAGATCTATTACGACCTGCTCGAGGAACGCGACGCCCGCGGCATCGACGATGTCTACCTCCTCCGGCTCGAGCAGTTCTATCCCTTCCCGGCGCTCGCGCTGATGAAGGAGCTCGAGCGCTTCAAGGGCGCCGAGATCGTCTGGTGCCAGGAAGAGCCCAAGAACCAGGGCGGCTGGAGCTATGTCGAGCCGAACCTCGAATGGGTGCTGACCCGGATCGGCGCCAAGCACACCCGCCCCCGCTACGCGGGCCGCGCGGCCTCGGCCTCGCCCGCGACGGGCCTCGCCAGCCAGCACAAGGCACAACAGAACGCGCTCGTGAACGATGCGCTGACCATCGAAGGGTAACGAACATGTCCATAGAAGTCCGCGTCCCCACCCTGGGCGAAAGCGTCACCGAGGCGACCGTGGCCACCTGGTTCAAGAAGCCGGGCGATGCCGTGGCCGTCGATGAAATGCTCTGCGAGCTGGAAACCGACAAGGTCACGGTCGAGGTTCCCTCGCCCGCCGCTGGCACGCTCGGCGACATCGTCGCCGGCGAAGGCGAGACCGTGGGCGTCGACGCCCTGCTCGCCACCCTGACCGAAGGCGCGGGCGCGGCTGCCGCCCCCGCCGCCGCAAAGCCCGCCGAAGCGCCCAAGGGCGGTGACGCGGTCGACGTCATGGTCCCCACGCTGGGCGAAAGCGTGACCGAGGCCACCGTCGCCACCTGGTTCAAGCAACCCGGCGATGCGGTCCAGCAGGACGAGATGCTCTGCGAGCTCGAGACCGACAAGGTCTCGGTCGAGGTGCCCGCGCCCGCCTCGGGCACGCTCTCCGAGATCGTCGCCAAGGAAGGCGACACCGTTCAGGCGAACGGCAAGCTCGCCGTCATCTCGGGCGGATCCGCCGGTGCCGCCCCCGCTCCGGCAGCGGCCCCCGAAGCAGCCCCCGCCGCTGCCGCGGGCGGCAAGGACGTGGCCAACGCCCCCTCCGCCGAAAAGCTGATGGCCGAAAAGGGCCTCAGCGCCGATCAGGTCAAAGGCACCGGCCGTG
This sequence comes from Roseicyclus amphidinii, assembly GCF_030163755.1. GTDB lineage: Bacteria > Pseudomonadota > Alphaproteobacteria > Rhodobacterales > Rhodobacteraceae > Roseicyclus > Roseicyclus amphidinii. Next base: position 5,491 of record NZ_JASJOE010000089.1, read on the forward strand.
ACGGCCGCATCATGAAGGAAGACGTGATGAAAGCCGCCTCCGCCCCCGCGCCCGCGCCCGTGGCCTCTGCCCCCGCGCCCGCCGCGCAAGCGCCCCGCGCGCCCAGCCCGGCCGAGGATGCCGCGCGCGAGGAACGGGTCAAGATGACCCGCCTGCGCCAGACCATCGCCCGCCGCCTCAAGGACGCGCAGAACACCGCCGCGATCCTGACGACCTACAACGAGGTCGACATGGGCGCGATCATGGACATCCGCAACGAGTACAAGGACGCCTTCGAGAAGAAGCACGGCGTGCGCATGGGCTTCATGTCCTTCTTCACCAAGGCCTGCGTCCACGCCCTGCAGGAAGTCCCCGAGGTCAACGCCGAGATCGACGGAACCGAGATCGTCTACAAGAACTACGTCCACATGGGCGTGGCGGCCGGCACCCCGCAGGGCCTCGTCGTGCCGGTGATCCGCGACGTTCACCTGAAAAGCTTCGCCGAGATCGAGAAGGAGATCGGCGAAAAGGGCCGTCGCGCCCGTGACGGCAAGCTGTCCATGGCCGAGATGCAGGGTGGCACCTTCACCCTGTCCAACGGCGGCGTCTACGGTTCGCTGATGTCCTCGCCGATCCTGAACCCGCCGCAGTCGGGCATCCTCGGCATGCACAAGATCCAGGACCGCGTGATGGTCTACAACGGCGAGATGGTCATCCGCCCGATGATGTATCTGGCGCTGAGCTACGACCACCGCATCGTCGACGGCAAGGGCGCGGTGACCTTCCTCGTCCGCGTGAAAGAGGCGCTGGAAGATCCGCGGCGGTTGCTGATGGACCTGTGATCAAGGGGGCCGGGCTGAAGCCCGGCCTACCGCCTCACGGCCGCCGTAGGCCGGGCTTCAGCCCGGCACGCCCCGCAACAAGCACGCAGGCCGGGCTTCGGCCCGGCATCACCGGACCGAACCCATGACCCCCGAGGGCTCCGATCGTGTCGCTCTATGACTGGGACGAGGACAAGGCGGCAGCCAACCTCGAGCAGCATGGGGTCGCTTTCGAGACCGTCCACGGTTTCGACTGGGCAACCGCCATCCAGTCCGAAGACCGGCGGCGCGACCATGGCGAAACCCGCATGATCGCCCTTGGAAAGATCGGCAATCGGGACCACGTCTTGATCTATACCCTGCGCGCGGGAACAATCCGCGTGATATCCCTGCGCAACGCGAACGCGAGAGAAGCAAGATGACCGCCACCCAGGACCAGCCCGACGAGATCGACGACGCCCCCGAACTCGACGCAAGCTTCTTCGCCAACGCAAAGCCTGCCTTGGACGATCCGGAACTGGCCAGGGTTCTCGCGCGCCACAGCCTCGACTATCGCAACGCGTTGCAAGACATCCTTGCCGCGCACGAGGCAGGCGCGCCGGTCGATGATCTCATCCTCCGCGCCAAGGCATTGCTGGCAGCAGAATGACCCCCGAACTCACCGTCCTCACCCTCGCCGCCCTCCTGCAGATGGCCCAGATGGTCCTCTACTCCATCGCCGGCAACGCGCAGGCGGGGTCCAAGGCCGCCATGGGCCCCCGCGACGAAAAGGTCGAGCTGACCGGCACCGCGGGCCGTCTGCAGCGCGCGATGAACAATCATTTCGAGGGGCTGATCCTCTTCGGGATCGCCGTGATGGTCGTCACCCTCTCGGGCAGCGCCAGCGCGCTGACCGCCGCTTGCGCCTGGGCCTACCTGGTCGCGCGCATCCTCTACGTTCCCGCCTATGCCCTCGGCCTCGCGCCGGGCCGCAGCCTCGTCTGGGCACTGGGCTGGTTTGCCACGCTCGTCATGCTTCTCGCCGCCCTTTTCGGCGGCGGCGGCGCGTGACATCCCGTATGTACAGCGTGTGTACAGGGTGTGTACGCCCTGTGTACGCCCGAATTTCGACAGGAGGACCCCATGTCCAGCTATGACGTCATCATCATCGGTTCCGGCCCCGGCGGCTATGTCTGCGCCATTCGCTGCGCGCAGCTCGGCCTCAAGACCGCCGTCGTGGAAGGCCGCGAGACGCTCGGCGGCACCTGCCTCAACATCGGCTGCATTCCGTCCAAGGCGCTGCTGCATGCCTCCCACCAACTCCATGAAGCGGAACACAATTTCGCCAAGATGGGCCTGAAGGGCAAAGCCCCCTCGGTCGACTGGACGCAGATGCAATCCTACAAGGACGATGTCATCGGCCAGAACACCAAGGGCATCGAATTCCTGTTCAAGAAGAACAAGATCGACTGGCTCAAGGGCTGGGGCTCGATCCCCGAAGCCGGCAAGGTCAAGGTCGGCGACGAGATTTACGAGGCGAAAAATGTAATCATCGCAACGGGTTCCACGCCCTCCGCCCTGCCGGGCATCGAGATCGACGAGAAGATCGTCGTCACCTCCGAGGGCGCGTTGAGCCTGTCGAAGATCCCGAAGAAGATGGTCGTGATCGGCGCGGGCGTCATCGGCCTCGAGCTGGGCAGCGTCTACGCCCGCCTCGGCACCGAGGTGCAGGTCATCGAGTATCTCGACCAGGTCACCCCCGGCATGGACGGCGAAGTTTGCAAGACATTTCAAAGGCTTCTGGCCAAGCAGGGCCTCGGCTTCACGCTCGGCGCGGCGGTGCAGTCGGTCGAGACGACCAAGAGCAAGGCCAAGGTCACCTACAAGCTGCGCAAGGATGACAGCGAACACACCGTGGACGCCGATGTCGTGCTCGTGGCGACGGGGCGCAAGCCCTACACCGACGGCCTCGGCCTGTCGGAGTTGGGCGTCGAGATGACCGAGCGCGGGCAGGTCAAGACCGACAGCCATTATGCCACCAATATCAAGGGCATATACGCCATCGGCGACGCGATCACCGGCCCGATGCTGGCCCACAAGGCCGAGGATGAAGGCATGGCGGTGGCCGAGGTCATCGCGGGCAAGCATGGCCATGTGAACTACGGCGTGATCCCCGGCGTGATCTACACCCACCCCGAGGTCGCAAGCGTCGGTGAAACCGAGGAAACCCTGAAAAATCAGGGCCGTGCCTACAAGGCCGGCAAGTTCTCCTTCATGGGCAACGGGCGCGCCAAGGCCAATTTCGCCGCCGACGGCTTCGTCAAGATCCTCGCCGACAAGGAGACCGACCGCATCCTCGGCGCGCATATCATCGGCCCGATGGCGGGCGACCTGATCCACGAGATCTGCGTCGCCATGGAATTCGGCGCCTCTGCGCAGGATCTTGCGCTGACCTGCCACGCGCACCCCACATATTCCGAAGCGGTGCGCGAAGCGGCACTCGCCTGCGGCGACGGGCCGATCCATAGCTGAGCGGCTGACGCTCATCGAAGGCTGGCACGCCAGCTACACCCCCGCGCTCAAGGTGGCGCGGGGGCAGGCGCTCGACACGCACCACACCGACCCCGACAACCCCGGCTGGCGCTGGACGACCGATGCCGAAGGGCTCGGCGGCTGGCTGCCGGAGGGGCTGGTGGTGAACGGCCGCGCGACAGAAGACTTCGACAGCACCGAACTGACCGTGTCCGGGGGCCAGCGCGTCACGCGCCTCGAGCAGCGCAACGGCTGGTCGTATTGCGAAACCGAAGACGGCACCCGCGGCTGGCTTCCCGACCACCAGCTCGCGCTCGATGGTGGCGGCGTCGAAACTGTCGCGGTGCCACATCTCGAGGAAATTCACCGCCGTCGAGGGCAGGAAGTTGAAGCCGCACACCCAGTCACGGGCGCGCCACCAG
>NZ_JASJOE010000008.1 GCF_030163755.1 Roseicyclus amphidinii
CCAGCGCCGTCCGGGCCGCCTGCTGCATCCGCGGCCCCTGTTGCGGCGGCGGCCGCCGTGGTGCCGCCCACCGTGCAGGCCCCGGCCGAGGCACCGCCTGAAGCCCCGCCCCCGCCCCCGCGGCAGCGCCGCGAGATCGACCCCGAGGTGCGCGACATCCTGCGCGAGGAGGCCGAGCGCGAGGCCCGGTTGCGGCAGGCCGAGGCCGCGCCGGTGGAGACGCAGGGCGAGATGCCGCTCTCCGAAGAGCAGGATGACGCGAACCGGGCGCGGCGGCGCGCGGAACTGGACGCCGCGAAGGACGCCTTCGCGCCCGATGCCTCGGCCCCGGCGGCGCGGGACCTGTTCCCGGATATCGACGAGATCAACTCGACCCTGCGCGACACCCGCGACCGGTCGGGCACCGAACAGGACGCCACGGATATCGACACGCTCGACACCGCGCCGCGCCGTCGGCGGGGCACCCGGATCGGGTTCCTGCTGGCCATCGCGCTGGCGGCGGGGGCGGTGGGTGTCTACGGCAATACCGAGCGGATCGCCCTGTATCTGCCCGAGGCCGCCCCGGTGCTGGACCGGTTCGAGACGGCGGTGGACGGCGCGCGGTTCTGGCTCGACGATCTTGCGCGCGGGTTGGTCGAGGCCGCGGGCGGCGCGTGATCCTGCCCTGAGCCCTGCCGCTCAGAACTGGTCGAGCAGGCGGCGCAGGTAGTCGCGTTCGACCTCGGGGCGGTCCTGTTCTGCGGAGCGTTGGCGCAGCTCGTCCAGCAACTCCCGCGCGCGGCGCGAGGCTTCCTGCCGGTCGCCCATCGCCTCGTCCGAGCCGAAGCTGCCCGAATTGCCCGCCTGCCGCCCCAGCGGGTCCTGCAACGGGCGGTCGGGGGCCATGTTGCCCTCGGCCTGTCCTTGTCCCGGCTGCTCGCCGGTCTGTTCCTGCGCCAGTGCGCGGCCCAGTTCGCTCATGCCTTCGCGCAGCGCCTCGAGCGCCTCGGATTGCGCGTCGAGCGCGCCGGCGATGTCGCCGTCTTCCAGAAGGCCCTCGGCCTCTTCCATGGCGCGGCCGGCGCGGTCGAGCTGGCGCTGCGCTTCGTCGCCCGCCTCGGTGCCGGTGCCGGGAAGGCGGCCCTGCTGCTGCTCGAGCAGGCGGCGCAGCGCCTCCTGCCGTTCGGCAAGCGACATGCCCTCGCCGTTCTCGCCGCCCTGTGCCTGCCCCTCGGGCGCGCCGTCCTGGCCGCCGCTGCCGGGCTGCTGCTGGCCCTGTTGGCCCTGACCCTGCTGGCCGGGTTGGCCCTGCTGTTGGCCCTGTTGGCCGGGCTGCTGGCCCTGCTGCTGGCCGGGCTGGGGGCGGCCGGGGTTGAGGCGGTCCTGCAGCTCGCGGAAGGCGTCGTCGCTGAGATCCTGCTGGTCGCGGAGCGTGTCCTGCAGCCCCTCCATCGCCTGTTCGCCGGGGGTTTGCGGCCCGTCGCCGCCTTCGCCGCCCTGCGTCATCTCCATGTTCTCCAGCATCTGCTGGAGCGCGTTCAGCATCTCCTGCGCCTCGGCCATCCGGCCTTGCTGCATCAGCTCCTCGATGCGGCGCATCATCTCCTCGAGGTCGGCCATGGACATTTCCATGCGCTCGCCGCCGTCGTCGGGCCGATCCTCGCCCGGCTGGGCGTTCTCGGCCAGCTGGCGCATGTAATCGTCCATCGCCTCGCGCAGCTCCTGCATGAGCTGGGCGATTTCCTCGTCGCTGGCGCCTTGCTGCATCGCCTCGGACAGGCGCTCCTGCGCGCGGCGCAGCCGCTCGAGCGCGTCGTCGAGGTCGCCGACCTCGAGCTCCAACGCGGCGTTCCAGAGGATCTCGGCCACCTGGTCGCGGGTTTCGGTCGAGATGCTGTCGACGCCGGATTCAAGCCGCCGGATCGCGCTGCGGATCTGCAGGTAGACGCCGTTGTCGAGATCGTCCTCGGGGGACCAGGTGATCGCGCGCAGGATCTGGGCGGCGCGGGTGGCATTCTCGCGGCTCCAGAGGATGTCGCGGCGCATCTCGATGAGCGCATTCGCCATCGGGTCGAAGAAGCGGCGGCCGGGCAGGCGGGGGATGTCGTAGCTGACGGTGCCGATCTGGCCCGCCTCGTCGGTGACGGTGAGGACCATGCTGACGGGCAGGTTGGCGAAGGGGTGCTGCGACAGGTCCTCGAGCAGGACCTCGGTGAATTCGGCGCGGCTGCCGCGGAAGGGCATGGGCAGGTCGAGGACCAGCGCCTCGCGCGGTTCGGGGTCGACGGCAAGGCCGTAGCGGCGGTCGGCGCGGTCGGGGTCGAGCCGGATATGGGCGGTGCCCGAGGTCACGCCGTAATCGTCGGTGGCGGTGAATGCGAATTGCATCTGGCCGGGCGGTTCGCCCTCGACCTCGCCGTCAAGAGCCACGGCGGGGGCCGCGTCCGCGCGCACGGAGATGTTCCAGCTGCGGCCCATCGGGCCGTTCACGGTGAAGGTGCCGGATTGCTCGACGGTGACGGATTGGGCGTAGCTGTCGGCATCCTCGGTCGGCATCGGGCCGACATCGGTGGTGATCGAGATGCTGCCCGGCTCGCCGTAGCTGCGGAAGGTGATGCGCGAGCCTTCGGGGGTTTCGAACTCGGGCGCGGTGATCTCGTTGAGGTAGAGCGACGGCAGGCCGGTGTAGAGCGGCGGCTCGACCCACCCCTCCCACGAGGGGCCGGAGGCGACGGCAGGGCCTGCGCCGAGGTTCACGACATCGCCCACCTCGGACACGCGGCCGAGCGTGCCGAAAAGAAGCGCCATGGCAAGCGCCGTGGCCGCGACGTAGCGCAGCGCGTAGGGGTCCTGGCGCGACAGGCGCAGGTCCGGCTCGGGCGCGCGGGCGGTGGCGGCGCGGGCCTCCATCCTCTGCAGGTGGGCGGCCCAGACGGATTGCGTGGCGGGATCGGAGCCGCCGATGGCGGGCTGATCGAGCAGGGTCGAGATCGGGCGGCCGGGAAGCGTGCGGTCGAGGCGGTCCAGCGCCTCCTCCCGGCTCGGCATGCGGAACCGCATCACGCCGCGGGCGATGGTCGCGGCCAGGAGAAGGGCGACCACGCCGAGCCCGGCCCAGAGCCAGACGGGCGGCACCTGCGCGGGCAGGCCGAAGGCGAAGGCCGCGACGGTGGCGAAGATCAGCGACCAGACCGGCCAGAAGGCGCGCGTTGCGCGCTCGGCCACCATGCCGGCACGGGTCAGGCGCAAGGGCCAGATCAGGCGCGCAAGCGCCCGTTCGGCTGGGGAGGTCCGTGTCATGGTCCCTTTCGGGGGCGGCGTGCCCCGTGGGTCATACCCACTCGGGAACTGTATCTCGGTTTATGATCTCGTCAAATGATGGGCGCGCCCGGATGACGGCGACGTGATCGTCCTTGACCAGAACCTCGGGGATCAGGGGGCGCGTGTTGTATTCGCTGGACATGACCGCGCCATAGGCCCCGGCGCTGCGGAAGGCGACCAGATCGCCCTCGGACAGGGGGGGCATCTGGCGTTGCTTGGCGAAGGTGTCGCCCGACTCGCAGACCGGGCCGACGATGTCATAGGGGCGCTGTTCGACGCCCGGCGCGGGTTCCACGACCGGCACGATATCGTGCCACGCGCCATACATCGCGGGGCGGACAAGGTCGTTCATCGCGGCATCGAGGATCAGGAAATCGCGCCCCTCCCCCTCTTTCACGTAGACGACGGAGGACACGAGGATACCGGCGTTGCCCGCGATCAGGCGGCCCGGTTCGATCTCGACCTCGACACCCAGGTCGCCGACCACCTCCTTGATGAGGGCGCCGTATTCGGTGGGCAGCGGCGGGGCGGTGTTGGACCGCTCGTAAGGAATGCCGAGGCCCCCGCCGAGGTCGAGGCGGCGGATGTCGTGCCCCTCGGCCCTGAGCTGGAGGGTCAGCTCCTTCACCTTTTCATAGGCGAGGCGGAAGGGCTCCAGCTCGGTCAGCTGGCTGCCGATGTGGACGTCGATGCCCACCACCTCGATCCCCGGAAGGCTGGCGGCCATGGCATAGACGGCAGGGGCCTTGGCGATGGGGATGCCGAACTTGTTCTCGGATTTGCCGGTGGCGATCTTCTCGTGGGTCTTTGCATCCACGTCGGGGTTCACGCGGATGGTGATGGGAGCGGTCAGGCCGAGGGAGGTTGCGACCTCGGACAGCGCGACCATCTCGGGCTCGCTTTCGACGTTGAACTGCCGGATGCCGCCGGTGAGCGCCGTCCGCATCTCCTCGCGCGTCTTGCCGACGCCGGAGAACACGATCCGCTCGCCCGGCACGCCCGCCGCTTTCGCGCGCAGGTATTCGCCGCCCGAGACCACGTCCATCCCCGCGCCGAGGTTCGCCAGATGGGCGATGACGGCCTGGTTGGAATTCGCCTTCATGGCGAAGCAGACGAGGTTGTCGATGCCCTCGAGCGCCTCCTTGAAAAGCTGGTAATGCCGCGTCAGCGTCGCGCAGGAATAGACATAGAAGGGGGTTCCGACCGTCTCGGCGATCTCGGGGATCGACACGTCCTCGGCACAGAGGATGCCGCCTCGGTAGAGAAAATGATCCATCGTGCGCTGTCCTGTCCGTTGGTCCGCGCGGCAGGTAGCACGGGCGCGGGCCGTATCAAAGAGGCTGGACGCCGCGCCGCGGACGGTTACCTTCGCGCGCAGGGAATTGAGGGAGGCCAGAATGGCGAAGACGGCGATCATCGAGGAACCGGGCGGGCCGGAGAAGTTCCGCATCGTGGACCGCGAGGTGGGCGAGCCGGGGCCGGGCGAGATCCGCATCCGGCACGAGGCCTGCGGGCTGAACTTCATCGACGTCTACCAGCGCACCGGGCTGTATCCGCTGGAGATGCCGCAGGCGCTGGGCATGGAGGCCGCGGGCGTGGTCGAGGCGGTGGGCGAGGGTGTGACGCATCTGAAGGTGGGTGACCGTGCCGCCTATGCCTCGGCCCCGCCCGGAGCCTACACGCAGGCCCGCGTGATGAAGGCCGCGCAGGTCTGCCCGCTGCCCGATGGCATCTCCTTCGAGGAAGGGGCGGCGATGATGCTGAAGGGGCTGACGGTGCAATACCTGTTCCGCCGCACCACGCCCATCGCCAAGGGCGACACGGTGCTGTTCCACGCGGCGGCGGGCGGTGTGGGCCTGATCGCTTGCCAATGGGCGAAAAGCGAGGGCATCCGCCTGATCGGCACGGCGGGCACGGACGAGAAATGCCAGCTGGCGCTCGAGCACGGGGCGGATGCCTGCATCAACTACCGGACCGAGGATTGGGCCGCCAAGGTGCAGGAGCTGACGGGCGGCAAGGGTGTCGACGTGGTGATGGACGCCGTCGGCGCGGATACGTTCGACGGCTCGCTGAACTCGCTGAAGCCCTTGGGGATGATGATTTCCTTCGGCAATGCCTCGGGCCCGGTACCACCGTTCAACCTTGGCATCCTGGGGCCGAAGGGCTCGCTCAAGATCACGCGGCCGACGCTGTTCACCCATATCGCCGATCACGCCACCTGTCAGCAGATGGCGGCGGAGCTGTTCGACAAGGTGACTTCGGGGGCCGTGAAGATCCGCATCGACCAGCGCTTCCCGCTGGAGGACGTGGCCGAGGCGCATCGCGCGCTTGAGGCGCGGCAGACGACGGGCCAGACGGTGCTGTTGCCGTAGGGCCTAGCGCAGGGTGAGATCGGCGAAGATGCCCGCACCGCGATCGCTGGTAAAGCGGAGCGTGTCGCCGTTCTCCTCGACGAGCTGGCAGTTGTAGCCGAGGTCGTCGCCCCCCCAGTAGAGATCGCGGCAGAAATAGCCGCCGTCCCATGTCCATGCGCCGGTGACGGGGCTGCCGAAGGCGCGGCCCTCGATCTGGCCGTCGGGCGTGACCTGCACCCGGATGCCGAAGCGGCGGAGGTCACGGCCATTGGTGAGCGCGACGAAGCGGTCGAGGCTCTGGACGGCGCGGAACTCCTCGGCTTGGGCGGGCGCGGCGGTCATCATGGCCAGCCAGGAGCTTGCCAGCGCGGTTGCGAAGGCGGTTCTTCGGTGCATGTCGCGGCATCCCTGTCCAATCTGTCGCAGGGTGAGGTAGACAGGGGCCGCGCCAAATCAAGCGTTCAGCCGAGGCCGAGCACGCTCATCATCGAGTAATGCCCCGGGTCGCGGCCCTGGCCCCAGAGCGCGGCCTTGAGCGCGCCGCGCGCGAAGATGCCCCGGTCGGTGGCGATGTGGCGCAGAACGATCCGCTCGCCGTCGGCGGCGAAGATCACGTCATGTTCGCCCACCACGTCGCCGCCGCGGATCGCGGCAAAGCCGATGTCGCCGCGGCGGCGTGCGCCGGTGATGCCGTCGCGGCCGCTGTCGGTCACCTCGGACAGGGTCACGCCGCGGCCGCGGGCGACGGCCTCGCCCAGCATCAGCGCGGTGCCGGAGGGGGCGTCGACCTTGTGGCGGTGGTGCGCCTCGACGATCTCGACGTCGAAATCGGCGTCGAGCGCGTGGGCCACTTCCTGCGCCAGCCGCGTCAGAAGGTTCACGCCGAGGCTCATGTTGCCCGCGCGAACGATCACGGCATGGCGCGCGGCGGCGTCGAGGGCCGCGATATGCTCCTCGGTGAAGCCGGTGGTGCCGATCACATGGACGGTGCGCGCCTGCGCGGTCAGCTGGGCGTGGGCGACCGTCGCCTCGGGCGAGGTGAAGTCGATGATGGCTTGCGCGTTCACGATCGCCTCGAGCGGGTCGTCGTAGACGCGCACGCCGGTGGCGGCCCCGCCCATCGCCTGCCCGAGGTCGCGGCCCACCCAGTCATGGCCGGGCCGCTCGGTGACGGCGCAGAGATGCGCCTTGTCCGAGGCAGTGATCGTCTCGATCAGCATCTGCCCCATGCGCCCCGAGGCGCCCATCACCGCGATGCCGATGCTGTCCGTCATGGCCCTGCTCCGTCTGTCTGTCCGGCCCCGCTGATAGCGGATGCGCGCCCTGCGTGAAAGCGGTCGCTTGCGGGATGGCCCTTGGTCCCATAAGTGCGGGGGCAGGGATAGACAGGCAGGGCCATGGCGAAGAACAGGCATACCGAGGGCGCAGGCCCGTCGCAGCGTCAGCTGAGGGTGGGGGAATTGATCCGCCGCACGCTCTCGTCGGTGCTGGCGCGGGGCGATGTGCATGACCCGGAGTTGAACGCCATGTCGATCACGGTGGGCGAGGTGCGGACCTCGCCCGATCTGAAGATCGCCACCGTCTACGTGATGCCGCTGGGCGGCGGCGGGCGCGAGGATGCGATCCAGGCGCTGAAGCGCAACCGCGGAGAGCTGCGTCGGCTGATCATGCGCGAGATGACGCTGAAGTTCGCGCCCGACCTGCGCTTCGTCATCGACGTGAGCTTCGACCGGATGGACGAGACCCGCGCGCTGTTCCAGCGCGAGGACGTGCGCCGCGACATCGAGGGCGGCGACGAGAGCGGCGACGGGGAGCCGGAGGGCGAAGCGTGATCCGCGCGCTGGTCCTTGCCCTGGCCCTGTCCGCGGGACAGGCCGCCGCGGCCTGCGAAGAGGTGGTGTTCGATGGCGCATCCTTCACCGCCTGCCGGATCGACCTGGCGCAGACGGAAACGCGGCTGTTCCTGCGCGATGCCGAGGGCGCGATCTACGGCAGTTTCGGCCGGGTCGAGGCGGCGCTTCCGCCGGGCAAGCGGCTGGGCATGGCGATGAACGCGGGCATGTTCCACGACGACCGCTCGCCCGTGGGCCATTACGTCGAGAACGGCGTCGAGGAGATGCGGGTCATCACCTCGGACGGGCCGGGCAACTTCGGGCTTTTGCCGAACGGGGTGCTGTGCCTGATGGAGGGCCGCGCCCGGATCGTCGAAAGCCGCGCCTTCGCCGAAGCGCCGCCCGCCTGCCGTGATGCGACGCAGTCGGGGCCGATGCTGGTGATCGACGGCGCGCTGCACCCGCGGTTCCTGCCGGACGGGACAAGCCGCAACATCCGCAACGGTGCGGGCGTTGACGAGAGCGGGCAGACCCTGCACCTCGTGATCTCGGACGAGCCGGTGAACTTCCACCATTTCGCGCGGTTCTTCCGCGATCACCTGGGCGTGCCGCAGGCACTGTATTTCGACGGGCGCGTGTCGCGGCTTTATGCGCCGGACATGGGGCGCGCGGATATCGGCCTGCCGATCGGGCCGATCATCGGCACGGTGGTTGACGCCGCGCCCGCGGATGGGTAGCCCGCCCGTCTCGCAGCCAACGGAGGGCGGATCATGGGGCGCAAGCGCAAGGGGCGTGACGTTTCGGGCTGGGTGCTGGTCGACAAGCCCGCGGGCGTGACCTCGACCGCGGTCGTGAACAAGCTGCGCTGGGCCTTCGACGCGAAGAAGGCGGGCCATGCCGGCACGCTCGACCCCGAGGCCACGGGCATGCTGCCGGTGGCGCTGGGCGAGGCGACCAAGACCATCGCCTACCTGGGCGATGCGCTGAAGGGCTATGATTTCACCGCGCGCTGGGGGGCTTCGACCACCACCGACGATGCCGAGGGCGAGGTTCTCGAGACCTCGGACACGCGCCCGGACGAGGCCGCCATCCGCGCCGCCCTGCCGCGATTCATCGGCGATATCCGGCAGGTGCCGCCGCAATTCTCGGCGGTGAAGGTGGACGGCGAACGCGCCTATGACCTTGCCCGCGAGGGCGAGGTGATGGAGCTGGCCGCGCGCGATCTGCATGTCGACACGCTGGAACTGGTGGCGGTGCCCGACGCCGACCATGCCGAGCTGCATTTCGTCTGCGGCTCGGGCGGCTATGTGCGCGCCATCGCGCGCGATCTGGGCGCGGTGCTGGGTTGTCTGGGTCATGTGCTGCGGCTGCGGCGGACCTGGGTCGGGCCCTTCGACATCGAAGAGGCGGTGACGATGGACCGGATCGAGGCGCTGGCGAAGACGCCCGAGATCGACGCGCTTCTGCGCCCTGTCGCGCTGGGGCTGTCGGACCTGCCCGAGCTGAAGACGACCGAGGTGGGGGCCGCGCGGCTGCGCAACGGCAATCCCGGCCAGGTGCTTCCGGGCGCGGTGGAGTATGGCGACCTGGCCTGGGCCTCGGCGGACGGGGTGCCGGTGGCGGTGGGGCGCTACCGCGCGGGCGAGCTGCACCCGGACCGGGTGTTCAACCTGTGACGGCCCCGGCGCAGGGGATGGCGGCGGCCTGCGGTGACATGAGGCGGCGATGATCACGCGACACCACCAGAAGGGCGATGCCGCCTCGGTGGCCGAGTATTCCGACTGCGAGGCCTATCGCTACACGCTCACGCGGGTCTGGGAGCCGGAGGGGCGGCGCGCGGCCTTCGTCATGCTCAACCCTTCGACCGCGACCGAGCTGCAGAACGATCCCACCGTCGAGCGTTGCGAGCGGCGCGCGCGGGCCTTGGGGTTCGGCGCGTTCCGGGTGCTCAACATCTTTGCCTGGCGCGCGACCGATCCGCGCGACATGCGCGCGGCGGCCGATCCGGTGGGGCCGCTGAACGACGCGGCGATCCTTGCCGCGCCGGGCTGGGCCGACCAGGTGATCTGCGCCTGGGGCACCCACGGGGCCCATCTTGGCCGGGGGGCGCAGGTCGAGGCGATGCTGCGCGGGTTGGACGTGCCGCTGTTTCACCTCGGGTTGAGCAAGGCGGGGCATCCCAAGCACCCGCTCTACATCGGTTATCACGTGCAGCCGCGGCCGTGGGAGCCTGTGCCGCTGGGGGCCGACTAGGCCGGGTCCGGCGCCGGGGCGACGGTCACCGCGCGCAGCGTGATCGCCGCGGGGTCGAGGCCCTGGCCGCCGGTCACGTCGAGGATGACCTGCCCGTCGAACAGGATATGCGCGCCGGTGCCATCGGCGAAATCCTCGACCGTGATCCGCGGCTCGGGGTCGGCCTCGGGGTTGTAGAGCACCTCGATCCGGTCTTGCGTCGGGTCGAAATCGGTGACCTGTCCGACCGGGGCGGTTGCAGGTCCGTCGCCCTCCGTGCCGGTCTCGAGGTGGCTGCCGACGAGGAAGCTGTCGGCCCCTTCGCCGCCGGTGGCGGTGTCGCCCGCGCCGATCAGGATCGCGTCATCGCCCGCGCCGCCGTCCAGCTTATCGCCCGTGTCGGTGTCACGGGGGCCGGTCGCGCCGTCGGTGCCGAAGGTGCCGTCCAGCGTGTCGTTGCCCGCGCCGCCCGAAAGCGTGTCGGCGCCGAAGCCGCCCTGCAGGCGATCGTCGCCCGCGCCGCCCGCAAGGGCATCGTCGCCGTCGCCGCCGAAGAGCATGTCGCCCCCGTCGCCGCCGTCGAGCGCGTCGTTGCCGTCGCCGCCGGACAGGAAATCGCTGCCGTCGCCGCCCGCGAGCGTGTCGTCGCCCGTGTCGCCGTAGATCTCGTCGGCCCCGGCTTCGCCGGAAAGGCTGTCGTTGCCTTCGTTGCCGAAGAGCGCGTCCTGGCCCGCGCCGCCGGTCAGGGTGTCGTCGCCGAAGCCGCCGGTGAGGGCATCCTCGGTGACCGGGCCGAGCTGGTCGGCCATCTCGACGCGGGCGCGGAGCAGATCGTCGGGGGTGCCGCCGTCGAGCATCGGATCGGATTGCGGGTCCGTGGGGCCGTCCGGCTCCGCCGGGTCTGCTGGATCGGCGGGGGGCGTCGGTTCGTCGGGCGGTGGCGTGGGGGCGACCTGGGCCTCGGGTGTCTTTTCCGCGTCGGTGCCATCCGCGTCGGTGCCATCCGCGCCCGTGCCATCCGCGTCCCTGGTCCCGTCCTCCGCCTCGTCCTCGGCGGTGGTGGCGTCGGCGGTGGCGTCAGCCGTGGCGGGGACAAGGGCCTCGCCCGTGTCGAGAAGGATGTCGGTGAGCGACAGGGCCTCGGTGCCCTGAAGCATCGCCACGGCGACGCCATCGGCGCTGACGAGGGTCATCCCCTCGTGCGAGGTGCTGTCGATGCCGATCCGGGGCGGTTCCGTGGTGCCGTCGATCTCGATCACGAGGTGATCGACGCCCGGCTCGAAATCGGTGACGACCGGTGGGCTGCCCGAGGCGTCGGGCGTGCCGTCAAGGCGGAAGACATCCGCCCCCGCGCCGCCGGTCACCCGGTCGTCAGGCGTGAGGCGCAGGATGTCGTCTCCGTCCCCGCCGTCGAGCGTGTCGGCCCCGGCGCCGCCGTCCAGGCTGTCTGCGCCCGCCTCGCCCATGAGGCTGTCGTCGCCCGCGTCGCCGTGGAGCGTGTCGTCGCCCGCGCCCGCGGCGAGGGTGTCGGCGTCTTCCGTGCCGAAGAGCAGGTCGGCCAGGGCCGACCCCTCGATCCGGCCGTGGCCGTCCGGGTCGTCGGGCGCATGTGTCCCGTCATCCGCACCGCCGCCCTCGGGCTCGGGCGTGTCGCCGCCGCCGTCGGTCACCATGCCGCTGGCCGCGAAGCCGATCGCCATCAAAAGGAGAATTCCACCTAGCGCAAACATGACGCGCCCCTCGTGCTCTTCGTCGTGACATCTCTGCGCGTTCTGCGCGGCAGGGATCGTCTTCTGACGAAGGCACCGGGCCACGGAGGGCGCGATGCGGACCGGGGACAAGCGAATCGCAAGCGGCCGCCCCCGTGCCACCTTATCCTTCGAAACTTAGAAAACCTGAAGATCCGGCCGGAAGATCCGTCGAAAACGTATCGAACCTGCGTCGAATGCGCCGCGATGGGGCGTTTCGGGGCCGCTCGGGGCGCTGCGGGGGCGGGATCTGCGGCCATGGCTCTTTTCAAACCGGTCGAAGGGGCCTATACGCCCGCATCCGCGCCGAAGGTGGCGCATCCCCTCCATGGGCCCTGCTGGACGACATCCCGGCTTGTGCCATCACCCGAAAAGGAGACCCCGATGTCGATCACCGTCGAAGAAAAACAGCGCCTGATGAAGGAATTCGCAACCAAGGAAGGCGACACCGGTTCGCCGGAAGTCCAGGTTGCGATCCTCACGAGCCGCATCGCCACGCTGACCGAGCACTTCAAGACCCACAAGAAGGACAACCACTCGCGCCGTGGCCTTCTGATGATGGTCGCACAGCGCAGGAAGCTGCTGGACTACCTCAAGGCGAAGGACGAGGGCCGGTACACGGACCTGATCGGCCGCCTGGGCATCCGCCGCTGAGGCGACCCGCCTTCATTGCAGTGCAAGGATCGGCCGCGCGGGGTATCCCGGGCGGCCTTTTCGCATCCGGGGCGGACGCGCGGCCCCCGGCGCGCACACGCAGGGCGCGACTTGCCTTCTTTCCAAACAGTGGAAACTCGTGTATCGCGCGACCCATCTGAGACGTAACGCTTCGACCCCGGCGTTGTGCGAAGGACAGGGGTCGGCGGCAATGGGGCCGCCATATACACGGCAGACCCGGCAGGGGCCGGGAGGGCTGCCCGATAGGAAACGATAGATGTTCAATATCACCAAGAAAGAGATGCAGTGGGGCGAAGAGACGCTCACGCTGGAAACCGGGCGTGTCGCCCGCCAGGCTGACGGCTCGGTCATCGCCACGCTGGGCGAAACCAGCGTCATGGCCAACGTGACCTTTGCCAAGGAACCGAAGCCGGGGCAGGATTTCTTCCCGCTGACGGTCCACTACCAGGAAAAATACTATGCCGCGGGCAAGGTGCCCGGCGGCTTCTTCAAGCGCGAGGCGCGTCCGACCGAGAAGGAGACGCTGACCGCGCGCCTGATCGACCGGCCGATCCGCCCGCTGTTCGTGCCGGGCTTCAAGAACGAAGTGCTGGTGATGTGCACCGTGCTGTCGCATGACCTTGTCAACGATCCCGACATCGTGGCGATGATCGCGGCCTCGGCGGCGCTGACCATCTCGGGCGCGCCCTTCATGGGGCCGATCGCGGGCTGCCGCGTGGGCTTCGAGGATGGCGAATACGTCCTGAACCCGGCGGTCGACGACATGCACGACCTGCGCAACAAACCCGACCAGCGCCTCGACCTTGTGGTCGCGGGCACCAAGGACGCGGTGATGATGGTCGAGTCCGAAGCCTACGAGCTTTCGGAAGAGGAGATGCTCGGCGCGGTCACCTTCGCGCATGAGCAGATCCAGCCGGTGATCGACCTGATCATCGACCTGGCCGAGGATGCTGCCAAGGAACCCTTCGAGTTCACGCCGCCGGATTACTCGGCGCTCTACGAGGTCGTGAAGGCCGCGGGCGAGGCGCAGATGCGCGCCGCCTACGCCATCACCGACAAGCAGGAGCGCGTCGCAGCCGTCGCCGCCGCCAAGGAAGCGATCAAGGCCTCGCTGACCGAAGAGCAGCTGGAAGACGCGAACCTCGGCTCCGCGCTGAAGAAGCTCGAGTCGATGGTGCTCCGCTCGGACGTGGTCAAGAACGGCCGCCGGATCGACGGCCGCGCGCTGGACCAGGTGCGGGCGATCGACTGCCAGACCAGCGTTCTGCCGCGGACCCATGGCTCGGCGCTGTTCACCCGTGGCGAGACGCAGGGCCTTGTGGTCACGACGCTCGGCACCGGCGATGACGAGCAGTTCATCGACGCGCTGCACGGCACCTTCAAGCAGAACTTCATGCTGCATTACAACTTCCCCCCCTACTCGGTGGGCGAGGTTGGCCGCGTGGGCTCGCCCGGCCGCCGTGAGATCGGCCACGGCAAGCTGGCATGGCGCGCGCTTCAGGCCGTGCTGCCCGCACCGACCGATTTCCCCTACACGATCCGCGTCGTGTCGGAGATCACGGAATCGAACGGCTCTTCCTCGATGGCCTCCGTCTGCGGCGGCTCGCTGTCGATGATGGACGCGGGCGTGCCGCTGAAGGCGCCGGTCGCCGGTGTGGCGATGGGCCTCGTGCTGGAAGAGGACGGCTCCTACGGCATCCTGACCGATATCCTGGGCGACGAGGATCACCTCGGCGACATGGACTTCAAGGTCGCGGGCACCGAGAACGGCATCACCTCGCTGCAGATGGACATCAAGGTCGCGGGCATCACGCCCGAGATCATGAAGGCCGCCCTGGCACAGGCCAAGGCCGGCCGGATGCACATCCTGGGCGAGATGGCCAAGGCGCTGACCTCGGCCGCGGCCTTCTCGGTCCACGCGCCGCGCATCGAGACGATGCAGATCCCGACCGACAAGATCCGCGAAGTGATCGGCTCGGGCGGCAAGGTGATCCGCGAGATCGTCGAGGTCTCGGGCGCCAAGGTCGACATCAACGACGACGGCATCATCAAGATCGCCTCGCCGAACGGTGAAGCCATCCAGAAGGCCTATGACATGATCTACTCGATCGTGGCCGAGCCCGAGGAAGGCAAGATCTACAAGGGCAAGGTCGTGAAGATCGTCGATTTCGGCGCCTTCGTGAACTTCTTCGGCAAGCGCGACGGTCTGGTGCATGTGTCCCAGATCGAGAACAAGCGCCTGAACCATCCTTCGGACGTTCTGAAGGAAGGTCAGGAGGTCTGGGTCAAGCTGCTGGGCTTCGACGACCGCGGCAAGGTGCGCCTTGCGATGAAGATGGTCGACCAGGAGACCGGTCAGGAGCTGGAGAAGCAGGCGGAAGACGCGGAGTGATCCGCGGGTTCTGACTTGCCGCATGACAGGCGGGCGCGTTCGGAAACGGACGCGCCCGTTTGCGTTGGGGGGGGTGCTTGCCGGTTGGGTTGGGGTGGGGGGCTGGTATGTGGACTTTCCTGCCGTTGGCACCTGCCACCCATGCCCGTTGGCTAATGCAGCATCAGCGGCGTGCTGGGCGAATGCTGGATCACTTCTCGCGCAAGGGCCCAAACCAATTTTTCGTGAAGCCTACATTTAGATTATGATAGGTTCTCGGACAATGCTTGCAAACGATCTACAAGGTAGTTGGGAGTTGTGAATTGGCAGAAGGGACTAAACAAAAAGACTACTGGGACAAGGCAGAAATAATGGGCAAGGTTGTCGGCTCTGTCCTCGTCCCGCTGGTCGTCGCCTTAGCTCTATTTATGTGGAACTCGGAAAGGACCAGGCAACTGACAGCTGCATCTGTCACCCCTCTGGCAATCTCAATATTGACTGCCGCACCATCGGATGAAGACACAACCGCATTGCGAGAGTGGGCAGTCACGGTTCTGAATAACCCTTCTGATCCACCGTCGTTAACCGATGCAGCTGCCAGTAGCCTGCCAGTGTTTGGATTGAACATCCCCGTACCACCAAGAATTGCTACGCAACCTTGTGAAGCACCGATACCGATACCGCTCGAGGTGGTCACGCAGGGTGACTTAGAAAGACTTTGGTTACAAGATCGCGTCAATCTACTCAATTGTGCTGGCAGGCATGAGGTGCTCGTTGCTTGGAGCGAAGGCATTGCAAACGCATTTGCTGATACCGAATAGAAGCAGGATTCGCCGGTCCAGTTTTTGCACTCATACCGAATGGTGGCAATTCGGAGTGTGCCCGCAGCATTGATCATCGCTCTCAGATGTCAGTTCTGGGCTGTAGCACGTTGCTATATCTGCGAAAGGCTTCAGCTTGCTGCGATATGCCTGACTGTCCGACAAGGCCTCAAATCTGCCATCCAGCAAGCCCCTCGGGCCGCTCCATAAAAAACGCCCCCGGATTTCTCCGGGGGCGCGGCACTGATTACTGTTTACCAGTTTGCGGAGGGGTCAGCCCACCAGCCCGCCATCCTCGCGCTTGACGGCGATCACGGCGGACCGCGCCAGGCTGTCGCCGAAGTCGGGCCAGTTGCCGCCGTTGTCACCGGGGTGCTGGATGCCGACGAACATCGTGCGGCGGTCGGACGACCAGCAGAGCCCCGTGACCTCGCAACCGTTCGGCCCCGTGAGGAAGCGCTCGATGCGGCCCGTGACCGGGTCGCCCGCGAGCATCTGGTTGTTGCCCATGCCCTCGAACGCGCCTTCGTTGCTGTCGTCGCCGTCGGTCTGGATCCAGATCAGGCCGGTGCTGTCGATCACCATCCCGTCGGGCGAGTTGAACAGGTTGCCCGCGTTGATGTTGGCCGAGCCTGCGTTCGGGCCCTCGGCCACGGTGGGGTTGCCCGCCATGACGTAGAGATCCCAGGCGAAGGTATCGGCGCCGTGGTCGCCGCCCATGGGCCGCCAGCGCACGATCTGGCCATAGCGGTTGGTGTCGCGCGGGTTGACCGCGTTCACCGTCATCGGATCGCCGCCCGCGTTGGTGCGCACCGTGCCGTCGTCGTTCAGAACGCCGCGGCGCGAGTTGTTGGTGAGGCAGCAATAGGCCTCGGCGGCGTTGGGGTGAACGGCGATCCACTCGGGGCGGTCCATCGTCGTCGCGCCCACACGGGATGCGGCCATGCGGGTGAAGACGGCGATATGGGCGGCATCCATGCCGGTGGTGGCGGGCGTCAGCGGAACCCAGCGGCCCGACATGTCGTCTTCGAAGACGGCGACCGACAGCGTGCCTTCGGAGAGCAGGGTCGAGGTGTCTTCGCCGGGGACATAGACGTCACGGCTGAGCCAGCGATACATGAACTCGCCCCGCTCGTCGTCGCCCATGTAGACGGCGACGCGGCCATCGGCGGCGATGCCATAGGCGGCGTTCTCGTGCTTGAAGCGGCCGAGCGCGGTGTGCTTGACCGGAGTGCTCTCGGGGTTCGCGGGGTCGATTTCCACGATGTAGCCCGCGCGGTGCGGTTCGTTGGGGTTGGCCGACACGTCGAAGCGGGCGTCCCACTTGTGGTAGTCGTAGCCCCAGCCGTCCGCGCCGATGCCGTAACGGCGGAAGCCGTCGCCGACCATGCCGCCGGGCAGGTCGCCATTGGCGCCGAAGTAGCCGTTGAAGTTCTCTTCGCAGGTCAGGTAGGTGCCCCAGGGCGTCCGGCCCGAGCCGCAGTTGTTGAAGGTGCCGAGCGAGGCCATGCCGGTCGGGTCTGCCTCGGTCTTGAGCAGGTCATGCCCAGCGGCGGGGCCGTCGAAGGTCATCGGCGTGTTGTGGTGGATGCGGCGGTTGAAGGGGCTGTCGACGACGACCGACCAGCCGTTCTCGCCTTCGGCGATTTCCATGACGCTGACGCCCTGGAAGTTCTGCAGGATGCGCACGTCGTCGAGGCCCGTGGGCACGCCTTCGGGGGCGTGGGGCAGGTTGACGGGGCGGTTGGTGTATTCGCTGTTGATCACGATGACCTCGCGGCCGTCGACGTTGAACAGCTCCATCCCGTCGGTGTTCTCGCCGAAGACGCGGTCGGACATCTCGACCGACACGCCCGCCTGCGGGTCGAAGGCGCCCTCGGCATCCGAGAAGAGCGCGTCACCCCAGCGCACCAGCACGTCCCAGGTGTAGCCCTCGGGGACATGGATGGTGTTGTCGGTCTGGGCGGCGATGGGCGTGAAGGGGAAGCGCGAGGCGGGCTGCGCCATCGCGGTGGTGCCCTTCAGAAGGCCGGTGCCCATGACGGCGGCACCCGATCCGAAGGCGAGCACACCGCCGAGGAACCCGCGGCGCGAGATCGCGCGCTCGACCACGCGGTCGAACTCCTGCACCTCGGGGCGGGGGAAGTTCATCTCGTCCCACTCGTCGGCACTGATCTTGTTGAGGTCGATATCTTTCATGGAATGAGCCTCCCTGGCTGCAAACACGATGCTGGGTGAGCGCGGCTTACGAAGGGGCGGTTACGGTTTTGTGACGCGTGGCGGCGCGGCTGCGCCGATATGAAAAACCATGCGAAAGGTGCAGGCTGTTCCGATGGGCGGGGCGGAGTTCCGGCTGTGATTTGGATATGTTGACCCAATCGTGAGGGTCTTTGGGCTTGTCCACAGGCCCCCGCACCCACGATAACACGGGACAGTGTGACAACCGATTCTCCAGGACGAACAAGGGAGGGGCGCCCCGATGCTGACCCGCCGCCATTTCATCATCACGAGCGCCGCCCTGTTTTCCGGCGCCATCGCGGCACCCGGCCTTGCGCAGGATTCCGTCGGCTTCGACGCGCAGGTCACGCGCCCCGATCCCGATCCGAACGCCAACAACCCCTGGGGTCTGCATCCGCGGTTCATGCCGACGCGGGTGCAGCATCGCGCGGGCCTGGCGCCGGGCGACATCCATGTCGATGCCACGGCGCGGTATCTCTATCACATCGGCACCGATGGCACCGCGATGCGCTACGGCGTGGCCATCGGGCGGCCGGGCCTGTATCAGCCGGGCGTGTTCCGCATCGGGCGCAAGGCGGAATGGCCGTCCTGGACGCCGACCGCGAGCATGATCGCGCGCGAGCCGGAGGTCTATGGCCAGTTCGCCGATGGCGTGCCGGGCGGGCCGGAGAACCCCTTGGGTGCGCGGGCCTTCTACCTCTACACCGGCAGCCGCGACACCTACCTGCGCATCCACGGCACGCCGCAGCCCTGGTCGATCGGCACCTCGGCCTCTTCGGGGTGCGTGCGGATGGTGAATGCGCATGTGATCGACCTCTATGACCAGGTCGAGGTCGGATCGACCGCGCATCTCTACCCGGTGTGAGCGGCCGGTCGCCGACATGAAAAAGCCCCGGCAGCTCGCCGGGGCTTTCGCGTTTCGGGCCCCTTTTCGATCAGGCGGGCATCTTCGTGGTGCGCAGGTAGGGCAGCTTGGCGTCGATCTCGCCGAATTTTTCCCTTGCGGCAGCGTCGTCGAGCGACAGGGCGACGATGACGTCCTGCCCGTGGACCCAGTTGGCGGGCGTGGCGATGGGCGTCCGGTAGGTCGCCTGCAGCGCGTCGAGGGCGCGCAGCACCTCGGCGAAGTTGCGACCCACCGACATCGGGTAGGTCATCATCAGTTGCACCTTCTTGTCGGGCGAGACGATGAAGACCACGCGAACCGAGGCGCTGTCGGCAGCCGTGCGCCCGTCCGGCAGGTAGGCATCGGCCGGCAGCATGTCGAAGGCCTTGGACACCGTCAGGTCCTTGTCGGCGATGATCGGGAAACCGGCCTTGGCGCCGGCAAAGCTTTCGATGTCGGCCTTCCACTGGACATGCTCGTCCACGCCGTCGACCGACAGGCCGATCACCTTGGTGTTTCGCTTTTCCCATTCCTCGGCCAGCTGGGCGACCGCGCCGAATTCCGTGGTGCAGACCGGCGTGAAATCCTTGGGGTGCGAGAACAGGATCATCCAGCTATCGCCGATGAAGTCATGCAATGCGAAACTGCCCTGGTCGGTCTGGACGGTCAGGTTCGGGAGGGTGTCGTTGATGCGCAGCGCCATGTGCGAGGCTCCTTCTGGGTTTGCTTGGTCAATCAACAGGTAGTCGCTCGGCTTGGCGGGTTCACGGGGGCGGGCCCCGTCGTTGCCCGGAAAAGTCGGGGCATTCTGCCGCGCCGCGGCATCGCAACCGGCCGTTCCCGCGCGGGCGTCGTGGCGGAACGGTCGTTTCCGGCCCGTGTGCCGTCGCGCCCCCGCCTTGAAGCCCGCGGCGGGGGATGACAGGCTCGGCCCGAACCAAGGGAGACGACCATGGCCAAGACAACCGATTTCTACATCAACGGGCAGTGGGTCGCACCGATCCGGCCGCGTGACTTCCCCGTCATCGACCCCTCGACCGAGGAGGTCTGCGCCACGATCTCGCTGGGTGAGCCCGAGGATACCGAGGCCGCGGTCGCGGCCGCCAATGCCGCCTTCCCTGGCTGGGCCGCCACGCCGGTGTCCGAGCGCATCGCGGCGCTGGAGCGGCTGCTCGAGGCCTACAAGGCCCGCGCCGAGGACATGGCGCAGGCGATCAGCCGCGAGATGGGGGCGCCGATCGACTGGTCGCGCCAGCAACAGGTCACCTCGGGCGACTGGCATTTCGAGGGGTTCATCGACGCGGCGAAGCAGATGGAGTGGGACCGCCCCCTCGGGCCGCATGCGCCGGGCGAGCGCATCTTTCACGAACCCATCGGGGTCTGCGCGCTGATCACGCCGTGGAACTGGCCGATGAACCAGATCGCGCTCAAGGTCGCGCCGGCGCTGCTGGCGGGCTGCACCATGATCCTGAAACCCTCCGAGGTCGCGCCGCTGTCGGGGCTGGTCTTTGCCGAGATCGTGGATGCCGCGGGTCTGCCGCCCGGCGTGTTCAACCTGGTGAACGGGGACGGGCCGGGCGTGGGCAGCACGCTGAGCGCGCACCCGCATGTCGACATGGTCAGCTTCACCGGCTCCACGCGGGCCGGGCGGCTGATCTCCAAAGCCGCGGCCGACACGATCAAGCGCGTGAGCCTCGAGCTGGGGGGCAAGGGCGCGAACATCATTTTCGCCGATGCCGACGAAAAGGCGGTGAAGCGCGGCGCGATGCGCTGCTTCAACAACTCGGGCCAGTCCTGCAACGCGCCGACGCGGATGCTGGTGAGCCGCGAGCGTTACGAGGACGCGGTCGAGATCGCCGCGCGCGTGGCCGAGGAAACGCCGGTCATCCCTGCCAGCCAGGAAGGCCGCGGGATCGGGCCGGTCGTGTCCGAGGTGCAGTTCGACAAGATCCAGGCGCTGATCCAGACCGGCATCGACGAGGGCGCGCGGCTGGTCGCGGGCGGCACCGGGCGGCCCGGCCACCTGAACCGCGGTTTCTTCGTGCGGCCCACGGTCTTTGCCGACGTGACGCCCGACATGACGATCTACCGCGAGGAGATCTTCGGCCCGGTCCTGTCGATCATCCCCTTCGACACCGAGGACGAGGCCGTGCGCATGGCCAATGACACGGAATACGGCCTGACCAACTACATCCAGACCACCGACAAGGACCGCCTGCGCCGCGTGGCGCGGCAGCTGCGCTCGGGCATGGTGGAGTGCAACGGCAAGGGCTTCGGCAAGGGCTCGCCCTTTGGCGGGATGAAGCAATCGGGCAGCGGCCGCGAAGGCGGGGTCTGGGGCATCCACGAGTTCCTCGAGGTGAAGGCCGTCAGCGACTGGGAGTGATCCCGGTCCCTCACGCCCGATGACATCCGCGGCGCGGTTTCGCTGCGCCGCGGAAGTTTGTCGTGGTCCTGTCGCGCAAGCCGCCTATCTCCGCCGCAGATGGCAGAAGGAAGCGCGGCATGGGCCCGGTTGTCTTGATCCTCGGCAGCGGACCGGCTGCGGTGGCGGTAAAGAGTTGGGACCGGTCCGGTTTCGATCAGATCGTGGCGATCAACAACGCGTGGCGGTTGCGCCCCGATTGGGACGTGTCGATCCACCCCGAGGATTTCCCGCCCGAACACCGCCCGCCGGGGCTTCTGAAAGGGCAACGCCGGGTCGAGGCGCGCGATTACGTGCCGGTGCAGAACGCCTATGGCGGCTTCGTCTACGCCGGTGGCACCATGGCCTTTACCGCGGGTTATTGGGCTCTGGGCGCGCTGAAGCCGCGGGTGATGGCGTTCTTCGGCTGCGACATGGTCTATGCCGCGACCGGGCGCACGCATTTCTACGGCACCGGCACGGCGGACCCGCTGCGCCCCGACATCACGCTGCAAAGCCTCGAGGCCAAGGCCGCGCGGCTGCAACTTCTGGCCGCCGAACAGGGTTGCGCCTGCGTGAACCTGTCGTCGCAGGACAGCCGGCTGGTGTTTCCGCGTGCCGAGCGGGACATGCTCGGGCTGGCCGTCCCGGTCCTGCCGGAGCCCGAGAGCCTTGCCGCCGCGCAGGCACGCGAGGCGGCGTTGGGCTACATGGTGCCGTCGGGGCGGTATTGGGAGGTGGAGGACCGTTTCGACGCCACAGCCCTTGCCGATCTGGATGCGCTCTGGCTGGCGGCCCATGCCGCCGCGATCAGAACGGCGCCGGTGCCCGAAACAGCATTCCCGCGCCGCCGTTCGGGTGCCTCAGCTTGAGGCTTTCGGAATGCAGCATCAGCCGCGGAAAATCGCGTGCAGGCCCTTCGGCGTAGAAGGGATCACCAAGGATCGGGTGGCCGATCTCCTTCATGTGGACGCGCAACTGGTGTGAGCGCCCCGTCTTCGGCATCAGGCGCACGCGGGTGGTGCCGTCCTCGATCCTGACGCGGCGCCAGTCGGTCTGGGCGGGCTTGCCGTTCTCCCGGTCGACATGCTGGCGCGGGCGGTTCGGCCAGTCGACGCAGAGCGGCAGGTCGACATGGCCCGTGGCCTCGGCCATCTCGCCCCAGACGCGCGCGACATAGGTCTTTTTCGTCTGCCGTTTCTCGAATTGCAGCCCGAGGTGGCGCTGGGCATGGGGCGTCAGGGCGAAGACCATGACGCCCGAGGTGTCCATGTCGAGCCGATGCACCAGAAGCGCCGTTGGAAAGGCGGCCTTGATGCGGGACATCAGGCAATCGGACAGGTGTTCGCCCCGGCCCGGCACCGACAGCAGGCCCGAGGGCTTGTTGACCACGACGATCTCGTCGTCGGCATGGATTATGTCGAGCGGCAGATCGGGTGGCCTGTAGTCGAAGGCCGGGTTGGGGTCGGCGGCTTGCGTCAATGGCCGGGGTTCGACTTGTCGAAGGCAGCCTTTTGCGCGTCGGACGCCTCGGTCTGGTGCTTCGCCTTCCACTCCTCGTAGGGCATGCCGTAGACCACTTCGCGCGCGGCCTCCTTGTCCATCTCGATGCCGCGCTCGGCGGCGGCCTCCTGATACCAGCGCGACAGGCAGTTCCGGCAGAAGCCCGCGAGGTTCATCAGGTCGATGTTCTGCACATCCGTGCGTTCGTCGAAATGCCGCACGAGGCGGCGGAAGGCGGCGGCCTCCAGTTCGAGCTTGGTCTGGTCGTCCATGGTCACTCCTCCGGCGGTTTTGTCAGACCTCGGCATTCTTCAGCGCCGCGTCAAGCATCGGCGCAAGGCGATTGCCCCATGCGCGCTGCGCCTCGGGCGTTTTGATCAGGTCGTTGCGCACCTCGACCAGAACATGAGGCAGGCCGGGTTGCACCCCGTGCCGGTCCAGCGCATCGCCGGGCAGGTGGCCGGAATAGGGCTGGTTGTCGCCGACACACAGGTCCGGTTCGGCATTCAGCCGCGCGATCAGCGGATAGGCCAGCCGCGTGTCGCCCGCGTATAGCACCCCCACATGCCAGGGCCGCGGCGGGCGGCCGACGAATTGCGGGGTGAAGGAGTGGACGGCGACGATCACGGGCGCTCTGCGGCTGGCGATCAGGCGTTCGATCCCGCGGTGATAGGGGCGGTGGAACAGGTCGAGGCGGCGCGCGACCTCGGCCGCGTCGGCGTGGCGGTTCGCGGGGATGATCGAGCCGTCATAGATCTTCATGAGAAGCGTCGGGTCATCCTCGCCCCGGTTCGGGTCGATCACGAGGCGCGAGAAATCCGACAGGATGACGGGCGAGGCAAGCGCCTCGGCCAGCGCGCGGGCCACGCCTGCGGCCCCCACGTCATAGGCGATGTGGCGCGCCATGTCCTCGGGCGGCAAGCCCAGGTCGCCGCCCGCCACCTCCGGCGGCACACGGTTCGAGGCATGGTCGCAGGTCACCACCCAGCGCCCCTGCCGGTCTTCGCCTTCGATGTGGTAGGGTGCTGTCATCGTCGCGTCACGCCTTTCGCCCAAGACGCGGGCCGAGATAGGCGCTTTCGCGGGGAATGGCCAGAACCGCCCCGGCTTGCCTGTTGTTTGGTCCATGGAATTGCGCCATAGAGCCGTAACAACAGGACTGTTTGCGCTAACAGCGCCCGCCCGCGGCGGCATGACGGGGGAATGACCGATGAAACGCGACCGCAACGTGAAGATCGTGGCCACGCTTGGGCCTGCCTCGGACGGGGAGGGGATGATCCGCAAGCTCTACGAAGCGGGTGCGGATGTCTTCCGGCTCAACATGTCCCATGGCAGCCATGAAGAGATCCGGGGGCGCCATGCCGCCATCCGCAAGGTCGAGAAGGCCGTCGGCCGGCCCATCGCGATCCTTGCCGACCTGCAGGGGCCCAAGCTGCGCTGCGGGGTCTTTGCCGAGGACGAGGGGCATGTCCTGCGCAACGGCGCGTCCTTCCGCTTCGACCTCGACGAGACGCCGGGCACCGAGAAGCGCGTTCAGCTGCCGCACCCCGAGATTTTCGCGGCGCTGGAGCCGGGCGCGCGCCTGCTGGTCAACGACGGCAAGGTGCGGCTGCGCGTCGATGACTGCGGGCCGGATTTCGCGGATTGCACCGTCATCGCGGGCGGCCCCGTCTCGAACCGCAAGGGCGTGAACGTGCCCGACGTGGTGCTGCCGCTGGCGGCGCTGTCGGAGAAAGACCGCGCTGACCTCGAGTTCGTCTGCGCGCTTGGCGTCGACTGGCTGGCGCTGAGCTTCGTGCAGCGCGCCGCCGACGTGGCCGAGGCGCGCGAGCTGGCCAAGGGCCGCGCCGCGATCCTGTCGAAGATCGAGAAGCCCGCCGCCGTCACCGCCTTCGACGAGATCCTCGCGGCCTCCGACGGGATCATGGTGGCGCGGGGCGATCTGGGCGTGGAGCTGCCGGTTCAGAACGTGCCGCCGATCCAGAAGCGGCTGGTGCGCAAGTGCCGCGCCGCGGCCAAGCCGGTGATCGTGGCCACCCAGATGCTCGAGTCGATGATCGAAAGCCCGATGCCGACGCGGGCCGAGGTGTCGGACGTGGCGACCGCGCTTTACGAAGGGGCCGATGCGGTGATGCTGAGCGCGGAATCGGCTGCCGGCTCCTACCCGGTCGAGGCGGTGCGGACGATGCACAACGTCGCGCTGGAGGTCGAGAACGACGGCAATTTCCGTGACATCATGGTCGCCTCGCGCACCGTGGCGCGCTCGACCACGGCGGATGCCATCGTCGCCGCGGCGCGCGAGATCGCCGAGACGGTCGACATCAAGGCGATCTGCTGTTTCACGCAATCGGGCACCACCGCGGCGCTGGTCGCACGCGAGCGTCCGCGGGTGCCGATCCTTGCGCTGACGCCGCAGGTCGGCGTGGCGCGGCGGATGTGCCTGACCTGGGGCTGCCACTGCTACATCACCGGTGAGCTGACGCGGTTCAAGGGCGCTGTCGTCTCGGCGGCGCGCACCGCGCGCGACGGCGGCTATGCGACCGAAGAGGACCAGATCATCGTGACCGCGGGCGTGCCGTTCAACGTGCAGGGCTCGACCAACATCCTGCGCGTGGCACCCTGCGCCGAACGGCTGATCTACGCGACCGACCCGGAATGATCCGCGCGCTGGCGCTGGCGGCGTTCGCCTCTGCGCCGGCGGCGGCCGGCATCCTTGACGGGACGATCACGGTGCAGGACGGGGCAGGACGGTTCATCCACCTGCCCGAACCACCGCTTGCCGTGGGTGAGGACATCTTCGACACCCCCGACCTGATCGCCTTCGACGAGGCGCAGGGCGTGGCGCTGCCCGCCGCGCTTGTGCTCGAGATCGGCGCGCCGATCCCGGCGGGGACGATGGTGGCGCTGCATTCGGTGATCTTCGACGGCACCGGCGGGCGGCAGCGGGGGTGGGTGCTGTTCGACGCGGCCATCCTCGGGGTGGCCACCTCGCCCGCGACGCTGGCTGCGACCGATGCGCTGTCTGGGGTCGAAACACTTTGGCTGGGCCACGCGATGCGCGGGCTGGAGGACGGGGACCGGGCCTGGATCGACCCGGACGCGCCGCGCCGCCTCTGGGTCGATTGGGCGGGCTCGTCGCCCGGCGATCACCTGCGCGTGGTGACCCTGGCCGCACCGCTGATGTAAGGCCGGGCTTTCGCCGCGCGGCGGGCCGTGGCACTCTGCGACGCAGTCAGAGTGAACCTGTTGCCCGTGATGCCAGTCGACCCCGATATCCTGATCGTCATTGCGACGCTGGTCGTGACCTTCGCCGGTCCATCGGTGGTGGCGGGCTGGGCGGAACGCAGCTGGCCCTGGGTCGCCATGACCTCGCTTGTGATCGGGCTCGGGCTGCTGGGATACGTCCACCTTGCGCTCGGGCCCGACGGCCTGAGCTTACGGGATATTCCCGACGCCTTCGTGCATGTCGCGGCCATGGTGTTGAACTGACGGCTGGACAGGGCGCGCGCTTGGCTGTATGCGACCCGCTCCAACGGTGCGACCGGCCAGAACGGCATGCCGAGTCGCGCCTGAACCGACCCTACGAGACAGGAGACGGAAATGCCGAAGATGAAGACGAAATCGAGCGCGAAAAAGCGCTTCAAGGTGACCGGCACCGGCAAGGTGGTGGCGGCACAGGCCGGCAAACGGCACGGGATGATCAAGCGGACGAACAAGTTCATCCGCAACGCGCGTGGCACGACGACCCTGTCGGAGCAGGACGCGAAGATCGTCAAGTCCTACATGCCCTACGACCGTTGAAGGAGGCCTGAGAGATGTCCCGCACCAAAGGTGGAACCGTCACCCATCGCCGCCACAAGAAGGTTCTTGACGCGGCCAAAGGCTATTATGGCGCGCGCTCGCGGAACTTCCGCACCGCGACCCAGGCCGTCGACAAGGCCAACCAGTACGCGACCCGCGACCGCAAGGCCCGCAAGCGCCAGTTCCGCGCGCTGTGGATCCAGCGGATCAACGCCGCCGTCCGCGCCTTCGACGCCGAGATGACCTATTCGCGCTTCATCAACGGGCTGGCCAAGGCCGGCATCGAGGTGGACCGCAAGGTTCTGGCCGATCTGGCCGTGCATGAGCCCGAGGCTTTCGGCGCAATCGTCGCACAGGCGCGCGCAGCTCTCTGAGCCGAGCCGCAAGGCATTGAGTTTCAACCCCCGCCGGGCGATGGTCCGGCGGGGGTTTTCCGTTCTGGTGGTGCCATGTCGAATTTCTTTACCGAGTATCTCAAGACCACCGATGACAGGCTCCTGTCGAAGTGGACCCAGTATTTCGACACCTACACGCGCGAGCTGACCCGGTTTCGGCAGCGCCCCGTGTCCTTCCTCGAGATCGGCGTGTTCAAGGGCGGCTCGATCCCGATGTGGAAGGCGTTCTTCGCCGAGGGATCGCGCCTGACCTTCATCGACATCGACCCCGATTGCGCGAAGCTCGCCGAAGAGGGCACGACCGTCGAGATCGGGAACCAGGCCGATCCGGCCTTTCTCGCCGAGTTGGCGGCGAAACACGGGCCGTTCGACGTGATCCTCGATGACGGCAGCCATGTCTGCGCGCACCAGGTCGCCAGTTTCGAGAACCTCTGGCCCCATGTCGCCGACGGCGGCCTCTACCTGGTCGAGGATTGCCACACCTCCTACTGGCCCGGTTTCGGCGGCGGCTACCGCAACGAGGCAAGCTGGATCGAATATGCCAAGCGCCTGACCGACCGCATGCACAGCTGGTATACCGACCAGGACGCGATGTTCCCCTTCGACCCGATCGCACGGGAGCTGCATTCGGTGCGGTTCTACGACTCGATCACGGTCGCCGAGAAACGGGTGAAGGCCGAGCCGCCCGCCACCGTCTACGCGCAGAACGGCAAGGTGCAGCTCTCGCGCCGCGCGCTGGAGATCCGGGGGCGCAAGTCGGCCTTTGCGGGCAAGGACGGCAGGTAAGCGCCTGCCGCTTGCAATCCGGGGCTTTGGTGATAGGTCAGGGCGCGGATTTGGACGGGCGGAAGGCGCGGGATCATGGACCTTGATGGGCTGAAATCGGACTGGCTGGGGCGCATCGGGGCGGCGACGGACGAGGCCGCGCTGGAAGAGCTGCGCGTCGCGGCGCTGGGCAAGAAGGGCGAGATCAGCCTGAAGATGCGCGAGCTGGGCGGCATGTCGCCCGAGGAACGGCAGGTCGCAGGCCCCGCGCTGAACGCGCTGAAGGATGAGGTGAATTCGGCGCTGGCGGCGAAGAAGGCCGCTTTGGCGGATGCGGCGCTGGATGAACGGCTGCGCGCGGAATGGCTGGACGTGACGCTGCCGGCCCGCCACCGCCGCGCGGGCACGATCCACCCGGTCAGCCAGGTGACGGAGGAGGTCACGGCGATCTTCGCCGACATGGGCTTTGCCGTGGCCGAGGGCCCGCAGATCGAGACCGACTGGTACAATTTCGACGCGCTGAACATCCCCGGCCACCACCCCGCGCGGGCCGAGATGGACACGTTCTACACCCACCGCGCCGAGGGCGATAACCGCCCGCCCCACGTGCTGCGCACCCATACCTCGCCGGTGCAGATCCGCTACATGGAGGCGCATGGCGCCCCTGTCCGCGTGATCGCGCCGGGCCGCGTCTACCGCGCGGATTACGACCAGACCCACACGCCGATGTTCCACCAGGTCGAGGGGCTGGCCATCGACCGCGACATCTCGATGGCGAACCTGAAATGGGTGCTGGAGGAGTTCTTCTCGGCCTATTTCGGCACCAAGGTGAAGACCCGCTTCCGCGCCTCGCATTTCCCCTTCACCGAGCCCTCGGCCGAGGTCGACATCCAGTGTTCCTTCGAAGGCGGCACCGTGAAGGTGGGCGAGGGCGACGACTGGCTCGAGGTGCTGGGGTCGGGCATGGTGCATCCCAAGGTGTTGCAGGCGGCGGGGGTGGACCCGTCCGCGTGGCAGGGCTTTGCCTTCGGGATGGGGATCGACCGGATCGCGATGCTGAAATACGGCATCCCGGATTTGCGGGCGTTCTTCGATTCAGATTTGCGGTGGCTGAGGCACTACGGGTTCAGCGCGTTGCAGGTGCCGGCGGTGCATAGCGGGGTGTGAGGCAAGGTGCCGCTCAAGTTTCACCCACGCGCCGGCACGATGCTTGTTGCCGATTTTCGTGGGTTTGAGCCACCAGAGATCTGCAAGAAACGCCCTGTGATCGTCGTGTCGCCGCGGCTTCCCAACCGGGGGGACCTTGTGGCCGTGGTGCCGACCAGCACCACCGCGCCGCGCAAGGAAATGCCCTACCATGTGCGCCTTGGCCGAAACTATGCCCCGTGGGACGCGGGCGATGGACCGGTTTGGGCAAAATGTGACTTGTTGATGAACATCGGTCTACACCGGCTCGACGGGTTCAAGGTTGGGCGTCGGACTTGGGAAACTCCACAGGTTTCCGATGATGACCTCGAGCGCGTGCGGGCCGGGGTTTTGGTTGCACTCGGCTTCGATGGTCATTGAATTTTCGCCGACGCAGGTGCATATGGGGAAGGTATCCCGGTCATCGGGCTTTAAGA
Organism: Roseicyclus amphidinii; assembly: GCF_030163755.1. Lineage (GTDB taxonomy): Bacteria > Pseudomonadota > Alphaproteobacteria > Rhodobacterales > Rhodobacteraceae > Roseicyclus > Roseicyclus amphidinii. Next base: position 28,948 of record NZ_JASJOE010000008.1, read on the forward strand.
CCTAGATTACTAGGCAGACCGTCCATCGAGCGATAACAAGCTCAGGGCGGTCTTCGTGTTTCTGGGGGTTCCGCTACGCTCGCTGGCACTCCCTCATCCCCTTTCCCCGGTGGACACCGCGCACAGAGACGCTAGAAACCGCTCGACCCCGTGACGGAGCGCAAGCGCATGAAATTCACCCTGTCCTGGCTGAAAGAGCACCTGGAAACCGACGCCTCGGTCGAGGAGATCGCCGAGGCGCTGACCGACCTCGGCCTCGAGGTGGAGGGCGTCGAGGATCGCGCGGCGCGGTTGAAGGCGTTTACCTTGGCGCGTGTCGTCTCGGCCGAACAGCACCCCGATGCCGACCGGCTGCGCGTCTGCATGGTCGAGACCGACGAGGGCATGAAACAGATCGTCTGCGGCGCGCCGAATGCGCGGGCGGGGATCACGGTGGTCCTGGCCAAGCCCGGCGATTACGTGCCGGGGATCGACGTGACGCTGTCGGTCGGCAAGATCCGCGGCGTGGAAAGCCACGGGATGATGGCCTCGGAGCGCGAGCTGGAACTGAGCGACGAGCATTCCGGCATCATCGAGCTGCCGTCGGGCGAGGTGGGGCAGCGGTTCACCGATTGGCTGGCCGCGAACGATCCGGCACGCGTCGACCCGGTGATCGAGATCGCCATCACGCCGAACCGGCAGGATGCGCTTGGTGTCCACGGCATCGCGCGCGACCTCGCGGCCCGTGGCCTCGGCAAGCTGAAGCCGCATGATCCGGAGCCGGTGAAGGGAACCTTCCCCTGTCCCATCGGGGTCAGCATCAACGCTGACACGCTGGATGTCGCCCCCCATTGGGCGGGCCGCGTGATCCGTGGCGTGAAGAACGGGCCGTCGCCGCAATGGCTGCAGGACCGGCTGCGCGCGATCGGGCTGCGGCCGATTTCGGCGCTCGTGGATGTGACCAACTTCTTCACCTATGACATGAACCGCCCGCTGCATGTCTTCGACGCCGACAAGGTGAAGGGCGATCTGCGGGTGCATCGCGCCAAGGGCGGCGAGAGCCTGCTGGCGCTCGACGAGAAGACCTATACCGCAGCCCCCGGTCACACGCTGATCTCGGACGAGAACGGGGCCGAGAGCCTGGCCGGGATCATGGGCGGCGAAGAGACGGGCTGCACCGAGGAGACGGTGAATGTCTATGTCGAGAGCGCCTATTGGGACCCGGTCCATGTCGCCCATACGGGCCGCGACCTGAAGATCAACTCGGATGCGCGTTACCGGTTCGAGCGGGGGGTGGACCCGGAGTATACCCTGCCGGGTCTGGAGGCCGCGACGCGGATGATCCTCGATCTCTGCGGTGGCGAGCCGTCGGAAGTGTCGGAGGCCGGTGCACCGCTGAAAACCGCGCGGAGCTATCCGCTCGATACCGCGCGGGTGATCTCGCTGGTGGGGATGGAGATCCCCAAGGCGGAACAGGTGCGCATCCTGACCTCGCTCGGCTTCTCGGCCACGGGCGCGGGCGATGTGCTGGAGGTCTGGGTGCCGTCCTGGCGGCGCGACGTCCAGGGCGAGGCGGATCTTGTGGAAGAAGTGGCGCGGGTGGCGTCGCTGACCAAGCTGGAGCCGAAGCCGCTGCGCCGGGCGAAGGCGGGCGTGCCGAAGGCCGTGCTGACACCCATGCAGCTGCGCGAGCGCGCGGGGCGGCGGACGGCGGCGGCGCTCGGCTACAATGAATGCGTGACTTACTCCTTCATCGACCGCGCCTCGGCGCAGCTCTTCGGCGGTGGCAGCGATGACGTGATGCTGGAGAACCCGATCTCGTCGGAGATGAGCCACATGCGCCCCGCGCTGCTGCCGGGGCTGTTGCAGGCCGCGGCGCGCAACCAGGCGCGGGGGATGATGGACCTTGCGCTGTTCGAGGTCGGCCACGCCTTCCACGGCGGCGAGCCGGGCGAGCAGCATCTGCAGGTCGCGGGCCTGTTGATCGGCCAGACCGGCCCGCGCGGGCCGCATGGTGACCGCCGCGCGGTCGATGTCTTCGACGTGAAGGCCGACGCCGAGGCGCTGCTGGCCGCCATGGGCGCGCCTGCCAGCGCGCAGATCCTGCGCGGTGCGCCGGAGTGGTGGCACCCCGGCCGGCACGGGATGGTCTGCCTCGGTCCGAAGAAGGTGCTGGGCATCTTCGGCGAGCTGCACCCCAAGGTGCTGCGCGCGATGGATGTGAAGGGGCCTGCGATGGGGTTCACGCTGTTCCCGGCGGAGATCCCGATGCCGAAATCCGCGGGCGCAAGCCGCGGCGCGGTGGAGATGTCGGACTTCCAGGCGGTCGAGCGCGACTTCGCCTTCGTCGTCGATGCGGGCGTCGAGGCGGCGGTCCTGGTGAATGCGGCGGCGGGGGCCGACAAGGCGCTGATCGAGGAGGTGCGCGTCTTCGACGAGTTCGTCGGCGGTTCGCTGGGCGACGGGCGCAAATCCATCGCCTTCTCGGTGCGGATGCAGCCCAAGGACAAGACCCTGACCGACGAGGAGATCGAGGCGGTGGCCGCGAAGATCGTAGCCAAGGTCGAGAAGGCCTCGGGCGGGGTTCTGCGCGGCTGAGGGATTGCGCCCGCTGCCGCGGTCGCCCGGGCAAATGCCTTGGAAGGCATTTGGGCCCGGTGTCGGGTGCTGTGCCCCGTCTTCGGGTGGACGCGCGGGTTTCGGGTGGCGGATGCCTCCGGCGGCCATATTTGTGGGATGAAGATGGGTGGGGATGTGCCCTGCCCCGAGGCCGAGGGAGAAGGCGATGCTGACGGTTTACCTGTCCGGAGAGATACACACCGACTGGCGCGAGGAGATCGAGGCCGGGGCCGCGGGTCTCGACGTGCGGTTCACCGCGCCGGTGACGGATCATGCGGCGAGCGACGATTGCGGCGTGGCGATCCTGGGGGCGGAGCCGGACAAGTTCTGGCACGACCACAAGGGCGCCAAGCTGAATGCGATCCGCACGCGACACGGGATCGAGACGGCGGATATCGTCGTCGTGCGCTTCGGCGAGAAATACAGGCAGTGGAACGCGGCCTTCGATGCAGGCTATGCGGCGGCGCTGGGCAAGCCCCTGATCGTGGTGTCGATGCCGGATCACCAGCATGCGCTGAAAGAGGTGCATGCCGCGGCGCTGGCCGTTTGCAGTGAGCCGGGGAAGGTGGCGCAGATCCTGCGCTATGTTCTCGAGGGCAGGCTGCCCGGCTGACGCGGGCAGGACGGTTTTGCCCGCGTTCATGGCAGCGATGGCGACCGATCACCAAAAAAGATGCGCCGTGGCAGGCGCTGCCGCTTGAACGCGGCCCGCGGTTGCGCATCCTGCACGGGCGGCCGCGGCGCTGGCGTTACAGCCAAGGGCGGCGGGCCGGCAGTCAAACAGGGTGGACGACCACATGATCAACGAGTTCAAGGATTTCATCGCGCGGGGCAATGTCGTGGACATGGCCGTGGGCATCATCATCGGGGCGGCCTTCACCGCCATCGTGTCGTCCATGGTGGGCGATCTGATCAACCCGATCATCGCGCTTGTGACGGGCGGCATCGACTTTTCCGGTTGGTTCTACGCGCTGAATGGCGAGAGCTATCCCTCGCTCACCGCCGCGCAGGAGGCGGGCGCGCCGGTCTTCGCCATCGGCAGTTTCGTGATGGCGGTGATCAACTTCCTGATCATCGCGGTCGTCGTCTTCATGCTCGTTAAGATGGTGAACCGCATCAAGGAAGCCGCCGAGAAGAAGGCGGAGGAGCCCGCCGCCGAGGAGGGCCCGGCTGCGCCGACGGAGCTGGAGATCCTGATCGAGATCCGCGACGCGCTGAAGAAGGGCTGAGCCCTTTCGGCACGGACGGACGAGAGGCCCGCGCCCGACGGTGGCGCGGGCCTTCTTCATTGGCGGGGCCGGTCAGCCCGCTGCCTGTGCCGTGGGCCTGCGCCGCAGGTACCAGTACCAGATGCGGTAGCCCTCGAGCAGGGCGAGCGGCAGGAAATGCGTGATCGCGGCCTCGGGGTGCTCCCAGTCATGCAGCGCCGCCCAGTGCAGCAGGGTGAAGACCGCCGCGGCATAGGTCATGCGCTGCAGGGTTTTCCAGTGCCGCCCCATCAGGCGCTGCGCCCAGTCGGCCGAGGTCAGCGCGAGCGGCACGAAGATCACGAAGGCGAGCCAGCCGGTCCAGATGTAGGTCCGGTCCAGCTCTCCCAGAACGCCGCCGAGGCTGCCGGTGTCGGCCAGGTAGAACAGCGTGTGCAGCGCCGCGTAGCCGAAGCTTGCGACGCCGAGATAGCGGCGGTTCTTCTTCAGCCATTGCGGCCCGCGCCAGCCGCGCAACAGCAACGCCAGCGGCGTGGCCATGAGGGTCACGATCAGGAGCCGCGCGGACATTTCCCCGCTCGGGTGGAGCAATTCGTGGACGATCCGCTCATCGGTCGAGGTCAAGGCCTGGATGCTCCAGGCAATCGCCGGAAGGGCGAGGATGGCCCAGAGGCCGTAGGGGGAAAGGCGGGCGAACATCGGGGGGCTCCTTGTTGCTGACCCCCCGTTGCACGCCGCCCGCACGGCGTTCCGTCGCTATTGGGCGAGGATCGCCGAAGGGGCGGTCACGTCGATCCCCAGCGCGCGGCCGACGGCGTGGTTGGTCAGCCGCCCCTCGTGGGTGTTCAGCCCCGCCAGCAGGTGCGGATCGTCGAGGCAGGCCTGCCGCCAGCCCTTGTCGGCGAGCGCGACCATGAAAGGCATGGTCGCGTTGCCAAGCGCGATGGTGGAGCTGCGGGCGACCGCACCCGGCATGTTGGCGACGCAGTAATGCACCACGCCGTCGACCTCGTAGATCGGGTTTTCGTGGGTGGTGGCGCGCGACGTCTCGAAACATCCGCCCTGGTCGATGGCGACGTCCACGATCACCGCGCCGCGCTTCATGGTCGTAAGCTGCGCGCGCGTCACCAGCTTGGGGGCGGCCGCGCCGGGGATCAGCACCGCGCCGATCACCATGTCGGCGGTGGTGATCAGCTCCGCGGTGCTGTCCGCGCTGGCGTAGCGGGTCCTGAAAATGCCGCGGTAGACATCGTCGAGATAGCGCAGGCGCGGCAGCGACCGGTCGAGCACGGTGACATCCGCCCCCATGCCCGCCGCGACGCGTGCGGCCTGCGTGCCGACGACGCCGCCGCCGATCACCACGACCTGCGCCGGGCCGACGCCGGGCACGCCGCCCATCAGCACGCCGCGGCCGCCATTCGCCTTTTGCAGGGCCCAGGCGCCGACCTGCGGCGCAAGGCGGCCCGCGACCTCGGACATGGGCGCGAGCAGCGGCAGGCCGCCCTGGGCGTCGGTCACCGTCTCGTAGGCGATGGCGGTCACGCCGCTGTCGAGCAGGTCGCGCGTCTGCGCGGGGTCGGGGGCGAGATGCAGGTAGGTGAAGAGGATCTGGCCGCGGCGCAGCTGCTTGCGCTCGACGGCCTGCGGCTCCTTCACTTTCACGATCATCCCGGCCTCGGCGAAGACCTCGGCCGCCGTGGCGACGATGCGTGCGCCCACGGCCTCGTAGGCCTCGTCCTCGAAGCCTGCACCTGCACCCGCGCCGGTCTCGACGATGACCTCATGGCCGTGGGCGAGGGCCTCGCGCGCGGCGGCGGGGGTCAGGCCGACGCGGTATTCCTGCGGTTTGATCTCTTTCGGGCATCCGATCAGCATTGGGGGTCTCCTTCCCTGTCTGCCCGGATGATCCGCCGATACGGCTGAAATTGCTTTGATCTTTCGCGCGGGTTTGGCCATAAACCTGCACGTCTTTCCGATGAAAAGGCTATTAGATGAAAGAATTTCGCGCCGATGCGCAGCTTGACGACATGGACCGTGCCATCCTGCGGGTGCTGCAGCGCCATGGTCGCATGACCCATGCCGAGCTGTCCGAGCGGGTGCATCTGTCGCCCTCGGCCTGTCACCGGCGGGTGCAGCGGCTGGAGGGGGCGGGGGTGATCCGGGATTATGTCGCCCTGCTGAACCCGCGCGCGGTGGAGCGGGTGACGACCGTCTTCGTCGAGATCAAGCTGTCAGGCCAATCCGACGAGATCCTCGACGCTTTCGAGAAAGCGGTCGCGCGGGTGCCGGACGTGCTGGAATGTCACCTGATGGCGGGCTCGGCGGATTACCTGCTCAAGGTCGTCTCGAAGGACAGCGAGGATTTCGCGCGCATCCATCGCCAGCATCTTGCGCGGCTGCCGGGGGTGGCGCAGATGCAGTCGAGCTTCGCGCTCAAGACCGTGTTCAAGACGACCGCGCTGCCCGTGTAGGGTGGGCAATCCTGCCCACCTCACCGGCACGGTGGGCGGCGGCGCCCACCCTACCGCAGCCGCAATCCCGACCCGCTGTCGAAGTAATACGCATCCTTCGGATCGAAGGTGATGCCGACCTTGCTGCCGGGGCGGGGGGCTTGCTGGTCATGGGCCTCGACGATGATCTTCTCGCCGCCGGGGGTCGTCAGGTAGTGGTAGCTCACCCCGCCCAGCTGCTCGCTCAGGTCGACGGTGTGGCTGTCGCCCTCGGCAAGCCTCAGGTGGTTGGGCCGCACCCCGACCGTCACAGTTGACCCCGCCACGCGGGGCGCGGGCACCGTCACGCCGCCAAGGCCCGGCACATGCGCGCCGGTCTCGCTCACCGTCCCGTCGAAGAAATTCATCGCCGGGCTGCCGATGAAGCCCGCGACGAAGCGGTTGTCGGGGTCGTTGTAGAGGTCGAGCGGCGCGCCGACCTGCTCGATCCTGCCCGCGCGCAGCACGACGATCTTGTCGGCCAGCGTCATCGCCTCGACCTGGTCATGGGTGACGTAAATCATCGTCGCCCCGATCTCCTGGTGGAGGCGGGCGATCTCGACCCGCATCTCGACGCGCAGCTCGGCGTCGAGGTTCGAAAGTGGCTCGTCGAACAGGAACACCTCGGGGCCGCGCACGATGGCGCGCCCGATGGCGACGCGCTGCCGCTGGCCGCCCGAGAGCGCCTTGGGCTTGCGGGTGAGGTAGTCGCCCAGCTTCAGGACGCGGGCGGCTTCGTCGACCTTGGCCTTGATCTCGGCCTTGGGGTGGCCGGTCATCTTCAGGCCGAAGCCCATGTTCTCTTCGACCGTCATGTGGGGGTAGAGCGCGTAGGTCTGGAACACCATCGCCACACCGCGTTCCGCCGGGTCCAGCCGCGTCACGTCGCGCCCACCGATGGAGATCCGGCCCTCGGTCGTTTCCTCCAGCCCTGCGACCATGCGCAAGAGTGTCGATTTCCCGCAGCCCGAGGGGCCGACGAAGACGCAGAACTCGCCATCCTCGATGGTCAGGTCGACCCCGTGGATGACTTGCGTCGCGCCGTAGCGCTTTATGACCTGCTGCAATTCCAGACCGGACATGGCCCTTCTCCCTCCCGTTATTCCGCCGCGGCCGGAAAGCGCCAGTCCTGCGCTTCCGCCGCGATTGCCTCGGCCGCGGCGCGGATGCGCGGCAGGTGGTCCTCCAATGCCTCGAGCGTCGTGCGTGCCGTCGACGAGGTGACCGACATCGCCCCCAGCACCCGCCCCGCGCGGGTCAGGATCGGGTGCGCGATGCAGATGATGCCCGGCTCGTGTTCCTCGCGGTCATAGGCGTAGCCGCGGGCGCGGATCGCCTGCAGCTCGACGCGCAGCGCGGCCTCGGTCGTGTAGGTGTGGTCGGTGAAGCGGTGAAAGCTCTGCTGTGCGATGACGCGCGCAAGCTCCTCCTCGGGGAGGAAGGCGATCATCGCCTTTCCCACCCCGGTGCAATAGGCCGGGCCGACCTTTCCGGCCGCCGAATACATCTCGATCGGATGGCGAGCGTTGCGCTTGTCGACGTAAAGCACCTGTGCCCCGTCGAGCTGGGCGAGGTGGACGGTCTCGCCCGCGGCCTCGGACAGCGCATCGACATGTGGCCGTGCGATGGGTGCCAGCGCCGAGGTTTGCCAGGCGGCATGGGCCAGCCTGACAAGCCGCAGGCCAGGCGCATAGGTCTGCCGGTCGGGGTCGAAATGAAGCATGCCCTGCTTGGTCAGCACCTGCACGAAGCGATAGAGCGTCGCCTTGGGATAGGGCGAGCGGTCCAGCAGTTCGGCAAAGCGCACAGGTCGCCCGAAACCGGCGATCTCGTCCATCACAGCGAGCGCCTTGGCGACCGTTCCTTCCCCGCTGCCGTGTTCCGCCATTCCCGTCGTCCTCCCAAGCCCGCGGGATCCGGCCGCGGGTTTCTAGTTGACAAACCTAGGCAGACCCGCGCTAGGATTTCAACATAAGAAACCAAGTTTCAAATAATGAAACTGAACATTTCGTTCTGGATCAATAGGGAGGACACCATGCGATCCATCTTCAAGACCGGCGCTGCGGCGCTGGCGGCGACCACCATGCTTGCGGGCGCGGCCCATGCCGATGCCCATGCCGCGCTTTCGGGCACGCTGCGCATCGTCTCGGACATGTCGAACCCCGGCCCGCGCGCGACGATGGAAATGCTCGCCGCCGAGTTCGACGAGATGCATCCCGACCTGGAGGTCGATCTGACCATCGTGGACCGCGAGGCGTGGAAGACCCAGATCCGCAACGTGCTGTCGGCTGATCCGCCGGACGTGGTGAACTGGTACGCCGCCAACCGCATGGGGCCCTACGTCAACGCGGGCCTGTTCATGGACATCACCGACTGGTGGGACGCGGGTGACTACGCCGGCCTCGAGTCGGTGCGCGGCGCGCTGACCCAGGACGGTCGCCAGTGGGGCGTGCCCTACACCTACTACCAGTGGGGCGTGTATTACCGCGAGGACATCTTCAACGAGCTGGGCCTGAGCGAGCCCGCGACCTGGGAAGAGGAACTGGCGAACTGCCAGGTGATCGTCGACTCGGGCCGTGCCTGCTACACGATCGGCACCCGCTTCCTGTGGACCGCAGGCGGCTGGTTCGACTACCTCAACATGCGCACCAACGGCTTCGACTTCCACATGGAGCTGGCCCGCGGCGAGGTTCCGTGGACCGACGACCGCGTGCGCCAGACCTTCGCCAACTGGCGGCAGCTGATCGACATGGGCGGCTTCATCGCCGATCACCAGAACTACAGCTGGCAAGAGGCGCTGCCCTTCATGATCAACGGCGAGGCCACGGCCTACCTGATGGGCAACTTCGCGGTCGACCAGCTTCGCAACGGCGGGCTGACCGATGACCAGCTGGATTTCTACCAGTTCCCGATCATCACCGAGGGCCTGCCGCAGGGCGAGGATGCCCCGACCGACACGTTCCACGTCGCCTCCGGCGCGCAGAACGTCGAGGCGGCCCGCGCCTTCCTCGCCTATGTGACCTCGCCCGAGGTGCAGACGCGGATCAACGGGCCGGACAACCTCGGCCAGCTGCCGGTGAATGCGAATTCCTCGGTGGCGGATGACGAGTTCCTCCAGCAGGGCTTCGCCATGCTGAGCCAGAACGCACAGGGCGGCATCGCGCAGTTCTTCGACCGTGACTGGCCGGCCGAGATGGCGTCGATCGGGATGGAAGGCCTGCAGGAATTCATGGTCTTCCCCGACAACCTCGACGACATCCTCGAGCGCCTCGAGGCCGCGCGTCAGCGGATCTACTGATCTTGTGCAACAATGGCCTGCTCCCTTCGCGGGGGCAGGCCAGCCCATCCGAAAGCCGTGGCGGATGCCCCGGTTTCCGCATGGGCCAGACCCGACCGACCAAGCCCGACCGACCAAGGATGTGCCTGCGATGAGTTCCAGCACGACCCCTGCCCTGCCGATGCACGAGATCCGCGCCGAAGCCACCTGGCTTCAGCGCAACAAGATGATCGTCACGCCGCTTCTGTTCCTTCTGCCGGGGATGCTGTTCTTCGCGGTCTACGTGATCTTCCCGATCTTCCAGAGCTTCGGCATCTCGCTCTATCGCTGGGACGGGCTGGGCGAGGCGACCTATATCGGGCTCGCCAACTACGAGGAGTTGCTGACCGACCGCAACTTCGAGATCTCGCTGGTGAACAACGTCAAATGGCTGGTGCTCTACCTGCTGGCCATTCCGCTGGGCCTGTTCATCGCGCTGTTCCTGAACCAGACGGTCGTGGGCATCCGCCTCTACAAATCGCTGTTCTTCTTTCCCTTCGTCCTGAGCCAGGTGGTCGTGGGCCTTGTCTTCAGCTGGTTCTACCTTCCGCGTGAGGGGTTGCTCAACACGATCATCATGGGCCTGGGCTTCGACAGCCTGAACATCCTCGGCGACCCGACGCTGGCCACCTACGGGATCATCGCGGCAGGCCTCTGGCCGCAGACGGCCTATTGCATGATCCTGTATCTGACCGGCCTGAACGCCGTGGACCCCGAGCAGGTCGAGGCCGGTCGGCTCGACGGCGCGAAGGGCTGGAAGATGCTGTGGTACGTGATCCTGCCGCAGCTCAAGCCCGCGACCTTCATCGCCTTCGTCGTGACGATCATCGGCGCGCTGCGCAGCTTCGACCTGATCTCGATCATGACCAACGGCGGGCCCTTCGGGTCCACCCGCGTGCTGTCCTTCTACATGTTCGAGCGCGCGCTGTCCGAGTTCGGCTTCCGCATGGGCTACGGCTCGGCCATCGCGGTGGTGCTGTTCCTGATCATGCTCGTCTTCATCGGCTACTTCCTGTGGCAGATGTGGCGCGACGAGCGCGACGCGCGGAGGGGCTAGGCGCATGTTCCCGACACCCATCGAGAAACGCTCGCGCGCGGCGCGGATCACCTACCAGTCGCTACTGCCGCTGGCGCTGATCCTGTGGCTTCTGCCGCTGATCGCGGTGATGGTCTTTTCCATCCGCCCCTTCTCGGATTTCACGCAAGGCAACTACTGGGGCGTGCCGTCCTCCTTCGAGTTCTTCACCAACTACGGCATGGTCTTCTTCGAGAGCGACATGCCGCGCTACCTGCTGAATTCGGTGTTCATCACGGTGCCCACCGTCATCGGCGCGGTGGCGCTGTCGTGCATGACGGGCTTTGCTCTGGGCATCTACCGCTTCCGCGGCAACCTGCTGATCTTCTTCATGTTCATCGCGGGCAACTTCGTGCCCTTCCAGATCCTCATGGTGCCGGTGCGCGACCTGACGGTCGACATGGGGCTATACGACACGAAACTGGGCCTGATCCTGTTCCATGTCGCGTTCCAGACCGGGTTCTGCACGCTCTTCATGCGCAACTTCATCCGCGCGCTGCCCTACGAACTGATCGAGGCGGCAAGGGTCGAAGGCGTGGCGGAATGGCGGATCTTCTGGTTCGTCGTGCTGCCGCTGATGCGGCCCGCCATCGCGGCGCTGTCGGTGCTGATCTTCACCTTCATCTGGAACGATTACTTCTGGGCCATCGTGCTGACGCAAGGCCCCGACGCGCAGCCGGTCACGGCCGGCATCACGTCCTTCAACTCGCAATTCGTGGCGCAGTATCACCTGATGAGCGCAGGCAGCATCGTTGCGGCGATCCCGCCGGTTGCCATCTTCTTCCTGATGCAGCGCCATTTCATTGCGGGCCTCACGCTGGGAGCCGTCAAATGACCGTCAAGCTGGCCTTCATCGGCGCAGGCTCAACGATCTTCATGAAGAACATCGTGGGCGACATGCTGCACTTTCCTGCGCTGCGCGACGCGCGGATCGCGCTCATGGACATCGACCCCCAGCGGCTCGAGGAAAGCCGCATGGTGGCCGAGAAGATGATCGCCACCATGGGCACCGGCGCACGCGTCGAGGCGACGACCGACCGCGCCCGCGCGCTGGACGGCGCCGATTTCGTCGTCACCGCCTTCCAGATCGGGGGCTATCGCCCGTCGACCGTGATCGACTTCGACATCCCCAGGCAATACGGGCTGCGCCAGACCATCGCGGACACGCTGGGCGTGGGAGGCATCATGCGCGGCTTGCGCACGGTGCCGCATCTCTGGGCCGTGGCCGAGGACATGGCGCGGCTTTGCCCCGGTGCGACGCTGCTGCAATATGTGAACCCCATGGCGATCAACACCATGGCCCTGGCCGAGCGGTTTCCGCAGCTCAGGCAAGCGGGGCTCTGCCATTCGGTGCAGAACACGGTCGAGGAGATCGCCTACGATCTCGACCTGCCCAAGGACGAGATCCGCTACCGCGTGGCAGGCGTGAACCATGTCGCCTTCTTCCTGCGGCTGGAGCACGGAGGCCGCGACCTTTACCCCGTATTGCGCGAGGGCTACCGCACGGGCCGCCTGCCCAAAACGCCGGTCCAACGCCCCCATTGCACCAACAAGGTGCGCTACGAGGTGATGGAGCACCTGGGCTATTTCTGCACGGAAAGCTCCGAGCACCTGGCCGAATATGTGCCCTGGTTCATCAAGGACGGGCGCGAGGACATCATCGCCGAGATGGGCATCCCGCTGGATGAATACCCCGCGCGCTGCGAGATCCAGATGGCGGAATGGACCACGCAGGCCGCATCGCTCAAGGCCGCCGCCGGGATCGAGGTGAAGAAATCCCACGAATTCGCCGCCGAGGTGATGAACGCGATCGTCACCGACACGCCCTATGTCGCCTATGCCAACCTGCCCAACCGCGGGCAGGTGCCGCAGTTGCCGATGGGGGCCGCGGTCGAGACGCCGACTCTGGTCGATGCCAACGGCTGCCAGCCCACCACCGTCACCGACATTCCGCCGCAACTGGTTGCGCTGATGCGGAGCCAGATCAACGTGCAGGAGCTTGTTGTGCGTGCGCTGGTCGAGGAGAACCTCGATCACGTCTACCACGCCGCCTACATGGACCCGCACACCGCCGCCGAGCTGGACCTGCGGCAGATCCGGTCGCTGGTGACCGATCTTCTGGCCGCGCATGGCGACATGCTGCCCGGTTTCGCCCGCACCCGGAGGGCCGCATGACCCCAGTCTTCCCCGACCTTAACGGTAAATCCGTCTACATCACCGGCGGCGGTTCGGGCATCGGTGCCGCGCTGACCGAGGGGTTCCTGCGCCAAGGCGCCAAGGTCGCCTTCGTCCAGCGTTCGGATGCCAGCGCCTTCTGCGACGAGATGGAGGCCAAGACCGGCCACCGCCCGCACGCGATGCGCTGCGACATCACCGACACCGCCGCGCTCAGGGCGACGCTGGCCGAGGCGGGTGAGGTGAACGGGCCGATCACCGTGCTGGTCAACAACGCCGCCAATGACAAGCGGCATACGACCGAGGAAGTCACGGAAGAGTTCTGGGACTGGATGCAGGCCATCAACCTGAAGTGCTATTTCTTCGCGGCCCAAGCCGTGATCGCGGGGATGCGGGCGGCGGGCGGCGGTTCGATCATCAACGTCTCGTCGATCTCCTACATGATGGGCAACGCGGGCTACCCGGCCTACACGACCGCGAACGGGGGGATCACCGCGATGACCCGCAGCCTTGCGCGAGAGTTCGGCCCGGATCGCATTCGCGTCAACGCGCTGATGCCCGGCTGGGTGCTGACGCAGAAGCAGCTCGACCTCTGGGCCAAGCCCGAGGACCTTGCCGCGCATATGGAGCGGATGTGCCTCAAGGATCATCTGAAGCCCGAGGATATCGTCGGCGGCATGCTGTTCCTCGCCTCGGACGCCTCTCGGGCGATGACGGGGCAGGCGCTGGTGATCGACGGGGGCGTGGTGACGACGGGATGAGCGGACCTGCGACATACGCCGACTGGATCGCGGTCGATTGGGGCACAACGCACCTGCGCGCCTGGGCGATCGGCAAGGATGGGTCCCTGCGGGCGACCGCTTCGTCCGATGCGGGCATGGGAAAGCTCTCGCGGGACGGGTTCGAGCCCGCGCTTCTCGATCTTGTAAAAGATTGGCTCGGGTCCGGCCCGACCCCGATCCTTGCTTGCGGCATGGTGGGTGCGAAACAGGGCTGGCAGGAAGCGCCTTACGCATCGGTTCCGGCGAAACCGGTTGAATTGACACCGATGCGCGTGACCGCGGCATCGGATCATCGCCTCGAGGTCTTCATCGTCCCCGGCCTGTCGCAGGCCACCCCGCCCAACGTGATGCGCGGCGAGGAAACGCAGATCGCGGGGTTCCTTGCGCTCGAGCCCGACTTCGACGGCGTCCTCTGCCTGCCGGGCACCCATACGAAATGGGTGCATCTGAGCGCCGGTGAGGTCGTCAGTTTCCAGACCGCCATGACGGGCGAATTGTTCGACCTTCTCAGCCGTCATTCCGTCCTGCGCCATACCGTCGGGTCGGACACGCTCGACCCCGAGGCCTTTGCCGAGGCCGTCTCCGACACGCTGTCGCGGCCCGAGCGGCTGGCGCAAGGGTTGTTCTCGATCCGCGCCGATGCCACGCTGAACGGCACCGGGGCGAGCGTCTCGCGCGCGCGCCTGTCCGGTGCGCTGATCGGGGCCGAGCTGGCCGCCACGCGGCCCTATTGGCTGGGCCAGCAGGTTGTCGTCGCGGGCGCGCCCGCGCTGGCCGATCTCTACGCCCGCGCGCTGGCCGGGCAAGGCGTCAGCGCCCGCGCGCTGGATGCGGGCCCGCTGACACTGGCGGGTCTTGCCCGCATCCGAACCTCTCAAACCGAGCCGAGCCTGACATGACCGACCGCAAGCTGATCGCCATCCTCCGCGGCCTGACCCCGGATGAGGCCTTGCCCGTGGGCGAGGCGCTGTTTTCGGCCGGGATCACCCGGATCGAGGTGCCGCTGAACTCGCCCCGTCCGCTGGAAAGCATCCGCAGTCTTGCCGATCATCTGGGGCAAAAGGCCCTGATCGGCGCGGGCACCGTCACCGCGCCCGACGAGGTGCGCGAGGTGGCCGATGCGGGCGGGCGTTTGATCGTGTCGCCCAATTTCGACGCCGATGTCGTGGCCGAGACCAAGCGCCTTGGCCTGCTCAGTTTTCCCGGCGTGCTGACGCCCGGCGAGTGCTTCGCCGCGCTCAAGGCGCGGGCCGACGGGCTAAAGGTCTTTCCTGCCTTCCAGATGGGGATCGAGGGTTTGAAGGCCGTGCGCGCCGTGCTGCCGAAAGGCACGCAGCTCTACATGGTCGGCGGCGTCGGCCCGGAGGGTTTCGCCGAGTGGCTGGCGGCCAGCGCCGATGGCTTCGGCCTCGGCTCATCGCTCTACAAGCCGGGGATGGAGGCCGAAGAGGTGCACCGCCGCGCGCTTCGCATGGTGGCGGCGTGGGATGACGCGACGAAGGGCATCGCTGCATGAGTGTCACCGTCTACGATGACCGCGCCTGCATCCTTGGCGAGGGGCCGCTGTGGCACCCCCAGCGCGGGCAGCTCTTCTGGTTCGACATCATGGGCAAGTGCCTGATGACCCGCGACGCCGATGGGCCGCGGGAGTGGTCCTTTGACCGGCATGTCTCGGCGGCGGGCTGGGTCGACGCCGACACGCTGCTGGTGGCGACGGAAACCGATCTTCTGCGCTTCTCGCTGACCGATGGCAGGGCCGAGCATCTGACGCCGCTCGAGGCCGACAACCCCGTCACCCGCTCCAACGACGGTCGCGCCGACCCGCAAGGGGGCTTCTGGATCGGGACGATGGGCAAGAATGCCGAGGAAGGGGCGGGCAGACTCTACCGCTATTGGCGTGGGGAACTGCGCCCCCTGCGCGACGGCATCACCATTCCCAACGCCACCTGTTTCGCGCCCGACGGGCGGACCGCCTATTTCGCCGATACCGCCGCGCATCTCGTCTGGCGCATCCCGCTTGATGCCGACGGCTGGCCGGAAGCGGCGTGGGAGGTGTTCCTCGACCACCGCGAGAGCGGCATCAACCCGGATGGTGCCGTCGTGGATGCCGCGGGGCATCTGATTGTCGCTGAATGGGGCGGGGCGCGGGTGGCGCGTTATGCGCCGACGGGTGATCTTGTAGAAGAAATTACCTTGCCCGTGCCGCAACCGACCTGTCCGGCCTTCGGAGGCCCTGATCTGTCCACGATCTACATCACCACTGCGTTGCTGGGCCTGCCCGGCGATGCGATGGATGTCGCCCCGCTGTCGGGGCAGACGCTGTGCATCGAAACCGGTTGGCGCGGGCAGGCAGAACACCGGGTGATCCTGTGACCCTCAAACGCACGCTCGGCACCTGCTACTACCCCGAACACTGGCCCGAGGAGATGTGGGCCGAGGATGCGCGCCGCATGGCTGATCTGGGTCTGACCTGGGTCAGGATCGGTGAGTTCGCCTGGTCGAAGCTGGAACCCGCGCCGGGCGATCTGCGCTTCGACTGGCTTGAACGCGCAATGGACGTGCTGCAGGGCGCGGGGCTCAAGGTCGTGCTGGGCACCCCCACCGCCACGCCGCCGCGCTGGATGCTGGACCGGCACCCCGACATGCTGGCCGTCGATGTCGAGGGGCGGCCCCGCGGCTTCGGCTCGCGCAGGCACTACTGCTTTTCCCATGACGGCTACCGGGCTGAGAGCGTGCGGATCACGACGCTTCTGGCAGGGCGTTTCGGCGGCCGGGTCGAGGCGTGGCAGACCGACAACGAATACGGCTGCCATGACACGATCTACAGCTACTCCGACGCCGCCCGCCGCGCCTTCCGCGACTGGCTGGCGCAGAGATACCAGTCGCCCGATGCGTTGAACCGGGCATGGGGCAATGTCTTCTGGTCGATGGATTACGACAGCTTCGACCAGGTCAACCTGCCGAACCTGACCGTGACCGAGCCGAACCCCGCTCATGCGCTGGACTTCCGGCGCTTTTCCTCCGAGCAGGTCGCGCGGTTCAACGCGGCGCAAGTGGCGGCGATCCGCAAACATTCGGACGCGCCGATCAGCCACAATTACATGGGCCGGATCGTGGAGTTCGACCATTTCGCCCTTGGTGCCCAGATGGAGATCGCCACCTGGGACAGCTACCCGCTCGGCTTCCTCGAGGACCGTCTGGAAGAAACACCCGAGCACAAGCGCCACTACGCCCGGCAGGGCGACCCGGATTTCCAGGCCTTTCACCACGATCTCTACCGCGCGGTGGCCGCGCAATTCCCCGAGGGTGACACGCCCCGCTGGTGGGTCATGGAGCAACAGCCCGGCCCGGTGAACTGGGCCCCGTCGAACCCCGCGCCCGCACCCGGCATGGTGCGGCTCTGGACGTGGGAGGCCTTTGCCCATGGCGCGGAATGCGTCAGCTACTTCCGCTGGCGACAGGCCCCCTTCGCGCAGGAGCAATACCACGCGGGCCTCCTGCGCCCCGACAGCGTCGAGGCCGAAGGCTTTGCCGAGGCGGCCGAGGTGGCCCGCGAGCTGGCCGACGCGCCCGAGGTCGAGATCGCACAAGCGCCCGTGGCGCTGGTCTTCGATTATGCCTCGGCCTGGGCCTGGGCGGTGCAGCCGCAGGGGCAGGGCTGCGACTACTTCCGGTTGGTCTTCGAAATCTACCGGGGACTGCGCAAGCTGGGGCTGTCGGTCGATATCCTGCCGCCTGACACCGCGCGGCTGCACGGCTATGCGCTGGTCCTCGTGCCGGGGCTGATCACGCTGACCGATACGCTGATGGGCGCGCTTCAGACGACATCTGCGCAGGTCATCCTCGGCCCGCGGACCAACGCCAAGACCGCCAACCTGTCGATCCCCGTGCCCCTGCCGCCTGCCCTGCCGGGCCTCGACGTGACCGTGTCGCGCGTCGAGACGCTACGCCCCGACATGCCCGTCGCCATGGAGGGCGCGGGGCATGTGACGCTCTGGCGCGAACAGCTGGAGGGCGGGGCCGACGTGATCGACCGCGATGCCGAGGGGCAACCGGTGACCATGCGTGCGGGAAACCTGACCTATCTCGGCGGCTGGCCCGACCCGGACCTCCTGCGGCACCTGTTGCTCGGGGCCTGCGCCGAGGCGGGCATTCCCACCATCGACCTTCCGCCTGACATCCGCGTCCGGCAGGCAGGCACCACCCGGTTCGTCTTCAACCACGGGCCGGGGCCGGTAACCTTCGAGGGGGCGACGCTGCCGCCGGCCGGTGTCGTGCGACAGACCACCGGCGCGGCGTAGGTCGGCGTCACTCGACGAGATAGGCCAGCCGCAAGCCGCCCCAGTGCCGCCCCATCACGGTGATCGGGGCCGAGACGTCCTTCATCATGCGGAACTCGCCGTTGCCCATGTCGCGGCGATAGGCCTGCAACAGGAAGGCCCGCGTGCTGCGCGCGGCACCAAGCCCCACGCGGTCGTCGAAGACGCGTCGGTTGCGGCTGTTGGCCGTGTTCCACGCGGTTTCGCCGGGCCGCTGCGGGTGGCTGAACTTGTTATTGTGGGTCGGGATAAAGCCGTTCCGGTCGATCGCGGCGCAGAACACGACGTTATGGGCGAAACCCAACATCGGCTCTTGCAGGGCGGGCAGGACGGCATCGGTGAAGGGAACGAAGCGCGTCATCATCTGCTGCGGGTCCGTGCCGGGGATCGGCCGGTAATTCTCGTCGAACAGCGCATCGAGCGAGATCGCCCCCTTTTCGACCGCTTCCGCGAATATCTTGGAGATCATCCCGGCCACGCCCTGCACGGCTTCGATATATGCACTGTCGACGGTTCGCACCCCAAGCCGGGCGGACATGCCGGTGATGGCCTCGGCGCTGTCGGTGATCTGCAACAGCGTGTCCGATGCCGCCGAAAGATGCGCGGTCGAGGTCTCGACCGTGCCGCTGAGCGCGCCGACATCGCCCAGTGTTTGCGTGATCGCATCGCCGATGATCTGGGCCGAGCTGCTGATCAGGGTCTGTTTCGAGCGCACGTCGGACAGGGTTGCCGGCAGTTCCTCGATCTCCGAGCCGATGGTCGCGGTCTTTGTCCGCAGGTCATCGGCGATCTGCGTCGCGTCGGCGACCTCCTCCATCACGCGGTGCAGTTCGGCCGAGAGTTTCTCGACCGTTTCGCCGATCTCGGCGGTGGCGGTGCTGGCCTGCGTGGACAGGGTCTTCACCTCGCCCGCCACGACGGCGAAACCGCGCCCGTGGACGCCCGCGCGCGCGGCCTCGACCGCCGCGTTGAGCGACAGGAGGTTGGTGTGCCGGGCGATGCCCGCGACATGGTCCGAGACCTTGGCCACGCGGCCCAGCGTATCGGCCACCGTGCCAAGATGGGCGTTGATCGCGCTGACCTGTTCGGTCAGCTGCGTGACGCGTGCCAGCATCTCCGACAGGCGCACGGTGGTGTCGGCCACGCGGTGCTCGGCCGTGCCCGAGGCCTCGAGCGCCATGTTCGCCGCGTCAAGGACGCGGTCGCTGTTTGCCGCCATGTCGGTCATGCGGTCGCGGATCACGCGGAACCCGTCACGCTGCTGAACGGCGTGGACAGACACGTCCTGCACCGCGCCCGCCACCGAGGCAATCGTGACCGACAGGTCGCCCACGCGGCGCGCGATATCCGACAGGGCTTCGCCCTGCTTCTTGTCGAGTGCGACGACACCAACCGCCTGCCCGTCGACCGGGGGCTTTGCTTCAAACATGTTCCCGTTGCTCCTTGTTCGCTGGGGACTCCAACGGTGAGGAAGCGGCGCCGTTTAGGCGGCTGTGCGAGATTCATCTTCCGGTGGTTGCGACGGTGGCGGGTTCGCCTTGCCGAGGGCGGCGCTCAGCCCTTGTCGATCGTCTCGTTATAGGTCGCGTCGAGCCGCGATTGCAGGTAGTCCGCCGCGCGGATGGCCGGGTATCTCGGCGCGCCGGTGCCCGGCAGGGCCTCGACCACCACGTCGGGGTTCGCCTCGACGAACATCGCCACGGATCGGCGCCGCCGCCGGGGCGGCAAGACCCGATGCGGGGTCGAGACGTAGATGTCGTTCGTCCATCGCATCAGGCAATCGCCGATGTTGACGACATAGGCCCCCGCCACATGCGGCACGTCCATCCAGTCGCCACCACGCGGCTTCACCTGCAGCCCCGGCTCGCCATCCGTCATCAGGAGCGTGACCACCCCGTAATCCGAATGCGCGCCCGCCCCGATCTCGCCTTCGGCACCGGTCGCAGGCGGGTAGTGCAGCACGCGCAGCGCGGCCAGCGGCTCGTGAAAGGCGCCGTCGAAATGATCCTCTGCCAGCCCGAGATCGAGCGCGATGGCACGGCTCAGCCGCACGCCGAGATCGAGCGCCGCGTCGTAATAGGTCAGCATCGTCTCGCGGAAGCCGGGCAGGTCGGGCCACTGGTTCACGCCGCGGAACGGTTCGCCTGCGATGACGCGCGGGTCGGACGGGTCCATGTCGTAGCCGATGTTGAAGCTTTCCTTGCGGTCCTTCTGGCCGCTCGTCTCGTCGAGGCTTTCCAGCCCGTCATGCGCCCAGCCGCGGTAATGCGGCGTCTTCAGGATCGAGACTTTTTCCTTCTCCGCCACCGGCAGGCCGAAGAACGCATCGGCGGCCGCGAAGACGCGGGCCTGCAGATCGGCGTCTATGCCGTGCCCCGTCAGCAGGAAGAACCCCGGTCCCCGCGCCGCGGCACCCAGATCGGCAACGAAGCCCGCGCGGTCCTCGCCCGAGGTGAAGCGTTCGAAATCCAGAACCGGGATCATGCTGCCGCCTCCTGCTGTTTGCCATCCGCCCCGATCAGACGGTCCATCTTCGCGGCGACCTTTTCAAGGTGGCGTGCCCGGCTTGCGTCGGTCGAACTGTCCATCAGGTAATGCGCGGCAAAGGCCGTCCGGCACCCCTTGGCGCAGAGCAGCCTGACACCGCGCAACAGCGTGCGGCGGCCCGGCGCGCCGATCATCCGCGTCAGCCACCAACTTGCGCCGCAGGTCGTGAAGACGCCCAGCCGCGTGACATGGGTCAGGCCGGGGCGGATATTGGCGTTCTGCGCATCCGGCATCAGGAAGGCCACGCCCGGCAGCATGACCCGGTCGAGCCAGCCCTTGATCATCGCGGGCAGGCCATACCACCAGGTCGGGTAGACGAAGATCAGCGCATCGCACCATGTCAGGTCCGCCACATGGCTTTCGACCGGCAGGCGGTTGCCCGGCTCCACCTCGTAGCCCTCGTGCTCGGGGGCTGACAGCACCGGGTCGAAACCCTCGGCGTAAAGGTCGCGCAGGCGCACCTCCGCCCCCGCGGCTTCGAGCTTGCCGAGGATCACGTCGCGCACGGCCTCGGTGAAGCTGCCCCGCCTCGGGTGGCAATAGATCACCAGTGCGCGCATCAGAACGTCTCCATCTCGCGGCCCACGCGGGCGAGGAACGCGCCCCGCTTCGCATCATCCGCTCGGTTCATGTCATAAAGCGCGAGGTAGCGCATCTTCTGCGGCCTGCAGACATGCCAGACCGCCCGCGTCACGCATTTGCGCGGCGGATCACCCACCAGAAACGCGCGCATCCGGGTGCCGCCATAGGTGGTGACGGCGGCCAGCTTGCGGATATGGGTGAGGTTCGGCTTCACCTTGCCGTCCTCCAGCCGAAAGGACACGCCGGGCAGGAAGACCCGGTCGAGAAACCCCTTGAGGATCGCAGGGTAGCCGAAGTTCCAGACCGGGAAGACCATCACCAACGCATCGGCGGCGCGCAGCCGTTCGACATACTCCGCGACGGGCGTGATGTTGGCCGGTTCCTCGTGATAGCCGCGCCGCTCCTCCTCGGTCAGGACGGGCGAGAAGCCTTCGGCGTTCAGGTCGCAATCGTCGACCTCCCAGCCCGACTTGCCAAGGCGTTCCACGACGGTCGCATGAAGCGCCGAGGAGAAGCTTTCCGGGCAAGGATGCGCGAACAGAACCAGCGCCCGTTTCATGTCATGCGGCTCTTCATCTTTCCCTAAATACGGCGGAGCCCCCCGGCGGGTCGCCTCGCGCAGCGAGGCGAAACCCCGTCACTCCGCCGCCTCCGGCTTGGGGGTCATCGCGGGATAGCGGTACATCTCGGCATAGTCGAAATCGGGCGTGTCCCAAGTGACCATCTTGCCGGGGTTGAGCAGCCCCTTCGGGTCCGCCTCGCGCTTGAAATCCAGCTGGCGCTGGTCCGCGGACTGCCGCCCGCCTTCCTCCAGCGTGTAGCGATGCGGGTTGAAGATCAGCGCGCCGGCCTCCTCGTGCATCCGCACGATCTCGTCCAGCCGCTCCTTCGTGGTGAACTTCACGAGCGACAGACCGGCAAAGGCGATCTTGCCCTCCATGCGGATCGCCTCGAGATGCTGCAGAACCTCGGGGCTCAGGGCATCGCGCATCTTCTCGATCAGCTTCAGATGCTCGGGAAAGCCGTAGCGCACCTGAAGGTAGGTGATCGACGGATCGACCTTCAGCGCGCGCAGGGTCGTGTGGTTCCAGCCGTATTCGAAGACCGGGCCGGGCGTCTTGGGCCAGTCGTTGTCATCCGAGCGGTAGATCATCCGCGCCTCGGGGTGCCGCCCGAGGAAGGTCAGGAACCCGTCCATCGAATGCGGCGCCACCATCAGGCCGATCAGCGTGTCGTCGGCCTCGATATGCGGCTTCACGCGGCTGAAATAGTCGTAGGGTGCGGGCGCCTCGTAGACGCTCGCAAGCTTCAGAAGGATGCCGTCCTGGTTGGCCAGCGCATCGGTGAAGCGCGCGGCCTTAATGAAATCCTTGGTCGCCACGAAGATCTCGACCCAGTCATAGGCGGGGGCCAGCGGCAGCTCCAGCTCGGTGATGATGCCGTTGGTGCCGTAGGCGTGGCTGACGCGGGCCAGTTCCTCGCCGCGGAACTCCAGAACGCGGGGCTCTTCCTCCATGGTCACCACGCGCAGGCGGATGATGTTGCCCAGGTCTCGCAAAGACCCCCAATGGACCGAGCCGACACCGCCCGAGCCGCCGGCGATGAAGCCGCCGATCGTGGCCGTCGCCCAGGTCGATGAGAACATGCGGATTTCCTGCCCGGAATGCGCCTTGCAATGGGCATCGAGGTCTTTCAGCAGGATGCCCGGCTCGCAGACGACGCGGCCCGGTGTCACCTCCTTCACCTTGTCGAGGTGGCGCAGGTGCATGACGCAGCCGCCGCGCATCGGCATGGCCTGACCGTAATTGCCGGTGCCCGCGCCGCGGGTGGTGACCGGCACGTCATGGGCATAGCAGGTGCGCAGCACCTCGATCACCTCGGCCTCGGATTTCGGGTTCACCACGAAATCCGCCTCGAGGTGGTCCATCGCCTCCTTCAGGACGGGCGAATACCAGAAGAAATCGCGGCTTTTCGCGCGGATGGTGGCCGGGTTCTCGTCCTGCTCGATATGGGCGAGGGCGGCCTTGGCCGCGGCGACGTTCGGTTGCATTCAGGTCCTCATCAGCTCGTCGAGTTCAGCGTAATCGGGAAGTCTGCGGTCGATCTGCTCGCCCCGGCGCAGCACGATCCGGTCGGCCTGCGGCCGCGCGAAAAGCTCGGTCCAGCTGCGCGCCTTGACGATCACGAGGTCGGCGGGCGCGCCTTCGGCCAGCGAGGGGGCCTCGAAGCCGCAACTTGCCGCCGGATCGGTCAGGAAGCTTGTCGTCCAGTCGCTGCGCGAATGGTCGAGGTGCCCGATCCGCGTCGCCTCGCGCATCACCTCGAGCATGTCCATGTCGCCATAGGCGTAGAACGGATCACGCGTGTTGTCGGAGGCAAAGCTGACCCGGATGCCGCGCGCGCGCATCTCGTGGACCAGCGTGATCCCCCGGCGGCGCGGCGTGCGGGCCGTGCCCTGTGGCGTGCGGTCCTGCAAATAGAGATTGCACATCGGCAGGCTGACCACGTCGATCCCGGCCTTTGCGACCATATCGAGCGTGTCCATCGCGCGGCCCTCGTCCTGCGCGGAGAGCGAGCAGCAATGCCCCACGACGACGCGCCCCGAGAACCCCGTCTCCATCTTCAGCTCGGCGATGTCGCGCAGTGTCTCGACGCTGGCGTCCATCGTCTCGTCCACGTGGAAATCGGCGTCCAGCCCGCGCGCCTCGGCCTGCGCGAAAAAGCCCCGGATGCGGTCGCGCAGGTCGTCCATCGGGTAGGTGACCATCCCCAGCACACCGCCCTTCGTCTCCGCCACGAGGTCGGCGGTGTGGCCGAAGGCCCCGCTGTCGTCCGTCCACTTGTCGCAGCCGATCAGGCAGACGGCCTGCAGCGCGATGCGGCCCGCCCACTCGGCTTGCAGCTCGCGGAAGACGGGCCATGTGATGTCGTCCTGCGGCGCGATGCTGTCGAGATGCGTGCGGATCGCACGCGTGCCGTGCGCATGGGCGCAGCGCAGCGAGAAGTCCATCCGCGGGCGCAGGTCGGCGGCACTCCAGCGCGCGGAACTGTCGGCGCGCACGGTCGTCAGCGCGCCCATGAAACTGCCGTCGGGGTTCGGGCTGCGCGGCCAGATATGGCCCTTGTCCAGATGCGTGTGCATGTCGACGAAGGCGGGAAAGACCATCGCCCCCTTCATGTCCACGGCAATGGGTTGCGGCCCGGCGATGCGCCCGCCCGAGATCGAGATGTCGGTGCGGACAAGGTCGCCCTCCTGACCGATCAGGCAGGCGGGGACGGTGACGTTTGTCAGCGTCACGTCCCCGTGCGGAAGCTGGGTGAAATCCATCATGTCTCCCGGCTCACGGCGCTTTCGTGCCACTTGCGCAGCAGGAGGTGCGACAGCACGCTAAGGGCCGCGAAGATGAAGACGCCCATCGCGGCCACCAGCGCCAGCGCCGCGAACATGCGCGCGATGTTCAGGCGGTAGCCTGCCTCCTGGATGCGGAAGGCAAGGCCCGAACCGATCCCGCCCGTGCCCGCGACCAGTTCCGCCACCACCGCGCCGATCAGCGACAGGCCGCCCGCGATCTTCAGACCGCCGAGGAAATAGGGCAGCGCCGAGGGCAGTTGCAGGTAGCGCAGCCGTTGCCAGCGGTTCGCGCCGTAGATGCGGAACAGGTCGCGCAAGTTGTGATCGACGCTGTTCAGCCCCAGCGTGGTGGAACTCAGGACCGGAAAGAACGCCACCAGCCACGCGCACAGCAGCATCCCCGCGACCTTGCTGTCGACATAGATGAAGATCAGCGGCGCGATGGAGACGACGGGCGTGACCTGCAGGATCACGGCATAGGGGTAGAAGCTCAGTTCCAGCATCTTCGACTGGTTGAATAGGATGGCGAGCCCCGCGCCGCCGACCACCGCCAGGAGCAGCGCCAGAAGCGTGATCCACCCGGTCAGGTAGGCCGCGTCGATCAGCATGGCCCAGTCATCGACAAGGCTGCCCCAGACCCGGTCCGGCCCCGGCAGGATATAGTGCGGGATGTCATTGGCGCTGACGATCCAGCCCCAACCGAGGATGGCCAGCACCATGATGCCCACGGGCAGCGCCCATTTTGCGGTGCGCTCGACCCGTGCGGCGCGGGCGCGGCGCATCTCGTCCTCGTCGCGGGTTTCGGTCGTGCCAAGCGTCTGGTCGTCGGCAAGGCTCATGCGGGTTCTCCCATCGCTTCCTTCAGCGCCTCCGAGGCGCGCCGCGCATGGGCGGCATATTCGGGCGAGGTGCGGAATTCCTCGCCGCGGGGGTAGGGGGCGTCGACCTGAAGCTCGGTCAGCACGCGACCGGGGCGCGCGGCCATGACGACGATGCGGTCGGACAGGAAGACGGACTCGAAGACCGAATGGGTGACGAAGATCACCGTGCAGCCGATCTGTTCCTTGAGCTTCAGAAGGTCGTTGTTCAGCTTGTGGCGCGTGATCTCGTCCAGCGCCGCGAAAGGCTCGTCCATCAGGATCAGCCGCGGGTTCGTGACGATCGCCCGCGCGATCGAGACGCGCATCTTCATGCCGCCCGACAGCTCGCGCGGGTAGGCGTTCAGGAACTTCTCCAGCCCGACAAGGCGCAGCACCTCGAGCACGTCGTCCTTGACCTCGGCGTAGCTTTTCCCCGCCAGCCGGAACGGCAGCCAGACGTTCTGCGCCACCGTGGCCCAGGGCATCAGCGTGGGTTCCTGGAACACGACACCCAGGTCGCCGCGCCCGTGCCCTCCTTCCCACTCCACGCGGCCGCGGGTGGGATGCATCAGGTCCGAGATGATGCGAAGCGCGGTAGACTTGCCGCAGCCCGACGGTCCGAGAAGCGAGATGAAATCACCCTGGTTCACCTGAAGGGACATGTCCTTCAGCGCGACCACGTCGCCGCCGAAGATCTTGTCGACATGGGTCAGCCGCAGCAGCGGCGGGCGCTGCCCGAGCGGCAGGGTCTCGTGGGGACGAACGGCCATGATGCCTCGGAGGCTAGGGGACGGGGGCGGCCCGCGGCAAGGCGGACCGCCATGGGTCGGATCACTGGGGCCGCAGCTCGAGCCCGAGACCCTGGTTCACGAATTGCGTCGTGTAGGCCGATTGCCAGTCGAGCCCGGCCTCGACCACGCCCGCTTCGACCATCGCCTCGTAGAAGCCGCCGACGGTCTCGTCGGTCATCGCGCCGATGCCCAGCGTCAGAGCATCGCCCGAATCGACGATGCCGTATTCGATCATCTTGCCGATGGCGTAGTCGATCTTGTCCTGCGTCATGTCGGGGTTGGCCTCGAGGATCATCGCGTTGGCCCCGGCATTGTCGCCGTAAAGGTAGTTGTACCAGCCGAGGATCGACCCCTCGACGAAGCATTCCACGACCTCGGGGCTTTCCTCGATCGTGCTCGCCATCGTCTCGACCGTGGTGGCGTAAGTGGCATAGCCCGCATCCGCAATCAGGAAGACATTTGGCGTGAAGCCGCCGGTTGTCTCGACAAGATAGGGCTCGGAGGACAGGAAGCCCTGCATCCCGAGCTGGTCATCGGCAAGGAAGGGCGCCGGGTTGAACGTGTAGGGCTGGCGCTGCTCGACGGTGAACCCGTGGGCGGCGATCATCCACTGGTAATAGGAGGTGAAGCCGTTGTCCCCGATCAGGAGCGTCAGATCCTTGAGCTCTTCCCAGCTGTCGGCCACGCCGGGATGGGCGAGGATCACCTGCGGATGCTTCTGGAAGGTTGCGGCCACGGCCACCACCGGCACGTCCTCTGCCACGGCATTGAAGGCCTGCAACAGGTCGCCGCCCATGTGGAACTGGATGCGATCTGCCATCAGAAGCGCGCGGTTGTTCACCTGCGGGCCGCCCGAAACGATGGTCACGTCGAGGCCGCATGCGGCATAGGTGCCGTCGGCGACGGACTGGTAGAAGCCGCCATGCTCGGCCTGGGCCAGCCAGTTGGTGCCGAAGGTGACGGGCGTCAGGTCTTGTGCGACCGCGGCGCTGCCCATGAGGCCGCCGACGAGCGCAAGTGCGGTGGTGCGATACATCCCTGGATTCTCCACGCTGGTGGTTGGTGACAGGCCGAAGCGTAAGCTGAGCGCGCAGGCGCATAAGGCGCGACCGCTCTGCCGGTCCCGTTTCGCGGGGTTTCTGCGGAGAAATCGGGCAATCGCACGTGATTTGCTCAAATCCGCCGCGGTTTCACGGTCCGGGCCTGCCCTCCATGCTGGACATCGCGGGGGGGTGTGCCTTGACTGGACCCCTGCCAAGGAAGGTGACCCATGCCTCTGACACCCCGACCAACCGCGCTTTGTCCCGCCGCGATCCGCCCGCCCTTCGCTGCCTATGCCCATGGCACGCATGTCCCCGCCGGGGCGGAATGGGTCTTCACCTCGGGGCAACTGGGGATAACGGCTGATGACGTCATCCCCGAAGAGGTGCGCGCGCAGGCCGAGCTGTGCTTCGCCGCCTGCGAGGCGATCCTGGCCGAGGCGGGATTTTCGCCGACCGATACGGTCCGCATCAACGCCTTCGTGACGGATCGTGCCCATATGGCCGGCTACATGGCCGCCCGCGACGCCTGGTGCGCCCGCATGGAGCGGCTTCCGGCCTCGACGCTCGTGATCGTCTCGGGCTTCACCCGCCCGGAGTTCAAGGTCGAGGTCGAGGTGACCGCCGCGCGCCTTCCGCCAGGATGACCGTTTTTTGTGGTTGACGGGCTGCGCAGGCTGGCTTACCTCCGCGCACGGTTTGGCGGAGTAGCTCAGTTGGTTAGAGCAGCGGAATCATAATCCGCGTGTCGGGGGTTCAAGTCCCTCCTCCGCTACCACCGTTTCCTTGGCATTTTCGGCCTTCTGCATCCGACACGTTCTCGTAGTTGGGTGTTCAGTTGGGAGATTTTGTTCCCTTTGTGTACGCTTCCAGCTTGCGGATGGCCGATTCCGAGAGGGCAGGATCGCGGCTCAAGTAGACCTCGAGGATAGCGGTCACCTGGGACATCTTGTGTCCGGTGATGGCGGCAATCTCGGGAACCGTGCATCCGGCGATGGCGAGCCGCGTAACCGCCGTGCCCCGCAGATCGTGAAAGGTCACTCCCTCTAGCCCTGCGGCCTTGAAAGCCTTGCGCCAGGATGCCCTGAAGCCGCCTTCTGTCCACGATGCCCCCCGTGTGGTGCTGAGGATGGTCACAGCTTTTTTCGGGGTCGCATCCAGCAAGGCCTTGAGCGGAGCCCCCGCCGGGATTGCGACGTGGGCCTTCGTCTTGCCTTGGCGCAGCCTGATGGTTTGTCCGTCATAGCCCGACCAAGGCAGGCGTAGAAGGTCGCCCTGCCGCTGCCCGGTCCACAGGGCAAGCATGAAGGCGAGACCAATGTGCTTGGGGGCCGACTCAAGGAACGCCATCTCGTCCTTGTGTGTCCAGATGCTGTCGATCCGGTCGGACCGGTAGACCTTGCCCGGTCGTTCGCAGGGGTTGCTCGGGACCATGCCGCGGTCGAATGCCCATGCAAGGATCAGCGCAAGCACGGAGTAGGTATAGTCGGCTTGCCGCCGGGATGCCTTCGCCAGCCGATCGCGCCAGCTCAGAAATTCGCCACGGGCCGCCCGGTCGGTCAGAGCGGCAACCGGAAAGTCGGAATACTCGGACTCGATCTTGCGGACATGCTTGAGGTAGTCCTTGCGGGTCCGCGGAGCGAGGTCATTAAATTTTGGTGACGCCAGATAGGCGTCGAAGATCGATTGCAAGACATCTTTCGGCTTAGCTGCCCGCTTAGCGCAAGCTTCTGAATAAGCAGTAGCAAATTCAGGATCGCCGGGCTTTCCGGGCAGCCGGGGGCCACCCTTCCATGCATAGTAGTAGGTCACCCGAGATCCGTCAGCCAACCTCTTGGTGACCTGATTAATCCCTTTAAGATGAACGCGCATTTCTGTTCGCCTTCCAGTCTTCGTAAGGTGAGGGAGCGCTATTGGCCTCGGTTCCCTTTGCCTTCGTGTAAACTACAATGGTTCCGTCAGTCTGCAGCACCACGCGGTCGATGCTTTCTCCCGCCGCGACCGTCGCCTTGAGGGCTCGGGTGACGTCCTTGGCTGAAAAGGATGCAGGCCGACGCGACATTATGAGGCCTACAAAATGATGATTGCCGTGGTCGCGGAGACCGGGCTGATACGAGAAATATTGCTT
The DNA here is from genome assembly GCF_030163755.1 of Roseicyclus amphidinii. Classification (GTDB taxonomy): domain Bacteria; phylum Pseudomonadota; class Alphaproteobacteria; order Rhodobacterales; family Rhodobacteraceae; genus Roseicyclus; species Roseicyclus amphidinii. Next base: position 58,210 of record NZ_JASJOE010000008.1, read on the forward strand.
TGTAAGCCTTTTTTCATCATAGTGATCCACTCTTAAGATGATTTCATGATCTTCAAATTTTTATTTTTCCATTCCAGATTTCAAAAATTTATTTTCATACGATATTTCTACAGGTCAGATCTCGCTTGCGTGTTCAAATTCTGACTTTCAAGAATGCTCTCCCAAAAGCTATGGGCGCTATCATCATTTTCTCCATTCTTGTCTTCCTGCACTTCCGACTCCTTTTCGGTCAGACAAGCCTCACTGTTTCCAGATCTCCTGCCAATTGGTGCAAGAGACAACGGCGGAGCTGATTCAGGAATAGGTTTTTTCTTTGCGAGGAGAATTATCATTTTGTACACGTCATCGTCGGACGGAGACGTATTTTCATCGAGTTCGAGGGCTTCAACTGCACGTGCGATCTGCGGGATATAATTTCGTGCAGTGCCCTCAGAAACATGGATATTCATTTTCGCAAGAAGTCTCACGATGCCTTCGATCTGCCTGCCCCGCCGACGCTCATGCAAGATAAAGCGCCACTGAGAGATCAGCTTGCGGAGCACATGGCCGCGCTTCTTGATCGGTTCGGCCCTCGCTAGCTCGAACAGTCTTTCCTCGATGAGCCTCTGTTGCTCGTCGTCAGGGTAATCGTCTTCCATCATTCGCCTCCGTGGGTCTGCTCTCCCCAAAAATACGAGGCAGAGGTGAAAAAGCCTACGGGGCCTGTGAAGATTTATGTGGAAAACCCCCCTATCACGCTGCGTCCCTGCCGATTTTCAATTGAGTTATGCGCTGGCCGCTATAGACTGAGGCCAGTTAAACTGGCCTCAGTCTATAGCGCTTTCCCATTCATCGAAGCGCGTGGCCGATGCAAAAATTTTTCAAAGACGCTATCGATGCGGCGATATTCGCTTGTCCTGCACGACTCGTGCATCGTCTTGCGTCATCATGGTGAACACGGGCGCATTTTGTGCGTGTTGTTGCAGCCCGCCTGGCCAATCCTACAGCAAGACACCTCGAAACCCGGGGCAAAACCCGGGGAGGCGCTTCAGGAGAAACCCGATGACCCGACCAAGGAAACCCGACGCTGATCGCCGGATGCGGTGGGACGCGCTCTATCTCACAAAGGCCGAGCGCCTCGATGTCGAGGTTTCTGCCAAGGCTTCCGGACTTGCGCCAGGCCGGTATCTGTATGCGTGTCATCTCAGGCAGGCGCCGATCCGGGTACATAGCAAGGCCCTCGCAGTCGCCGCGCTGTCCGAGGCCTCCGGGATGCTTCAGGCCATCGCAACAGAGATCGCGGAGGCTGCACCCGAGATCGATGCCGTGCGCATTGCGGCTCAACTGACCAGCATCGAGCGGCAATTTCGCCGGGCAGTTCTCCCACCATCGTACGTAATCCGGTTTCGGGAAGCCGAGGAAGGACCGGAAGAATGATGGTCCTGCCCGCGAAATATTCCGCCGACACGGCAGGTGCCGAAACTGATGTCGTCGGATATCTCGTCGATGAATATGTCCTCAAGCCGGACGGAAACGGGAAGGAATTGTTCCGGCGGGTTCCTCCACCAGAGGTCCTGATCGGCGATCCTGTTCTGATGCGAGCCGCAATTCGGGCGGCGCCAGGAAAGCACAAGTATAGGTCGCTCGTTCTTTCATTTGCGGACGAGGACATTGACGTCGACGCCTTCAATGCCGGATCGCCGGAAGCCCGCGCTCAGGTAGCGAATGTTCTCTCGATGTATATGGAGGCTGCTTTTTCCGGTATTCCTGAGGCCTGCCGCCCGCCGTTGCTCGTGTCGACGCACACGCATTGCGGCAACCTCGAGCTGAACATCACCATTCCCAGGTGGATTCGGCGACCCGATGGACAGCTGCGCTGTTTCAATCCGGATCCACCGGGTCGCGAAAGTCGGGCCTATTGGGACGCGTTCGAGGATCTTCTTAACACCAAACATGGATGGGCCGATCCGCGTGACCCGGCGCGGCGGCAGTGGTTCACGATGCCGGGTTTCCTGGTGAAGAAGCGTGCAGCAGTCCTGCGATCCGGTAGCGAATGGGAACCGACCGTTCAGGAAATCATCTGCGACCGCATCGTCGCCGCCGTCCTGTCGGAAGAGATCAGGAGCCGCGCCGATGTCGAAGGCTGGCTTGCGAAACACGCGCCGGAATACGACATGACGGTGCTCAAGGTCGCGAACGACCACATCACCATCGGTGCCGAGGACGCACTTCCGCGCGACCGGATCAAGCTTCGTGGCCTGATCTTCTCCCGCGCGTTTTCATCGCCCGAAGTGTTGCGGCCAGAGCCGGTGGTCTTGGATGACGGGGCCCGTGCCGATCAGCTGGCCGATGCCGCGGCGCGTCTGCAGGCGGGGTGGGAGCGCCGTACCGCGTTCAACGTCGATCGCTTCAGGCTCGCGGATCTGCCGGTCCCGACCTTCGATGCCGCCAGCTTCCTCGATCAACCGAGTTCCCGGCAGACCCGCATCATCCCGCCAAGGCGGATCAGTCACGCGACGCAACTTCATGAAACGGAGACATATCATGACCGCAGCCCCGAGCCTGCCCCCCTTGTCCGGCCTGACGACGATGGAACGGGAGCTCCTGTTTCGGGTCGACGCGCTGGCGCAGGCGTTCCATCGCGAACTGCGGACGCAGAACCAAAAGATCGCGGCGCTGGAGGCCGAGATCCGGGCCAGGGACGAAGCCATCACCCGCTTGACCAAATTGTTGAGTTCCTGGGTGGCCCCCAAGGTCCCGGATCGATCCTGACGTCCTTTGCCCGACGCCTGCGAGCGGTCCTGCCGGGCGTGATCGCCCGACTGACCTTTCAGCATGCCCTGCGCGCCATCCCCCCGAAGCTTCCTCGCCATCTTGAAGAATGTAAAACCGCACTGGAGACCATGAATGCAGCCCTCTCCCGACAACTCGCCGTTCGCCGACGCCCAGAAGGTCGCCTTGGACATCGGCCGGAAACTCGATCAGATCCTGCAGGCTATCCTGCCGCTGCACGACCTGTTGCAGGCTCAGGAGAAGGCGGAACAAGGCCTGACTCAGCGGCTGACCGAACTCCTCGAGAGTTTCTCCAGCATCGCGACGCATCTCGAGGCGGCGGCCGAGGCGCTCACGAAACTTTCCGAAGCGGAAGAATTGCCGAGGGCCGAGGAGGAGGCGTTCAAGTGGTTGGGGCAGCGGCTCGAGGCGCAGGACGCATGGATCCAAACGCTTCATCACGATTTGCGGACGATGATGGAATGGCTCTCGACTCCAGCGGACCAGCCACCCGCGCGCATGTGATCGCCAGGATCCGGCAGGTGGCAGAAACGGTCGAACCGGGCGCGCGCATCTCCCTCCGGTTGTCGCTGGGCGATCCGAATGAAGTTGGTCTGCCCCACGAGGCGGGGAGCGCGTGGATCAGTTTGGTCGCTGGCGAGACCTGGGTCCTGACCGCATCCGATGCCGTCCTCGACGCTGTGGAAGGCGCCTTCCGGCTTGCCGGGGACGAACCTTCGATCGAGGATGACAGCACATCGTTCGATCCGTTCTGACCGTTAGCGTCCGGGGAGCTGGTGTAATTTCATCGCCGTCGGCGGTGTGATCCCGGGCGGCCATCGAGGTCCATTTTCGAGGTGGAGTTTGGCGACTTCAACCACAGACCATACGCAGACGCCGATGACCAAGACGCACATCGACCTGTCCGAGCTGTTGGCCAGGCACGATCAGGGTGCTTCCGTGGCAGTATCGCCGAAGCTGCGCTGCAACTGATCATGGAGACTGATGTGGAAGCCATCATCGGCGCTGGCCGCAATGAATTCGTCGCGGTTCGAGGAAGCCTGAAAAGTAGCTGCCCTTCCTGAGCTTCGGGATGCGAAGTTCGACCGTCCCGGTCAGGGTCTGCCAATTTCGGTCGCGATAGCCATTGCGCTGCGCCCGACGACTGGGGTCCTTCTCGCCACAGGCCGCGCCTTTAACGACTCCAACCTCCAGCTCCATCAGCCGTTCTGCGGAAAAGCCGGTCATCTCGCGTAGCAGATCTGCCTCGGGGGTCTTCTCCACGAGGTCGCGCAGGTTCAACATGTTATTGGTAATCGGTGGTATCTCCAGTCCGGGTTGGTGCCAGCAACCAGAACTTTCCGGAACTTCGGCGGCGGCCATCTTAGCCAGAACCTACAACACTTAGCGTAATCGCCACGCCAAACCTACCGCCTATGGTGGTGAAGGACGGAGGCGTTGCTGCGGCAACCTCCGAAGTCCAGAACATAGAGGATATGATGGGAATGTTTGCTGCACTGGACGTGTCGCAAGAAGAGACGGCGATTTGCGTGGTGGATCGGCACGGCGCGATCATGGCGGAGACCAAGGTTCCAAGCTGCCCGGATGCGATAGCCGATTGGCTCGCCGAACGAACCGAAGACCTCGAACGGGTTGGCATGGAGACCGGGCCTCTGGCTGTCTGGTTTTGGAATGCCCTTATGGAAAGGCAGGTCCCGATCGTTTGCATCGACGCGCGCCACGCCAATGGCGTGCTGAAGATGATGCCGAACAAGACCGACCGGCACGATGCCCGCGGACTCGCGCAGATCGTCCGCACCGGTTGGTTCAAGGCCGTGCAGATCAAGAGTCATGATGCCTATGTCAACCGAGCGATGCTGACAGCGCGTGACGCACTGGTCGGCATGCGGGTCAGGCTGGAGAACGAGATCCGGGGGCTGCTGAAGACCTTTGGCATCATGTTCGGAAAGCGGGTCGGCGGGTTCAAGCGCCGAGCCGAGGAAATCGTCGAAGGCGAACTGGCGGTCGCCCCAGAGCTCGTTCCGGTCTTCCAAGCGCTCATGCAAGCTAGGCGCGACATCCTCGCCCGCATCGCCGCGCTCGATAGCCGCATCCGGGCAGTTGCCAGGCGGCATGCGACGGTCCGGCTGCTGATGACCGCGCCTGGCGTGGGACCGATCACGGCAATGGCGGTTGTCGCAGCCTTCGATGATGCCTCCCGCTTCCGTCGGTCGTCCAGCGCGGGGGGCTATCTTGGGCTGACACCCAGACGCTACGAGTCCGGAGAGATCAGCCGGAACGGGCGCGTGTCAAAACGGGGAGACGCCTTCACCAGGAAGTGTTTGTTCGAGGCCGCGAACGCGATTTACTGCCGAAACCTCGGCGGCCCTCGGCTGCGGGACTGGGCCAAGGCGATTGCCGAAAGAACTGGACCGCGCAAGGCCAAGGTCGCGCTGGCCCGAAAACTGGCGGTCACCCTGCACGCGATGTGGCGTAGTAACATGCCCTTCCAGGAGGCGGCGATGGCATAGACCCCAAAACCGAAACGACGCTGATCTTCAGCACACCCGAATGCGTCCAGCCGGGACGCGCGGCGAGGGTGAGATCGCTCCCACGGCTGCGGCAATAACCGCGCACACCACTTCGATCCGCCCAACCCTGAACGCAAACATGCGGCGTCCCTCGCGGCGACCGCGGAGAGAACCCCAGAGCCTGGCGCGCAGGATGAACCGATGCAGATCAGCCCTTGACCAAGGCGATTAGAGAACCCTGTGGGATACGAAAAATAAAAAAACGCGTCGCAGAACACTAGCGATCTTGGGTCTTTGTCCATACGCTCTACTAACGGGCAATGCCTTGAGAAATCACGCTAGAGGGCAGAATGACATACCCAAGCTGGATTCTGGAGCGTTCGTTCGGAGGCCTCGGGGCCGCGGTTTCACCCACCAGCCGCGAGTCAGATGACAAATGGCCAAAAGGCCCGTCAGCGCCCATGTCTCTAGAGGCGTGCAGAGCAATGATGATGGCGTGTTCTGCCGCCGATGGCTTGGGACCTGCGCACATGGTTTTCCTCGTTGGGGGGGCGGGTAACGGGAAGTCCAAGCTAGCGGCTGAGGTGGTCAAGAACGTTCACGGGACGCGAAGAGGGGGAAGAAGTGCATTCGCCCAGCGATCCTACGAGTTTGGTTTGCCGAACGGGCGAGCTCTGCGAGTTCTCAACGATGCGACAATTCCCCCGGCCGATAAGAACCCGTTCGCGCTAAGGAGGGATGTAGCACAAGCGCTGCGCGGCAAAGAACATTTCCTTGGTTGTATCAATCGTGGCGTTCTCATCGGCGAACAATCTGAACGATCGACCCTCTCGGACAACCATGAGAAAGTGGCGTCGGATATTGTTGCTTGGCTTCTAAGTGGCCGCTTGCGCAGCAACGATGTCGACGAGCCCTGTCTGGTTTCAGCCGCCGACCACGGTGGAGGCAACTACCAGTTTGCTAAGGTCCGCGAGTCTGGCAAGGTCACTACGATCCTACACCTTGTGTACATGGACAGCGCTTCGCTCCTTGAGGAATGGCCAGAAGCGCCGCGTATGGAACGAACGGACGCCCCCTTGCCGCGGGTCGTTATGCGCATGACGCCGCTCACCGATGTGATGCGAGGTGGCGTGGCCACGGCTTTCGAAGCTTGCCTTGCCAAGCTTGCCAGCAACTTCCACGAGGAATTGCGCGCTGACGAACTCGATCCGATCGCGTTGAATGCACGCTCGCTTTCAGAAAAGACCGTGGCGCGTGGATGGTGCTCATTGATGCGTGGCGCCGAGATCCTATCCGGCACGCACTTCAGCTACCGCGAACTCTGGGCCCTTTCGGCACATTCGCTGGTCGGTCCGGCCAGCAGCGATACGATGTATCGTCTGAACCGGCACGTAGCGGAGAACCTTGAGAAGGTTCAGTCAAAGGAGATCGCTGACCGGGTTGCAGGCGCGGTTGCACTGGGGAACCTTCGATCGCACATGATGCTATTCGAAGCAGGGGCTTCTCGCTCGGGCGGCGAGTTCAGCACGTTTGACTGGCCTACGACCACAAGTGACGCAATCAAGGCCGTCCACTTTGCTGATCCCATTAAGCAATTCGGCCCCTCGAAGGGGCGTGAAAGCGCTAAAATCAATGATGCCTTGGATGGGTTGAAAGATGGAACCTTGCCAGGATCGGAACTGGCTTCGCAGGACAAAGCGGTGGAGGCTTACTGGGGCAAGCTAGATGCTCGGATCGAGGAAATCGTGCAGGAGGCGATTGACCCCGATAGGGAGACCGGCCTGACCCTCAAGAAGCGTAGCGAGTTGCTGTCTTGGTACGGACGATACCTTTATCGGCTCGTGGCCATGATACGCGGCTGGCCAGCCTACATTTCCGTTGTCTCGGCCTGGCAAGAGGCCTGGCTGGATGCCTGCTTGGATGGGCAGCTGGAACCATCTCTGGAAGACGCGATCCTTGAAATTGTTGCACCGGTATCCGAGGGCTCACACAAGGCCTTGTTCACATTCCTGCAACCTCGCGTTACCGAAGGTGAACCCAACGCGCCAAAGGTGCGCATCGAGATCCCTCGCAATGACATGAAGCTGACCGCCCGTGTTGAGGGTGATCGCGTAGACATCGAGATCAGGCTTCGATCACAGCGCGAGGATCATGCTTCAGCCATGACATCGCTTGATTTCCACCTAATGCGCGAGACCATTGCAGGGCTAGAAGGACACGGGTTCACCGACAGTCGCCTCATCATCGAGCCTCGTATCGAGCGACTGCGTGCAGCCATGGTTGCCGCGCAAATCCGTTCCGGTGGCGAAAGAAACAGATTCAATTTCTCGGACCGAAACTACTACGAGACGCGTTAAGGAGCTCAATAATGGCGAAGGATGTCTCGTTGCTAGGTCTTAACAGGCCAGAGTACCCGCCTTCGCGGGAGCTGTTTATGTCTGAATTGGCCTGGTCCGTCGAGCGCGCTGTTAATCAGCGGCAAGAAAAGAAGCCGGATTTCGCAGGGTATGCCTACGGCGAGTTGAGTTCTAGGGTCAAGGCAGGGTTTGAGTTTACGCGACCGAAGCTCGGTTCCGAGAAGTTCGAACAGCTTTGCAAGGTTCTGGTCAGCAAAAGGAAGGCGCGCGACCGTGACGGTGCCGCCAAGATCGTGTCGATACTTCTCGAAGAGTTGGAAGCCCCGTATTCGAGCAAGGCACTTAGGTCTGCCGCAACGCCACTAGGTGTTGAAACCGCACTGCTGCAAGACCTCCGCGGGATCACGGGCAAGAAGAACCCTGCCAACCTGGCTCTGAACCTCGAGAAGATGTACGCGCTGGGTGGTGGACAGAATTCCGTCGCCGCGGGCTGGTCAAGCGCGGTAATGTCGTCTTCGGCTGGTGGCATGCCTGAATGGATCCGAGACTTTTTTGCGGTAGTTGTTCCGGATCACCTTGAGAGCGTGGTTGAGACGGTGAAGCAGCATGGTCCTGCACACGTGGCCAACGATCTTCGCCAACCGCTCTGGCTGCCGCAAAATACCCCCTATGCCTGGTTCGCAGGCGCATGGGACAACCTTTGCCAAAGCGATTGGATCGACCAGATGCCGCGCCGGCGTTGGACCGACTGGGCATCGTGCGTGGCCCGAACGGCCTTGGCTTCTGGGTTCATGTTCGAGATGCACCTCTACCGACGGCTCTGCGCAGCGCTTGTCAGCGAGGATGACGCGGCTGATGCCGTTCGTGCCATGATGCACGACAGCAACCGACTCTTTGCATGGGACGATCTCATGCAGAAAAGCGCAGCTGACGTTGGTCCGATTATTCGCATGCTGGCCGATGCCGGTAGTGCGTGCATGAAACTCATTTCCGATCTCTCTTCCGGAGGCAAAGATGGAGTGCCCCCGATCGCCGAGTTCGACGAGGATGAGAACGGCCTGGCCTCATGGCTCCGTGCGGCAAGAAAGGCTTGCCAAAATAGGCCTGGGTTCGAGGAGGACGTCGGTGCTGCGCTTGCCGCGAAGAAGTCAGGGACCGCGAACAACACGTGGGAGACGATCCGGTATTCCTTGCTGTCTCGGTCTGGCGACGGTGAGCAAGACCTATACGCGTTGCTGAAGTCGAGAGGGCGTTACACTTGGGTGGAACCTGGCCAAGAGTGGCTGGTGACGATCAGCAGCTTGCAAGCCGCGGGGCCTGGTCAGCTATCACGGATGACCGACCTTGCCTCTGCACTTGCCGCGATCGGGATCAACGCATCCCAGAGAACGCTCGTCTCGCGCCTAGAAAACTATGGCCTCGCCCGTAGCAGTCACGACGCTGACGATGCACTCGAGATCATGCCGGGATTTTGACAATGAAAAGAAAACTACTGCCCGAGACAATCGCGGCTGCATGCGCGCAGAACCAAGGACTTGCAAAGATCATCCTCCCGCGTGGATTGCCCGCAGCTTTCAAGGCCGATCTCGACGCCGCGCTGGCCGATCTTGGCGGGACTCCAGTTCGCCTAGGCTCAGCGCCCGGCGAGCTCTCCCTAGGCGAGGCCATCGCCTACCGTACGCCTGAAGGTGGTGAAACCACTGCCACGATTTTGGTCATTGCCACCGAGGGTGAGGTCCGCGAGTTGAAATCGTTGGAGACCTTCCGGGACGTGCTGGTTGGTGGCCTGCCTGGTGGACTAGGGACTGACGAGCAGGCGATCTTGCAGGCCTCGTCCATTGCGAGCCAGATCGCCGAGATCCTGACGCAACGGTATGAAGTCCGGTCGACGGAAATGGCAAGATCCTTGGAGACAGTCTTTGGATACCTGGCCGAGGCGTACCGGGAAGCAGGAAATGGCGATAAGCGTTGGACGGAAGCATTCTGGCTGCATCTGGACATGCTCTGTGACGCTCTAGAGCTGGGTCTCCAAGCTTTCCCCCGCGACTTGCCAAACCGCGAGACCATGGTGGTTTTTGCCAGTGCAGGTCTGCCGCGACCGAAGTCTAAAGAAGGCTACGCGGCCAACCACAAGCCCTCGGATTACGCAAAGATCGTCCAACAGGGATGGAGCGAGATCGACGAAATCGAACTCTCGCTACTCGGGGTGCAGGAACTCGACGGGCAAGGCGAGGATCACCCCTTGGCCAAGCAGGACTGGTCCAGCTTCGCAGCGAGTAGGACATCGCTTGGCCATGGGCTGCTAGCGCTTGCGTTTCATGGCCATCAACGCGGCATCGAACGTTTGGACGCTTGGGCCGGGACATCAGAGGCCGCGTTTTTCGACCAGCCCAAGAAAGATGCGTTCACCTACCAGTTCTGGTCAATTGCCAAAGGTGAGCGCACGGAAATACCTCAGGTGGAGTGGCGCGGCGTCGACCATATCTTGCCACCCGCGGTTCCACTTCGTCGTGATGATGGATACGTCTTGCTCGGGCGCTACAAGCTGCGGCTCGAGGTCGAGCCGGGCGACAACCCCAAAGCAAAGATGCAATGTAAGCCCGCGAGCGCATGCGTCGTCTCAAACTGCACCTGTTACAACGTAGACGGAGCATTGGAGCTGGAGTTCGAGCTTCTTCGGAGGATCGGCAAGAAGGGCGGCACGTGGCGTGAGAAGCCCTTCACGCTCTCAGTGGGGCCACAGCGAACTACGTTGGACTCGAAATTCAGAGACACTCTTGAGCTAAAGCTCTGCGCGCCGAACCCTGTTATTCCAAGCGTGCTGGTCATCGAGAATGGGATCAAGGGCAAAGGCCAAGTGCCAAGCTTCTCGTCTGAGGTCTCTCTAGCAGTGGACGGGGATGGCCGGTTGGTCGAACCTGAAGGTGGTGCGCCAGACCGGGACTTGATCCTCTCAAAAGATGGCAGCATGTCGGCGCTGGTTGTGATCGGCGGCGTGGAAAACCCGGCATGGATCGACGGAGCAAAGCTTAAGCTGGCAGAGGGTGTGACGGCGGATTTCATCAAACAGTACGAGTTGACCGGCCAGCCTGCCGACCCTGCCGTGGACGTTGACGGCAGAACGGTTACTATCAGTATCCCGCTGGTCGAGAGCGGTCAGGTCAACCCATTTCTCGCCGCTTTCAGTGCGGAGCCCGTGATCGCGGCTAGCGAGGACTTGACCGCGGAGATGGAACTAGACCCGCGTGGTGATCTCGAAAGATGGTTTCGTGATCAGGCCATCTTGGCGGTACCTGATAGCCAATTCCGTGCATGCCTTGGCGCTTGCCTTGTGGAGGTTGGAAGAAGGCCCGCGGCGACGTCGCTCCATTGGGATGAAGGCCTCGGCGCATTCACGAACACCGATGGCGCGCGTTCGGTTACCTTCCCAGGGGAAGTCTCGACCTCTGCGGAGGTAGAATATTTTTGGGATGCTTTCCTCAGCCTTGGGCTTAGCAACGAGCCGGTGATTGGCCAGCAAGACGTGCGCGCCTTACCGAGTACGCTAGACCTGCGTTCCATCGGGCGCGAGAAGGTCGACGCATACCTCATGGCTTACAAGGCAATCCTTGAGCGGGCCGAGGGTGCGCGCGCAAGGTCGTGGGCTGCATATCCCTTCTCCGCCTTATTGTACGACTCGCAACAGGGGCAGGCGAAAGGGGTTTTGTTGTCGCCTTTACATCCGGTTCGCTTGGCCTGGGCTTGGAGCGTTCAGGCCGCCGCGATGGAAATCCACGACGACCCGGTTTTCGGCAAGGTTGCGCGATCCTTCCTGCGGTTCGTCGACGGCGAGATGTTCCCGGAGGTAGGGCCTTCGACGGACTCCGGTACGACCTGGGTGTCCACTGGGGTCGCTCCTGGGCCGCAGGAAATGTTCGTCGGCTGGAGCATGTTGTCCAACCTCCCGCTGGAGATGGTGAACCAGACGCAATCCTTGAAACTGCTTGGTCTGGATCTGCCGTTTGGAACCCCATCTGGCCTCGACCAAGGAGGCGTGTCCTCCGCTCTTCGAGATTACCTCCGGGTCTTTCCAGCTTCGCAGCACCTTCGCATTGGCCTTGCGGCACCGCGGGGCGGCAAGCGATTTGAGGAAACCGATGAAGCAATTATCGCTGCGTCGGTCAACCTGCTTAGCGACCGTGAAGGCCAGCTGCCCGGCGGGATTCGGATCGTGGATTCAAGCGAGAGAAAAGGCATGGCGCCGAGCTCAAGCCGAGTTCTTGCTCGGCTTCAGGACATTGGAGACACCCGTGAAGGTGGGAGTCTGCCGCCATTCGAATGGACGACCGAAGATGCCCGGTCTCTCGACCAGCACCACGTCGATCTGCAGTTCGTCGAGGACAGCGTCGTTACCGTGCGCACGGATGTTGCCAAGGATAAGTCGGAGGCCAACTGTACCGCCGGCCCAAGGCTGCCAGTGAACCGGTTTCGATCTTGGCAACTGGCTCGCGCGCGCGACAGCGTGTCGAGCTTTGGACTCGGGCTTGAGGGGGCCTCCTTTTCTGGGCTTGCCAGATTCTCAACCGTGCTTGCCAAGCTCGAGGCCCTTCAGTTGGAGGGAAACGCATGCCGTATGGAAGCGCGCCTACAGCTAGGAGACCGAATGCTCGGCGAGAATGCCAAGTGGACGATCACGGGCAACAGAAACCTAAGCCCAGCGGTTTTGTCCGCGCAGCTTCGCGAGTCTCGAGCTGACGTTGCGCTTTGGGAATGGCGGCCAGCGTTCCTATCACGGCAACGTCAGAAATCCGCGATCTCGGCCATTTCATCCACACATCCGTACACGGTTCTGGCCAGGCCTTCGAAAACCCTCACAACCGACATCAAGCACGTTCTTGCCGATTGTGGCGTTCCCAGTGGAGAGAAGGAGGTGACTGAAGTCATCACCAGTCTAGGCATGCGGGGGGTGGGCCTTTCGTCGCTATTGACGATGGGGCATACACAGAGCCTTGGCGCGATCGGTTTCAACCTAGCATTTAGAGGGCTAGGCAACTGGGAAAGTGCCGCGGCGCCAAGCGAGATCCGGTGCGTAGTTCCAATGGATTCAGTCTATCCGTTGCTGGACCTTCTGGGCGAGGGCGCCCGGACACCTGATGATCAACGGCGCGCGGACTTGCTGTTGCTTAGTGCAACGGCAGACGATGCGGGCAACAGCACGGTTCGGATGCACCCCGTTGAGGTGAAGATGCGAACCCAGCACAACACGCGGTTTCCAGCCAAGGAAAGGCTCGTGGATCCGCTCGAGCAACTCGATAGCACGTTCAAGGTCATAGACCAACTTGCCAAGAACCTCTCCGCAACAGGCAACCGGGTTTTGCCCTGGACCGCCTTCACGAGCTTCCTTGAGGCCGCGTTCTCCTTGCGGCCGGCGGGGGCGAACAGTAACCCGGCGCTAGAAGCACGCATCCTCAGTTCGGTCGCTACTTCGAGTTCGCGGATCGTCCCAGAGAAAGGGACCATCCTTTGGTTTCAGGTCGGAGGACGCACACAGGAAGATGAGCCGTTTGATCATTTTTTTGCCGAAGGCAGCAATCCGGGTGGGGTTCTCATCGACCCGGTAGCCTTCGACATCCCGAGCGTTGATGGCCACTTGCAGGCTGCAATTACCGAGGTGATCGACGGCAATCTTGAGCGTACTGCGATCTCAAATACTTCGGGGTCGGAAATCGCACAGGGGCAGGAGGGTCCTGCTCCCGTTTCTAGTACGAACGGCACTCAGCAGGCAGTGTCTTCGGAAGAACCAGCTCTTGCGGTGGGAGCGGACAAATCAGCAGTGCAGCCGCTGCAGTCGGAATCGTCCGACGTGGAGATGCCCCCAGCTAGCGAGGATAAACTGCCCGCGGACGTCCCTGTGGCCGGGCAGACCGAGCTCTCTGCATCCCTTCCTCCGGGCGATGCGGGCGTTTCAACTGACAAGGGCATCGAGGTTCTGGTTGGGCATTACATGCATGGCAGTACGCAACGCCCGATCCGCATCAAGCTTAGCGAGACATCTCTAAGCCAGATGAACATCGGCGTTGTAGGCGACCTCGGTACTGGTAAGACCCAGTTCTTGAAGTCTTTGGTATATCAGGTTGCGAACTCTGCACACTCCAACCGAGGGACGGCACCGAAGGTATTCATTTTCGACTACAAGCGGGACTACTCCGAGAAGGAGTTCCCGGTTTCTCTTGGCGCGCAGGTTTTGGACCCTGCCAAAGCACCCTTGCCAATCAACTTTTTCGCGATCGATGTCGAACGATTGGAAGGCAGCATCCAGATGGAGCGCGTTCGACGCGCGAATTTCTTCAGCGACCTACTTCGCCGGATTTCGAACATAGGTGTGGTCCAGCGAAACGACCTGTACGGTTGCGTCATCGCGGCCTATAGCACGGCACCGGAAGGGTGCTTTCCGACGATCAATGACGTCTACGAGGCCTATCAGGAGCTCGGCAAGAACGACAGCGTGATCTCCGTCCTGCGGATGCTGGTGGACTTGATGATTTTCGAAAGAGACTCGTCGAAGACGCGTTCTTTCGTCGAGATATTCGACCGTAACACGGTGCTAAACCTCTCGGGAATTTCCGGAGCGGGCCAGGACATCGTGGACATCGTCGCGACGATGTTCCTCGACAATCTCTACACGGACTACATGAAGACGCGCGAGAAAAAGCCATTTATCACCGGCGAGGACGGCAAGAGCCGTCGCTTCGTGGATTCCTTTGTGCTTATCGACGAGGCGCACCATGCTATGGGCCGCGACTTCGACGTGCTTATGAAGCTGATGCTCGAGGGACGGGAGTTCGGCATGGGCGTGATCCTTTCTTCGCAGTACCTCTCGCACTTCAACACAAGGGGCTACGACTGGGCAGAGGCACTATCGACTTGGGTCGTTCACAACGTGCGAAATGCCACTGCCAAGCAGTTCGAGGGGATCGGATTCCGCAAGAACACTGGGGAAATGGTGTCTGAGGTGACAAAGCTTCCGACTCACTGGGCCTACTACCGCTGTATGAACAACCACAACGAGGGCGTCTTGATGAAGGGCCAGCCCTACTTCTCGCTCGAAAAGTAACGCAGGCCCAAGGCTGCGCTGGGCGTAGCTTCGCTATTAATGATCGTCGTTGATCTGGCCGAGGATCCCGCGGAGGTGTACGCCCAGTGCTTTTGCCAAAAGCGGTGGAACCGCATTGCCCACCTGAGTGTACTGCGGGACCTCGAAGCGTCGCCTGTGCGAGCCCGTTGTTTCTTTGGCTCGGAACTCAAAGGAATCTGGGAAGGACTGGAAGCGTGCGAGCTCACGTACGGTGGGGACGCGGGGCTCTACCGGGTGTACGAAATCATCCGGTAGACTCACAACAGTTGGCGACGGTTCATGGAGGCGAAGCGCCCTCTGGCTGTGTTTCTTGGTCGCCAGTTCAAAGACATGTTGGATATAAGCATCGACGTCTTCTGGGAAAGCACCGCGATCGTTGACATCCGCTCCACGATAGGTCTCGCGGATGGCCCTTATGCGCGCATCACGCGACAGCTCATGGCGATAGGGAAGACCCAGAACCAGCTTGTTGATGCCTCGTTCAGCGGCGATTTGGTAAAAGCCAAAACGTTGTTTGACCTTCTCAGAGTGACGCCGCTTGTTATGATTGGTTAGGTTATTGGTGTTCTTGCGGGTGACATGTTGTTCCAGTTCGGCTAGCAGTTCTCGGTATTCGATGGCCTCCTCAACTGGCGCATCGCCGAGCAGGTCATACAGCGCATCCCGGACGACGCGCTCAAGTCGAATTTCTGCAGCTTTGCCCAGCCGTTCCAGTTCTGCTTTGGTGAAATGGGTTCGCCTTGGCGCTAACTGCGGCCGTTTCCCTTCCGTGGGAACCAACGCGCCGTCATCATCGGCGGAACTCCACAGTGCGCTCGAGGCCGTGATACTAAGTTTGTCGGCGATCTTCCGAGTGATCCCAACCAGAAATAAGCGTGGCCGGTTTTGCGGCACTCCGAAATGGCGGGCGTTCAGCAACAGAGCTTGTACTATGTATCCCTCCCCGGTCTGGCGAAGGGCTTCGCTTAGCTCTCTGAAAGGCGAGGGTTTGCCGTGCTTGGCAAAATTGCTCTTCATGCCGGAGACATTCTCGATGATGACCGCCTTGGGCTTCACCGTCTTGACAAACTCTAAAAACTCCCAGGGCAACTTGTTCCGCGCGTCGTCCGGGTCGCGGCGACCGGCCATCGAGAACCCTTGACACGGCGGACCACCCGCCACAAGGTCGATGCCCTCGACCGCCATGCCCTCGACTATGTCAGCGCGTTCCAAGAGATTTCCGAGTTCGCTTACCACGAGGCCGCGCTGCACTTGCCTAGTAAGATCCGCCTCAACGTGGTCGCGCTTCCAGACATCGATGTCATCTATAGGGGCTATAAGATTGTGATGGTATGTCTCGGCCGGCATCTCGGACTTCTCTACGGCCAGCCGTTTTTTGAATCCTGCGGCACGTAGGCCAAGAGACAGGCCGCCGCAGCCAGCGAAAAGATCGACATATTTGAATGTCTTGGTCATCTTGAATCCCGGACCCCGGCCATTTCACCAGCCCGAGCGGCTACCGGTGGCCTGGTCTATTCGACCTAGCCAGGCCCGTCAACTTCCACTCACCGGCTCTGGTTTCAGCTGGATGAGTATCGGGGGTCAGAGCAACTGCAGGCAAGTTTTTTGACGTTAATGCAACGGCCCACGGCATGGAGTTGAACCCGACCAAAGTCGCTGCCTCACTCACGCATCCTTCATGCGGTCTGATGCACCCTTCGTGCGGCTTCGTGCGGCCTCCACAGCAAGACACCCCGCACGCCGGGTGAAAACCCGGACACCCGCAAGGGGGCAACCGGGCGTCGGTCTGCAACGTCGGTCTCACGACGGGCCTCCGTCGCCCTGCGCTCCGCGCAACGCGTCACCCGCCGCGATGATCGCCTCGATCTCTTCTTGTGGCAGGAGGCCTCTCTTGATGAGGGCCTGGGCCAGAGCCTTGATGGTATCGCCACGGTCCGAGAGAAGCGACCTCGCGGTGGCCTCGGCCGTTTGCAGATGCGCCTCGACGCGGGCGCGCAGGTCCCGGTCGAGGCGGAGATCGGCGGTGCCGGTCTCCGGGGGGCCGCGCCAGAGGAGGCTTGCGCCCATCCCGTAGCTGGTTTCAAGAGCGACCGCGATGTCGGTGGCGCGTGCAAGATCGCTGTCGGGCGCGCCGCCGCTGCCCGAGGAGATGTCTCCGAAGAGCAGCTGCTCGGCCATGCGCCCGGCCATCAACATCACGAGCTTGCGCTCGAAGCTGGCGCGTGTCGCAAAGGCGGGCAGGGGTGTGGTGAGCGTGACGCCCCCTTCGCCCGTGATCGCGATCCGTTCGGGGATGCCGATCCCCGTGACGGCGGCGGCGATGGCGTGACCTGCCTCATGCGCTGCGACCCGGCGGAGATCCTCGCCCGAGATCCGGGGGTGCAGCCGCTCGAGCGCGTCCTCGAGATGCGACAGGGCGAGGGGATCGCCAGCGCGCCGGGCGGCGGCGCGGGCGTCTCGGACCAGCCGCGCGATGTCGGCTCCGGACAGTCCGAGGGCGCGGCGCGCGAGCGGGGCGAGGTCCGCTTGCGCGAGATCGGGATGCAGATGCCAGCGGAAGGCTGCCGGCAACAGGTCGGGATCAGGGGGGGCGAGGACGAGCCGGGTGTCGAACCGCCCCGGCCGGAGAAGGGCTGCGTCGATCTTGTGAGGGTAGTTGGTGGCGGCGATGCTCAGAACGCCCTCCCGCGCATGAAATCCGTCGAGGCAGTCCAAAAGGCCCGCGACGATCATGTCGGTCCAGCTGGAGTTGTGATCCTGCGGGCGCGCGCGGTCGCCGACAGCGTCGAGTTCGTCGATGAAGATGATCGCGGGCGCGCCTGCGGCGGCCCTCGCAAAGACCGCCCGCATCTCGCGCAGGATGTCGCTGGAGCGCGCGCCCGAAGCCTGCATACCGGCCAGCGAGGTGGCGTGGAAGCCGATCCCCGCGGCGCGCGCGAGCAGGCGGGCAAGCTCGGTCTTTCCGGTGCCGGGCGGGCCGGTGAGAAGGAAGCCGCGTGTCACGTCCTTCCACGGGATGCGGCCGGCGCGCCAGTCGCGCAGATCGCCCAGCAGCCGATCCACGGCCTCCCTGACGGGCGGCGGCAGGGGGAACTGGTCGAGGCCCGGACCGTCGTCCTGCGCCCGTTGGGGCGGATTGGGGAGGGTTAGCCGCGCGGCGATGGCAGACGCATCGGAGGCCCGCAGCGCAAGGATGACCTGTTCGGTCGTGAGGGCGGCGGCGTCCTCCTGCTTGGGCAGGGTGCGTTCATCGACGGGGCTGCAATCGGGGCGCAGGGTGGTGATGCCCCAGGCGAGCATGTGCGGATCAAGGGGGGCGAGGGGGATGATGACCGGATCGAGAGCCTCGATTGCCGGGGTGATCTCGCTGCGCGCGCCTGCGACAAGGAGGATCGGGCAGCGGGTGGCGAGTGCCTTTGCGAGGGTGTCGTTCAGCTGCCCGAAGGGGGGCGTGCCGCTCCGGCTCGAGCCGGGCACGGCATCGCCCATTTCGAGCACAAGCGGGGTTGTGCTGGATCCCGAGGGGGCCGCGGTCTCGAGGATATGGTTGATGATGCTGCGCGCAGCCCGCCCCAGCGCGGGATCGCCGGTGACGATCACGGTCAGGGCGCCGGGCGCCCCAAGCTGCGCGGCGATGGCGTCGATCGAGCCTAAGGTGGCGACGAGGCGCGTGGCGGCGAGCAGCGGTACGGTCCGCGGACGGAGACCCTCGCGCGACAAGGGGGGCTGCGCGGCGGCGGCCGGAGGGTGGCTGGGTGACGGGCCGAGATCGATCGCCCAATCGAGGATGTCGTCGGGATCCTCGGATCCGAGATCCTCCGCAATCTCGTCCTGCCGGACCGCATCCACGGCATGGCCCGCGGCGGACGGGAGGCCAGGTGCGCCCGCGGCGCTTTCATCAAAGATCCAGACCCGGTGGCGCGAGCGCGCCAGGAGGTGGAGCAGCTCTTCGAGCGACGGTGCCCAGGCCGGGACGTCTCCGCTGACGCCGGGCCGGGCACCTGAAGCGACCTGCGGTCGGACAGTATCCTTGGAAGGGTTCGAGTGGGGAGGCATGGTCGGGTCTCCGGATCGGGGCGCGGCACCCGTGGCAGCCGGGTGCTGGGGGCTGGGGAAGGCGCGCGGTGACAGGGGTCGGATCAGGGCAAGGGGCAGGAGAGGGCAGAGGACGGCGGAGGCGACGCGCGCGGCGGGGCCTGGTGCCCGAAGCCCCGAGCCAGAGGGGCGGCGGGCCTGACAGGCGGCCAGCACGCCCGCGGCCGTGTCATCCCGCGGCGAGCTCCGCCGCCCAGGCGCCCGGGGCCGGTGCCCGCCCGGTCGCCTCGATCTCGGCGATGGCGGCATCGAAGCTCGCGCGCGGGCGGCGACGCAGGTGGGCTATCGCGGAGTGAGGAATATGATGCGTCCGGGCGTTGTCGGCGGTGTAGTAGACGACCGACTCGCGCAGGATGACGATGGCAAGGAGATCGAACTCGTCATCGCCGTACCGCTGAAGGCCCCGCGGACTGCCGCGATAGCCCTTCCGGGGCTCGACCCTGTAGCCATGGTCGGAGGGCATCGTCACGGTCTTGACCTGCACACGGACAAGACCCTGAGGGCGGAGCAGCAGCCTGTCGAAGCTGAAGAACTCGCCGACCTGCAGCGACAGCTCGCCGAAGCAGAGCATCTGGCAGTCGAACAGCGCCTCACCGGCCGCGCCAAGCTGCTTTGCGAAGTGGCAGACGGTGCTGGCCGAGACATCGGGCCAATCCCGGAGGTCGGACCGGTCAGGGGTCTCGTCATCGGCGAGGGGCAGAACGAGGCCGGGAAGCTTGAGCTGGTTGGTCATCGGGGGATCCTTTCGGAGAAGCAGGGCCGCGACCCGTCCCCGGCTGCAAGCCGCAGCGCGCGTCTGATCGAGGCGGGCGCGCCCTCGGCGGTGGGCCGTGGGGCGCAGCTGTGTCGGAATGAAGGGCTGGTGCCGATCCGTGGCCGCACCGGGAGGCGACGCCGGATCGGACCGGGGTCTGGTCGTGACCGCGGGCGCGGATCAGAACATCGGCAACAGATCGCAGTCTGCGTCGATCCGGGCAGGTCCGGCGGCCGCGGTCTTCACCTCTTCGGCCATCAGATACTGCTCGATGCTGTCGAGCCCCCTCAGGACGAGCCGGTTCACCGTCCCGTCGACACCGTCAATGCCAAGCGCGAAGATCCGCTCGGGCAGCTCCAGGACGGCGAAGCGCAGGGCGGCGATCTCCTCGGCATCGGTCGAGAGCATCACGCGCCGGAACAGGCGCAGCACAGGCAGCAGATGCGCATCGCCCGGCGCGACATGCGCGAGATCGAGAACGGCGCCGATGCTGTCGAGCACATGGTCGCGCGCGCGGCGTGCCTCGACGAACCAGGCGTCGACGGCCGGATCATGGCCGGTGTTGTCGGCGAGATCGACCTCGGCGACGACGAGATCCTGCGCGGCGGCAAGGACCCGGCCGAAGCCGATCATGACGGGGGAGGGCGAAGGATGCGCGGGGAAGCTTTCGGTGCCGCCCGGAGGCATGATACGGGTGGGGGTAGCCATGTTGGGTCTCCTATCAAGACTTGGCGTGGTCAGGGCGGGGTGGTGTTGGTAGCACCGCCTCGTCCGCATATACAATATATAGACAAAAAGCATATTGTCAATAGCGTCTCGCAGCTCTATATGCGATTTATGGCACGTACACCGGCATATCCCGTCAAGAAGCTGATCGCGTTGAGCGAAGAGCAGGCCGCGCAGATCGCGGACTTTCGTTTCGAGGCGCGGATCAACTCCGAGTCCGACGCGATGCGGAGGCTGATCGAACTTGGCCTCGAGGCAGCCAGGCAGCAGAAGGATGGCGGCTGACCGGTGTCGCGCCGCCGCTCGACCTGCCTCGCGCCAGAGCGCGGCCCATTGACGGGCTGACCTTGATCCATCAGCCTCGGTCGTGGGGCGTGTCATCCGGAACGCCCCTTTGCCCAGACCTCGCCCCGAGGCCATGCCGAAGGTCCGGCCGCGCTGATCAGGTGCTCGCCTGCCTCGCGCCGCCCGTCGCGGTTCCACAACGAAAGGAGTGCCTTGTCTGACACAGACCCTCGTCATCCCCGACCTGCACGCCGACCCCGAGCGGCTTGAGGCAAGCCTACGCGCGGCCCCTTCAGGCGCCCGCATCGCCTTTCTGGGCGATTTCATCGACGCGGGCCGTACGGTCGCGCGGCCCGATGATGTGGCGGTGCTGGACCGGGTCATGGCGCTGATGGACACGGGCGCGGCGGTCGGCGTGATGGGAAACCACGAACTCAACGCGCTGCTCTTCCACCGGCAGGATGCCGAGGGCATGCCGCTCCGCCCACGCGATGCGAAGAACAGGGCCCAGCACCGGAGTTTCTGCGCAAGCTTCGGGATCGGCACGCCCGAGGCGCTGGACCGCACTGCATGGTTCCTGACCCTCCCGCTGTGGCTGGATCTCGACGGGTTGAGGCTTGTCCACGCCTGCTGGGATCCGGGTGCGATCGCCACGATCGCCGCCCGCCGCCCCGATGGCCGTCTTCTGGAAGACGATCTGGAGGAGGTCGCGGCCAAGCAGACCGCGTTTGCTCGGGCGGTCGATCTGCTCCTGTCCGGGCCGGAAATCCCCTTGCCGCCCGGGGTCGGGTTCCACGATGCCGCCGGGCACTATCGCGACCGGGTGCGCATCGCCTGGTGGCGCGCCGACGCCCGCACATGGCGCGAGGCGGCCCTGTCGGTGCCCGAACCGGAGCTGCTGCCCGAGGCGGAGATCGATCAGGAGCGCGGCGTGGCCTTTTACGGATCGGACGAGCCGCCCGTGCTGGTCGGGCATTACAAGATGCAGGGTCCTCCCCGGCTCGAAGGACCGACGGCGGCCTGCCTCGACTACCCCGGGACGCCATGCGTCTACCGTTGGATGGGAGAGCGCAGGCTCCGGCCCGATGGGCTGGAGGGTGTGGGAGGATCGTGATGCCTATGTCGGGGCAGGGGGCGACGCGAGGCGGCCCTCAACTGCCGTTCGCCATTTCGCGATTAGCCGTAAGCGCGACGCCGTCGCCCTCCTGCCGCGGGAGATCTGATCGGGTCATTCTCCTCGCAAATTTGCGTTGGAGGTTTGGGCTTGGGACGAGACGGAGAAATGGGCGTCCATTTTGACAGCTCGAGAGGCGGCGGGGTTTCACGGCTGGAGGTGATCGAGGGGCCAAGCGGGCGCCGACGGCGCGCGAAGGGGGAGCGGTCGCGGATCGCGGCGGAGAGCCTGGTGCCGGGGGCTTCCGTGACGGATGTCGCGCGGCGACACGGGACGACGCGCTGGCAGGTTTATGACTGGCGGAAGAAGCTGAGAGACGGGCGTCTGGTTGTACCCGATAGCGTGGCAGCGCTGCCGATGTTCGCCGAGTTGGTCGTCGAGGGTGCCGCAGCGGAGATGCCGGCAGAGACGGCGGTCAACACCAGCGTCGAGATCGTTGTGAGTGATGTCGTGATCCGTGTCGGCCTAGATACCGATGAGGTTCTGCTGACTCGGGCGATC
Organism: Roseicyclus amphidinii; assembly: GCF_030163755.1. Classification (GTDB taxonomy): domain Bacteria; phylum Pseudomonadota; class Alphaproteobacteria; order Rhodobacterales; family Rhodobacteraceae; genus Roseicyclus; species Roseicyclus amphidinii. Next base: position 80,498 of record NZ_JASJOE010000008.1, read on the forward strand.
CGGGCGGCGCGGGCGGCAACATCGTGATGCTCGGTCAGGGTGGGCCGGTGAAGGTCTATGTGGCGACGCGGCCGGTGGACTTCCGCAAGGGGATCGACGGGCTGGCGCTGGCTGTGCAGGAGATGTTCGGGCTCGACCCGTTCTGCGGAGCTGTCTTTGTGTTCCGCTCGAAGCGGGCGGACAGGATCAAGCTCTTGGTCTGGGACCAGACCGGGATGGTGCTGGTTCACAAGCGGCGCGAGGGGGCCGCGTTTGTCTGGCCGCAGGTGCGGGACGGGGTGATGCGGATGGCCGCCACCCTCAGTGCGATCGCGACCGGCCACATGCAGAGCAAGGTCGAAGAATTGCTGCCCTGGAACTATCCCGGCAAGGTGTGATCGGAACACCGATTACACTTCAGCGACCTGTTAAGGGCAAGAATGACTGGAAAATGCGCCGTGTCTCGGATTCAACGGCAACGCGACAGTTGTTCGTCATGGCGCGTTACCACTAGCACACTGTTGTGCCCTCCAAAGGCATATGACGCTGACATTGCGGTCTGGATTGTATAGGGCTCGGCAATGATCGGCGAACGGAACTTGGAGCCTTCGATCTGATCCTGCAGCCCGACATTGGGCGGCACAAAGCTGTGTTCCATCCCGGCAAGGGTAGCCGCCAATTCAATCGCACCGGAGGCCCCAAGGAGATGCCCATGCATTCCTTTGGTTGAGGTAACAGGTATATTGGTTAAGGCCCTGCTGAAGACCTGGTCCAGTGCGGCAGCCTCAGTCGGATCGTTCAGGTCGGTCCCGGTGCCGTGGGCGTTGATATAGTCAATTTCACACGGTGCAATGTCGGCATGGATCAGGGCAGTCCGGAGGGCTTTCTCTATGCCGGCTTGATAAGGTGTGGTCATGGACTGAGCATCCGATGATTGACCCCATCCCGTGATTTCTGCATAGATCCGGCGTTCTTGGGCTTGGGCCCTCTCGAGGTCTTCAAGCACGAAGACGACACCACCTTCCCCGAGGACGAGGCCCGAGCGGGATGTGCAAAACGGTCTGCAGGTATCCTGTGACAGCACCCGCATCGCGTTCCAGGCACTGACATTGCCGTGGGTGAAGTTCGATTCCACCGCCCCCGCCATGGCTGTGTCGATTACACCGTGCTGGATCATGGTGGCCGCGTTGATGATCGCCTGATTTGCCGAGTTACAGGCACTGGCTACCGCATAGCTGATCCCTGAAATCCCTAGATCGATGCTGACCGCACTGACCGGGGCATTCGGCATGCTTTTGGCCACCGCCATTGGTGACATCCGACCGTTGCCACAGAAATAGCGTTGGTAGTTCTCCTCGACGGTATCAATGCTGGTGGTGGACGAGCCGAGGATCAGGGCCTCAATGCCGTCGCCCGTTACACCCGCGTTCTGGGCCGCTTGCCGAGCGGCATAGATCGCAAAATGGCTCGACCGATCCCATGAATTGGCTTTGACGCCTGGGACGTCCACTCTCGGGTCAAACTCTTCCACCATCGCAGCAGGAAGCGTAAGGTCGGCCATGTTCTCTTGCGAGAATAGAGTAGGCTGGATGGCAGATCGCCCCGATGCCAGAGCCTCACAGAAGGCGTTCCAGTCTTTGCCGAGAGGGGTAACCAGACCGATCCCGGTGATCGCAACTCGTCGCATCTAGCTGTTGATCTGGTTCAATGCGTAATCGACCACCTCACCAAGGGTGTTCTTGCCCGCCAGGCCCGAGATGCTGATCTCGGCCCCATGGGTCTCTTCGAGCCGGAAGACGATTTCCATCAGATCGATCGAATCCAACCCCAACTCTTCGAGCTGGGTGGCTTCAGCAAAGGTCGCGTTTGGGTCCGTCGAGTGTAGCTTTACCAATTCGGCGATTTCCGCGAACAACGTCTCTCGATCAAGGCTCATTGCAGCACCCTGCCTTCGTTAAGCTGCACCGTCGGGTTCTGACTGTGATCTGCTGCGTCTTTCAGGCGTTTGGTTCCGTGAAGATAGCTGATCCGCATCGTATCCGAGCCCTTCTTCACACGCAGGTATCGCCCCATATTATCCGCAAATACCGTAGACTTCAGGTCCTCGCCGATCCGCAAAGCATCCCCGAACGGGGCGACATAGTCGAGGATCCAGCCTCGATCCCCACTGTTCCAATCCTTGGGGTGCAGGCTACGCACATTGCGGACATAGGCGTCCTCCACCTCTTTGGACATCCAGGCCCATGTCACGAGCCCTACAGGCTTCCTGCCCCGGTGGTAGAGCTTGAATTGCTTATGCATGATGGCAGGCATCAGCCATTGATGGATCGCACACATGGGCCATTTCCGGTGCAACTCGGACATGGAGTAAAGCCAGACCATCTCGCCAAGCATCGCGGTGGCAGAAGGTGCAAATGTGCTTGCACCTTCATTGGGTTTTTCATCCGCCATGGTGCTCCCCTCAGGCCCAGGCCGTATCGATAGCGGTGAGGACATCCTCAGGCGTCTGGCCGGGCGGCAACCCATAGGCCGTGGTGCCATCGTTGAGATTGTCAATGTCATCGGCCATAACTGCAACCAAGCTGTTCACCTGATCATAGCTGAGCCATTCACCACCGGCAAAGAAGCCCCGTACGTATGCACTCGGCTCACCACCGTAGAACCAGTTCTCGAAGGTGAATGTGTCATCTGTTCCGTGGATACGCAGGATCAGGCTGTTATCGATCCGCTCAAACCATATGTCCTTTGCTTCGATCCCAGCCTCGAAGACAAACACATCCGAGTTCTTATGAGCCGTATCGCCAACATAGGTATCGTTACCATCACCGACGCCGAAGCGGATAATGTCCTGTCCGGCACTGGATATGATCACATCATCCCCCAGATCACCAACCAGAAGGTCATTCCCGTCCCCGCCATTAAGTGTGTCATTGCCGGTGCCGCCCATGAGGATATCATCACCTGCATCCCCGTTTAGGGCGTCATTATCCGCCCCGCCGGTCATAACATCACTTCCATTGCCGCCATTCAGGACATCGTCATCCTGCCCGCCAGTCATGATGTCATCACCACCGCCGCCATTGAGCGTATCATTGCCTTCCCTGCCAAAAACGAAGTCGTCCCCATTCAGGGCATTCAATACATCATCCCCGGCAAACCCATCGATCCAGTCGGATGCATCGCTTCCGCGCAAAATATCTGCCCAACCATCCGACGGATCACCAGAAGTTGTTGCAATCTGAAGTTCTTGAAAACTCGCACCCATATCGGTGCTAAACGTCAAGTCAAAGTGCCCCGGACCGCTACCGTTATAGGCTAGCATCTCAAAACTGAAGTAACCGCTGTCTGTCGCCGTGAAGGTCCCCGAGGTGTGAATGTTCCATTGTGTGTCGGCAATTACTTCATGACCGTCAATGGCTAGAAAGAAAAAGTCATCGCTGATCTCACGGAATACATATTCCTGACCAGCCTCAAGCCAGATCTGCCCCGTCATCCTATACGTGGTGTGGACATCGAGGGTCCCTCCGGTCGTCGCTTCAGCGACCGCCTGCGATGGGGCGGCGGTTGCCGTCCATGCCTGCATTGCGCCTGTGCCACCCGCGATCGCGCCCAAAAACAGCGACGCATTTACATCGCTTAGCCGCACCACCTCTCCCAAAACGTCCGCCCCGAGAGACGTATTTTCGATCTGCGAGATGTCGAAGTCGAGCCCGTTGAAGAACTGCACAAGCTCAATGCGGTTGCCACGGCTTGCCCAATTCTCGATCGTAATCCCGTCCTCCAACGCGTTGAGGGGCGTCGAGATGCTTGTCTGGTCAGAGACGAAGATCTTCAGGTGATCGCCGTCCCTGTAGAGGATCAGATCCTCGATCGTGATCCCGGCATCAAACAGCAGCTTGTCCCCACCGGGGTTGTTCCTGTCATTGCCAACCGCACTGCTGCCGCTGTCGGAGATCACATCAAGACCATCGCCCCGGCTGAAGACATAGATGTCATCGCCTGTCCCCCCTTCGAGCCGGTCAGACCCCGCCCCGCCGATCAGGATGTCTTTCCGATCCGAGCCCGTGAGCGTGTCATTGCCGTCCCCGCCGGCAAGCCAGGCCCCATCGTCCCCGTCGAGGCTCATTCCGGCCGCCGAGAGCGCATTGTTTCCGTCATCCCCGGTTGCGGCCGCCCCAACATCGCTGACATCCAGCACGAAGCCATTGGCAAAGCGGAAGGTCTCGATCCGGAACTCCTCCGCGTTCCAGATCTCGATCGTGATGCTGTCGGTGATCATGCCATCTTCGGACAAAGGCTCCAGCTCGACCTGAAGGCTTTGATTGCCTCCGGTTTCCAGGCTCTGGACGATCAGGTCTCCGATATCGATGAAGGCCCCGAACTGGAGCACGTCATCGCCGCCGTCAAGCGCCTCAATGGAAGCCCCGGTCCGGCTCTCGCTCACCCAGACATTCACATCATAGTTGGTCGGCGACTTGCCCCCCGTAGAACGTGTTTGGGTTTCCGTCACAAAGTCCTGGATGCCGGTCTCGGTGATGGTCGTGCCGCCTTCAGTGATCGAAAAGATGCTCTCGTCAATCGTGTCATGGCCGTCACCCCGGTTGAAGATATAGGTGTCGTTGCCAAGACCGCCGCGAAGGATGTCATTACCGGTTCCACCGACGAGTACATCGTCTCCGGCCCCACCTTCCAGAACGTCATCGCCATCTCCTGCGATGAGGTAATCATTCCCGTCACCGCCCTTCAGCGTGTCATTGGCATTCCCGCCATAGAGGTCATCATTCCCGGCACCACCTTCGAGCAGGTCATCGCCATCCCCACCAACGAGTATGTCATAGCCCCCTTCACCGGTTAGGCTATCATTGCCGCCACCGCCGGTCAGCAGGTCTGATCCCTCCCCCCCGGCAAAGGCATCATCCTCACCCAATCCGGACTGGAATCCTTCGAACTCGGAGATATCGATGGCAAGACCGTCGCCGAAGCGAAGCTCTTCTACCCGGCTCATCTCATTGGCCCAGTCTTCGATGGTGACCACATCCTCCATCTCGGAAAGCTCCAGAGCATTGCCGTATTCATCGAACTGCCGGATGCCGAGGATCAGGTCATCGTCCTGCATCTCGAAGAAGACATCAGCCAGTGTGATGGCATAACCCAGTTGCAGCATGTCCCATCCGCCATCGATCTGACGCATCTGTTGGACCGTCCGCATCTCTTGGACCCAAGCCCCGGACTTGCCAGACCGCTCATAGACCACATTGCCGGTGGCTTCTTGCACATCCTGCAGTTCCTCGGCAAAGTCATGTATCGTGTCCTGCCCATCCCCCCGGAAGAAGAAATAAACGTCATCCCCGGCACCGCCGTTCAGGACATCGTTCCCCGCCCCACCGTGCAGCATGTCGTTGCCAGTCCCGCCAAGTAGGCTGTCATCCCCGGTCCCGCCAAGAAGGGCATCGTTGCCGTCTCCGCCGCCAAGGGCGTCATCACCAGCTTCGCCCATGAGGTAATCGTCGCCGTCACCGCCGAGAAGGCTGTCATTGCCCCCGCCCGCGAAGAGAAAGTCATTCCCCTCACCACCGTCGAGTTGGTCCTCGCCGTCACCTGCTAGCAGGACATCGCGACCGATGTTTCCGGAAAGGGTGTCATTGCCACCGCCCGAGTTGATCCAGTCGCCCTCATCGGTACCGACGAAATCATTCGCCTCACCATGGCCGGTCTGGCCATGCAGGATCTGGCTCACGTCCAGCACAATCCCGCCGGTAAAGGCAAAGTTCTCGATCCGGCTTTGCTGGTTCTGCCAGTCCTGGATCGTGATCGACCCCTCGGCGTCGATACCGTCGCTCTCGTCCGCTGCCGTCTCCGGATCGTCTTCCGCCCGAAGCTGGATCAGCGCATCCGCGCCAACACGGGTGAAAAGCACATCTTCGACGTCAATCCCGAAGGCGAACTCCAGCGTGTCGATGCCGCCGTCGATCTGTCCGACGGTTTCCGTGAACCCGGTTCGCAGCTCGTTCACATAATTGAACCCACCCGACTTCCCGCCCTGAGGGTAGGCCATCTCTTCGTAGTATTCGGTCCGCTCCAGGATCGTGCCTTCGGCATAGTCGTGGATGATGTCGTGCCCGTGGCCACGCGCATAGATGTAGCGGTCATTGCCTCCACCACCGAGAAGCGTGTCATCACCCGCCCCGCCCGAAAGCACATCGGCATCATCGCCCGCATCGAGCAGGTCATTCCCCGCCCCGCCGATCAGGAAATCGGAGCCCGCGCCCGCCGCAAGGCTGTCGTCGCCCGCCCCGCCCGAGAGCACGTCATTGCCGCCCGCGCTCGTCAGCGTGTCACTGCCGCCATTGCCGGACAGCACGTAGCGGGTCGCATCGTCGGTCCCGCTGATGCTGTCATCGCCGTCGCCCGCCTCGACCGCCTCGATCCCGATCGCTGCCAGGTCGTCAATGATGAGCACTGCGTCCTCGGCCATGATGAGCTGGTCATAGCCCTCACCGCCTTGGACGGCGCCGCCGGCCACGTCATCCTCCGCGTCCGCAAAGATCACGTCGTCGCCTGCGCCCGCGTCAATGCTGTCGGCACCTTCGCCACCCGCTAGAACATCCGCGCCTGCGCCGCCGAGGAGCGTGTCGTCGCCCTCAAGCCCCGCCAACACCACGCCTTCGGTCTTGGTACTCGCGTCGAGCAGGTTGTCCCCGGCATTGCCGGTCGAGCTTCGGAAGTCTGTCGTGTCATCCCCGAGGTCGAAGCCCGTCTCGCCCTCGGCCAGCACCCGGTGCTCGGCAGCCTCCCCCGTCTCGAACTCGATCCGGTAGCCCGTCTCCGTCTCCACCCGGCGCCAGCCCTGATCCGCATGGACCAGTTCCAGATCACCGACCCCGCCCACGCGGGTCTCGCCGTCGATCACGAAGCTCGCCGTGCCGAGAAGGGCGGCCAGACCGACCGAGACGTCATCTGCCGTGTCCTCGAAGCCCAGCCCGTTGTCATAGGTCAGGTTGATCTGGCTGATCCCCGCCTCCGCCAATGTCCTGAGCTCGCCCTCGTCTACCGCGCCATCCTGATCGAGGTCCTGCCAGACCCGGAACTCGCCGTAGCTCGTGTCATTGGCGTCGAGCACCCCGTCGCCATTGGTGTCGAAGAGAAGGTTGCCGTCTTCGTCCGTGGCCTCGGCCAGCGCCTGCAGGTCGGTCGATCCCTCGGGACCCCAGTCGCTCAGAACCAGCTCGGACCGCTGGTCGATCAGACCGTCGCCCGCGCCCCGCGTGCCATCCGCATTCAGATCGATCACAAGAAACGCGTCATCGGCCGCGGCCCAGGCCGTCCGCTCCCGGAACCCGTCCCCGTCATAGTCAAAGCTCGCCGAATAGCTCAGGCTCACCTCGATCCCGTCACCGTCAAGGTCGAGGACGATGGGCCACGCCGTGCTCCAGTCACGGGGGTCCGTCGGGTCAGACTGCGAATTGTTCCCGGAATGACCGGTACTGGTGATCGTGCCAGTCGACGTCACATGGGTTCCCGTATCAACGGCCGCATCCCAAACGTCATCATACGTGTTCCCGCCATAGCTCACGCTCCCACCCGAGCTGCCGCCGGTATAGTTGCCATCGTCGTCGTCATTGTCGTTGTGATTACCGTTGTCGCTATCGCCGTCGAAGCTCTGTCCCGTCGTGCCGTTGGCCAGTTGCCGAATTATGGCGTCCGGATAGATACTGGGAAGGTTCATCGCAGCCTGCGCAATGGCGGCAGGGCTACCATGCTGAATCGCTTGCACATAGGCCGCTTCGAAGCTATCTGGATTATTCCATGCAAGATCCGCAATGCTGTTGGGTACGCCAAGCTCACGAGGGTCATCGGAATTTGAAGAGACGAGTTGGGAGACGGTGACGTCATAAACACCCCAATAGTCACCAACGGAGCCTGTAACGACGGGCTGATATGAACCATCAGGCACCAAACTCAGAGATGGCAAGAGTGAATTAACCTTATCCATAATTAGAGCACCACTCACGCCAGTACCAGCCTGCATCGATGCCCCGGCCTGGACGCCCACCGTCACACTATCAATTGGGGTACCAGTTGTCTTATCAAGAGGGTCGACTCCCGCAGGATACGTTCTTTCTACACCAACCAGCACGCCGCCACTAAAAGTAATGCCGGGGCCATAGAGGTCCTTCAAAGGGGTTCCGGAGGGACCGAACTCTCCAGCCACCGAAAAACCGACACCAATTCCAGTCGAACCTGTGAAGACTACATCATACCCCAAGTCAAAAAGACCGCCGGTTCGATCCTCGGATCTCACGACAATCGCCTCAAAACCAACGGCCACACCGAGACCAATTTCGAGACCGAGCCCAGCGAAATGACCCGTGGCATCTGGGGCAAACGGACTCTCGGCAAACTCGCTTCCGGAGGCCGGCAGCTCAATTTTGAGTTTATTGGTCATTATGATCACTTTCCTTCATAGATAGGACAGCACTTCGATGAAAATAAAGAGACAAATATTAGCCAACACCACACATGCGAAAGCCAACATGACATCTCCTGAAACCTTGCCTTTAAAGATTTCAATGAAGTCACCAGGCTTCTTCCAAACACGAGAAATAGCGAGGCACAAAAGAATAATGGAGGCCAGTGGAAGAAAAAGAGCCAAGGCACTCATGAGCGCGCCTCACGGGTAAAAGTAGCCCGATTGCTTTTGCACCAATTGTAATTGCGAAAAACAACTCCCTTAATCCGACACGGCAGCACAGGAACTAGAGGAAATCGATTTGAACGGTTGCGTTTGCAACTCAACCGAGCCGAACTGAACCCACCGTCTTGGTCCAGGTCCTGCCACACCCGGAACTCGCCGTAGCTCGTGTCGTTGGCGTCGAGCACGCCATCGCCGTTGGTGTCGAACAGAAGGTTGCCTTCCTCATCCGCCGCCTCCGCGAGCGCCTGCAGGTCGGTCGAGCCCTCCGGGCCCCAATCGCTCAGCACCAGCTCCGATCGCTGGTCGATGAGACCGTCGCCCGCGCCCCGGGTGCCGTCCGCATTGAGATCGATCACAAGAAACGCGTCATCGGCCGCCGCCCAGGCCGTCCGCTCCCGGAACCCGTCGCCATCATAGTCAAAGCTCGCCGAATAGCTCAGGCTCACCTCGATGCCGTCGCCGTCAAGGTCGAGAACGATGGGCTGGATCCCTACGTAGTCCGGGTTGCTCGGAAGGCCCGGATCCGGCGTGCCATGGTTCTGGTTCCCGTTGCCGCCTTCCCACTGGCCGGGTGGCGAGGGCCAACTGCCCGTCGTTGTACCCGAGCCGCTGTGGTCGAACCCGCCGCCGGGATTGTTGCCGTTGCTCGGCCCGTTGGAAGAACCCTGGCCGGAGTCGTTCCAACCGGGCGATGGAGACCAGTTGTCGTCGTCGTCATTGTCGTTGTGATTGCCGTTGTCGCCATCACCTGCGAAGCTCTGTCCTGCCGTACCGTTGGCAAGTTGCCGAATTATGGCGTCCGGATAGATACCGGGAAGGTTCATCGCAGCGCCGAGGGCGTCAGGTGTGGGAGGGGCGTCGTAGAGTTTGTCGGTCAGCTGTTTGTCGAAGCCACTCTGATTATGCACGCGCACGCCGCCGGCGACATAGGTGTGCAGGTCCTCGACCTCGAAGTTGTAGGTCTGCCAGGCATCGATCGGAGCAGGCTTCAATGCAGCACTGCCTGCAACCACGCCCTCTGCCTGCGCCTGCTCGAACAGATGCGCCGTCTCGGCGCTGTAGATAATCCGCTCGGCCGTGACCTCGGTCAGTTCACCCGAGGCGAGAACAACCGTCGCCCGACCCTGCGCGAGCATCTGCTCGATCGTGGGGAAGTTGCCGAACCGGTCCAGGAAATGGTGACCCGGCGTCGTCACGAGCTCCTTCTCCTCACCCTCCTCGCGCCAGCTCAGCCTGATCCACTCCTCCGTCGTGTTCCGATACAGCCGCGTGACCTTGCGTGGGACCAACGCTCCCCGGCCAAGATCAGCGCTCGGGTCAAACGCAAGAACCGTGTCGCCGACCCGGATGTCGGAGATGGGGCAGGTGTCCGTTAGGGATATCGCAACTGGGGTGGATGCGGGGAAGCAGCGGGTGGCCGACGAAAAAAGGCTTTGGCCATTGGGGCCCCAATAGGCATTGACTTGGGCGCGATCATCTACCTCTAGAATAACATAGCCGGCTGTCTGCGTCGACAGGACTCCGATACCACCTCCAAAATTACCCTCTACTCCAATTAATTTTCCATTTTGATCGTAAATCCACTCAGCACCAGCCCCAGGCAGCTGTGTTGCGACGCTGGCGCCGCTTCGAGATAGCACTTCGCTCATAGAAAGACCGGGGTAGACACCAGCACCAGTTACAGCCTTTACTCCGAGCAGACCGTTGCCCGCGCCTACGTCAAAAGAAACAACGACTCCCACAGCATCAGGCAATAGAAGATCCGAGTCCATATTCCAAGTTGCATAAACAGATGCACTTCCAGAAAAACTGTTTATCTCCGGAAGGGAGACACCGCTTCTTGACAAAAAATCAATAACTGACTGCGGCACTGAAGCCCCGGCGGAGTAGCCATAGGAAACTGTAGCAAGTGTATCAGTCATTTTTCCCTCCTCGACCTATCCTAGAATTTCGAAAACAAAAGCCAAAACCAGTGCCACAATTACAGTCCAAAAGATCGCTAAAAAAAATGAACCGACCTTTTGATGGAACTTCCTGTCTATGTTAAGAAAGTCCAATATCTGCAGCCCTAAACGTGCGATTCCTTTAAACAACTCAGCACCTCATAGTTTCGCGTGAAGCTGAGTCCGATGATGCCCAAGGGAAAGCGTTGAAGTCATCCGGGATTCGACGGCTAGGCTTGATCGACTTGCCAATCTGACTATCCAACTCTGAGCCTCTACTGATAACACTATAGATCTGGCTGATCCCCGCTTCGGCCAGTGTTCTCAGCTCGCCCTCATCCACCTCGCCGTCCTGGTCGAGGTCCTGCCACACCCGGAACTCGCCATAGCTCGTGTCGTTGGCGTCGAGCACGCCGTCGCCATTGGTGTCGAACAGAAGGTTGCCCTCCGCATCCGTCGCCTCCGCCAGCGCCTGCAGGTCCGTCGCGCCCTCCGGGCCCCAATCGCTCAGCATCAGCTCAGACCGCTGGTCGATCTGCCCGTCCCCCGCGCCCCGCGCGCTATAAGCGTTGAGGTCGATCACCAGGAACCCGTCATCCGCCGCCGCCCAGGCCGTCCGCTCCCGGAACCCGTCGTAGCGAAAGCTCGCAAGGCTTAGCATACTCGTCACAACCGTACTCCACCCATACACACCGCCCTCACACCCAGCTCACGATGGCTTTCAACGTCAGCGAACTGCGAGCGATCGCGCGTCCTGCGTTCTTATCGTTCCTTGACGGTCCAGAGATTTCAAACGGTTTCTTGCCCATCGAACCTTCCAAGTGCCGAAGTCAGCTGCCTTGCGTCTGGATACACGAAGGGGTGTGGCGTTCTGGCCATAGACATGTTGGCAAATCCCTCGAAGACAGCCGTCGGTGCCCGATTCCGATCAGAACAGTCTACGATTACTTGCCCGCTGTCGCTGCATCTGTCCTGCCGCGGCCATGAGATCAGCAAGGTCGGCATTTGGCGCAGCCATTTCTGATCCGACCTTGGCGGAGGCCCCACTGGTGCGCCGAAACCGCTCCATGAGCGTCACATGCGTCCAGGCCGCCCGTGCAACAAAGCGGTACTGATCTACCATTGTAATTATTGCATTCACCCATTACGTTGGTTGAGGTGAGAGGATCATCATTTCCATTAATCCTCTCGTTGAGCGTCCCGGCTCGAGCATGTTGTGGGAACCTGACCGCCAGGTTGCCGAGCTTCAGATCCGTGTCGCCGTCATGAACGGCTTCACCGCAACCGGCATACCCGTGAGCGAGCCTGTAGGATAAGTGTGTCCGGGGAGAGGGGAAGCTTGGTCATCAGCGGCTTTTTGCAACAGAGCCGGGCAACTCCATATGGGCCCAATACAGGCGCTTTCGAGCTGAGCACACGCTGCATGCGAGATCAACAGCCTGGGGCGCTCGAAAACCCGGTCTGAACCCACATGCTTTTGATCCGTCTTTGGGCCAAGGCCAAGCAAGCATACGACACTGTGCGCTGCAGAGGTGGTTAGCGTCCGAGGAGCTGGTGTAATTTCATCGCCGTCGGCGGTGTGATCCCTGGTGGCCATCGAGGTGTATGTTCGAGGTGGAGTTTGGCGACTTCAACCACGGACCACACGGAGCCCCCGATGACCAAGACGAACATGGACCTGTCCGAGCTTCTGGCCAAGCACGATCAGGGCGACTTCCTGCGCGGCATTGCCGAAGCCGTGCTGCAACTGATCATGGAGACCGATGTGGAAG
>NZ_JASJOE010000090.1 GCF_030163755.1 Roseicyclus amphidinii
TCGCATCATTCGCCGTGGCCCCGCCGGTCTTCACCAGCACGGCCATGAAACAGGCCACCGTCGCCCAGACGAAGGCCGCGCCGCCGCCTGCACCATGGCCGCATCGGCCAGCACCCGCGCGACAAGGTCGTCGCCCGGCCGCTCGGCCTCGCGGGCCGCGGCGAAGAGCGCCTCAAGGCGCGCGTCTTCCGGTTCAGTCGCCATATCCCAGCGCCTCCTTCTGTGTTGCAAGAGCCGCCGCCAGCGCCCGCTTGCCCCGGGCGGTCAGGCTTTCCACGGCCTCCACGCCCACCTCGAGTATCTCCGCGATCTCGGGGTTCGACAGCCCCTCGATATGGCGCAGCACCACCGCCTGTCGCTGCCGCTCGGGCAGCTGCGCCAGCGCGGCATCCAGCGCCGCCATCCGGTCGGCCTCGACCATCCGTGCCTCGGCCCCCGGCGCGCCATCCGCCGCCGCGTCCGGGTCGTCCAGCGGCTCGGCCCGTCCGCGCCGCCTGAGCCGGTCCACGCAGAGGTTCGCCACCACCCGGTAAAGCCATGTCGCGGGCTGCGCCGCGCCATCCTGCCGCCACCCGGCCGCCGCGCGCCAGAGCCGCAGCATCGCCTCCTGCGCGATGTCCTCGGCCTCGGCCCGGTCGCCCAGCACGCGGGCGGCATGGCGCAAGGCCCGCGGCAAAAGCCGCGCCGTCAATGCCGCCGAGGCCCCCGGATCGCCATTGGCGAAGAGGACCATCAGCGCCCCGTCCGAAAGCGCGGCATATTCTGGCGTGTCGCCGGACATGTCGTTGAATACCGCTCCCGGTCAGGGGCCGAAAGGGGCGGCGCGGGGATGGGGAGGCCCCCCGCGCCGCCGCGGGCGCAGGCCTCAGCCGCGCCAGAAGCCGTGGCCGCGGCCTTCGCCGTGACCACCACCGTGACCGCCGCCGCGCCGCTCCATCATGCGGGCCATGGCCGCGTCGAGCTCGGCCTCGGTCAGGCTGCCGTCGCCGTTCGCGTCCACGCGCTCGAACATCCGTTCCATGCGCGCCTGCCGGCGGCCGTCGGCCATCTCCTCCAGCTCGGCCGCACTCAGCGCGCCGTCACCATCGGAATCCGCCCGCTCGAGCAGCCGGTCCACCCCGGCCTCGGCGCGGGTCATGGCCCCCGCAAGCAGCTCGTCGCGGGTCAGCGTGCCGTCGCCATCGGCATCGGCCTGCGCGAAGCGGCCCGCGCGCGCGCCCTGCATCTCTTCGAGCGTGACCGCGCCGTCCCCGTCGAGGTCCATCTCGGAGAACATCATCTGCGGACCCATGCCGCGGCCTTCGCCCTGCTGGGCCAAGGCGGGGGCGGCAAGCGCCAGCGGGATCATCAGCGCCAGCGCGCCTGCTTTCATCATCGACATCGGCGTTTTCTCCTCGTGTTTCGTGCCTGTCTGACCTGTCACACGCGGCAGGCGGCGGGTTCCGTCGGAAAAAGTTTCCGCGCCCCGCGACAGCAGCGCACTGGACGCCCCCGCGCGCGCGCCGCATCTATCGGCGCATGAGCCATGACGACCCCGCCTTGCGCCCCGAATTCCTGCCCGGCCCGCCCGAGCGCCCCACCGGCCCCGCGATCCGCCGCGGCCTGCGCCGCCGCTGCCCCGGTTGCGGCGAGGGAAGCCTGTTCGACGGCTACCTCAAGCTCGCCCCCGCCTGCCCCGCATGCGGCGAGGACCTGAGCCATGCGCGCGCCGATGACGGGCCGGCCTATCTCTCGATTCTCGTCACCGCCAAGGTGATGGGGACGCTGCAGCTTTTCACCTACGAGATGCTGCAGCCGCCGGCCTGGGTGATGGCCGTGACGTTTTCGATTGGCGTCACCGCCATGGCCCTCTACCTTCTGCCGCGCTTCAAGGGGCTGATCGTGGGGGTGCAATGGGCCAAGCGGATGCACGGGTTCTAGTGGACAAGACCGCGATCCGCGATGCCGCCACGGTGATCGTGCTGCGCGACGCCGCGACGCGGCCCCGCGTGCTGATGGGCCAGCGCGGAAAAACGGCGGCCTTCATGCCGTCGAAATTCGTCTTTCCCGGCGGCGCGGTGGATGCGGTCGACGCGACGATCCCGCTGGCCGCTCCCCCCGCCCCCGCTTGCGCCGCGGCGCTGGCCAATGACAGCATGCTTGACCCTGCGCCGCTGGTCGCGGCGGCCACCCGCGAGCTGTGGGAGGAGACGGGCCTCCTGATCGGCGCGCCCGACGCCCGCGCCGCCGCGATGGAAGCGCCGCAGGGCTGGCGCGGCTACGTGGCCACGGGCCACCTGCCCGACGGGGCGGATGCGACATTCCTGTTCCGGGCGATCACGCCGCCGGGCCGCCCCCGCCGCTTCGACGCGCGCTTCTTTCTCGTGGAGGCCGAGGCGCTGCGCAACGACCCCGACGATTTCAGCCGCGCCGAGGATGAGCTGGGCCATTTGCACTGGGTGCCGCTGGACGAGGTGCGGGGCTACGACATGCCCTTCATCACCGAGGTGGTTCTGGCCGAGCTGGCCGCCCGGCTCGAGGGGCGGCAGCCCCCCGGCGTGCCCTTCTTCGACAACCGCACCGAGATCAGCCGGTTCTCGCGCCTCTGACGCCGACAGCGCCCCATGGCCCGGCGTCGCGCGGGTTGAGGGTGCGGGAGCCTCCGGCGGCCATATTTTTGGGATAGAGATGCGAAAGTTTGAGTCAAATTGTCATCTCTATCCCTGAAATATGGCGGGGGAGGAGGCGAAGCCGACGGGGGCGGAGCCCCAAAACCGGCGCGGGCGGAGCCCCAAAACCAGCGCGGGCGGGGGGATCAGAGGCCGAAGATCCGCGCCCCGAGCGTCAGCCAGAGCGGCATGACGGCAAAGGCCAGAAGCGTCTGCACCGTGATCATCGCGGCCATCAGGGGCGCGTCGCCGCCCAGTTGGCGGGCCAGCGTGTAGGCCGCCACCCCCGTGGGCAGCGCGCCGTAGATCAGCGCCACCTGCGCCGTGAGTGGCGGAAGGCCAAGCGCCAGCGCCATGCCGAGGATCACCGCGGGGAAGAGCAGGAGCTTGCCCCCCGCCGCCAGCGCCATGGGCAGCCAGTCGGCCTGAAGCCCGCGCAGCTTGAGGCTGGCACCGACGCAAAGCAGCATGATCGGCAGCGCCGCCTGACCGAGCACCGACAGCGTTTCCTGCAGGACGGGGATGGGCGCCCAGCCCACAAGGTTCACCCCTGCCGCCGCGAGGATCGACAGGATCAGCGGGTTGGTAGCGAGGCTTTTTGCGGCCCCCGAGAGCACCGGGCTTCCGGGCCGGGGCAGGAGGATGGAGAAAAGCCCCACCACCGTCAGGTTCACCACCGGCACGAGAACCGCAGCCCCCAGCACCGCCAGTTGCAGGGCGGGCGCGCCGTAAAGCGCCTCGGCCACGGCGAGCGCGATGAAGGTGTTGAAGCGCCCCGCGCCCTGCAGGATCGAGGTCGCCTGAGGTGCCGGAAAGCGCAGGAGGATGGCGGCCGCCGTGCCCGCCGCCGTGGCCGCGAAGAAGCCCGCGTAGAGCGTGCCCGCGTAGGAGATCAGGTCGGGGTCCGAGAGGTCCGCCTCGGAGATGCGCACGAAGAAGAGCGCGGGCATCAGCACGAAATAGACGAGCCGGTCGTTCAGCGTCCAGAATTCCTCGGAGGGGATGCCGCCGCGCCTGAGCGCGTAGCCCGTCACGATCAGAAGGAAGATCGGCGCGATGGAGAGCGCGATCGTGATCATGCCGCCACCCCGCGCCAGAAGATCACCCCGATGGAGGCGACCAGCAGGGCAAGCCCCGCGATCTCCTTGGGAGAGGAGCGTTCCTTGAGCCAGAAGACCGAGACGAGGAAGGTGAAGACCAGCTCGATCTGCCCCAGCGCCTTGACCAGCGCCGCGGTCTGCAGCGTGAAGGCGGTGAACCAGCCGAGGCTGCCGAGCATCGAGGTGAGGCCGACGAGGCCCGAGACCCGCCAGCTGGCCAGGACGCGCCCCACCTCGGCCCGGTCGCGCCACGCGATCCAGAGGCCCAGCGCCACCGCCTGCACCGCGGTGGCTGCGGCCAGCGTCAGGCTGGCGCGCAGGAAGACGTCACCGTCCGGCAGCGCCAGCGACGCGCCGCGGTAGCCCACCGCCGAGATGCCGAAGAACACGCCCGAGGCGAGCCCGTAGCCCGAGGCCGCGTTGAAGAGCCGCGCGCGCCAGGGCAGCGCGGTGTCGCCCTTGGGTGGATCGGAGAGCAGGACCACGCCGACGAAGCCCAGCCCGATGGCCAGCAGGATCGGGGGCGAGATCGCCTCGCCCAGCAGCAGCAGGCCGAAGAGCGCGGTCAGGATGACCTCGGTCTTCATCAGGGTGATGCCGACGGTGAAGTTGCGGACCGCGAAGAGCGCGACGATGCACATGGTGCCCAGCACCTGCGCCAGCGCGCCGGGGACGAGGAAGGCCCAGAAGCGCGCGCCGGGGGTCGGCAGGGCTTGCGCGGTTGTTTGCGCGTAGACGGCCACGATGACGGCCACCAGCGGTGCGGAATAGAGGAACCGCGCCCAGGTCGCGCCCGCGGTCGAGAGCGTCGTGACCTTCAGGTGGCGCTGCAGCGTGAAGCGCAGCGTCTGCATGAAGGCGGCGAAGATCGTGACCGGAATCCAGGGCGGCATGGCCCTCTCATGCGCCCGGCGCGCGGGGCCTTCAAGCTAGTTCTTGCGGTAGAGCGGATGCGGCACCGGGTCTTTCGCGCGCAGGAGGTGGCGGCGAAAGACCTGGGCGTAGCTGTCGTAGCGGTAGCCGGCGTTGCGGGTGACGTATTTCTCGCGGTTCGGGAAATAGATTTGCGGCAGGCGATACCAGGGCAGCTTGGGGTGCATGTGGTGGACGACATGCAGGTTGTTGTTGAGGAAAAGGAAGGCGAGCGGCCCGCGATCCTCGATGATGACGGTGCGGCCGCGGGCGCGCTCATGGGCCTGGTGTTCGAGGAAGGTGCGGATCTTCAGGACGGCGAGCCCGCCGTAGCAGCCCAGGAGATAGGCCCAGAGCGGCATCGCGGAGGCGATGACCAGAGCGACGAGGGCGGCGGCAACGGGCAGATGCGAAAGCCAGCCGTGCAGGACGGCGCGGTCGCCCGCGCGGATGGCGCGCAGATCTGCGGCCATGAAGGTGACCTGCCCGATGACGGGGCCGAGCAGCATCCGGCCCAGAAGCGTGTTGTTGGCGTTCAGGAGCGTTTGAAGCGCGCGCGGCAGCCGCGTCCAGACCGCGGGGTCGAGGTAGTTCGATTCCGGGTCGTCATAGGGATCGGTCAGGGTCGCGTCCATGTGATGCGCGAGATGCGTGTTGCGGAAGCGCAGGTAGGGGATCACGAGGTTGAGCGAGGGGAAGACGAGGATCTCGCCCAGGCGGCGCTCGGCGAAGGGATGGCCGTGGATGACCTCGTGCTGGAGCGAGGAATGCAGCGCCACGACCGGGATGAGGACGAGGGTGGCCAGCGCCAGGCTGACGCCGGGCAGCCAGAACAGGCAGGCGGCGAGGGCGGCATAGGTGGCACAGATCAAAAGAAGCGTCGGCCATTCGACCCGCATGGATACCCCCAGGTTTTCGTGAACAGGCGCGTCCGCAGCGCCCGCTGTCACGGATATGTGATCTTGCACAGGGCGAGCAGTCAGGGTTTTCTCCACGGGAACTCAACAGTGTTTCGGATTCTGAACGGTGCTGGAAATCTCCGACAAGCGGCGGGTTGCCGCCACGTTCCGCGAGCGGCTGGCGGGGGCCTTGACGGCCTCGGGTCGCAGCCGCGCGGCGCTGGCGCGCGCCATCGGGGTGGATCGCTCGAGCGTCACGCAGATGCTGGCCGAGGGCGAGACGCGGATGCCCGGCGGGCATGTTGTGGCGGCCTGCGCGCAGGCGCTGGATGTCTCGGCGGACTGGCTTTTGGGCCTGACCGACAGGCCGGAGCAGGCGGGGGCGCTTTTGGCCTCGTCGTTTTCCATCTCCGAGACGGGGCGGGCCACCGGGCTCGACGACCAGATCTTCGCCTGGCACCGGGAGGCCGAGGGCTACAAGGTGCGCCATGTCCCCGCCACCCTGCCCGACATGCTGAAGACCGACGCGGTTCTGCGCTGGGAATACGCGCCCGTCACCCACCGCCGCCCCGATGCGGCGATCGACGCGGCGGCCGAGCGGCTGGACTGGATGCGGCTGACCGAGAGCGATTACGAGATGGCGATGGCGGTTCACGAGGTGGAAAGCTTCGCCCGCGGGGAAGGGTATTACGCGGGGCTGGAGGCGTCGGTGCGGCTGGCGCAGATCGACTGGCTGGCCGAGCTTTACGCGCAATTCTACCCGTCCTTGCGGATCTTCCTGTTCGATGCGCGGCGGGTGTGGTCGGCGCCCGTGACCGTCTTCGGGCCGAAGATGGCGGTGATCTACATGGGGCGGCATTACATCGCCTTTCGGGACCGCGACCGGGTGCGGACGGTTACGCGGCATTTCGACTGGCTGGTGCGAGAGGCGCGGGTTTCGGCGCGCGAGGTGCCGGGCTATCTTGAGGGGTTGCGGACGCTGGTGCGGTGACGGGTTTCGCCCGCTGCGCGGTCGACCCGCGCGCCGCTGGCGCGGCGCGGGTGCGAATTTTCGTACGAAAATTCGGGGGCGCGGTGTCGGCGTCGCATGAGCGCGTGGGCGGGGGGCGCGGGTGCGGTGGTCCGGATGCGTATTTTTGGAAAGATGAAGGGGTGGAGCGGGTCAGGCGGTGTTCTTCGGAAAGCGCGCGGCGACGGCCTCGGCCATGACGGTGCCGAACTGTCGGTGGGCCTCGGCGGTCCAATGGACGCCGTCGATGGGGGAGACCTCAAGATGGCGGCCCGCCTCGACGAAGCCCGCGCCGAGGCGCTGGGCCGCCTCCTGCAGGTGCCGGGCGAGGTCCACCTGCCGCGCTTCGGCCCCGGCGAAGGTCTCCGCGAGGATGCCTGCCTCGCGCACCGGGACCGGGGCCACGATGACGAGGTCGGTGACCACGCCCTCGGCGCGGGCGAGCGTGCAGAGGCGTTCGACCGAGCGGGCGATCTCGAAACCGGTGACCGAAAAGCGGGGCTTCAGGTCATTGGTGCCCAGCATCACGACCATGAGGTCGATGGGCCGGTGGCTGTGCAGGATCGCGGGCAGGACGGCGATGCCGTTGCGGCAGCCGCCCTCGACCGGGTCGTCATGGACGGTGGTCCGGCCGGGCAGGCCCTCGGCGATGACGGTGACACCGGGGCCGAGGACATCGGCCATCGCGTCGGGCCAGCGGTCGCCGGGGGGATGACGGTCGAACTGCCCCAGCCGCGTCAGCGGCAGGGTGCCGTGGGTGTTGCTGTCGCCGTAGCAGAGCACGACGGGCATGGGGTGATCCTCCGATCCGGTTTCCCAGCGAACTGTTGCGTGCCGCTGCGCGGCTGTCACCCGGAAAATGGGGGCTGACCGCGCAGGCCGCCGGATTTCGGATTGTTCAATAGTCAACTTCGGGGGCCATCAACATGGTCTGGCGGCCCCGATTGTTGCGAATTATCGATTTATCCCCGGATTTATCCACAGGCCATCAATAGGGCATCGGATGCGCCTTGTGGATCTCGTCGATCTGCTCCAGCGCCTCGTCGGAGAGCCGCGTCTCGAGGCCCCCAAGGACATGCGCGAGCTGGTCGGCGGTGGTCGCGCCGAAGATCGTCGAGACCGGGAAGGGGCGCTGCACGGTGAAGGCCAGCGCCATGTGGACCGGGTCGAGCCCGTGGCGCGTTGCAAGGTCGAGATAGGCGTCGACGGCGGGGAAGACGCGGTCGGTCTTGCGCCCGCCCAGAGTGCCGTTGCGGTCCATGCGGCTGCCCGCGGGGACTGCGCCGCCCTGGTATTTGCCGGTCAGAAGCCCCGCGGCGAGGGGCGAATAGGCCAGCAGCGTCACCTGCTCGTTCACCGCCACCTCGCCCAGGTCGGTGTCGTAGAGCCGGCAGAGCAGCGAGTATTCGTTCTGGATCGACTGCACCCGCGGCAGGCCCTCGGCCTCGGCGATCTGCAGCCATTGCGCGGTGCCCCAGGCGCTTTCGTTCGAGAGCGCGAAATGGCGGATCTTGCCCGCGTCGACCGCGTCCTGGGCGGCCTGCAGCACCTCGAGCATGTTGGCGCGGGTGGCCGCGCGGTCCTGCTGCGACGGGTCGTAGCGCCAGTTCTGCCGGAAATGGTATGAGCCGCGGTTGGGCCAGTGCAGCTGGTAGATGTCGATGACATCGGTCTGCAGCCGCGCGAGGGAGGCGTCGAGCGCCGCGGTGAAGGTCGCGGCGGTGATGTCCTGCCCCGGCCGGACGAAGCCCGCGTTCTTGCCGGTGATCTTGGTCGCCAGCAGGTAGTCGCCGCGGCGGCCCTTGTTGGCGGCGTTCCAGCGCCCGAGGATGGTTTCGGTGTCGCCCACCGTCTCGGGGGTGACGGGGTTGACCGGATACATCTCGGCGGTGTCGACGATGGTGATGCCCGCGTCCAGCGCCATGTCCATCTGGCGATGGGCGTCATTCTCGGGCGTCTGGCTGCCCCAGGTCATCGTGCCGAGGCAGTAGTCGGTGATCATCGTGTCGGTCGAGCCGAGCGGTATCTGGCGCATGTCCTGTCCCCTGTTCCGTCTGGCGCGCACACTAGGCGCAGGGGCGGGAGATGCAAGGCGGCCCCTGTGACCCTTGAGAACATTCGGCGAACATCTATACTCCGCGTCATGGATCTGACCAAGCTCACGCGCCAGTCGCACCGCCACGACCGTCCCGGCCTGCCGCTTCTGGGGCGGTTCCGGCTGGCGGGGGGGCGGGCGCATGAGATCTGTGGCGGGGCGCGGCGGCGGCTGGCCTTGTGGCTGGCGGCGGAGGCCGAGGGGCCGGTGCTGTGGATCCGGCCCGCCTGGCACCCCGACCGGCCGCACATGGCGGGGATGCGGGGCGAGATCGACCCCGGTCGCCTGGTCTTCGTCACCCCCGAGCGGCCCGCCGATCTGCTCTGGGCGACGGAGGAGGCGCTGCGCGCCGGTGCCCTGCCGCTGGTCATCTGCGAGCTGCCCGAGCCTCCGGGCCTGACCGAGGTGCGGCGCCTGCACCTGGCGGCCGAGGCGGGGGTGGAGGCGGGCGGTGGCGCAGGGCTGGGGCTGCTGCTGACGCCCGGTGACGGCGG
>NZ_JASJOE010000091.1 GCF_030163755.1 Roseicyclus amphidinii
CGCCTCGTCGAGCGGCAGCTCGCGCAGGGCGCGGTGCAGCTTGCGCAACTCCGGCGGCAGCGCCGGCCCGCGGCGGTTGCGGGCGGCGGTCTTGGCTGTGGGGGAAGGCATCCGATCTCTCCGGTCCGTCGATTTGGCACGCCTGTTGCAAGTCCCGGACCAGTTCGGCCCCCCGGCCGGAAAAAATGCAAAGCCACCGCAACAGACCGCAAGCCACCGCAGACCACAGAACGAGACGGACCATGGACTCGATCCGCGACCACCTTGCCCTTCATGCCAATGCGCTGCAGCTGCGCGAGGCGCGCAACGGCGTGCTGGTTTCCAACCTCGCCAATGCCGCCACGCCCGGTTTCCGGGCGCGCGACTTCGATTTCGAGGCCGAGCTGTCGGCCCGGATCGGCGCGGGCGGCGCGCTGCAGACCAGCAACGCCCGCCACATCCCGGCCGCGGGTGCGGGCACCGGCCAGCTGGGCTACCGCGTGCCGGTGGCTCCCTCGCTCGACGGCAACACGGTCGAGCCCGCGGTGGAACAGATGGAATTCGCCGAGAACACGCTGCGCTACCAGGCCAGCCTGACCTTCCTGAACAGCCGCATCTCGGGGCTGTCGCGCGCGATGAGAGGAGAATGACCATGTCCATCGACAATGTCTTCGACGTGGCCGGGCGCGCCATGTCGGCGCAGATGGTCCGGCTCAACACCGTGGCCACCAACCTGGCCAACATGAATTCCGTGAGCGGCTCCGAGGACGGGGCCTTTCGCGCGCTCAGGCCGGTGTTCCGCACCGAGTATGAAAGCGCCGTCGGCGCGACCGGGCTGGCCAGTGTCAATGTCGAGGAGGTCGTGAGCCTCGAGCGGACGCCCGAGCGTGTCCACATGCCCGACCACCCCAGCGCCGACGACCAAGGCTATGTCTACCGCGCCGCGGTCAACCGCGAGGAGGAGATGGTCGAGATGCTCGACGCAAGCCGCCAATACCAGACCACGCTCGAGGCGGTCTCGACGCTGCGCACGCTGATGGCGCGCACCATGTCCATGGGCCGCTGAGCGCGCGCCTGTCCAAACAGAACCGGAGACAGACCCAGATGACCCTCAGCCTTGCCACCCTGTCGGACGCCGCGGGCGGCCTGCGTGACGCGCAAAGCCTGTCGCAGGCGCGCACGACCGGGCGCGACGAGCTCGGGCAGCAGGATTTCCTGCGCCTGATGACGGCCCAGTTGCAGAACCAGGACCCGTTTTCGCCGATGGAGAACGGCGAGTTCCTGGCGCAGATGGCGCAGTTCTCGACCGTCTCGGGCCTCGAGTCGGTCAATGCGACGCTCGGCCAGATCTCGAGCCAGATCGGCGGCAGCCGGATCGTCAGCGGCGCGGCGCTTCTGGGCCAGCAGGTGCTGGTGCCGGGCACCATCGCGCGCCCCGACGAGGAGGGCACGATCCACGGCGTGATCGACCTGCCGCAAAGCGCCACCGACGTGCGTGTCGAGTTCCGCGACCCCCAGAGCGGCGCCCTGTTGCACCGGATCGAGCTGGGGCCGCGCCAGGCCGGGCTTGCGGGCTTCGCCTGGGACGCGGTGCCCCCCGCCATCGCCGAGGCGCGCGCGCCCGTGCGCCTGTCGGTCATGGCGACCGGCCCCGAGGGCGGCCTTGCCCTCAGCCCCTCGGTCTATGCCCGCATCACCGGCGTGCAACTGCCCGAGTCGGGCACCGACCTGATGCTCGACATCGAGGATTACGGGCTGCGCAGCAGCCTCGAGATCGACGCGATGCGCTGACCGATGCGCTGACCCGAGACAGACCTTTCACAGGAGACACCTGCCATGTCCTTTCACACTGCCCTCTCCGGCCTGAACGCCGCCCAGACCGAGATCTCGGTCACCTCCAACAACATCGCCAATGTCGGCACCGTCGGCTTTCACGGCAGCCGCGCGAATTTCGCCGATATCTACGCCAACTCGCCCTACATCGCGGCCTCGGCCCAGGTCGGCACGGGCACGCGGCTCAGCGGTGTCGAGCGCAGCTTCGCGCAGGGCAATGTCACGGTCACGCAGAACACCTTTGACCTTGCCTTGCAGGGGCCGGGCTTTTTCCGCCTGCAGACCGAGTTCGACGGCGGTTCGGCCGTCTACAGCCGCGCGGGGGCCTTCGGGCTGAATTCCGCGGGGCAGGTGGTCAATGCCGCAGGGCATCACCTGGCGGTCTATCCCACCGCCGAGGACGGCAGCCCGATCAGCCTTCAGGCCACGCGGGCGCTGACCGTGCCGCCGGTGATCGGCGAGGCGGTCGCCACCAGCGAGGTCGACATGACCCTGCGCCTGCCCGCGGGCGCCGCGGGGCAGGGCAGCCAGGCGGCGATCCCGCCGGCACCGTTCGATCCCGCGGATGCGGGCACCTATGCCCATTCCACGCCGATCAACCTGATCGACGCCGACGGACAGGCCCGGCAGGCGATGGCCTATTTCGTCCAGACCGACACGCCCGACGCCGCGGATCCCGCCACGCGCTACGAGATGCGCCTTGTCGTCGACGGGGCCGAGGCCACGCCCGCGGGCGGTGCCGCACCTGTCCTCAGCTTCGACGCCGATGGCGCGCTGACCGGCGGGGCCAGCTCGGTCTTCACCTCCTTCGGGGCCGATCTGACCGTCGACATCACCGGCTCGACGCTGGGCGGCACCGGGTTCTCGGTTGCAAGCATGCGCAGCAACGGCGAGGTTCCGCGCGGCCTGTCCGGCCTCGAGATCGACGGATCGGGCGTTGTCTGGGCCAGCTACGGCGGCACCGAGGCCATCGCGCTGGGCAAGATCGCCGTGGCGCAGTTCAACAACCCCACCGGCCTGAAAAGCCTGGGCGACAGCAGCTATGCGCAGACCCGCGAGTCGGGGCAGGCGAGCTTTGGCGAGGCGATGGTCAACGGCTTCGGGCAGATCCGCTCGGGGGCGCTGGAACAGGCCAATGTCAACCTGACCGAAGAGCTGGTGGACCTGATCACCGCGCAGCGCAACTACCAGGCCTCGGCCAAGGCGCTCGAGACGAACCAGGCGCTCGCCCAGACCATCATGAACATGCGCTGAGACCGGAGTAGCCCGCGATGGACCGCATGATCTTCACGGCGCTGAACGCGCTGGACGCCAACCGGGCCGACCGCGTCAGCCAGGCCCAGAACCTCGCCAACATGCAGGTTCCGGGCTACCGGCGCGACCTGCCGCCGGTGGGCGAGACGCGGTTCCTCGACCAGCTCGGCAGCCTCGACGTGCGGGCCTTCCGCGTGCAGGACATGCACAGCCGCATCTCGCAGGAGCCGGGCGAGCTGCGCCAGACCGGCGCGGATTTCGACGTGGCGATCGAGGGCTACGGCTGGCTCTATGCCCAGCCCGAGGGGGGCGCGCCCGCGCTGACCCGGCGCGGCGATCTCAGGCGCGATCCCGAGGGGGTGCTGCGCAACGGGGCGGGCGACGCGATGCTGGGGCCCGACCTGCAGCCCATCGTGCTGCCCGATTTCCGTTCGATGGTCATCACCGACCTGGGCGAGATCCGCATCGAGCCGCTGGAGGGCGCGCCGGGCGAGACCGTGCTGGCGGGGCTTCTGGCCACCGTGGGCCAGACCGACGGCGGCGCGCTCAAGCGCGACCTCGACGGGCGCATCCGGGCGCTTGACGGCAGCGTCCCCCCCGCCGACCAGGGCGGTGTGGTGCGGCAGGGCGTGCTCGAGGCGAGCAACGTCAACGCGGTGGCCGAGATGGTGTCGGGTATCGAGCACCAGCGCGGCTTCGAGTTGGGGATGCGGATGATCCTGACCGCCCGCGAGATGGACGAGGCCGGAAGCCGCATCCTCGAGGCGCCGCCGGGCTGATCCGTCACGCGACCTGCCCGAGACTGGCACGGCGCTTGCACCAGCGGGGGTGAACCAGTCCAGGGAGCCGCCCGATGACGTCCAGCGCAATGCATGTGGCCATGACCGGCCTGAATGCCCAACAGTCCCGCATCCAGGTGATCTCGAACAACCTGGCCAACGTGAACACCACCGGCTTCCGCCGCGACCGGGCCCATTTCGAGACGCTGCTCTACCAGGAATACCGCCCCGCGGGCGCGCAGACCTCGGAAGGCACGCAGCAGACCTCGGCCTTGGCGCTCGGCACCGGCGTGCGGCTCGTGGCGACCGAGAAGATCCACTCCCAGGGCAGCCTGACCACGACCGACAACGCGCTCGACGTGGCGATCGAGGGCGACGGGTTCCTGCAGGTTCTCCTGCCCGACGGGCAGATCGGCTACACCCGCAACGGCGCGCTCTCGCGCAATGCCGAGGGCGTGCTGACCACCTCGAGCGGCTATGTCCTGCAACCCGAGATCCAGATCCCGGAAGACGCGATGTCGATCACGATCTCGCGCGACGGCATCGTCAGCGTCACCCAGCCGGGCGACGTGGGCGCGGTCGAGGTCGGGCAGATCACGCTGGCGCGCTTCGCCAATGCCCGCGGCCTCGACCCGGTGGGCGAGACCTTCCTGATGGAAAGCACCGCCTCGGGGCCGCCCATCGTCTCGGAACCGCTGGCCGACGGGGCCGGGGGGCTGCGCCAGGGGGCGCTGGAATCCTCCAACGTCAACGTCGTCCAGGAACTCGTCGAGATGATCGAGGCGCAGCGCGCCTACGAGATCAACTCGCGCTCCATCTCGGCTACGGACGAGATGATGCGTTACCTCACCAACAAGCTCTGATCGGTGCCCTGATGACCTATTCGCGTGTTCCCTTCCTGCTCATCGGCGCGGCCCTGACGCTCGGCGCCTGTTCCGAAACCGTGCAGGACCGCCTCTCCGACGACTGGGCCCCGGTCTACGCCCCCCCGCAGATCGAGACGACCCGGCAGATGCCGACCGGCGCGATCTATTCCGAGACGGCACCGGGCCTGTTCGCCGCCGACCGCCGTGCGGCGCAGGTGGGCGACATCCTGACCGTGGATTTCACCGAGCGCTTCAGCGCCCGCGACGTCCAGTCCGCCAGCACCTCGCGCAGCGACGGCTCGAGCTTCAACCTGCCCGACGCCCTGACCGGCGGCTTCGCCGAAAGCGGGCTCGACATGGGGTCCGAGCGCAGTTTCAGCGGCTCGGGAAGCACGACGCAGTCCAATTCGCTGATCGGGCGCGTCTCGGTCACCGTGATGCGCGTGTTGCCCGGCGGCAATCTCGAGGTGCAGGGCCAACGCCGCCTGACGCTGACGAGCGGGGTGGAATACGTGCGCCTGCGCGGCGTCGTGCGCCCCTCCGACATCTCGCCCGACAATGTCGTCCGCTCCGACCGGCTGGCCCATGCCGAGATCGAGTATGTCGGTGCCGGCACCGTCTCGGACGCCACCCGCGAGGGCTGGCTGCGCCGCGCGGTGACCGCGGTTTCCCCGCTCTGACCCGGAAAGGTCCAGCCATGCTGCGTTTCGGTCTTTCGCTTCTGGTTCTGCTGACGCTCGCCGCGCCCGCCGCGGCCGACCGGCTGCGCGACATGGTCTCGGTCGCCGGGATGCGGTCCAATCCGCTGGTCGGTTACGGCCTTGTCGTGGGCCTTTCGGGCACCGGCGACGGCAATGCCCAGCTCACGCGGCAGTCGATCCAGTCCATCGTGTCGCGCCTCGGGCTCGAGGTCGAGGCCAGCGCGCTCGACGCGCGCAATGCCGCCGCGGTGATGGTCACCGCCGAGTTGCCGCCCGCGATGCGGCCCGGCCAGCAGATCGACGTCACCGTCTCGACGCTGGGCCGCGCCGAAAGCCTGCAGGGCGGCACGCTCCTGATGACGCCGCTTCTGGGCGCGGACGGCGAGGTCTATGCCATCGCGCAGGGCAACCTGGTGGTGGGCGGCCTTGGCGTCAGCGGCAATGACGGCTCGTCGCTGACGGTGAACATCCCCACGGTGGGGCGCATCCCCGGCGGCGGCAGCGTCGAACGCATGGTGGAAACCCCCTTCCTCGAGGCGGAATACCTCGTCCTGAACCTCGACCGCGGGGATTTCTCGACCGCCGCGGCGGTTCAGGACGCCATCAACGAGGTCTTCGGCGCGGGTGTCGCGCTGGCCATCGACAGCACCTCGATCCGGGTCCGCGCGCCTGCCGATCCGGCCCATCGCGTCGCCTTCATGGGGATGCTGGAACAGATCGAGGTCGAGCCCGCGGGCCCGCCCGCGCAGGTCATCATCAACAGCCGCACCGGCACGGTGGTGATCGGCGGCCCGGTGCGCGTGACGCCTGCCGCGGTCTCGCATGGCTCGCTCACCGTGCGCGTGAACGAGGATTTCAACGTCGACCAGGCCGCCACCGTGGTGAATGGCGACGGCGGCGCCGTGGCAGTGCCCGGCGAGACGACCGTCACCCCCGATACCGAGATCACCGTCACCGAGGAGCCCGCCGTCGCCTTCGTCTTCGATCCCGGCGTGTCGCTGTCCGACCTGGTGGACGCGATCAACGCGGTGGGGGCTGGCCCCTCGGATCTCGTGGCGATCCTCGAGGCGCTGCACCGCGCGGGTGCGCTGCGCGCCGAGCTGATCATCATCTGAGCCGGGAAAGCCGCCGCCATGGACACCGCCGTCACCCGCCCGATCCTGCCCCAGCCCCAGCCCCAGCCCCAGCCCCTGCCGCTGGCGCGGCCCGCCGCGCCGTCGCTGGACCGTGTTACCGGGGGCAGCCCCGACGGTCCCGATCCCCGCCTGATGGAGGCCGCCCGCGGCTTCGAGGCGCTGATGCTGCAGCAGATGCTGCAGACCGCGCGCGAGGCCTCGCTGGGCGAGGGGCTGTTCGAGGGGACCGGCTCGGACACCACGAACGGCATGTTCGACCGCGCCATCTCGGAAAGCGGCGCAGAGCGCGCGGGGCTGGGCCTTGCCGACACCATCGTGCGCCAGCTTTCGCCGCTGGTCTACCGCGCCGGGCAGGGGGGCTGATCCATGGGCGATCTCTTCTCCATCGCGGCCAGCGGCATCGCCGCCACCCGCAGCGCGATGAGCGTGACCAGTTCCAACATCGCCAATGTCGATACCGAGGGCTACAGCCGCCGCGACACGGTGCAGACCGAGATCGCGGGGGCCGAGACCTCTCCGCTCATTCGTGGCATCGACCAGCAGGGTGTGCAGGTCACCGAGATCCGCCGCGCCTTCGACCAGCTGCTTGCCGCGCGCAGCCGTGAGGCCGCGGGCGGGCTTGCCGCGGCGCAGGCCAACGCGCCCTACCTGCGTGAGCTGGAAACCCGCCTGATGACCGAGGGCGGTGGCCCGCTGCCGCAGCTCGAGGCGTTCTTCGACGCGCTGACCGCGCTGGCCGCCTCGCCCGAGGACATGGGCATCCGCCGCGTCGCGGTCGAGGCGGGCAAGGCGCTGGCGGGCGGGGTGGCCGACCTCGGCAAGGGCATCGAGGCGCTGCGCGGCGCCATCGCCGAGGATGCCGGTGTGGCGCTGGGCAAGGCCAACGACCTGCTCGAGGGTCTGGCCGAGCTGCAGGGCAGCATCGCCGTGCAAAAGGACGGCGCGGCCAAGAACCCGCTTCTGGATCGCCGCGACCGCATGCTGAAGGAGCTGTCGGGCCTTGTCGATGTCTCGGTCCGCATCGACGCGGGCGGGTTGGCCGAGCTCCGGCTGGGCGCGGACCCGAACGGGCCGGTGATCCTGTCGGGGGCCAGGGCGGGGCACCTTGTGCCCGGCGAGCCGGGCCGCCTCGTGGCGCAATCCTGGGACCCGACCCAGCCCGAGCGCAGCCGCGCGATCACCGGCGGCACGCTGGGCGGGCTGGCCTCGGCCGATGCCGCGCTGCGCGGCGTCGCGCAGGATGTCGATGCCTGGGCCGGAGCCATCGCGCGCGACCTGAACCTCGTGCATCGGGGCGCGCTGGACCTTGCGGGCGAGCCGGGCGGCGACCTGCTGTCGCTGGCGGGCTGGAGCGCCGAGGGCCTTGCCGCGAACCGCGGCGCGGCTGCGGCCAGCGTCACCGTGACCGATGCGGCGCTGATGCCCGAAGGGCCGATCGAGCTGGTGCGCGATGCGCCCGCCGGGCTCTGGCGCGCGCTCGGCCCTGACGGGGCGGTGCTGGCCGAGGGCAACGGGCGGCTCGGCCTGCCGGGCCTGACCGTCGAGATCGAGGGCGAGGCCGCCGACGGCGACCGGATCCGTCTGACCGACACGAGCGGCTGGGCCGGGCACATGAGCTGGCTGGTCGAGACCGGCGCGCGCCTGGCCGCCGCCGGTGCGCTGCGTGTCGAGGCGATGCCCGGCAATGCCGGCGCGGGCCGCCTGTCGGCCGTGCCCGCCCCGCTGCCGCCTGCGGACGTGCCGGACCTTTCGGCGCTTCTGGCGGAGGGCGCGCCGGTCGAGTTCCTGTCGGGCGGTGTCGTGGGGCGGTTGCCCGCGGGCCTTGCCTCGGCCAGCCTGCAGGCCCTGCCACGGCAGGCCGCGCAGGAGTTCGCCACGCTGCCGGGCGGCACGGTCGAGGCGCTGACGCTCGATCCCGCGGGCACGCCGATCCGCTTCGAGGCGGCGGGCGCGATGACGCCCGAGGCCTTCGCCGCCGCGCTGCAGGAGGGCACGATCCGCGATGCGGACGGGCGGCGGCTCTCCGAGCTGGGCCTGTCGCTCGAGGCCGCCGAGGGGCGGCTGACGCTTGCCGCGGCCGAGGGCGTGAGCCTGCCGGGCGCGACGCTCGACGGCACGGCGGGGCCGGTGGCGGGTGTGCTCGTCTCCTCCGAAGTGCCCGCGGCGGCGCTGTCGGTCTTCACCCGCGACGGCAAGCAGCTGTCCGGCCCGCCGCTCTCGGCCGCCGAGGCGCTGGCGCTTCTGACCGAGGCGAACGGCTTTCTGCCGGGCGCAAGCTACGGCCCCGCCGCGGGGCTGGCCGATGTCACCCGCGTGGCTGCGGCGGGCAACAGCGCCCTGACGCTCGGCACCGATGCGCCGATCCTGACCTTCACCGGCGCGGGGCCGGTTCCCGCCACCGCGGCAAGCCTTGTGACGCTGGACGGCGACGCGCTGGGCGGCGCGGGGCTGACCCTGCCCGAAGGCACCAGCGCCGCGCGCCGCGCCGAGCTGATTGCCGCGGCCTTCCCGGTTGCGGTCGATGCCGAGACCGCCGTCGAGCTGGCCTTGCCCGCCACCGGGCGGCTCAGCCTGTCGCT
>NZ_JASJOE010000092.1 GCF_030163755.1 Roseicyclus amphidinii
GGCCACCTGCCGCCCGCCCGGCACGGGCAGGCCGCGGGGCGCCGCCCCAGCCGCGACCAGATGCGCCAGCAGCCCCTCGCCAACGGCGAAGCTGTTGACGGCCCGCGTCTTGCCGTCATCCGTCACCGTGTTGAGAAAGGCGAGGGCAGGGTGCCCCGCGTCGGTCGTGCTCATCTCTTGCCCATCCGTCACGGGCACCTGCGCCCGATAACCGATTTTACCGCATTTCCGGTAACCACGTCCAGCACCCCTGTGGCGCGCGGGAAACGTTTGCACCTGCAGCATATTCATTTCATTGACCGAATCCAATTTTGCGCCATCTTCCACGCCAGTCGCGCCCGAAAGGACCAAGGCCATGTCGGACTACCTGCCCGATGCCGTTCGTGAGGAACTCGCCGCCGCCCGCAAATCCGAGCGGCGCAAGCGGGCGACCCGCGTCGTCCATGTCGGCGACGAAGCCTATCCGATCCTCGAGATGACCGAGGAGGGCTTTGCCGTCGAGGCCGACACCGCACCCAGGCTGCGCGGCTTCATCGACATCTACGACGGCCCGCGGCACCTGTATCAGGCGCTGATCGTCGCCTCGGAAGAGGTCGGCGACCTCATGCGCTACGAATTCAAGCGCAACACCGCCGCCACCGGCAGCGCGCCGGTGGATTTCGAACAGGCCGCGGACCGGCCGGCGGGTCTTCTGCCTTTGGCCTGACCGGCGCAGGAATTTCGCGCCACGGGGTGCCCCTGCGCACAAATCTTCGACAATGCGCCCTGCGAGCGGGGCAGGTTGCAACCCTTCCGCGGCGGCTGCGCCTTATCCTTGCACGAGCGAATCCCGCCTTCGGAGGCTCTGCCATGATCGAAACCCCCTATCTCCTCTTCCTCGGCGACGCGCCCGACCAGCTGGCCGCCAAGGTGGCCCAGGGCATCCGCGACTGGCGCCCCGACAATGCCGTCGGCCAGTTCCGGATGGAGGGATGCCGCGCCGACGTGCGCCTGCCCGACATGGACCTCGCCACGGCGAAGGCCGCGGGGGCGAAGACGCTGGTGATCGGTGTGGCGAACCGCGGCGGCGTCATCTCGAAGGAATGGAAAAAGGTGCTGGTGCAGGCGCTGGAAGAGGGCTTTGACCTCGCCTCGGGCCTGCACAACCTGCTGCGCGACGAGGAAGACCTTGCCGCCGTCGCCCGCGCCTGTGGCCGCAAGCTGCACGATGTGCGTGTGCCGTCGGTGCAATATCCCATCGCCAACGGGGTGAAGCGGACCGGCAAGCGTTGCCTTGCCGTCGGCACCGATTGCTCGGTCGGCAAGATGTATACCTCCCTCGCGGTCGATGCCGAGATGAAGGCCCGCGGCCTGAAATCCAGCTTCCGCGCCACCGGCCAGACGGGCATCCTCATCACCGGCGAGGGCGTGCCGCTCGACGCCGTGATCGCCGATTTCATGGCCGGGTCCGTCGAATGGCTGACCCCAGACAATGACGCCGACCACTGGGATCATATCGAGGGGCAGGGCAGCCTGTTCCACGTCTCCTATTCCGGGGTGACCATGGCGCTGATCCACGGCGGCCAGCCCGACGCGCTGATCCTGTCGCATGAGCCCACCCGCGCCCACATGCGCGGCCTGCCGGGCTACGATCTGCCCAGCCTAGAGGCCCTGCGCGACACCGCGCTGCCCTTGGCCCGCATCGCCAACCCGGCCTGCCAGGTCGTCGGCATCTCGATCAACACCGCCGCCATGGGCGAGGACGAGGCGCTGAGCTACCTCGAAGCCACCGAAAAGCGCATGGGCCTGCCCGCGGTCGATCCGTTCCGGCAGGGGGCCGCAAGGCTCGCCGACGCGCTGGAGGCGCTATGATCTCGGTCACGCCCGACACCTTCCGCCTGGCCGAGGCCTTCACCATCTCCCGCGGCTCTCGGACCGAGGCGCGCGTTCTGACCGTCACGGTCACCCGCGACGGCGTGACGGGCCGCGGCGAATGCGTGCCCTACGCCCGCTACGACGAGACGCTGGACAGCGTGACCGCCGAGATCGAGGGGTTGGCGCAGGGCATCACCCGGCAAGCGCTGCAAGACGCGCTGCCTGCCGGGGCCGCGCGCAACGCCGTCGATTGCGCGCTCTGGGATTGGGAGGCCAAGCGCAGCGGCAGCCCGGTCTGGGTGCTGGCCGGTCTGCCCGTGCCCGCCCCCGTGGTCACCGCCTTCACTCTCTCGCTCGACACGCCCGGGCGGATGCGGGCCGCCGCCGCCCGCCACGCGCATCGCCCGCTGCTCAAGATCAAGCTCGGCACGCCTGACGACATGCCCCGGCTGGAGGCCGTCCGCGCCGGCGCGCCCGAGGCGCGGATCATCGTGGACGCCAACGAGGGCTGGACCGCCGAGGTCTATTCCGACCTCGCCCCCCACCTCTTGCGCCTCGGCGTCGAGATGGTGGAGCAACCCCTGCCCGCCGGTCAGGATGACCTGCTGGCCGAGATCGCCCGCCCCCTGCCGGTCTGCGCCGACGAATCCTGCCACGACCGCGCCAGCCTGCCGGGCCTCAAGGGCAAATACGACATGGTCAACATCAAGCTCGACAAGACCGGCGGCCTGACCGAGGCGCTGGCGCTGAAGGCGCAGGCCGAGGCCGAGGGCTACGGCGTGATGGTCGGCTGCATGGTGGGCTCGTCGCTGGCGATGGCCCCCGCCGTCCTGCTGGCGCAGGGCGCGGCGATCGTGGACCTCGACGGGCCGCTCCTGCTGGCCGAGGACCGCGCCACACCGCTGGTCTTCGAAGGGTCGGTGTTGCACCCGCCGCCCTCGACGCTCTGGGGCTGAAACCGGGTGTTTGCGCAGCTTCCGGGTCGCCCGCGGGCGGGTGACGCGGCTAACGGTCATGGCGTCTTCGCAGCCCGAGGCCACCATGCCCGATACCCTCGCCCTCATCCTGTTCTTGCTGCCGCTGGCCTACAGCCCCGGACCGGGCAACATGGTCTTCGCCGCCAATGGCGCACGCTTCGGCCCGCGGGCGACGCTTCCGGCGTCGCTGGGGTATCACGTGGCCACATGGATCGTGACGCTGGGCATCGGCATCGGCCTGTTCGGCCTTGTGGGCAGTGCGCCGGGGCTCGCACGCGCCATGCAGGTCGCCGGTGCGGCCTATGTCCTGTGGCTGGCGCTGTCCATCGCGCGCGCGGGGGTGCTGCGCGACACCGGGCCTGCGCGGCCCATGGGGGCCGGGGGCGGTGCGGTGCTCTTGCTGCTCAACCCCAAGGCCTACCTGATCATCGCCCTGATGTTCAGCCAGTTCCTGCCCACTGCGACCGCGCCCCGCATCGATGCCGTTCTGTGGATCACCACGGTGTTCACGCTCAACAACCTGATGGCCTTCACGGCGTGGACGGTGCTGGGCGACAGGCTGGCCCGCCTGTTCCGCGCCGACCGCTCGGCCCGGCGTCTCAACCTCGGCTTCGCCGGGATGCTGGCGGCGGTGGCGGTCTGGATGCTGTTGGCCTGACGCGCTGCGCTTGACCTTGGGGCGGATCGGGCGGAAACAGCATCCTGTCCAGCCTGAAGGAGCGCCGACCATGACCCGCACCGTCTACGTCAACGGAGAGTATTTGCCCGAGGATCAGGCCAAGGTCTCGATCTTCGACCGCGGTTTCCTGTTTGCCGATGGCGTCTACGAGGTGACGAGCGTTCTGGGCGGCAAGCTGATCGACTTCGCCGGTCACGCAAAGCGCCTCCAGCGCTCGCTCGACGAGCTGCAGATGGCAAACCCGGTGACCGAGGAGGAGCTGCTCGAGATCCACCGCGAGCTGGTGCGCGCCAACGGCATCGAGGAGGGGCTGATCTACCTCCAGATCACCCGCGGCGCGGCGGATCGGGATTTCGCCTACCCGGCCGCGGGCACGCAGCCCACCATCGTGCTCTTCACGCAGGCGAAGCCCGGGCTGGCCGACGCGCCCGCCGCCAAGACCGGGATCAAGGTCATCTCGATCGAGGATCAACGCTGGGGTCGCCGCGACATCAAGACGGTGCAACTGCTCTACCCGTCGATGGGCAAGATGATGGCCAAGGCCGCGGGCGCCGATGACGCCTGGATGGTCGAGGATGGCCACGTGACCGAAGGCACCTCGAACAACGCCTATATCGTCAAGGGCAACACCATCGTGACCCGCCACCTCGGCACCGAGATCCTGCACGGGATCACCCGCGCCGCCGTGCTGCGCTTCGCCCGCGAGGCGCAGATGACGGTCGAGGAACGCCCCTTCACCGTGGAAGAGGCCAAGGCCGCGGACGAGGCCTTCATCACCTCGGCCTCCAGCTTCGTGATGCCCGTGGTCGAGATGGACGGCACGCCCATCGGCACCGGCGCGCCGGGGCATGTGACCGCGCGGTTGCGCGAGATCTACCTCGACGAGATGCGGAAAGCGGCGGTCTGACGCCCGAGGGGTTTCGCCGCGCTGCGCGCGTCGATCCGCCGGGGGGCTCTGCCCCCCGGACCCCCCGCCGTATTTGGAGGAAGATGAAGGCCGCGCGCATGTTGCGCAAAAGTGGGAACCGGTTTTGCGCGCCTCGAACATGCGACATCAAACCGTTGGAGCGGGCCGCGTGAATGCGAATGAACGCGACCCGCTCTAACCGGTCAGCATGTCCGGGCTGTAGGCCACCAGCTCGACCGTGTTGCCCTCGGGGTCTTGCGTGAAGACGCCGCGCCAGCCGATCCAGCCGAACTGCTCCACCCGAACCGGAAGGCCCTGCGCCTCGAACCAGCGGATCGCGGCCTCCTGCTCCGCGAAGGGCAGGTTCAGCGCGATGTGATGCAGCGAGGAGCGCGCGCCGGTTTCCGGCCTGTCGGCGGCGACCGGGTGCAGGCCGGGGCGCGCGACATACCCCTTGTCGAAGAGCGCCAGAACCTGCGTGTGACCCTGGAACCCCTCGGCGAGGCGGTAGAAGACGATGCCGTCGCTCGCGTTCCCCTCCAGCCGCTCCAGCCCGAGAATGCCTTCGTAGAAGGCCGCCATCGCCGCAAGGTCATCGCAGCGGATGGCGATCTCTCCAAGGCCGCGGATGCGGAAGCCACGGTCGGGTTGGTCTGTGCCGGGCATCGTCGGGTCCTCCCTCCGGCGTGTTGGACCTGTCCAGTCTCACGCGGGCCGGGCCGAAGGCAAGAGGCCCGTCGCCGCCGGTCTACCTGACATCCACGGCCCAGCCGTCGAGCGTATTGAGCCCCTCCAGCTTGACGTAGACCGCGCCGTTGACCAGCACCTCGGCGCCGCTGCCATCGGCGGCCAGCTGGCGCGTGACCGCGAAGCTGGTGCCCTCGGGCGGCGGGTTGCCCTCGTCGAAGGTGATGACCACGGCCAGTTCGTCGCCTTCGGCGATGTCGAAATCGGTGATGATCGCCGGCTCCTGCTCGGTGCCGACCAGCGCCTCGATGACGAAGTCGTCGGCCCCGAACCCGCCGGTCAGCGTGCTGCCCGCCCCGGCGGTCAGCGCATCCGCGCCGAACCCGCCGTTCAGCACGTTCCGCCCCTCGGTGTCCTCGAGGGTATCGTCGCCGCCGCCGCCGTTCAGCGTGTCGTCGCCCGCGCCGCCGACCAGCCGGTCGCTGCTGGTGCCGTCGCCGCCGTTCAACAGGTCGTTGCCCGCGCCGCCCGACAGGAAGTCGGGGCCGCCACCGCCGAAGAGCGTGTCGTTGCCGTCGTCGCCGAACATCTTGTCGTTGCCCTCTTCGCCGAAGAGGAAGTCATCGCCGGCCCCGCCCGACAGCACGTCGATCCCGTCGCCGCCAAGCAGCCTGTCGTTGCCGTCGCCGCCGTCCAGAACGTCGCTGTCATCGCCCCCCGTCAGGCTGTCGTCGCCCTCCTCGCCGAGGATCACGTTCGCGCCCTCGCCGCCCTCGATCGTGTCATTGCCCGTGCCGCCCTCGAGCCGGTCACTGCCGGACCCCGCCGCGATCTGGTCAGCGCCCTCGCCGCCGAACACCAGGTTCGGGCCATCCCCGGCGTCGATCGTGTCGGCGCCATTGCCGCCGTCGATCTCGTCGCGGTCGCTGCCGCCGGTGATCAGGTCGTTGCCCACGCCGCCGAACAGCGCGTTGACCCCTGCGCCGCCCTCGATCACGTCGTCACCGGCATCCCCGAACAGCCTGTCGTCGCCGCTGCCGCCGGTCAGCGTGTCGTCGCCCTCGTTGCCGCGCGCGGTCACGTCGCCGGTGCCGCCCAGCACGATGTCGTTGCCCGTGCCCATGAAGAACGAGGAATTGCCCGCCCCCGCCTGCGCCACGTCCGCGCCACCACCGCCGAAGACGGTGCTGTCGCCATCGCCCTGCAGCACGACCCTGTCCGCCCCGAAGCCGAGGTCGAGCCGGAAGTCGCCATCATCCGCGATGCGCAGCGTATCGTCGCCCGAAAAGGTCGAGATCCGCGCCTGGCTGCCATCGGTGACGGTGATCGCGTCATCGCCGGATGTGCCGTTGAACTTGTCTTCGGACCCGCCGGAGGTGTCGTCATCGCCGCCGCCGTCCAGCAGGAAGGTCAGGCCGAAACCGAGAAGCAGAAGGGGAAGGATGAAGAGCATGGGTTCACTTTCGATTGAACTGAACCGCCGGGGTGCGCGTCGCGCCCTGCGACGGGTGCCGGTCGGGGAATGCGGAGAATGCGGAGGATGCGGAGAGGCAGGCCGGATGGGTCGCGGTCGGGATCATATGAAATTCTCCCTCACGGTGACGGTCCAGCCGTCCAGCGTGGTGAGCCCTTCGAGCGTGACATAGACCTCGCCGTTCACGAGGATCTCGATGCCGAAACCGTTGGCGGCCAGCTGTCGGGTGACCTCGTAATCGGGGCCGTCGCGCGGATCGCCGAAAAACTCGGGCGTGATGGTCAGGAACAGGCGGTCGCCCTCGGACGGGTTGAAATCCCGGATCACCGCGGGGCTGTCGGGGCTGCCGAACTCGGTGACCACGGTGAAATCGTCCTGCCCCTCGCCGCCGGTCATGGTGGCGTTGAGATCGCCCATCAGGTCGTCATCGCCGGTGCCGCCGTCCAGCACCGCGCCCGGCAGGTCGTTCTCGAGGCTGCTCAGGGAATAGGCGCTCAGCGTGTCGTTGCCGGCGTAGCCGAACAGCGTGTCGCCGCGGCCGTCGGTGTCGATCAGGTCGTCGCCGCTGCCGCCGATCAGGATGTCGTCGCCGCCGTCGCCACCGTTCAGCGTGTCGTTGCCCTCGCCGCCCAGGATGGTGTCGTTGTCGAAACCGCCGGTCACAAGGTCGTCGCCCGCGCCGCCAAGCAGGCGGTTCTCGCCATCGAAGGAGGTGATCGTGTCATTGCCCGCGCCGCCGTCGAGCGTGTCGTCGAACTGGGTGGAGCTCATCAGGTCGTTGCCGTCGCCGCCATAGGCTTCGGTCTGGCC
Organism: Roseicyclus amphidinii; assembly: GCF_030163755.1. Lineage (GTDB taxonomy): Bacteria > Pseudomonadota > Alphaproteobacteria > Rhodobacterales > Rhodobacteraceae > Roseicyclus > Roseicyclus amphidinii. The sequence continues at coordinate 7,389 of NZ_JASJOE010000092.1, forward strand.
GTCGATCCCCTCGACCGTGTCGTTGCCGAGGCCGAGAAAGGCCAGAAGAGCGCCGTCGGTCATCAGGACGCTGTCATCGCCCGCGCCGGCATCGACCTCGGCGAAGCCGTTGGTCACCTGCGCCTCGTCGTCGCCCTCGCCGAGGGTCAGCACAAGCGGCCGCTGCACGTCCGCGGTGATCGTGTCGTTGCCGCCCAGCGCGTCGACCTCGGAGGCGTCGGTCGTGCCCATGTCGAGCCGGTCGTCGCCCGGCGTCAGGGTCAGGGGGCCATCCGTCGCGGGTGGCGTTTCGGGGTCGGGCGGGGTGTCCGGGTCAGGCGGGGTGTCGGGCTGTTGCGTGTCATCCCCGGATGCCGTTTCGCCTCCTGACCCGCCATCGAGCAGGAAGGTCAGGCCGAGGCCCAGAAGCAACAGGGGCAGAACGCCGAACAGCATCACTCACACACAAGACCAACATCACGATTGCCAACACCGGACAGGCCGGTGCCGGACGCCGCCGGGCGCATGGGTCGACTGCTGCTCGTGATCCGGCATCTGCGGGCCGGTATCCTGTCTTGCGGGGCCACGTAGGGAATCGTGATCCCGACACCCCCCGAAACCAGAGGCGCTCAACCAGAGGTTAACGGAGTCTTAACATGGTTGAAAAGACGGTTTTTTGACGACCTGTCAGATATTTGGTCAACGGTTCCCGGCCCCGCTGCCGATTGTCACGGCCCCGTGGACAGTGCCGCGTGGCGCGCCGTGTCAGCCGAAATCGCCCTGCGCGAACCACCCGCCCGAGGCCGCGCCGCCATGGGCGTAGAACAGCCACAGCCGGTGCCCCTCGGTCGTCACCACGCGCCAGTAGTCGCGCACGCCCGAGCGCCAGTTGGGGTCGTCCAGCCACCATTCCGGCGCGATGCGCTCGGGGCCATGGGCGGCCCGCGTCTCGAAGACCCGCCCGCGCCAGCGGAACCGCACGGGGGGCGTGGGATCGTCGGGCGCGGTGACCGGCTCGGGGCGGAACAGCGTCAGCGGGCGCGGCCGCGTCGGCTCGGGCCAGTCGGCGGCGGGGGCACTGTAGGCCGCGGCCTGCGTGGCCGAGGTCTTCTCGGGGATGTGGCTGTCGGTTGGATGCTCGCGGGTGATCCGCTCCAGCCCCACGCGCGCGCCGATCCGCGCGATCAGGTCGTCGAGTGCCTGCGCCGCGCTGCGCCCCGCGCGCGCCTCGGCGGCGACGGCCCAGCCGCCCTTGTGCTCGGTGGCGTGCAGGGGCTCGGTCACCGTCGCCACCAGCCGCAGCACGTCGAAGCCGAAACCGGCCTCCACCCCGCCCAGCTTCAGCTCGAACAGCGGGCGCAGGCTGTCGGGCCGGTCGGCGGGGCGGGCAAGCCCGACCTCGACCGCCTCGGTCCCGCCTTCGGCGCGGAGCATCTCCAGCCGCAGCCGCCGCGCGCCGCGGCCCCGCGCGCGCAGCTTCTCGCAGAGCGGCGGCAAGAGCCGGTCGAGACCGGCAAGGATGTCGGCCTCCAGCCCGATGGGCTCGGGCAGGCTGAGGCGCATGGCGAAATGCAGCGGCGCGCCCGCGGGCGAGATCGGCTCGGGCTCCACCCCCAGCGCCTGGTCGAGGCGGCGGACCAGCTCGCGCCCGAAGCGCCGCGCCAG
>NZ_JASJOE010000093.1 GCF_030163755.1 Roseicyclus amphidinii
CCCGCGGTAAAGCGCCTCGAGCCGCCCGGCCACGCGCCGCGCCGCGGGCAGGTCGCCGGCAGACAGCGCATGCTCCGCCTCGCGCCGCAGGTCATCGAGCTTGCCCAGCCGCGCAAACGCCGCCAGCTCGCGCAGCGCGATCAGGAGGAGCGTCACGAGAACAAGCCCCACCAGCCCTGCCGCGATCCAACCCAGAGCCGGGTTCGACGCCAACAGGCCGGTCACGAACTCCCACGCCGCCAGCGAGGCGACGAAGCCCACCAGCGCCAAAAGTGCCCCCCAGAACACCCGTGCCAGCCGGTTCGGCCGCCGCGCGCCCAGCGTCGCCACCACCTGCATCGCCCGCCCTTCGGGCGGCGGCAGCGCCTCGGGCACCGGCGGCGCATCCCGAGGGCCCGCGCCCGGCGCGTCGTCCAGTTCGATCAGCACGGGGCCCTTGCGTGTCTCGGTCACAGCCTGTCCCCCAGAAGAAACTCCGCCGCACGGTCCAGCCGGATATGCGGCGGCCCGTCGCCCGCCCGCAGGCTCAGCGGCGCGGGCGCAAAGCGCATCACCCCGAAATCGCCGTCCAGCCACCGCTCCGCCCCCTGTTTCGCGGGCGCCAGCAGCGCCGAGGGGTCGGCGGGCAGGTCGCCCGGATGCAGCGCCGCCTGCTTGCCGCTGTCCAGCAACGTGCCCCGCACAAGGTTCAGCTCCGCGCCGTTGACCGTGTGCGTTTCCTCCACCGTGGCGCGCAGCGCGGCGATGGCCATGGCCTGCGTCTCGGCCCCCGCGAAATCCGCGCGGCGGCGGGCATCGGCCACCAGCGCCCCCATGATCTGCGCCAGCCGGTCATGCTGGGAATGGTGCAGATGGTCGGCCTTGGTCGCGGCGAAGAGAATGCGGTCGACCCGCTTGCCGCCCAGAAGGCCCGACAGGAAGGCCGAGCGCCCCGGCCGAAACGCGCCGAGGATGCCCGAGAGCGCCTGCCTCAGGTCCTCCAGCGCGCGCGGCCCCGCATGGATCGCGCCAAGCGCGTCCACCAGCACGATCTGCCGGTCGATCCGCGCGAAATGCGCCCGGAAGAAGGGTTTGACCACCTGCGCCTTGTAGGCCTCGAACCGCCTTGCGAATTCGCGCGCGAGCGACCCGCGCGGGGCCTCGGAGGGCGGCAAGGGCGCAAAGGTCAGCACGGGCGAGCCTTCGAGGTCGCCCGGCAACAGGAACCGCCCCGGTGTGCAGTCGGAATAGCCCGCCTCCCGCGCCGCGGTCAGGTAGGCGGTCCATTTCCGCGCCAGCGCGGCCGCCACGGGTTCTTCCAGCCGCGCCGAAGGGTCCAGCCCCTCGAGCGCCGCACGATAGGCCGCGGCCTCGCCCCGGCTTTCGGCGCGCGCCAGCGCCTCGCGCGACCAGCTGGCGAAATCCTGCTCCAGCAGCCCGAGGTCCAGCAGCCACTCGCCCGGATAATCCACGATGTCCAGATGCACGGTCCGCGGCCCCTTCAGCCCGCCGAGCAATCCCTTGGGCCGAACGCGCAGCGACAGCCGCAGCTCCGACACCGAGCGCGTCGAGTCCGGCCAATGCGGCGCGGGGCCGGTCAAGGCGGCCAGGTGGTCCTCGAAATCGAAACGCGGCACGGTGTCGTCGGGTTGCGGCTGAAGGAAGGCCGCCTCGATCCGCCCAGAGCGCGCGGCCTCCAGCCCCGGCATGCGGCCGCGCTCCAGCAGGTTGGCGACCAGCGAGGTGATGAAGACGGTCTTGCCCGCCCGGCTCGGCCCGGTGACCCCCAGACGGATCACCGGCTCGAAGAACAGGCCCGAAACACCCTGGGCCGCGCCCTCGATCCCGCGCCCCACCCTGTCCGCGATCGCACCTATGACCAAGTCCCGCACCTCTTCTGCCGCCGCAGGCAACCTAAGCATCCAGGCCCCGCTTTGCGAGGGGTGAATACCCGCCCCTGCTCCACCGCCGCCCCGGCCCGGTCCTGCGCGTTTCCCCCTTGGCGGCGCGCCCCCTTTGCGCCTATGTCCCCGCCCATGCCCCGCTATGCCTTCCAGGTCGAATACGATGGCGCCCCCTTCGCGGGCTGGCAGCGCCAGAAGGATCAGCCCTCGGTGCAGGGCGCGCTCGAGGCCGCGCTCGCCGCGCTCGAACCCGATGTGCCCTCCATCGCCGCGGCTGGCCGCACCGATGCGGGCGTCCATGCGACCGGCCAGGTGGCGCAGGCCGACCTGCGCAAGACCTGGGAGCCGTTCCGCCTCTCCGAGGCGCTGAACTGGCACCTGAAACCCGCGCCCGTGGCCATCGTGGCCTGTGCCCGCGTGCCCGAGGACTGGCACGCGCGTTTCTCGGCCATCGAGCGGCGCTACACCTACCGCCTGATCTGCCGTCGCGCGCCGCTGGTCCATGACGCCGGGCAGGCCTGGCACGTCCGCCGCGCTTCGCTCGATACGGGCGCGATGCGCGCTGCCGCCGCCCATCTCCTCGGCCGGCATGATTTCACCACCTTCCGCGCCGCGCTCTGCCAGGCGAAAAGCCCGGTCAAGACGCTGGACGAGGTGACGGTCGAAGAGATCCCGCGCGCCCACGGCACCGAGTTCCGCTTTCACCTGCGCGCGCGCTCCTTCCTGCACAACCAGGTCCGTTCCATCGTCGGCACGCTGGAGCGCGTCGGCGCAGGCGCCTGGTCGCCCGAGGATGTCCGCACAGCCCTCGCCGCCGCCGACCGCGCCGCCTGCGGCCCCGTCGCCCCCCCCGAAGGTCTCTACCTCACCGGCGTCGGCTACCCGGACGATCCCTTCGCCTGAGCGCGGCCTGCGCCTTCATCTTTCCCCAAATACGCATCTCCGGCCTGCCACCGGGAACCCCCGCTCCCCTGTCGGGACCACCCTCGGCCAAGGGGCCCCGTGCCGCGCGCGCGGCGCGTCCGGGCGACGGCGAAGCCGGCGCAAGCCCTTCTCAGGCCAGCGGACGGGCCGGATGACGCAGCCCCCGCACCCCCCGTGCCCCGCCTGCTTCATGCACCGACGCGTGCAGCCGCTCCGAGGGGTCGCGGCCCACCGCCCGCGCGCGCCGGATGAAAAACAGCTTCCCCACCCCACGGTTCATCCCGATGGCCGGCGCATGGGCCGAGGTCAGGAACCTGTGCCGCCAATGTACCGGCAGCGGCAGGCCCGCGGCCTCGGCCTCCTCCAGCATCCAGACCAGCGGGATGTTCGACAGCGGCCGCGCCGCCCGCATCCCGTCGAGCTGCCCGCCCACATCGCCATGGCTGCCGCGGAACCAGACCTGTTGCACCCTGCCGCGCGCGGCCTCCTCGTCCGTCGTCTCCCAGAGCACCGGCGCATAGGCGTCGCGCCGCTCGTCCAGCGCCAGCGCGTGCCGCGCGATCTCGGTGGCGGGGCCAAGCGCGTGGGAATGGAACCGATGCGGCGCGGGCACGAGACGCCACAGGCCCGGCCAGCGCAGCCCCAGCGCCCGCACCGTGTCGAAGACGCCCAGGAAGCGGATCGGCACCTCGGCGTGACAGCGCGACAGCCTCAGCGCGCGGGCCTCGGTGCTGTCGGGATCGCTGCGGTAGCAGTCATAGACCCGGTCCAGCGTCTCGGGCTCGACCTGCGCCGCGCGCAACAATCCCATCCGGTCGATCAGTCCGGCCAGCGAGCGCACCGCGTAGGCGCCCCGCGAATAGCCCATCAGGATGATCCGGTCGCCGGGCCCGTAGTTGCGCGCAAGGAACAGGTAGGCACGCTTGATCTGGCGGTTGATGCCGACGCCCGCCAGCACCTCGACCGCACGGCGATAGCCGCGCCACTGGATTCCCGGCTCGTAGTAGAGCGTCAGCTGCGCCTGCGCCGGGGCCTCCTGCAACAGCCGGTAGATCAGCCCGATATTCGTCTCCCGCCCGCGGGCGAGTGACGACATCGTGCCGTCCAGCAGGATCACATGGGTTCGGGGCAGATGCGGTCCGGGCAGGCGCGGCGGGGCGCTGCGGTAGCCCGTCAGCCAGGCGCGGAGGCGGCTATTCCGCGGCAACGGCCCTCCCGTCCTGCAGGTAGCTCCAGACGCGCGCGGGCGTGAAGGGCATGTCGACCTGCCGGATGCCCAGCGGCCAGAGCGCATCCAGCACGCCATTGGCCACCGCGGCCAGCGCGCCGACCGTTCCCGCCTCGCCGCAGCCCTTCATGCCCAAGGGGTTCGCGGTCGAGGGCACGGCCTCGGTGGTGAAGGCGATGAAGGGCATGTCGTCGGCCCGCGGCATCCCGTAATCCATGAAGGTGGCGGTCAGAAGCTGGCCGTCGGCGTCGTAGACGACATGCTCGGTCAGTGCCTGTCCGATGCCCTGGGCCACGCCGCCATGGACCTGCCCCTCGGCCAGCCGCGGGTTCATCAGGTTGCCGAAATCATCCACCACCGTGTAGCGCGCGACCCGTGTCGCGCCGGTGGCGCGGTCGATCTCCATCTCGGCGACATGGCAGCCGTTGGGGTAGGAGCGGCCGGGCAGGGTGCGCGTCTCGGTCACCTTCGCCAGCTCGCCCCGCCCCGCGGCGCGGGCGCGGCCCGCCGCCTCCAGCAGCGTGACGACGACATTCGAGCCGGGGGCGCGGAACACGCCCTCGCCCTCGTCGAAGGTCACGTCGCGCTGGTCCATCTCCTCGCCGAGGAAGGCGCACAGGCCCGAGATCAGCGTGTCCGCCGTCGCGCGCATCGCCATGCCCTGCACCGTGACCGAGCGCGAGCCGCCCGTTCCGCCGCCGGTGGCGATCAGGTCGCTGTCGCCCTGCACGATCTCGATCACCTCGAGCGGCAGGCCGGTCTGGTCATGCAGAAGCTGCGCATAGACCGTCTCGTGCCCCTGCCCGTTCGACTGGGTGCCGACATAGACCTTGGCACCGGTTTCCGTGATCTCGATCGTAGCCGTCTCGGACGGGTCCCCGAGAATGGACTCGATGTAATAACAAATACCCAACCCGCGCAGCTTGCCCTCGGCCTCCGACGCCGCCCGCCGGGCCGCGAACCCCGCGATATCGGCCTCGACCTCCGCGCGGTCGAGCAGTTTGTGGAAGTCGCCCACGTCGTACAGCTCGCCCGTCGCGCTGCGATATGGGAAGGCGCCCGCGGGAATGAAGTTCCGCCGCCGCAGCTCCAGCGGGTCGACGCCCAGCTCGCGGGCGGCATGGTCCATCGCGCGCTCGAGGGCATAGATCGCCTCGGGCCGCCCCGCGCCGCGATAGGCGTCGATCTGGGTGGTGGTGGTGTAGATGCCGCGGTTGCGGAAATGGTAGGTCTGCACGTCATAGGTGCCGGTCAGCACCTTGGAATAGAGCGCAGACTGGATGTTCATCCCGAAATTCGACGGGTAGGCCCCCATGTTCGACAGGCTGTCGGTGCGGAAGGCGACCAGTTTCAGATCGGCATCGAAGCCCAGCGTCACCGTCACCGACAGGTCGCGCCCGCCGTTGTCCGACAGCATCGACTCGGTCCGTTCCCCGATCCAGCGCACCGGGCGGCCCAGCACGCGGGCGGCATGGGCCGACAACAGGTATTCGGGGTAGTTCATCGACTTCATCCCGAAGCCGCCGCCGACGTCGGGGTTGGTCACGCGCACCCGGTCCTCGGGCAGGCCCAGCCACTTGGCCAGCTCGCCCTTGGTGCCCCAGACGCCCTGTCCGTTCACCGCCACATGGATGCGGTCGCCGTCAAGCTCGGCATAGCAGCCGCGCGGCTCCATGCTGTTGACGATGACGCGGTTGTCGTAGCTCGTGTGGGTCACGACATGGGCCGCCCCCGCCATCGCGGCCTCGGTCGCGGCTTCGTCGCCCATGGCGAAGTCATAGGCGACATTGTCGGGCACCTCGTCGTGGATCGCCTCGCCCCCCGGCGCGATGTCGAGCTTCGCGGGGCGGTCCTCGATGTCGATCAGGATCATCTCGGCGGCGTCCTTGGCCTGCGCGAGGCTGTCGGCGACGATGAAGGCCACGGGTTCGCCCACGAAGCGCACGCGCCCCTCGGCGAGGATCGGGCGCGGCGGCGTCGGCGGGCGCGAGCCGTCGCCGTTCTTCACGGGCGCGTATTTCATCGCGTTCTTCAATCCCGCCTCGGCGAGGTCGGCCGCCGTCAGGACAAGGTGAACGCCCGGCACCTCGCGCGCCTCCGACACGTCCAGTTCGGTGATCTCGCCATGCGCCGCCGTGCTGCGCAGCACGAAGGCCCGGAGCGCGTCCGCGGGGGCGATGTCATCCACGTAACGGCCCTTGCCGGTCAGGAAACGGCTGTCTTCCAGTCTCGTCACCGGCTGGCTGGTTCCGAACTTGCTCATCCCTCATATCCCTTCGCGGCTGCTTCATGCGTCGCCCCGGACACTAGGCAGCCTGACGCCGGTGTCCAGAGGGGCTAGCCCTCGGCCAGCGCCTGCACCGTTGCCATGCGCAATCCGCCGTAGCCGTTGAACCGTGTCACCGTCGCCGTGGAATAGGCCCCCATCCCGTCGACCAGGATGTAATCCTCCTCGGCCATGTCATCCGGCAGGGGGACCATGCCGGGAAGCCGGTCGAGACTGTCGCAGGTCGGCCCCCAGAGCAGGCGCGCGGTCCCCTCGCCGGTTCGGGGCGTCCCGTCCGGGGCCATGACGCGCAGCCGGTCGGTCATGCCCATGATCGGCAGTTCCGCCAGCGCGCCGTAGATGCCGTCGTTGAGGTAGACCCCGTCGCCGCGCAGCGCCTTCACGCGAAGGGCAAGGCTGCCTGCCTCGGCCACCATCGCGCGGCCCGGCTCGCAGACCAGCGCCGGGGCGCTGCCGCCGAAGGCCGAGCGGGTCGCCCGCGCGACCGTCTCGAATATCGCGTCGAGCCGGGGGCTGTCGGCGGCGTTCCTGCGCGCCGGGAAACCGCCGCCGACGTTCAGCCGCTCCGGCGTCACGCCCGCCGCCTGCGCGATATCCGCGGCGCGGGCGATATAGGCCGTCCAAGCCGCCGGGTCGGTGCATTGCGTGCCGGGATGGAATGTCAGCGCAGGGCGGTAGCCCAGTTCGACCACGCGGGTCAGTAGAGCGGTGGCCAGCTCCGGCGATGCGCCGAACTTCGCGCCGAAATCATAGGCGGCACCCGCGACCGGCAGGGCGAAGCGCACCGCCACCTCGGTGCCGCGCGGCACGCCGCAGGCGGCGAGCTTTTCCAGCTCGCCCGGCGCATCGACGCTGAAGGACGCCACGCCATGCCCCACGGCCACCGCGATTTCGCTGCGTGAGCGCACGGGGTTGTTGTAATGCAGCGCCGCGCGGGGCGCGAGGGAGCGGACAAGCGCGATCTCGGCGGGCGAGGCGACGTCGAACCCAGGGATGCCGGCTGCCAGCAGGTTTCCCAGAACCGCCTCGCCGGGGTTGGCCTTGACCGCGTAGGTCACAAGGCCGGGGAACCCGTCGAGAAAGCGCCGCGCAGTCGCCTGCAGCGTCTCGGGCGAGAGGAAGAGGACCGGCTCGTCCGGCCCTTCGGCCCTGAGGTAATCGCGGGGGGTGCGGTGAAACGCCTGCGTCACGGTCATGTGCCTGACCTCCTGCCCTGTTCGCCTGCGGTTCATCATGCCGCAACAGGGCGGCGATTTCGCTGGTCATTCTGCGCGAAATGCTCACAATATATAGCATATTGACGGAGTCGGATGGCGGAGGGCCGGAATGGACGATCTCGACCGCGATATCCTGCGGCTTCTGGCGGGCGATGCGCGCATGTCCGTCGCCGTGATCTCGCGCAAGCTCAAAGTCGCGCGCTCGACCGCGCAGGCGCGGCTCGAGCGGCTGGAAAGCTCGGGCGTGATCGCGGGCTATACCCTTCGGCTGGGCGAGGCGCTGCGCGCGGGCCGCATTCGCGCCACGGTGCTGATCTCGGTCGAGCCGCGCAGCCAGCCGGGCATCCTCGCCCGCCTCAGGTCCATCGCCGAGGTCGAGCGCATCCACACCATCTCGGGCCGGGTCGACCTGCTGCTCGAGGTCGGTGCGCCGACCACCGCCGCGCTCGACGCGGTGCTCGACCGGATCGGCGAGATCGAGGGGGTGCGCTCGTCCGAAAGCCTGATCCACCTGTCCACGAAACTGGACCGCGCGCTTTAGGCGAAGCGGATCGCCGCGCCTTCGGTCACCGTTCCGATCCGCGCGGCGTCGAAGCCCATGGCGCGCAGCTCTGCGACCAACCTGTCCGCCTCGCCCCCCGGCAAAGCGGCCAGCAAGCCGCCCGCCGTCTGCGGGTCGAAGACCAGCGCGCCGAGTGGCGTTTCGGGGGCCTCGACGCGGCCCTCCAGCGCAGCGCGGTTCTGCTCGAAGAGCGTCGAGCGCACCCCCGCCCCGGACAGCCGCAGCGCGCCCGGCACCAGCGGCACGGAGGCGAGGCACAGCTCGGCCCCCACGCCCGAGGCCGCGCAGATGTTGCCCAGGTGCCCGGCCAGCCCGAAGCCGGTGACATCGGTCATAGCTCGGGCCACCGGCGCAAGGATCGCCGCCGCCGCCCCCTGCGGCGCAGTCATCTGCGCCCAACAGGCGGCGACCTCCGCTCCCTGCGCAATCCTCCGCATCTCGCCCGCCAGCACCACGCCCGTGCCGATCCCCCGGCTCAGGACCAGCGCATCGCCGGGCCGCGGGCCCGCCAGCGTGATCGGCGGGCGCTCCAGAAGTCCCGTCACCGTGAAGCCCAGCGTCAGCTCGGCCCCCATCGAGGAATGGCCGCCGACCACCTCGGCCCCTTCGGTGGCGAAGACCGCGCGCGCGGCCTCCATCACCTCGTCGAGCCACGCGCCCTGCATCCGCGCCGCCATGCGCGGCAGGATCACCGTGGCGGTCGCGGCCTGCGGGCGCGCGCCCATCGCCCAGATGTCGCCCATCGCGTGAACCGCCGCGGCGCGTGCGACCAGAACCGGGTCCTCGGCGAAGCCGCGCAGGTGGTCGGTCGAGATCACCTGCCGTGCGCCGCCCACCTCCAGCACCGCCGCGTCATCGCCCGGCGCGCC
>NZ_JASJOE010000094.1 GCF_030163755.1 Roseicyclus amphidinii
CCTCGTCGGTGTGCAGCGGGCCGGGGGTGAAGCGCAGCCGCTCGGTCCCCTTGGGCACGGTGGGGTAGTTGATCGGCTGCACCGAGATGATCGGCGCGCCCGAGGGATTTCCGGCGGGCACCCTGCCCGGCGCGCTTGTCGCGCAGGCGGGGGGCACCGCGCGGCTGGGCGAGATCCGGGCGCAGGCCGAGGCCTGGACCCGGCATTCCGAGAGCATGGCCGCAACGCATTTCTTCCCCCGCCTCGCAGGCCAGGGCACGCCCTACCTGGCCGACGAGGGGCGCGAGCTGATGCTGGCCGTTCGGGACTGCGTCGCGCGTTTCGGACTCTGAGCCGCGCCGTCTTTTGCAAAAGACGGGCCAGAGCCTTGCAAGGCTCTGGGGGGCCGGGGCGCGTTGCGCCCCCTTGCCCTCCCCCCGGGTTCGGGCCACATTCCGCCCCATGGCGAAGCACCCCACCGACAACCCGGCCGATCCCTTCAAGAAGGCGCTGGCCGAGGCGACCCGCGTCCTGGCCGACGACCCCGAGCTGGGCGTCACCTATTCCGTCGACCCTCCGGGCCTGTCGGGTGACAGCCTGCGCCTGCCGCAGGTCAGCCGCCGGATGACCCGCGAGGAGGTCTTGCTGGCTCGCGGCACCGCCGACGCGCTGGCGCTGCGCCACCGGTATCACGACCTCGGCACCGCCGCGCGCTACGCGCCGCCCGGCGCCATGGCGCGCGACCTGATGGAGGCGATGGAAACCGCCCGCTGCGAGGCGATCGGCGCGCGCGACATGCCGGGCACCGCCGGCAACATCGACGCCAAGATCGGCCACGAGGCGCGCCGCAAGGGCTATGGCGAGGTGCGGCAGGCCTCGGACGCGCCGCTTGCGGTGGCGGCGGGCTACCTGATCCGGCACCTGGCCACGGGCCGCGCCCTGCCGCCCGAGGCGGCGAACGTGATGGAACTGTGGCGCGGCTTCATCGAGGATCGCTGCGGCGAACGGCTCGACGACCTGGGCGAGGTGCTGCGCGACCAGCAGGCCTTCGCGCGCTTCGCGCGGCAGATGATCGACGATCTCGGCTATGGCGACCAGTTGGGCGAAGATCCCGACCAGATGGACGACGAGGGCGAGGACGAGGCCAGCGAGGAGCAGGAGGAGCAGCCCGACTCGACCGGCGAGGACGACAGCCAGGAGGAAGACGCCGAGGCCAACCCCGAGCGCAGCCAGGACGAGCAGCAGGACCAGTCCCAGGCGCAGGTCCAGATGGACGACCAGGGCGATATGGAAGAGGCCGAGGAGCAGGAGATGCCCGAGGGGGAGGCCCCGCTGGAGCCACCGCCGCCTGCGCCCCATTCCGACGCCGACCCCGGTTACGCGGTCTTCACCACCGAGCATGACGAGGAAATCCCGGCCGAGGAGCTGGCCGAGGCGCAGGAGCTGGAGCGGCTGCGCGCCTATCTCGACCAGCAGCTCGAGCCGTTGAAGGGCGCCGTGTCGCGGCTGGCCAACAAGCTGCAGCGCCGCCTGCAGGCGCAGCAGAACCGCAGCTGGGAGTTCGACCGCGAGGAGGGCATCCTGGATGCGGGCCGCCTGGCGCGGGTGGTGGCGAACCCGACGACGCCCCTGTCCTTCAAGGTCGAGAAGGACATGGAGTTCCGCGACACGGTGGTGACGCTTCTGTTGGACAATTCCGGCTCGATGCGGGGGCGGCCGATTTCCATCGCGGCGATCTGCGCCGACGTGTTGGCGCGCACGCTGGAGCGCTGCGGGGTGAAGGTGGAGATCCTCGGCTTCACGACGCGGGCCTGGAAGGGCGGAAAGGCGCGCGAGGAATGGCTGGCGCAGGGCCGTCCCTCCGGCCCGGGGCGGCTGAACGATCTGCGTCACATCATCTACAAGAGCGCGGATGCGCCCTGGCGGCGGGTGCGCGACAATCTCGGGCTGATGATGAAAGAGGGTCTTCTGAAGGAGAACATCGACGGCGAGGCGCTGGAATGGGCGCATCGGCGGATGGTGGGGCGGCCCGAGGCGCGCAAGATCCTGATGGTGATCTCGGACGGCGCGCCGGTTGATGACAGCACGCTGAGCGTGAACCCGGCGAATTACCTGGAGAAGCATCTGCGCGACGTGATCGCCATGGTCGAGCGCCGCCGCGCGGTGGAGTTGCTGGCGATCGGGATCGGTCATGACGTGACGCGCTACTACCAGCGCGCGGTGACGATCACGGACGCCGAGCAGCTGGCCGGTGCGATCACCGAGCAGCTCGCCGGCCTGTTCGACAGCGACCCGCGGGCGCGGGCGCGCGTGATGGGGATGAAGCGCGCGAGCTGAGGCGGGTTTCGCCGCTGGCGCGGCGACCCGGCGGAAAACGCGTGTTTTCCGGGGGCGCGCTTGGCGGGTGTCGCGCGGTCCCGAAGGGCCGGGAGCCTTGGCAGGTGGTGCGAGTCCGTATTTTTGGAAAGATGAAGGAGGGGCCGGTGTTCCAGGACTTCGAGGTGAAGACGCGGCCCCAGGACGGGCCCCCGCGGCTGGCGGCGTTGCGGGTCGGGATGGCGGCTGCGGGTCTGGACGGGTTTCTCGTGCCGCGGGCGGACCGGTTCCAGGGGGAATACGTCGCGCCCTGCGACGAGCGGCTGGCCTGGCTGACGGGGTTCACCGGCTCGGCGGGGTTTGCCGCGGTGCTGTCGGAGGTGGCGGGTGTCTTTGTCGACGGGCGCTACCGGGTGCAGGTGAAGGCGCAGACCGACCCGTCGGTCTTCACGCCCGTGGCCTGGCCCGAGACGGCGCTGGAGGAGTGGTTGATCCGTCAGCTGCCGAAAGGCGGCGTGGTGGGCTTTGACCCGTGGCTGCACAGCGCCGCCGAGGTTGCCAGGCTGGAGACGGCGCTTGCCGGTTGGCAGATCGCTCTGCGACCCGTGGGCAATCTTGTCGATGCGATCTGGGCTGACCGGCCGGCAGCGCCCATGGCCCCGGCCGTGGCCTGGCCCGAGGCGCTGGCCGGGCGGAGCGCGGGCGAGAAGCTGGCGCTGGTGGCAGGCGATCTTGCGGCGCGTGGCGAGGATGCGGCGCTGATCACGCAGCCGGAGTCGCTGTGCTGGCTGTTGAACCTGCGCGGTAGCGACGTGGCGCATACGCCGCTGATGCAGGCGATGGGGCTGTTGCGCCGGGACGGCGGGCTGGAGCTGTTCGTGGAGGCGGCGAAGCTGACGGGCGTGGTGCTGCCTGCGTCGGTGCAGGCGCAGCCGCCCGAGGCGCTGGCCACGGTGCTGGCGGGCGCGCAGGGCCGGGTGCGGGTCGATGACGCCACCGCCCCCGCGGCGGCGAAGGCGCTGCTGCTGGAGGCCGGGGCCGAGGTGGTCGCGGGGCGCGACCCCTGCCTGATGCCGAAGGCGAAGAAGCACCCCGCCGAGATCGCCGCGACGACCGCGGCGCATCTGCGCGACGGGGCGGCGGTGGCGCGTTTCCTGCACTGGTTCGACGTCGAGGCCCCGAAGGGCGGGCTGACCGAGATCGACGCCGCGCGCGCGCTGGAAGGCTTCCGGGCCGAGACCGGGGCGCTGAAGGAGATCAGCTTCGACACGATCTCGGCGGCCGGTGCCCATGCCGCCCTGCCCCATTACCGGGTGAGCGAGGAAAGCAACGCCCCCATCCGGCCCGGCGAGGTCTTCCTGATCGACTCGGGCGGGCAATACGAGGACGGGACGACCGACATCACACGCACCCTCGCGGTGGGTGAGGTCGATGCGGAGGTGAAGGGAGCCTTCACGCAGGTGTTGCAGGGGATGATCGCCGTTCACCGCGCGCGCTTCCCGAAGGGCGTGGCCGGCGCGCATCTCGACGCGCTGGCGCGTGCGGCCCTATGGGCCGCCGGGCGGGATTTCGACCATGGCACGGGCCATGGCGTGGGCGTCTACCTGTCGGTTCACGAGGGGCCCCAGCGCATCAGCCGGGTGTCGACGCTGCCGCTGGAGCCGGGGATGATCCTGTCGAACGAGCCGGGCTATTACCGCGAGGGGGCCTTCGGCATCCGCATCGAGAACCTTGTCGTGGTGGCCGAGGCCCCTGCCCTGCCCGGCGGCGACGACCGCGCGATGCTGCGGTTCGAGACCCTGACCTGGGCCCCGATCGACCGGCGCATGATCCTCACCGCGATGCTCGCCCCCTGGGAGCGCGACTGGCTGAACGCCTATCACGCCGAGGTGCTGGCGCGGCTCGGGCCCCTGGTGCCCGAGGAGACGCTCGCCTGGCTGACGGCGGCCTGCGCGCCGATCTGACACCGAACCGTCACATCCCCTTGGCATTCGGGGGGAGCGCCCCCTAAGAAGGGGCTGGTCTTGAAGGAGGAACAATCCATGGCTGACCACATCAGGATCCGGAAGGCTCCGGGCAAATGGGTGGTGCGCGCCGGTGGCGCCGTGCTGGGAGAAAGCGACCGGGCCCTGGAGCTGACCGAGGGCGACTATCCCGCGGCGATCTATTTCCCGCGCGAGGATATCGGCATGGCCTTTCTCGAGAAAACAAGCAGTTCCACCACCTGCCCCTGGAAGGGACAAGCGACCTATTTCACGGTCTCGAGCGCCGCGGGCGACATCCCAGATGCCGCCTGGTCCTACGAGGACCCGACCGAGGGCGTGGCCGAGATCCGGGGGCATATCGCCTTCTACACCGACCGGGTCACGGTCGAGCAGCTCTGAGCCAGCGGCCGCGCAGGGTCGGGTTCCCGCGGCTGTGCCGGGGGCCGGTCCCTTGGCGGGGGCGCAGGGGCGTTGGGTCGCGGGTGGCATCCCGCGATGGCGGTGGGCATGGCGCGGGGCAGTCCGTCGCATGTCGGACGGGGTCGGTCCGGGCTCGTCTGCCGGGTGCGGCTCGGGGCGCGACCTCGGTCCGGCCCCGGGCCGGCGCCTTCGCGTTGGTGCCGGCCAGTCCCCGCCCGGACCGGACTGACGTGAGGAAGGGCATCGCCTGGCCGCCCCGCACCGCAACCCGCTCGGTCACCGGGGCGCTGCCGGGGGTCGCAGGCGGGAGGCCGGTAGCCTTGCCACACCCCCATGACGATGCGGCCCCGACCGGCACGGCGACGCCCCCCAAGGCCAGTCGCTGCAACCGGCTGCGACAGGGGCGGATCGCATCCTTGGGCGCTCTCGTCACGGATCGGGGAGGCTAGAGCGACACCATGGCCAAAGCGCATGGCATGACTGTGACCATCCCGCCCTCGTGCCCCATCGGCGGCCCGATGCCCGCCCTCGGGGCGGGACAGGGCGCACGGGCGCATGTCCCGGCCCCGCGCGCGAAGGGTCCAAGGCCCTTCCATGCCCTCCCGACCAACGGCGCGGCAGGATCGGGGACGCCCAAGGACGATCCGACGGACCCGAAGGGGCCGGTGCGGCGCGCGCTGCAGGCCGCAACCGCGCCGGGCCGCCACCCGAGTGGCCACATCATGCCGGTTCCTGCGCGATCCCGTGCCCTATGCCGCGCGCGAGACCGGCCGCGCCGGTCACTCCGCGGGGGCGCCGACAGGGCGGGCATCACGCGGGATGGCGGCTTGGCGGCACGGGTCCATCAGCTGTGTTCCTCGGCCGCGGTCGCGGCGAGCGCACGGTTGTAGGCCTTGAGCGCATCGACATGGAACAGTGCCCCCTCCAGCGCCGGGGGGCCGTCGCCGGGGGCGAGCTGCACAACGGGGACGTAATCGAGGCCCGTCCGTTCGAAGATCGGCAAGGCGCGTTCCAGAGTGGCGTTGGTGTCGGTGTAGATGCCCTGCTCGACCAGCGTCAGCAGGCGATCCTCGGGGGCCGCGTTCTCGTGATCCATCGGGCGCATGACCTTGCCGACACGGAACATCGACAACAGGTAGGCCTGCGGCCCGGCAGCGAGATGGATGTTGCGCCGCTCGAGCTGGGTCAGGAAGAAGGAATGATCGACCAGCCGCGAGGACAGAGCGGTGGACATCGACACGGCCACCATCACGGCAAGCCCGGTCTGCCAGTCGCCGGTCAGCTCGAACACGATCAGCGTGGTCGAGATCGGCGCGCCCAGCACCGCGGCGGCGACCGCCCCCATGCCCGCCAGCGCGTAAAGCGTGCCTTCGCCCGACTGGTCAGGAAAGATCGCGGTGGCGACGATGCCGAAGGCGAGGCCGGTGAGCGCGCCGATCATCAGCGAGGGCGAGAAGACGCCCCCCCCCATCCGCCCGCCGATGGTGATGGCGGCGGCGGCGACCTTGAGCACGGTGAAGACGACGGCCTCCCACAGCAACAGCTCGCCGGTGAGCGCGGCCGAGGTCGTCTCGTAGCCCACCCCGATGATATGCGGGAACCCGATCGCCAGCGTGCCCAGCATCAGCCCCGCCACCGCGGGCCGCAGCCAGCGCGGCAGGCCGGTGGCGCGCTGCGCGGCCGAGCCGAGGTCCTCGGCCCAGAAGGTCGCGCGCATGAAGATCACTGCGACAACGCCGCACAGCAGCCCCAGCAGCAGGAAGGCAGGGAGTTCGACGTAGAACTGCAGCCCCTCGTCGCTGGGCAGGCTGAACTCGGTCACGCCGCCGAATTCCAGCCGGTTGATGACCGTCCCCGCCACCGAGGCGATCACGATGGGGGCGAAGGCATGGACGGCGAAATGGCGCAGCACCACCTCGAGGGCGAACAGCGCACCTGCGATCGGGGCGTTGAAACTGGCCGAGACGGCGGCCGCCACGGCACAGCCCAACAGGTCGCGCCCGGTGATCCCGTCGGCCTTGATCCGGTCGCTGACCCAGCTCGAGATCACGGCGGCGAGATGGACCACGGGCCCTTCGCGGCCGGAGGAGCCGCCCGAGCCCAGCGTGATCATCGAGGCGAGCGCCGAGGCAAGCCCGGCCCGCCCCTCGACCCGGCCATCGGCGAGCGCCGCGCCCTCGATCACGTCGGCCACCGAGCGGACGCGGCCATCGGGGGTGAACCAATGCAGGATCAGGCCCACGACAAGCCCCCCTGCAACCGGGATCAGAAGGATGAGATACCACGGCAGGCTTTCCGCGAAACTGTGCATGAGGCGCACGTCATCGACCCCGTAAAGCGCCTCCTGCAGCCAGCTGATGCCCTTGCGGAAGAACAGCGCGGCGAACCCCGCGGCGATCCCGATCAGAAGCGCGATGAGCCAGAACTGGACCTGCGTTGGCCCCTTGCGGCGCAGCACCTCCCAGCCGCCGCGGCATGCGGCGACGGCCTTCGCCGCCTGGTCCCGAATGATCGCGCGCCCGGTTCCGGCCACGTCTCTTCCTCCCGCCTCCCGGTGCGACGCGCCGTGATCCGCCGCTCCCGTCCTGCTGCACCCGTGTAGGACAGGGGCGTCGCCGAGAAAAGGCGGAAGACCCGGCCCCGGTTCCGAAATCGCCACCGGTCCGTTCATGCATGGGGCTTCGGGGCCGTCGGCCCCGACCCGGCGGCGCGCCGCGTCGGGCCCCTGCGGGGCCACTCCTTGGCGCGCTGGGCGCGGGTGGCGACGGGGGCTTTGCATGTCCCGCCCGTGCAGCCGATGGCAGGCGGCAGGAGCCTCCGGCGGGAGTTGTAATTGCCAAGATGAAGCCGGGACTGACGGCAAGGGATTGTTAACGGATAGATGCGATGATGGGCGCGCGCCGATAGCTGGAGAGTGACGCGGCGTCCAAGGTGAAGCCCCGCTCCGGACACAGCGGTAGCCAATCCGAAAAAGCCGGATGCGGGGTGGACCCTGCGCCACCGATCCTGCTTCATCTTGGCCAATACAACTCCGGGGGAGTCCGAAGGACGGGGGCAGAGCCCCCTCTTCGGAGCAACGGCCGCACCCGGTGCCCCGCCCGACCACTGCGCCACCGCACCGCGGCACGCGGTGCCACCGCGGTCGTGGCGCAGGCCGCAGGCCGAGCCACGCCGCCGCGCCCGAGTCCCGGCGCAGCCGGGAGGCTCAGCCGTCCAGCAGCGCGCGGGCGGCCGCCCGTGCCGCTTCGGTGACGGTGTCGCCCGAAAGCATCCGCGCCACTTCGTCGACCCGGTCCCGTGCATCCAGTGGGGTCACCCGGCTCAGGGTCACCTCGCCCTCCACCTGCTTGGCCACGCGCCAGTGATGCGCACCAAGCGCCGCGACCTGCGGCGAATGGGTCACCACCAGCACCTGCCCGCCCTCGGCCAGCGCCTTGAGCCTGCGGCCGACGGCATCCGCCGTGGCCCCGCCGACGCCGCGGTCGATCTCGTCGAAGATCATCGTCACGCCGCGGTCCTCGCCGGTCAGGCAGACCTTCAGCGCAAGCAGGAACCGCGACAGCTCGCCGCCCGAGGCGATGCGGTTGAGCGGGCCCGGCGGCGCGCCGGGGTTGGTCGCCACGGTGAAGGTCACCACCTGCGCACCCTCGGGCCCGGGCGGGGCCTCGGCGATCTCGGTGGTGAAGACCGCGCGCTCCATCTTGAGGGGGGCAAGCTCGGCGGCCATGGCGGCGTCGAGACGGCCCGCGGCCTCGGCGCG
>NZ_JASJOE010000095.1 GCF_030163755.1 Roseicyclus amphidinii
CGCGCCCCGGCGACGCCGCAGGCGGCGCAATCCCAAAGGAACCGACGCCGCAGGCGGCGCAAACCCAAGGCATCCGACGCCGCAGGCGCCACACCCCCTACTCGGCCGCCCGCGCCAGCGGCCCATCCCCCGCTTTCAGCCGCGCCAGGATCTCCTCCCGCCGAAGCGCCGCCTTCGCCGCGTTGGCCTCCTTCACCGGGCCGAACCCCCTGACAGACAGGGGCAATTCCGCCAGTGCCGCCAAGGCGTCCGCATCCACCGACCCCGCCTTCGGCAGCCATTCGGCCATGTCGGCCTCGTAGCGCCGGATCAACCCGCGCTCCATCCGCCGCTCCGCCGTATAGCCGAAAACGTCCAGCGGCGTGCCCCGCAGGACCTTCAGCCGCGCAAGCCAGGGGTAGACCCGCCCGATCCAGGCCCCGAACTCCCGCTTCCGCGGTCGCCCGCTCGCATCCCGCCCCGGCAGAAGTGGCGGCGCGAGGTGGAATTTCATCCTGAAATCCCCCTCGAACTCCGCCCGCGCGCGCGCCTCGGTCTCCAGATGCAGCCGCGCGACCTCGTATTCATCCTTGTAGGCCAGCACCTTGTGATAGCCCTTCGCCACCGCCTCCTTCAGCCGCGGATCGGCCACGCCATCGACCATCCGCCGATAGCGCCTCGCCAGCCGCGCGCCCTGGTAGCGGGCCAGGTGCCCGGCACGATAGGCGATCTTTTCCTCCAGCGACTTCGGCTTCTCCACGACCTCCGCCTCCAGCAGCCGGGCCGCCGCGGCGGGGTTCACCACCGCCCAACGCCCCATCTCGAAGGCCTGCGCATTGCGCTCCACGGCCGCGCCATTCAACGCAATCGCCTGCGAAATCGCCTCATGCGTGAGCGGGATCAACCCCATCTGCCAGGCCGCGCCGAAGGTCATCATGTTGGAGAATATCGAATCCCCCAACAGAACCCGGCTCAGCTTCGTCGCATCGAACAGCGCCAACCGATCCTGCAACCTTGCCTGAAGAACGATCTCCAAATCCTTGCCCGGAATGCGGAATTCCGTGTCGCGAGTGAAATCGCCGGTGATGATCTCGTGCGAGTTCACCGCCGCCCCCGTCTGCCCTGTCCGCATCAGGCCCAGCGTCTTGGCGCCCCCCGTCACGACCAGGTCGCCCCCGATCACCGCATGCGCCTCGCCCAGCCCCACGCGGATCGCGGCGATATCCTCCGGCCGCTCGGCGAGCCGCAGGTGAATCCACACCGCGCCGCCCTTCTGCGCCAGCCCCGCCATCTCGATCATGCCGACGCCCTTGCCGTCGATCTGGGCCGCCTGCGCCATCACCGCGCCGATGGTCACCACGCCCGTGCCGCCCACGCCGGTGACCAGCACGTTATGCGTGCCCTCGATCGCGGGCAGAACCGGGTCGGGCAGCCCTGACAGGTCCACCTCCGCCGTCGCCTGTTTCCTGATCTTCGCGCCCTCCAGCGTCACGAAACTGGGGCAGAACCCCTTGAGACAGCTGAAATCCTTGTTGCAGGACGACTGATCAATCGCCCGCTTGCGCCCAAGTTCGGTCTCGACCGGCACGATGGAGACGCAATTGGATTGCACCCCGCAATCGCCGCAGCCCTCGCAAACGTCGGTGTTGATGAAGACGCGCCGGTCGATGTCCGGAAAACTGCCGCGCTTGCGCCGGCGTCGCTTTTCCGCGGCGCAGGTCTGGACGTAGATGATCGCCGAAACGCCCGGAAGCGTCTGAAACTTCTCCTGAACCGCCATCAGCGCGTCGCGCGGATGCCGCTCCAGCCCCGAGGGGAAGGCCGACCAGTCGATCTCTTCCTTCGGATCGAAGACAAGCGCGATGTGCTGCACCCCCATCGCCTGCAATTCCCGCGCGATCCGCGCCGGGTCAAGATCCCCCTCGTTGTGCTGCCCGCCCGTCATGGCGACCGCATCGTTGAACAGGATCTTGTAGGTGATGTTGGTCTTCGCGGCCAAGGCCGCCCGGATCGCCAGTATCCCCGAGTGGTTATACGTCCCCTCGCCGAGGTTCTGGAACACGTGGGAGCGCGTCGAAAACGGCGCCTCCCCGATCCAGTTCGCCCCCTCGCCGCCCATATGCGTATAGGCCTCGGTGTTGCGGTCCATCCATTTCGCCATGAAATGACAGCCGATCCCGGCGCCCGCGCGCGCATCCTGAGGCACCTTGGTGCTCGTGTTGTGCGGACAGCCCGAACAGAACCACGGCGTGCGCACGGCCAGATCGGGCGCATTGCCCGCCCGCGCGGCCTCTTCCACCCGCGCGATGCCCGCGCGGATGCGGTCCGTCTCGCGCCCCTCCTCGATCAGGATCTGGCCCAGTTTTCGCGCGATATCCGCCGGGTCCAGCGCGAAATGCGACTGGAAGAGCTTCTCGCCCGAACTGCCCTTGCGATAGCCATAAACCCGCCGCCCGCGCCGGTCGTCAAAGATCGCCTCCTTGACCTGCACCTCGATCAGCTTGCGCTTCTCCTCGACCACGACGATCAGCTCCAGCCCCTCGGCCCAGTCGGCAAACCCCTTCATGTCGAGCGGCCATGTCTGGCCGACCTTGTAGGTCGTCACCCCCAGCCGCTCGGCCTCGGCCTCGTCGATGCCCAGCGTCGCCAGCGCCGAGAGCAGATCGAGCCAGTTCTTGCCCGCGGCGACAAAGCCGATCTTCGCCCCCGGCTTGCCATGCATCCGCCGGTCCATGCCATTGGCATGAGAAAACGCCTCGGCGGCCCATCGCTTGTATTCCAGCAGCCGCTCTTCCTGCGCGATCCAGTGATCGCCGAGGCGGATGTTCAGCCCGCCCGGCGGCATCTCGAACTCCGGGTCCACGAAAGACATCCGGTCGAAGCGGCCATCGACCACCGCCGTGGCCTCGACCGTGTCCTTCATCGTCTTCAGGCCGACCCAGACCCCCGCGAAACGGCTCAACGCATAGCCATAAAGCCCGTAGTCAAGGATTTCCTGCACCCCCGCCGGGCTGAGCACCGGCATATGCGCGTCCACCATCGCCCAGTCCGACTGGTGGCAGACGGTCGAGCTTTCACCCGTGTGGTCATCCCCCATCGCCATCAGCACGCCCCCGTGGCGCGCGGTGCCCGCCATGTTCACATGGCGCATCACGTCGCCCGAACGGTCCACGCCGGGGCCCTTGCCGTACCACAGGCCAAAGACCCCGTCGAAGCGGCCCTCGCCGCGCAATTCCGCCTGCTGGCTGCCCCAGATCGCGGTCGCCGCCAGATCCTCGTTCAGCCCCGGCTGGAACAGCACGTCCGCGGCCTCGAGGTGCCGTTTCGCCCGCGCCATCTGCATGTCGACCGCCCCAAGGGGCGAGCCGCGATAGCCCGTCACCAGCCCCGCGGTGTTCAGACCCGCGGCCCGGTCGCGCGCCTTCTGCATCAGCATCAGCCGCACCAGCGCCTGCGTGCCGGTCAGAAGAACCGGGGATTTTTCAAGATCGAAACGGTCATCCAGCGATACCTGCTGCACTCCCATGGCGGGCCTCCCGTGACAGCGATGGTCGTTGTAACTGCACCGAAGTATAGGTCATGCTTGCTGACCTGTCCAATCAAATCCGGGAGCCCGGCGCCGCCGTTACACATTCGACGGAATTCCGCATTAAACCCCTTTGCAAGCGCTTTGGGGCGCGGGTAAACACGAGTGCGGACAGGAGTATCATCATGGATTGGGACAAGCTGCGCATCTTTCATGCGGTCGCCGACGCGGGCAGCCTGACCCATGCCGGCGATACGCTGCACCTGTCGCAATCGGCCGTCAGCCGCCAGATTCGCGCGCTCGAGGAAGGGCTGAACACCACGCTCTTCCACCGCCACGCCCGCGGGTTGATCCTGACCGAACAGGGTGAGCTGCTCTTCGACGCCACGCGCCACATGTCCAAGCGGCTCGAGGCCGCCGCCGCCCGCATCCGCGACAGCGAGGAAGAGGTGTTCGGCGAGCTGCGCGTCACCACCACCATCGGCTTCGGCTCGCTGTGGTTGGCGCCGCGCCTGCCCGCGCTCTACGAGAAATACCCCGATCTCAAGATCGACCTGATGCTCGAGGAAAAGCTCCTCGACCTGCCCATGCGCGAGGCCGATGTCGCCATCCGCATGAAGGAGCCGTCTCAGGCCGACCTGATCCGCCGCCGCCTGATGACGATCAACATGCGCCTCTACGCCTCGCCCCGCTACCTCGCGCAGAACGGCGTGCCCGAGACGCTGAACGATCTCTCCCGCCACCGCATCATCAGCCAGAACGCCAATTCGGCGCAGGTCAGCGCCGGCGCGATCCTCGTGCGCGAGCTGATGAGCTACGACATCGGCTCGACGCTCACGGTGAACAACTACTTCGGCGTGCTTCAGGCCGTGATCCACGACCTCGGCATCGGCGTCCTGCCCGATTACCTGACGCAGGATTTCCCCGACCTCGTCCGCGTCCTGCCGGAAACCGAATCCGCCGAGGTGCCCGTGTTCCTCGCCTATCCCGAGGAATTGCGCCAATCCAAACGGGTCGAGGTCTTCCGCGACTTCGTCTCGGAAGAGGTCATTGCCTACCGCAGACGGCAAAAGGAAAGCGCCACGCTGCCCGACAGCTGACCACCGCCAGCCCCGCCTCCGCCTGTCGATGTCTGTGTGCTATGCGCCACAGGCATAGCCGCTTTGCGGCGGCGCGGCGACATTTGCCTTGATCGCGTCAATAGTGACGCTTAATTCAGCATCAATGGAACGCATGGTGAGAGATCACCGTTCCATTACCTCCCTGTTGGACTTTGGCCGAGATTCGTCTCGGCCTTTTTTTTGCCCATAGCCCCGCAGGCATCCCTGATGATTGTGTCCAAGGTCGAAACAAATCCCGCCGATTTCCGCGATTTCGCGGCGCTTCACGCGCTATTGTCCACCAGTTTCGCCTATATGGAGGGGCGGATCGACCCGCCCTCCTCCATGACGCGGCTGTCGCTCGACGACCTGAAGGTCAAGGCGCAGGGCGAAGACCTCTTCCTTCTGCGCGCGGACGCTTCACCCATAGGTTGTCTTTTCGGCACCCTCACCCCCGACGCCTATTGCATCGGCAAGCTCGCCGTCGCCGCCGCGCAGCGTGGCCGGGGCCACGCCCGCGCCCTGATCGAGGCCGCCGCAGCCCATGCCCGCACCCTCGGCGCCCGCGCGCTGGTGCTGCAATCCCGTGTCGAGCTGACCGGCAACCACGCCGCCTTCACCGCCATGGGCTTCACGCAGGTCGCCGCCACCGCCCATCCCGGCTACGACCGCCCCACCTCCCTGACCTTTCGCCGCGCGCTCTGACTGGCCCCTTTCCCCTGCGCCGCGCCTGCCGTAAAGAGCGGGCGAAACGGGGGACATGCCATGACCGAGCCAGCCATCACGCCCGAGTTGATCGCCGCCCACGGGCTCAAGCCCGACGAATACGAGCGCATCCTCGAGATCATCGGCCGCGAGCCGACCTTCACCGAACTGGGCATCTTCTCGGCCATGTGGAACGAGCATTGTTCCTACAAGTCCTCGAAGAAATGGCTCCGCACCCTGCCCACCACAGGCCCGCAGGTCATCTGCGGCCCCGGCGAGAATGCGGGCGTGGTCGATATCGGCGACGGTCAGGCCGTGGTCTTCAAGATGGAAAGCCACAACCACCCCTCCTACATCGAGCCCTACCAGGGGGCTGCGACAGGCGTCGGCGGCATCCTGCGCGACGTCTTCACCATGGGCGCGCGCCCCATCGCCGCGATGAACGCGCTCAGCTTCGGTGAAAAGGACCACCCGAAAACCCGCCAGCTGGTGCATGGCGTGGTCGAGGGCGTGGGCGGCTACGGCAATTGTTTCGGCGTGCCCACCATCGGCGGCGAGGTCCGCTTTCACGCCGCCTATAACGGCAACTGCCTTGTGAACGCCTTCGCGGCGGGGCTGGCCGATGCCGACAAGATCTTCTACTCCGCCGCCTCCGGCGTCGGCATGCCCGTGGTCTATCTCGGCGCGAAAACGGGCCGCGACGGTGTCGGCGGCGCGACCATGGCCAGCGCGGAATTCGACGACACGATCGAGGAAAAGCGCCCCACCGTTCAGGTCGGCGACCCGTTCACCGAAAAGCGCCTGCTCGAGGCCTGCCTCGAGCTGATGCAGACCGGCGCCGTCATCTCCATTCAGGACATGGGCGCGGCGGGCCTCACCTGCTCCGCCGTGGAAATGGGCGACAAGGGCAAGCTCGGCATCAAGCTGACGCTCGACCACGTCCCGCAGCGCGAAACCGCGATGACCGCCTACGAGATGATGCTCTCGGAAAGCCAGGAGCGGATGCTCATGGTCCTCAACCCCGAGAAGGAGGATGTCGCCCGCGCCATCTTCCAGAAATGGGATCTCGATTTCGCCATCGTCGGCGGAACCATCCCCGAGGACCGCTTCCTCATTATCCACGGCAACGAGACCATGGCCGACCTGCCGCTCTCGAAACTCTCCTCGGAAGCGCCCGAATACGACCGCCCATGGGTCGAGACACCCCCGGCCGCCCCGATGGACCCGGTCCCCGAGATCGACGCCATCGACGCGCTGCGCGCGCTGATCTCCTCGCCCAACTATTGCAGCCGCGCCTGGGTCTACGAGCAATATGACCACATGGTCATGGCCGACACCGTCGTCGCCCCCGGCCTCGGCGCGGGCGTGGTCCGCGTGCATGGCACCGCAAAGGCCCTGGCCTTCACCTCGGACGTGACGCCGCGCTACGTGCGGGCGAACCCGGTCGAGGGCGGCAAGCAGGCCGTGGCCGAAGCCTTCCGCAACCTCTGCGCCGTCGGCGCGCGGCCGCTCGCGACCACCGACAACCTGAATTTCGGCAACCCCGAGAAGCCCGAGATCATGGGCCAGTTCGTCGGCGCGATCAAAGGCATCGGCGAAGCCTGCGCCGCGCTCGACATGCCGATCGTCTCGGGCAATGTATCCCTCTACAACGAGACCGACGGCCAGGGCATCCTGCCCACGCCGACCATCGGGGCCGTGGGCCTTCTGGACAGTCTCGACGACCTGATCGGCGACACCACCCGCGACGGTCATGTCCTTCTGCTGGTCGGCGCGACCGAGGGGCACCTCGGCCAGTCCGCGCTGCTCCACGAGGTCTTCAACCGCGAAGACGGCGACGCGCCACCCGTCGACCTCGAGGCCGAGCGCCGCGCGGGCGAGTTCATCCGCGCCAACCGCCAGTGGATCGGCGCTTGCACCGACCTGTCCGACGGCGGCCTTGCGCTGGCCGCCTTCGAGATGGCGGTTGCGGGCGGCGTGGGCCTGAGCGTCGAGGCCTCCGACACCGCCACGCTCTTCGGCGAGGACCAGGGCCGCTACCTGATCTCGACCAGCTTCGACAAGGCAGAGGCGCTGATGGTCGCGGCGGGGCAAGCCGGTGTGCCGCTGGTGACAATCGGCAAGGTGGGCGGCGAGATGCTCCGCCTCGGCAGCTCCGAGGCGCCGATGGCCGAGCTGACCGCCCTCTGGCGCGGGGCCTTTGCCACGCATTTCGGCTGACGGGCCGTATGCACGCGGTGTGTACGGGGTGTGTACGCCCTGTGCACCCCTTCCCCGCCTTGCACCGCCCCGCCATGGGGCTTACATTTCCGACAAAACCAGTCGAGGACTCACATGCCCATCACCGCCCGCGAGATCGAGGACATGCTGCGAGAGGCCTTCCCCAACGGCCAGGTCAAGGTCGAGGGTGACGACGGCCAGCACTTCGCCGCGCAGGTCATCGACGAAAGTTTCCGCGGCCAGAACCGCGTGCAGCAGCAACGCGCGGTCTATGCCGCGCTGAAGGGCAAGATGGACGGCTCGCACGGCGAGCTGCACGCGCTGGCCCTGACCACCAAAGCCCCGGATTGAAAGGGAATTTCCCAATGAGCGCCGCAGATTCGATCAAGCAGACCGTCACCGAGAACGACGTCGTCCTGTTCATGAAGGGCACCAAGATGATGCCGCAATGCGGCTTCTCCAGCCGCGTGGCGGGGGTGCTGAACTACATGGGCGTCGAGTTCGCCGACGTGAACGTGCTGGCCGACGAGGAGATCCGGCAGGGGATCAAGGACTACTCCGATTGGCCCACCATCCCGCAGCTCTACGTGAAGGGCGAATTCATCGGCGGCTGCGACATCATCACCGAGATGACTCTCTCGGGTGAGCTGGATCAACTCTTTGAAACAAAAGGCGTTTCTTTCGACAAAGAGGCCGCCGAGAAGATCCGCGAAGCCAACGCCTGAGGGGTGTTTCGCTGCCTTCGGCAGCGACCCGGGGGGGGGGGGGGGGGGGGGGGGGGGGGGGGGGGGGGGGGGGGGGGGGGGGGGGGGGGGGGGGGGGGGGGGGGGGGGGGGGGGGGGGGGGGGGGGGGGGGGGGGGGGGGGGGGGGGGGGGGGGGGG
>NZ_JASJOE010000096.1 GCF_030163755.1 Roseicyclus amphidinii
TGATCACCGGGCCGAACGCCGCGACCAGCGCCGGGACCGGCACGGACGGGGCGACGATCGAGGCCGGGACCACCGCCGCGGCGAGCTTCTCCGCCGACGAGAGCGTGACCTGGACGCTGGGCGGGACCGACGCCGGCCTGTTCCAGATCACCACCGGCGGGGTGCTGAGCCTGAAGGATCCGGGCGCGGTCGGGACCTACGTGGTCGAGATCACCGCCGAGGATGCGGCGGGCAATATCTCCGTGCTCACCTTCACCCTCACCGTGGAGCGAGCAACGTATATCGAGGCCAGGGCGGACAAATCGACTGGTATCGCCAACAGCGCGGACGCGGTTGAAATCACCGTGACCTTGATAGATGAAAATGACCTGCCTGTCATCGGGAAGGCCGTCGAGCTCACGACGAACTTCGGAACACTTTTCATCAACCCATCGGGCAACACCGTTCTGACGCGCGACAACGGGGATGGTACATACACGGCCTTCCTGCGTTCCGATGAACCAGGTGAAGCAAGGATTACCGTAACAATCGATGGGGTGGATCAACCGGACCAACTGATCGTCGAGTTCATTTTGATCGGCGAAACGGGCTCAGCCCTGGCCGCGTCGCCGAGCGAAATCAGGGCAAACGGCATAGACACAACGCAGATCACCGTCAGCCTCTATGATGCCGAAGGCGCTCTGTTACCGGCCGGCGGCGATACGGTAGTATTGACCTCGACCCTCGGCATATTGAGCGCAGTCACGGACAATGGGAACGGGACCTACTCCGCAACTCTGACCGCAAGCACAGAGGTCGGTGTTGCAACGGTGACCGGGACTGTGAATGGCATCGCCATCGCGGCACCGGCGACTGTAAGCTTCACAGCGTACCAACAGGCTGTTCGAGATGCCTTCACGGATGTCACCTCGACGTTCATTCAGCGTCGAATGGACAGGATCCTGTCAGCCGAACCGCGCGCGTATCATCTTGACCGTCGTCGGGACGCCACCTCGCGTCCACAGTTCAGCCTCGAGTATCAGGGAAATGCAGGTGGACTGGCGTCACGTCTTCAACTGGCGGGGCAGTTGGGCGACATGCCACGCGGAGGGCTTGATATAACTGCGTCGGAGGCCAGTCCCTCGTCGTTCCTCCGGTTTTCAGGGAGCGTCGGCTCGACTGACCGTGCTTGGTATGTCTGGACCGAGGGCCAGATCAGCGCCTACCAAGATGCGACCGGCACCCTCGCGCAACGCGACGGCGGTTTTGGGATCGTCTTCGTAGGTATTGACCATCTGGTGAATGAGCGGCTGAGCTTCGGGGTCATGGCACATCTTGATCGTGCATCGGAGCGGATCGATAGCTACTCCGAGGTTTCCGGGAATGGATGGATGATCGGCCCCTATCTGTCCGCGGAACTTGCCGAAGGCTTGTTTTTCTCGGGTAGGGTCGCGCGGGGCCAGTCGAGGAATTCTGCATCCATTGATGTATTCTCCGACAACACTGAATGGCGCGGGACATTCGGGACTGAACGTTTCCTTGTGCGAGGTGCTCTTTACGGGAGTTACGAACTGGGCCGCGCTCGCCTGATGCCACAAGTGGACCTGGCGTATATGCGCGAAGACCAAGGAGACCATGTTGTATCAGACGGTGTGTCGGAGGTATCGGTCGCGGGGGCCAGGTCCGACACAGGCCGTCTCACTTTTTCAACCGAGCTGGAATGGCCTGTCGAATCCACCTTCGGCGCAATGAACGCTTTCGTCCTGCCCCGACTCGATCGGGATTTCCAAACGCCCGCTCAGGTTGAACGGCAAAGTCAAACCAGGGGATCGCTGGAGCTTGGGTTGCGCACGACGCCAACTGCAGGATGGCGCGGCGAAGCCGCCGTTCGATATGACGGGATTGGGCAGCCCGGATTCAGCGCTTGGAACCTTAGACTGGGTGGAAGGTTTGATTTCTGACAGGGTGGAAGGAGCCTTTTGACGTCCATCTTGTCGACACCCGCGAAAAGACCCCTGGAGTGATCCAGGGGCGCACGACCGGTGGTTTCTGTCCGTCGGTGGCTAGTTTCAGCGTCGCCGTCATGCTGGCCGGGTCAGATCGCCGTTCAAGGCCGCCAGGGCCATGACCGAGATCGCCGACGCGCTGCCCCCGATCCACGAGGGTGCCACGGCACCGGGCATGATCTGCCGCCTTCGTCGGGAGGCCGCACCGGGCGTGCTCCGCGTCGTCCGGACGGTTCTCGTCGCCCAGACGGCCGGCACGGTGCCGAAGCAGCCGGAGACGGTCGCGCTCGCACCCCTCGACCGAGGGGTGCTGGCGCAGCTTCTTGTCGATGCCTATCCGTTGGCGGACGCCCCTTGCACCGCGCTCGTCGCACGGCCCACCAACGCGCCCGTCGCACGGGTCATCCGCCCGCCGTATAGCAAACTGTGCAGCAGACTGCAGGGATTTCAGACGAACACCACCATCGAGACGGCGACCGCTCTGCCCTGACGATGTGGTGTCATACCAAAATATCAGGTTTCTGACGTCGGTATGGTGGCGGAGGGGATGTGCCTAACGTCCAACCTTCTCCAGGTTTCACCCGGGTGGCGATGACCGCTAAAGTGGCGCTGCGGGATATTGCTTCCGCGCGAAGCTGTATTGCGGAGAGTTCAAGAATTGTCGCCTTCACAGATACTTAGCCGTCGGGACCTCTACGACCTTGTCTGGAGCAAACCGATGACAGCGCTTGCACAGGAATTCGGGATATCGGATCGGGGGCTCGCGAAGGTCTGCAGTCGTCATCGTATTCCCGTACCGCCCCGGGGGTACTGGGCCAAGGTTGCTGCCGGAGAACAACCGAAAGTGCCGCCGTTCCTCGAACTGAGGGATCGAAGCCTCGATCGGGTAAGCATTCGCGGGGCCACCTCAGCTCTTCCTGACGGCGTCGCCGAACTTGCCCGCAAGCGAAAGGCTGAGCGGGAAGTCCGGGCTGCTACCATATCCTGGAAGGGAAACAGAGCTCGGACGTCACGCTGAAGGGGCTCATGGAGCCATTTCCGTTGGAGTGGCGATCACAGATGGCGCTGCTTTCCTGAGTGCCCGCCAAATGAAATTCGCCACGATACGGGGATTGCGGCAGCTTGGGTTTCAGATGACCCTGAGACAAATCGGGGATATTGGGGCGTATCATGTCGGGCATTTTCAGATGGTTATTTGGCGGATCTTCTGCCCGCGAGCCCAAGGCACCGGATACTGTGCGAGATGAGCCTCGCAGTAAGGCCGCTGCCGAGCCGGAGCCTGAGATCCTCCGGATGGCGGACCCTTCTCTGCCCGGGCAGCTCTATTTCGCGCAGCTCGAACGTTTCACCTCCTCGGTTTCCGCAAAGGACTATGTGACCGCCGCTGCAGCCGCGCGTGCAAGTCTACCGCTGCTGCGTGACTGGCTGAAAGATCCTCAAGGCGACGGGCAGCGGCTTGACATTCGGATTCCGGCCCTGTCGCAAGGCGGAACGATGATGGCCATCGTCGGAGATCGGGACGGCCTCTGCGAGTTGCGGGACCTGGTGCAGAGTTTCGACCATCTGCAAGCTTACCGAGACGAGGCGGAGGAACACTTAGCCGACCTCGACCTTTTCGACCAGCTCCGGGAGGCGATCCGCGCAAATCCGGGCATCCTGCAAAGCCGGATCAAAACTGTGCTGGGCGTCGATGACGCGCGCCGTGCCAGTCGGCTCATCTCCTACCTGGAGAAGTCGGGAGAAGTCCGTCGCGCGAAGAGCGGAAAGACCTATGAGCTCTATCTCGCCGATGCCGAGATGCCCAAGGCCTCGGCCGCGACGATCTACAATGAGCCAGCAAGGCCGGGATCGCACCGACGCGATCGAGGTGCCGGGCGTCCGCACGAACTCGACCCAAAGCGTGTGAATATCGTGCCTCTTCCGCCTTCGCCGAATGCGTGGGAGCGACCCGTCGAGCTGCCTGCCACAGAGGAAGCCTTCGCAGACCCTCAAGGATGCTGGAGCGAAATCGTCGTCGAGGCAATTGCGAAATCGGATCGACCGGATCCGGCCTTTCGCAGGCATTACAGCACGCGCGGCGGCGCACTGTCGTTCGACGATCTTGCGAAGTCAGAAGCGAGCCTTAGCGCTCCTGGAGCGGTGATGTTCAGCGACGCGAGTGGACGACCTGGGACACCGGTGCCCCTACACCGCGATGCCTACCACATCTCCGTTCATCCAGAGGGCGAGGGCTTCGCGCTGCGCTCAAAGAGCGGTGTGATGACCGTCTATCGTGGCGACCTCGGCATCGATTTCGAGACAGATCTAGAGGCCGCCCCGGAAGTCGCCGCCAACCGCGAACGACTCGGCTTGGCAGAGAGCGAGGCACATCGCGCTCTGCGCTGTATAGCACTGACACCGGATCGGAACCGCTACCTCTTCACTCACGTCGACGAAGCGTGGTGCGTTAACCGGGAAGGAGAGCGCTTATGGGGGCTCAGGATGCCGGCGAAAGAGCCCACCCGCATCAGGGTAGGCGGGTCCAGCTTCGGGACCGCGGCGGAAATCGATCAAGCCCTGGAGGTCATGGGTCTTCAGATGCCGGTCACGCCCGACGAGATCCGAAGGCGATATCGGCAGCTCGTGCGTGAACTGCACCCTGACGTAAATCCGGGAAACGAGGAAAGGATGAAGGCGGTGAATGTCGCATCGGAGCGGCTAACAGGCCTCGACCCTGAGCAGCTTGACGGGAGTGGAGGAGGTGAAAACGGCTTTGAAATCGTGATCAGCTTTGGCCCCGCGGCCGAGGCGGACTGGATTTATGCCGCAGCCTTCTCCGGGACGGGAGAAACCGCTCTGCTTGGCACCTATGCCGGGCGGGTGGTGCGTGTGGACCGCAGCGGCTCGCCGACCACGATCTACGACGTGGGCTCCGTGCCTGTCCGCATCGTCGAGACCGAAGCGTTCCTCTATGTGATGACCACGACCCGTCTCTATGTGCTCGACGGCGACCGCCTGATCGCCTTGCATGATTGTTCGCCAAAATGCGATCTGCTCGTCAGCGGAGGCATGGTCCTCCTGGTCGAAGGCAAGGGCGTTCGCGTCTTCACGGAAGATGGCCGGCCGCTGGGAACCGTCCTGACCAAGGCGCCCATCCGGCGGGCGTATGTCGACAATGGCGAGGTCGTCGTGGAAACGCGGACGCAACGGGGGAGCTTCCGTGGGATCCGCGCGGTTCCGAAGAGACCCAGCGATCCGTCCCAGGCAAGTCCCATGCGTCCATCGTGATGGCTGACCACGTCACTGCGGACGGCCGCTCGTACATAATGTCGATGGTCCGCCAGAAGGACACGAAGCCTGAACTCGCCCTGCGCCGCGCCCTTCACCGGCTCGGATATCGCTTCAGGCTCCATCGTCGCGATCTGCCGGGCAGCCCCGACATCGTGTTCCCGTCGCGGAAGAAGGTCGTGTTTGTGCATGGCTGTTTCTGGCATGGCCATGGCTGCAAGTGGGGCCAACTGCCGAAGTCCAGGCCGGAGTACTGGAAGCCGAAGATTGAAACAAACAGAGAACGTGATAAGAGAGCCTTAACCGAGTTGCGGGAAGCTGGATGGGAGCCGCTCGTTGTCTGGCAGTGCGAACTGAGGGACTTCGAAGAAGCCGTCGGCCGTGTCGAAGCCTTCCTGAGAAGCTAGGTTTCGCTGGTCAATCCGGCACCACACCGATATGTTGAGTGAAAACGACAGGGAGCAAGGCATGGCAAGACCGATAGGAGTCGACCTGTTCGCAGGGGCCGGGGGCATGAGCCTCGGCTTCGAGCAAGCCGGCTTCGATGTGGTCGCGGCCGTCGAACTCGATCCTGTCCACGCCGCGGTGCACAAGTACAATTTCCCGCGATGCGCCGTTCTTCCAAGATCTGTCACGCACGTCTCAGGCGACGACATCAGGGCGGCTGCCGGGATCGGCAACCGTCGTGTGGATGTCGTGTTCGGAGGCGCTCCTTGCCAAGGCTTCTCGCTGATTGGCCAGCGGGCCTTGGACGACCCCAGAAACGGACTCGTCAAGGACTTCGTGCGCATCGTCAGAGAACTCGATGCCGCATATTTCGTCTTCGAGAACGTAAAAGGGCTCACGGTCGGAAAGCACCGGAAATTCCTATTCGAACTGATCGAAGAGTTCGAGGCTGCCGGTTACGAGGTGCAGAAGGATTGGCGTGTGCTGAATGCGGCCGACTATGGCGTGCCGCAGGATCGCCAGAGGCTAATCCTCATGGGCGCCAAGAGGGGCGAAGAGGTGCCGGCCTACCCGAAAACGATTGCCGAGAGGCCGACGTGCCAAGCCGCGCTCGCCGATCTGCCCGACGCCGAACTCTTCGAAGCGCTTAGGTCGTCGGATTACGTCGAGACGTCTGACTTTGGGAAGCCGAGCAAATATGCCGAGCCTCTGCGAGGGCTTGGAAACGATGCCTGGGCCTTCGGACATCCGAGAAAGTGGGATCCGAGCCTGCTCACTTCGAGCGCGCGCACCGAGCACACCGAGATTTCGCGGCGCCGTTTCCGAGAAACCGATCAGGGACGGGTCGAGCCGATTTCCCGGTTCTTCAAGCTCCCGGCGGACGGCGTATCCAATACTCTTCGCGCTGGGACCGACTCGGCACGAGGGGCGTTCACGAGCCCGAGGCCGATCCACTATGCCTACGCACGCTGCGTGACCGTACGAGAGATGGCGCGTCTTCACGGCTTCCCTGACTGGTTCCGTTTCAATGCCACCAAATGGCATGGGGCCCGTCAGATCGGTAACGCCGTACCGCCGCCACTTGCACGCGCCGTCGCGGCAGCCGTCATTCGAGCCCTAGGCATCGAACCCACTCGCCCGACAGAGGCCATCGCCCTCGGCGATGAGCGGCTCCTGACCATGGGCAACACTGAGGCCGCAGCGCACTTCCAGGTCGAAAACCCAATAGGTCGACGGGACAAGAAGAGCGGCGCCAAGAAGCGAAAGCAGGAAGAAATCGAAGCGTCATATGCCCTTAACGGGCGGCCTGAGTTCGTAGATGGCGTCGCTGGCTAGCGTCAGCTCATCGAGCGCCTGTGCGTCGGCTCTCCTGACGGCCTCGAATTCCGTGAGATAGAACCCGACGCCTCTGACGGTCCGGAGGCCGATCGGGACTACGATGTCGACTTCCGCTTCCGCGAATGCAGCCTGAACCTGGTTGATGATCTGGCTGGGGATCAGTGGATCCTTGGCCTGCTTCGCTTCACAGGTGACCAGTACAGAATCTGGATCCTTGGGGTCGCCAGCCTTCCCGAGAAACAGCGCATCGATCTCGGTCGAGCGGAGCTTGATGCCCATCTGCAGGTGCGTCAGCTCGAGGAGTGGATACGCTGGCGCGACTGCGAAGTGAGTCTCCACCACCCGGAGGTTGATGGCCGTCTGGATAAGCCAGGTTTCATCGGATCGGCCGAGCGACTTTGTGGCCAGCGGCAGACTGATCGATTGCACGAGGAAACGCGGCGCATCCTCCCGAACCTTGAAAGCATCTGGGAACGGCTCCGTCTGACCGGGTCGGTAGGGGATGAACTCGAAACACTCACCGTCACCCGTACGCTGGATTCCCGTGAACCGCCGTGCAGCAACCGAGGCAGGCCAGTTCTTCGAAGCGTTCGCTCCTCGGAGCAAGTCCTTCATGAAGTTGGCTGGGTTCCGGTCGCTTAGGGTCGAGCCGTACAGCTTGTTACATTCGCGGATCGCCTGAGCCACATCGTCGAGGCTCATGAGCGTCTTGTCGAGAGCGCCGTTCGCCGCGTCCCAGTGCTTTTCGAACAAGTGCTCGATCACCTGTGTCTTCTGCGATTTTGCCACTTTATCCGATCCGGTATGCTGATGATTACACGATAGTATTTCGAACGGATGTCAGTTCACAAGAGTTGCTGTGACCCCCGGTGCTCATCCGGCTGAGACTAGAGTCGGCGGTTGAACTTGGCGCTGTTGCGCCGACGGAGCAATGGGCGATCGACCTTGTCGATAGGTCCGAGAAGGGGCTCAAAGGAGATGAAGCGAGCCTCGGAATTCACACTCTTAAGGTGGTCGATGCGGCTGACATGAGCGGCATCCTCGACCGACACCCCCAACCAGATGTGTGGAGGAACTGGACCTCCACCGTAGCGTGCTTTCAGGTCACGTCCGTCAAGCTGGTGTAATTTCCCTGATGGCCTGAGGGCATGATCAGGCGGCTTTCGTGTTTATGCTGAGAATGGGGTCGATCTCCTCGGTGTCGATCTGAGCGAAGGCTTCGACCATCA
>NZ_JASJOE010000097.1 GCF_030163755.1 Roseicyclus amphidinii
CGCTGACGCGCGGCACCGTGGTGCCGGTCGCGGCCCCCGCGCCCGCCGCCGTCTCCGCCCCTGTTGCAGACAGCGGCTTCGCCACCTGGACCCGCGCCTTCCGCGCCCGCGCCATGGCGCAGGGGATCGGCGCCGCCACCTTCGACCGCGCCTTTTCCGGCGTGACCGTCAACGCCCGCGTGCTGGAGCGTGACGGCAACCAGGCCGAGTTTTCCCGCCCGCTCTGGGACTATCTCGACAGCGCCGTCTCGGACACGCGCACCGCCAACGGGCGCGCGGCCCTCTCGCGGCACCGCGATATCCTTGCGCAGATCGAACGCCGCTACGGCGTCGAGGCCGAGGTGGTGGTTGCCGTCTGGGGCCTTGAATCAGCCTATGGCGCGATGCGCGGCGACACCGACATCATCGCAGCCATGGCGACGCTCGCCTACGAGGGGCGGCGGCGCGACTTCTTCGAGGCGCAGCTGATCGCCGCCCTGCGCATCCTGCAGGCGGGCGATGTCAGCCCGCGCCAGATGGTCGGAAGCTGGGCGGGCGCGATGGGCCACACGCAGTTCATGCCGACCTCGTACCTCGAGCATGCGGTCGATTTCGACGGCGACGGGCGGCGCGACATCTGGTCGGACGATCCGGTCGACGCGCTGGCCTCCACCGCCAATTACCTGCGCAACCACGGCTGGACCACGGGCCAGCCCTGGGGGATGGAGGTGCGCCTGCCCGACGGCTTCGACTACGCCCTGACGGGCGAGCGGGTGAAGCGCGACGCGGCGTTCTGGAACGCCCGCGGCGTGCGGCTGGCCGATGGCGGCCGCGTGCCCGATCATGGCCGCGCCTCGATCCTGCTGCCCGCGGGGCACAGGGGCGTCGCGCTTGTGATCTACGACAATTTCCACGTGATCGAGCGCTACAACCCCGCCGATGCCTATGTCATCGCTGTCGGCCACCTGTCGGACCGGATCACCGGCGGACCGGATTTCCGCGGCGGCTGGCCGCGCGAGGATCGCGCCCTCAGCCGCGCCGAGCGCGAGGAATTGCAGCAAAGACTCGTCCGCGCCGGGTTCCACCGCTACGCGGTCGACGGGATCATCGGGCCGCAGACGATCGACTCGGTCCGCCGCTTCCAGGCCTCGCTCGGATGGGTGCCGGACGGCTACGCCTCGCTTCGCGTTCTCGAACGCCTCCGCGGATCGTAGGGTGGGCGCAGCCCACCGGCCCGACCCGCAGGGTGGGCCATCCGGCCCAACGCATCGAAAGGTGGCTTTCACTTACCCTGCGCGAACCTTTCGTTAACCCCGCTGTGGCATAACCTCCGCCCAAGGACATGTCCCGGCAGGCGGGTGACGCCGACTGCCACACCACCAGGTATCCGCGCCCCGCCTCCCGCGGGGTCCGACACGAGCCGGACAGGGGTCCGGGGTAGCGCCCGGGCCGATCCACGGACACCGCCTTGGCGGCGCCGCCATCCTTGTCGTCAGACCGGACGGATCACCCAGCCCGAGACAGCAACCGGTGCCAATGCACAGGACAGGCCAGCCCACCCCGGCTTGGGCAGGCCAGGGCCCGGCCCTGCGCGATCAGTCGCGCAACAACTCGTTGATCGAGGTCTTCGACCGCGTCTGCTCGTCCACGCGCTTCACGATCACCGCGCAGTAAAGATTCACGCCGTTCTTCGACGGCATCGAGCCCGCCACCACGACCGAACCCGCGGGCACTTCGCCATACATCACCTCGCCGGTTTCCCGGTCGACGATCTTGGTCGATTTCCCGATGAAGACGCCCATCCCCAGCACCGAGCCCTCGCGCACGATGCAGCCCTCGACCACCTCGGACCGCGCCCCGATGAAGCAGTTGTCCTCGATGATCGTCGGGCCCGCCTGCATCGGCTCCAGCACGCCGCCGATCCCCACGCCGCCCGACAGGTGGACGTTCTTGCCGATCTGCGCGCAGGAGCCCACGGTGGCCCAGGTGTCCACCATCGTGCCGCTGTCCACGTATGCGCCGAGGTTCACGAAGGAGGGCATCAGCACCACGCCCGGCGCGATGTAGGCCGAGCGGCGCACGACGCAGTTGGGAACCGCGCGAAAGCCCGCGGCCTTCCACTCACCCTCGCCCCAACCGGCCCATTTGCTGTCGACCTTGTCCCACCAGCTGCCGCCCTGCGGCGAGCCGGACTGCATCTCCATGTCCTTCAGGCGAAAGCCCAGCAGCACCGCCTTCTTCGCCCATTGGTTCACGTGCCAATCGCCGCCCGCCTGCCGTTCGGCCACGCGCAGCGACCCGCTGTCGAGCGCCGAAAGCGTCGCCTCGATCGCGTCGCGGGTCTCGCCGGTGGTGGCGGGGGTGATCGTATCGCGGGCGTCCCACGCGGCTTCGATGGCGGCTTCCAGCTGGGCGTTGGACATGGTCGGTGCTCCCTCGGGGTTCAATGGCGTCGCGCGCGGTCATAGCGGGCGCGCCCCCGGCTGGCAATCCGGGCACGCTCGGGCTAGGCCTTGGGCATAGTGCGAAAGGACAGTGCATGAAGGACGACCCCCGCGGACCGTTCCGCCACGCAGGCCAGGACCTCGAATCCGCCCGCCAGTTGCCCGACACCCCGCAGGCGCGCTCGCCCGCCTACCGGCTGGCCTTCGACGACCCCGATTTCCTGTTGCGCGACGAGCTGCGCCCGGTCCGCCTGCAGCTGGAACTGCTCAAGCCCCAGCTCGAGCTGGACGAGCGCGGCATCAACTCCACCGTCGTGCTGTTCGGCGGCGCGCGCATCCCCCGCCCCGAGGCGAAGGACAGCGCGAAAAGCGACACGCTCCGCGACATGAGCCGCTACTACGACGAGGCCCGGCGCTTTGCGCGGCTCATCACCGAGCGTTCGGTCGAGACGAATTGCACCGAGAATGTCATCGTCACCGGCGGCGGCCCCGGCGTGATGGAGGCCGGCAACCTCGGCGCCTCCGAGGCGGGCGGCTGTTCCATCGGCCTCAACATCGTGCTGCCGCACGAGCAGGTGCCGAACGAATACGTCACGCCCGAGCTGTGCTTCAACTTTCACTATTTCGGCATCCGCAAGATGCATTTCCTGCTGCGCGCCAAGGCCATCGCCGTTTTTCCGGGCGGCTTCGGCACGCTGGACGAGCTGTTCGAGTCGCTCACGCTGATCCAGACCGGGCGCATGGAACAGGTGCCCGTCCTGCTCTTCGGAGAAGAGTTCTGGCGCGACATCGTCAACTGGGAGGCGCTGGCCAAGGCCGGAACGATCTCGGCCGAGGACCTGTCGCTGTTCCGCTTCGTGGAAACCGCCGAGGAGGCGCTGGACGTGATCGACGGCTGGGACAAGACCGGCCGTCGCGGCACGATACCGGGGCGGTAGGGGCGTCAACCCTCCGACAGAAGCGCCGCGCATTGCCGCGGCAGCTCGGCCAGGGTCATCGGCCCGCGCGGCGGCGGCGGCACGTAATCGGGGTCGGGCGGCGGCGGGTTCAGGATCGCCTCGGCGCGCGCGCGCGCCTCGTCGCAGCCATCGCCGGGGGGCGGGGCCGCCTGCGCCTCGCAGTCGCGCGAGCCGGGCGGGCAGTTCAGGCGCACGTGGAAATGGTAGTGATGCCCGTTCGCGGGCCGGATCGTGCGCAGCCAGGACCGGTCGCCGGTGGCGTTGTCGCACATCCAGACCTTGGCCCCGGTAAAGACGAAGATCCGCGCCACGCGAGGATCGGAGGCGGCCAGCCGCAGCACCTCCATATGCTCGGCGGTCCAGTTCTCGCCCACCCGCGCGCCGCGCGCCGAGCGGGTCGAGATCGACGAGAGGCTCTCGCGCTCGGCCTCGGTCAGGTCCAGCCGCCGCGGTGGCAGCATCCAAATGTCGACGTCGAGGCCGGACTGGTGGCTGACATGTCCCGTCAGCATCGGGCCGCCGCGGGGCTGCTGCATGTCGCCCACGTAAAGCCCGTTCCACGAGGTTTCCGCCGCCACGCGCGCAGACAGCTCCTGCACGTAATCGACCAGGACCGGATGCCCCCAGTTGCGGTTGCGCGACAGGCGCATCGCCTGCCAGGTCGGCCCGGTCTCGGGCAGCTCCCGCGCGCCCGACAGGCAGCCGCGGGAATAGCCGCCGATCACCTCGGACGGCCCGCCAGCGGGCGCGCGTTCCGCCCCGAACAAAAGCCGCGCCTCCTGTCCCGAGCGGGTGGCGTCGAGCGGCGGCAAGGCGGGGCCGCCCCCACCCGTCGGGCTGCAGGCGGCCACAAGGGCCAAGGCCAGGGCTCCGGCAAGGTGTTTCAGCATCAGCGTGCCTCGCTCCGACCATCGGGATCGACCCAGATCAGCAGGACAAGCCCGATGGCGAAGAGCACGACCAGCGGCGTCACGCCCATCTGCTGACTGCCGGTCACCTGCGTGACGACCCCGATGGACAGGGGCGCGATGAAGGACGTGGCCTTGCCCGCCAGCGCGTAAAGGCCGAAGCCCTCGGTCATGCGGGCCGGATCGGCCTGCCGCACCATCATCGTGCGCGACGCGGATTGCAGCGATCCGCCACCGGCCCCGATCAGCGCGCCCAGCACGTAGAAGGCGATGTCGGGCAGGGACGAGTCCGGCCCGACGGGAATGCCGAAGACGCTCTCGCGGCTGACGAAGACCACGCCCAGCGCCACCAGCGTCAGCAGCAGCACGTTCACCACGATCACGGGCTTGGGCCCGTAGCGGCTGTCGGCCTTGCCGCCGAGCCAGGCGAACAGCGCCCCGGTCAGCACGGCGAGGATGCCGAAGATGCCCACGTCGACCACCGACCAGCCCAGCACACCAGCGGCATAGATGCCGCCGAAGACATACATCCCGTTCAGCGCGTCGCGGTAGAACATCGACGAGCCGAGATAGGCGAAGAGGCTGGGTTGCCCCGGCAGCGTGCGCAGGGTGCGCTTCAGGTCCGGCCAGGCCCCGCGCAGCGCGGCCCGCATCGGGATCACACCGGGCATCCGCGCGTCGCGCACCCAGAGGAAGAAGGGGATCATGAAGACGACATACCAGATCGCCGTCAGCGGCCCGACCGCGCGCGTCCCCTCGCGCATCTCGGGGTCGAGGCCGAGGATCGGCTCGATCCCGATCAGGGTGCGCCCCGTCTCGGCGTTCTCGGCGAAAAGCAGCAGCATCGCCACCAGCGCCACGAAGCCGCCGAGATAGCCAAAGGCCCAGCCCGAGCCCGAGATGCGGCCAAGATCGTCGCGGTGGCCCAGCGTCGGCAGCAACGAGTTGGTGAAGATCGTTGCGAACTCCATCCCGATC
The DNA here is from genome assembly GCF_030163755.1 of Roseicyclus amphidinii. Classification (GTDB taxonomy): domain Bacteria; phylum Pseudomonadota; class Alphaproteobacteria; order Rhodobacterales; family Rhodobacteraceae; genus Roseicyclus; species Roseicyclus amphidinii. The sequence goes on from NZ_JASJOE010000097.1 coordinate 5,269, forward strand.
AGGCCGACCGCGAACAGGAACAGGATCAGCACGAGGCTGAAATCGCCCGGCACTGCATACCACAGGCCCCAGGCCCCGATCACATACATCAGCGAGAACAGCCAGACGAAGGGCATCCGCCGCCCCGACAGGTCCGCCACCGCCCCGAGGAAGGGGGCCGAGACGGCGATCATCAGCCCCGCCGCGCCGACGCCGTACCCCCAGGCGGTCTGCGCCGCGGTGCCGTCGCCCAGAAGCTCGTTGATGTAGGGGCCGAAGATGAAGGTCAGCAAAAGGGTGTTGTAGGGCTGGCTCGCCCAGTCGAAGGCCCACCAGCCCCAGATGCGGCGCTTCGCCGTCCGGTCCGCCGAGGACAGGGGGGGGATGGGCTTGGGTTCGGTCAGCACGCTCATGGCAGGCACAATCCGCCAAGCCGTGTGGCTTGTCTACGGGCTTGATGGGCGGGTCATGCAAATATCACGCAGAGGTCGCGCCGGGATCACACGGGGTGCAACCCCTTGAAATCGGGGAGTTCAGCCGGGGTGTCGCGCGTCATTCCCGGCCAAGCCCGGCGCGGCGTCCTGCATCGGCGGCCAGGGCCGCGTTGCATCCGCCTCGGCCCAGGCGGCGACCCAGCCGGGCAGCGCGGGCGAGGTGCCGTCATGGCCCAGCGCCGCGGCGACGCGGTCGGTGGGGGCAAGCCGCCCCCGCTCGGTCACGCCGGTCCGCAGAAGGGCATGGTTGCAACAGGTCTCGCCCCGCCACATCGCCTGTTCGATGTAGAAGAACCGCGTGTCCCAGCCCAGCAGCCGCGTGCGCAGCTCGACCCGTTGCAGCCCGGTGATCCGGGCGCGGTAGCGCACCGAGGAGCCCGCGACGACCAGCCCCCACCGCTCGCGCTTGAGCACCTGCCACAGGCCCATGCGCATCGACAAGGCGAAGCGCCCGAGGTCATAGAGCGTCAGCACGCGGCCATTGTTCATCTCGAGGAACCCGTCGAGATCACTGGGCAGGCAGCGCAGCGGCAGGACATGGGTGTCGAAGACCCCGATCCGCGGCTTGCGGCGTTCGGAGACCATGATCGCGGAGAGGCGCAGATAGGGATACATCACCCCGCCAAAGCGCAACGGTCCGCGCCGATCAAGCCCGCCGTTGCGTCACGGGGCGTCCCGCCCGCCCCACATCGGCCGCCCCGCATCGGCCGCGCGCCGCTTGCACCGCGGGGCCTGCCCGACTATCTGGCAGGAACGCAAGTCAAAGGGACCGCACCGCAGATGACCTCGCTTTTCCAGATCCTCATGCTTCTGATCGACGTGGCCTTCTTCATCGTGCTGGCCCATATCGTCATGAGTTGGCTGATAAATTTCGGCGTGCTGAACCTGCGTCAGCCGATCGTCGCGCAGATCTGGGACGGGCTGAACCGGCTGCTCGAACCGGTCTATGGCCCGATACGCCGCCGCCTTCCGGCGATGGGCGGGCTCGACCTTGCGCCGCTGATCTTCATCCTCGGTCTCTATGCGCTCGAGATCATCCTGCGCAACAACGTGGCGCTATTCCTCTGAGAGCGGCCTGACCGCGTCACCCGGCGCGATCCGCCCCGGCGTCAGCACCTCGGCGCACCATCCGCCATGCCCGCGCATCGCGGAATAGCCGCCATGGCCCAGCGCCGCCTCCATCCGTGAACAGGGCGCGCAGACCGTCATCAGGCGCAGCACCGCGCCACCGATGGCGAGCTGCCGCCCCTTGAGCGCCGACAGGTTCAGGCCCGACACCACGAGGTTGCGGCGCAACAGTTCGGGCGGGATCGCGTCGCGGCCGAGGCAGGCCCCGATGACGGCGAGATGCTCGGCCTGGATCAGAGTGACCGCCCGCTTGCCGGGGCGGGCGTGGTCGCCCGTCAGCCCGCGTGCCGCGATCTCGGCGGCGTCGACCGCCACCGGCGCGGCCAGCCGCTCGGGGCGCAGCAGGATGCGCGCAAGGCGTCCGTCCTGCGCATGTCGGGATATGAGATCGGCCAATCGCTCCATGCCCCGCATCTAGCACCGGACGGACTCGACTCCCAGCGCCATGCGATCTAGACATCAGAACATAACGTGAACATGCTGCCACCCATGTCCGACACTCCGCCCCGTTCCGCCCGGCCGATCAACCGGCGCATCCTGTCGCTGTGGTTTCCGCGGCTGGCCGCCGAGCGTGTACTGCGCGCCGCGCCCGCGCTGGCCGAGACGCCGCTCGCGGTGGTGGGCGAGACCGGGAACCTGCGCGAGATCGTGTCGCTGAACAGGGCCGCCAGCGCGCGAGGCCTGAAGCGCGGGCAGGCGCTGACCGAGGCGGTGACGCTTTGCCCCGACCTGCTCACCCGCCCGCACGAGCCACAGCGCGATGCGCAGGCGCTGGCCGCCCTGCGCCGCTGGGCCGGGCGCTTCAGCCCCTGGGTCGCCGAGGAGGGCGCGGAGGCGCTCTTGATCGACCTGACGGGCTGCGCGCATCTGTTCGGCGGGGAAGAGGCGCTGTTTGCGCAGGTCCACCAGGATTGCGCCGACCTGGGCCTGACGGTGCGGGCAGGCATCGCCGATACGGCGGGCGCGGCCTGGGCGCTGGCGCGCTACGCGGGCGGCGGCGGCGTGGCGCAGACCCATGGCGGCGACGCCATC
>NZ_JASJOE010000098.1 GCF_030163755.1 Roseicyclus amphidinii
TGATGGTCGAAGCCTTCGCTCAGATCGACACCGAGGAGATCGACCCCATTCTCAGCATAAACACGAAAGCCGCCTGATCATGCCCTCAGGCCATCAGGGAAATTACACCAGCTTGACGGACGTGACCGAAGTCGTCGCCATCGGCTGCAAGGTCAAATAGCAGCGGCCGGAATCCGTCGGCGTGGATGTCCTTCCAGCAAGCAACGAACATCATGACCAACCGGCAATCGCCGACCGGCTGGTCCAGGATCTTGCGGGCCCGTATCATGGAATAGCGCCACTCGCCGAACACGAAATTGCCAGGTTGGCATTTCTCCCGGGAGATGCAGGAGAAGCCAGCGCCCTTGCAGGGCCACCGGCGCAAGCCGGTTTCGCTTGCAGGAAACGCCTAACAAGCCGCTGTGACAATGATCTCGACCTTGAGGTCAGGCCGAGCCAGTTTCGCCTCGCCGCAAGCGCGGGCGGGCGCGTGGCCTTCGGGCACCCAGGCATCCCAGACCGCGTTCATCTCGGCGAAATCGGCCATGTCGGCCAGCCAGATGATCGCCTGGAGCATCCGCTCGGGCGAGGATCCGGCCTTTTCCAGAAGCGCCTCGACCCGGCCAAGGCAATCACGGGTCTGCTCGGCCACGGTCGCGCCGTCGCCGACCTGCCCGCAGAGATAGGCCACGCCATTGTGCTTGACGATCTTGCTCATGCGTTGGCCCGTATCGATCCGTTCGATCATGTCGCTCTCTCCTGTTCCGCGCTGTCCGGGGCGGTATCCTCCATCGCGGCCAGTTCGCCAAGGGTCACCGGCTTCAGCGGCGGGCGGATGCGGTAATACCCGGTCTCGTCCGGGCTGCGTCCGTTGGCCTCGGCCAGCAGGGCCGTGACGGTCAGGCCGCAATAGCGCCCTTGGCAAGGCCCCATGCCGGCACGGCCGAAGGCCTTGGCCTGGTTCGGCCCGAGGCATCCCAACTTCGCGTGGCCGCGGATCGTGCCTGCGGCGACCTCTTCGCAGCGGCAGATAATCGTCGCATCGGCAGGCGACAGGGCCTCGGCAACGGGCGGATAGGCCGTATCGAGGAAGGGGCGCGCGGCCAATTCGCGGGAGAGCGCGCTGCGCAGGGGGACGGCGCGGCGGTCGCGGTCGGCCTCGGTCAGCCGGCCCGCGCATTCGGCGATGCGCAGGGCCGCGAGGCGCCCGGCGTGTTCGGCGGCCTTCGCCCCGCCGATGCCGCCTCCGTCGCCCGCGATAAAGACGCCCGGCACATCGGCGCCGCCCCAGGTATCGAGCACCGGCGCGAAACAGGCCTGGTCGGCGCGCCAGCGATGCGTCACGCCCAGCGACCGGGCGGCCTGCGTGTTCGGCACCACGCCGTGATGCAGCAAGACTGTGTCGCAGGCGATGCGCTGTGCCCTGCCCCGGCTGGTGAACCGGACAGCCTCGGCCCGGCCTTCGCCGTCGATCGCGATGCCGGTCGCGGCGCGGTAGCGGGGCACGCGGGCGCGGGTGATCTCGGCCAGAAGCCCGATCCCCTTGGCCAGGTAGGACCATCCCCGCACCGCGCCGCCCAGATGGCGCATGGCGCGGGCCATGTCGGCCCTTGTCTGTGTTTCGACCATGGCCAACGGCGGCACGCCCGCCCGCACCATCTGCGCCGCGATCAGGTAGAGAAGCGGCCCAGACCCCACCAGCACCGCACGGCGGGCCAGAAGCCCCGATTGCTTGAGCAGGATCTGCCCTGCCCCCGCCGTCATGACACCCGGCAGGGTCCAGCCCGGCAGCGGCATGGGCCGTTCCAGCGCGCCCGTGGCCAGCAGCACGCGGTCGGCGGCCAGCTGCGCGCCGCGGCCCTCGCGCGTGTAGGAGAGGCGAAAACCTTCCTCGATCGCCCAGACCACGGCGCCGATGATGTGGCGGACACCCTCGGCCCGCAGCCGCGCGGTCAGGCGCGCGCCGTCGGTGTAGTCGGCCCCGAGGATGTCGCCGCGCAGGCCCGTCACCCGGTCCACGTCCCGGTAGATCTGGCCGCCCGCCCGCGCCTGTTCGTCGAGCAACACCACGCGCAACCCATGATCCGCCGCTTCGCGCGCGGCGGCCATGCCGGCGGGGCCGGCCCCGATGATGGCGAGGTCAAACCGGTCCAAGATCGCCTCCATGCGGCTTACGTATCTCGAGCCCGACCGTAACCTCGACCATGCACGCCTGGCGCACGACGCCGTCGATCTCGACCAGGCAGTCGAAACAGGCCCCCATCATGCAGAAGGGCGCCCGCGGCGCACCGGAGACCGGCGTTTGCCGAAACACGCCGACGCCCGCGGCCAGCAACGCGGCGGCGAGGTTCGCCCCCTCGGGCAACTCCAGCGCCGTGCCGTCGAAGATGACGGGCACGCGCGGGGCGGCCTCGAGCTCAAGAAACGGCAAAGCGGGATTCACTGAAGACCTCCAGATCGGGGGCGGCCTCGGTCCCTTCCAGCCAGTCGGGCAAGAGGCGCGCATGGGCGGCGGCAAGGGTGATGCCGCTATGGCAGGTGACAAGGAAAGCGCCCGGCATCTCGGCGCTTTCCTGGTAGATCGGCAGACCATCCGGCGAGAGCACCCGGAGCGCGCCCCAGCTGCGCACAAGCTGCGCGCGGGCGAGCGCGGGATAGGCGGCGATCGCCTCGGCCGCGAGCCCCGAGAGGCCCGGCTGCGTCACCCGGTCGTCATGGCCCACCTCTTCGTTGGTGGCACCGATCTGGATGCCGCCCTCGTCGACCTGCCGGGCGATGAGCGAAGGGCGGTTGATCAGCTTCGGCAGTTTCTCGGTGATCAGGACCTGCCCGCGCTGCGGGCGGATCGGGGCCTTGAAGCCCATCGAGGGGCCAAGCTGCGCCGCCCCCAGACCGGCCGACAGGATCACGCGGCCCGCGCCCAGGGTGGTGCCGTCGGCACAGGTGATGCGGAACGCGTCGGGCTTCGTCACGGCGGTCACGGTCTTGCCGGTCAGCACCCGCCCTCCCATCCGGCGCACATCGGCGGCCAGCGCCTGCAGCAGCTTCAACGGGTTCGCGTGCCCGTCCTGGTGATGCAGGATCGCGCCCACCACCTTGGGGCCGATATGCGGCTCTTCCTTGCGCAGCGCGTTGTGGCCCAGAACCTCGAACGGGTAGTCGCCGTCCAGCTGCGCCTTGAGCGTCTCGTATTTCTCGACGGTGGCGTGCAGCGTTTCTTCCGAGAAATGCAGGTCATAGCCGCCCTTCTGTTCCAGCGGCACCGCCTGCCCGGTGTTGGCCGCCAGTTCCTCGGCGAACCCGGCCCAGATCGCGGCGGAGCGCTGCGACCAGCGGGCATAGCGCGGCTGGTTCATGCCCTTGGACTGCACCCAGACAAGGCCGAAATTGCCCCGGCTCGCCCGGAACGACCCGTCATCGCCATCGAGAACGGTCACCGTCCGGCCGCGCGACAGCAGGCCCCAGGCGACCGAGAGGCCGACGACCCCGCCTCCGATGATGGCATAATCGGTGTCCATGGATCTGTCCCGAAGGTGAGATGAGGAAAAAGGGCAAGGCGGCGCGGGCCGCCCTGCCCCAGGGATGGCTCAGTTGCCGGCGGCGGCCACCTGGTCGAGGATCGACTGGCCCCATTCGGCCCCGATGTCTTCCAGGATCTGCGGCCAGACCTCGGCGCGCACGGCCTCGGACATGGCGGCCAGTTCGGCGTCGCCGAGTTCCACCAGCGTGGTGCCCAGCTCTTCGACAAGGCGCTGCTCGTTGCGGCCCTGATCGGCCTCGGCCACGTCCCAGCGGGTCGCTTCGAAGGCCTCGGCGGCGGCGCGCAGGGCGTCCTGGTCCTCGGCGTCCAGACCCTCGAACACCTCGGTCGAGATGATCATGTACCAGACCTCGAAATGGGTGTTGGCGGGGATGTAGGTCTGCGTCACGTCACGGAACGAGGCATAGTAGCCCTCGGCACCCGAGCCGATCACGCCGTCCACGACGCCGGTCTGCACGGCGGTGAAGGCCTCGGAGAAGGGGATCGGCGACGGGATGTAGCCGAGCGCTTCGGCGGTCAGCTGGAAGGACCGGATGCCGGGCACGCGCACCTTGATGCCGTTCTCGACCGACGGGTCGCCGGGGCTGATCGCCTCGGTGTTGAGCGCGATGCCCCCGAAATAGACCGGGTAGGCCGCGAGCATGGTGATGTTCTGTTCGGCGTAGAGCCCGCCCACGACCTCGCGCACGACGCCGCCAGGGCCATAGACCGCGCGGGCCTGGTCCCAGTTCCCGGCGAGATAGGGGAACGAGCTGATCTGCATCCGCCGGTCGGCGGCGGTGGCGGCGGGCTGGGTCGCCATGTCGATGGCGCCGAAGCTGATGCGCTCCTGCACGGTGGTGTAGTCGCCGAGCGCCGAGGCCGGGAACAGTTCGATCGTCACGTCGCCGCCGGTCGCCTCGGTCACCGCCTCGGCGAAGGCGCGCAGCTCCACGTCGATGGTGGCGTCCTGCGGACGGACATGGCTCATGCGCAGCTCTTGCGCCTGGGCGATGGGGGTCAGCGCCATCAGCGCCGCCGCCGCGGTGGCAAGCATCATGTATTTCATGGTCAGGGTTTCCTCCGTGTTGATTGCTGTTGAGGGATGGATCAGGGGGTCACGTCATAACCGAAGAGGCGCGGCAGGAAGAGCGACAGGTCGGGCCAGAGCGAGGTGAGGAACACCACCGGCACGTAGCCGAACAGGATCAGTTTCATCGCGGGCGGGATGACCTTGGTCACCTTCACCTTGCCGATGCGCGCACCGAGATAGAGGATCGAGGCATAGGGCGGCGTGACGCCTCCCATGGCGGTGTTGACGCCCATGATCGCGGCGAATTGCACCGGGCTTACGCCGATCGCGGTCATCAGAGGCAACAGCAGCGGCGCGATCAGGATGATCGCCGTCACGTCGTTGACGACCATGCCGACGAGGAACAGCAGGATATTGATCAGGATCAGCAGCAGAACGCGGTTCTCGGTGATCGAGAAGATGCCCTCGACCAGCTGCTGGGGGATGCGCTCGTAGGTGAACATCTGGCTGAGGATCATGGAGAACAGGATCATCATCATGATCGCGCCCACCGCGGTCGCCGCCTCCTTGCCCGCCTCGAGAAAGTTGGGCAGCTTCAGACCCTTGTAGATGAGGAATCCGACCGGGACCGAATAAATCACCGCGACGGCCGCGGCCTCGGTGGGGGTCATCACGCCGCCGTAGATGCCGCCCAGGATGATGATCGGCATCAGGAGCGCGGGAAAGGCATGCCAGCCCCTCCGCGTCACCTCGCGCGTCAGCTCGGCCGGCGTCGGCTTGTCGTCGAGCACCAGGTTGAACCGGCGCGACATGAACAGGTTGATGACCGAGAAAGAGGTCATGATCAGCAGGCCCGGCCCCAGCGTCGCCAGGAAACAGGCCAGGATCGAGGTATCGGTGACCCAGCCATAGACGATCATCGTCACCGAGGGCGGGATCAGCAGGCCCAGGATCGAGGAATTGGCGATCAGCGCGGTCGCGTATTCGCGCGGGTAGCCGCGTTTCTCCATCTCGGGGATCAGCAGCGGACCGATCGCGGCGATACCGGTCAGGCCCGAGCCGGAAATCGCCCCGATCACCGCGCAGGAGACGGCGGCCACGACGCCCAGCCCCCCGCGCACATGGCCGATGAAGGCATTGACGAAGCGCAGGAGCGAGGCCGCAATGCCGCTTTCCGACATGATCGTGCCCGCCAGCACGAAGAGCGGAATGGCCAGCAGCACCGGGTTGCCCAGTTGCTGGAACCCCCAGAGCATCATGCCCCGCATGGTCACGTCACCGATGAAATACATCACCATCAGCGCCGCGCCGAAACAGTAGGGCAAGGGCACGCCCAGGGTCAGCGTGATCACCAGCACGGCGATGGCGATGAGTGCGATCTCGATCATGCCGGTTCCCCCGTGCGCAGGCTGCGGACATGCTGGACGAGGTGCCAGGCCGTGTAGACCATCATCAGCGCCAGCCCGACCAGCAGCGCGATGTCGGAATAGAAGGTCGGGATGTAGAGGGTCGGGCTCTCGCGCCAGGTGCGCCACGCATATTCGGTGTAGTCCCAGGCCCAGGACAGCAGCCAGAGGCCTACGGTCAGGCTGATCACCTCGCCGACGATGGCCAGGAACCTGTGACCACGGTCGGTCTTGATGAAGATCTCGAGAACGTTGGCACGGATATGCGTGTTCTCGCGCGAGGCGTTGACCGACCCGAGGATGTACAGCCACAGCGTCGGGTAGAGCATCGTCTCTTCCAGCCCCATCACGGGCACCTGCAGGACATAGCGCGTGATGACCTGCACGAATTGGCCGAGGGCCACGATGCAGATCAGCGTCGTCAGCAGGTATTTGGCGAATTTGTCCATGCACTCCCCCCGCCCCGACTCCGTGCCGGGTGTCTGTCACCATCCACAAAACCGAGGCATAAACTCAATTTGATTATATTTCTTACTTCATAAATTTGCTTTATGCTTGATGCATGAACCTGTCTTTTCGGCAAATGATGACGTTCCGCGAGGTCATGCGCTCGGGCTCGATCACCGAGGCGGCCCGCGCCATGGGGCGCACGCAGCCCGCTGTCTCGACCATGATCCAGACGCTCGAAGACCAGCTTGGATTGCGCCTGTTCCTGCGATCCCGCGGCAAGCTGATCCCGACGCCCGAGGCACAGTTTTTCCTCGAGGAATGCGAAGAGATCCTCGCGCGCGTGGAACGCACGGAACGCGCGATGGATCGTGTCAGCGCGTTGCAATCGGGCAAGCTCAAGATCGCCAGCCATCCGGCGGCCTCGAGCGTGTTCCTGCCCCGGCTGCTGACCCGGTTCCTCGAGGGCAAGGACGACCTCGAGGTCTCCTTCATCATGCGCTCCTCGGACGTGATCGAGGACCTGATCGCCTCGCAGCAGTTCGACGTCGGGTTTTCCGAAACGCCCTGCCCCCGCGCTTCGATCCGGCAGGTCGACTACGACCTGGAATGCGTCTGCGTGCTGCCACCCGATGATCCGCTCGCGGGGCGCGGCGAAATCACCCCGGCCGATCTCGACGGACGTCCCATGGCCGTGCTCTTCGACCAGCACCGGACCGCGATCCAGACCGAGGCCGCCTTCCGCGACGCGGGCGCGCGTTTCAACAAGCGGCTGGAATTGCGCACCTTCCTGCCGGGCCTGCAATTCGTCGCCGCCGGGGTCTGCGTGATGGTGAGCGACATGATCACCGCCTACAGCCACCTGTTGCAGGCGCCCGAAGACTCCCGGCTTGTCATACGCCGCTTCAGCCCACGCATCTCGAACAGCGTGTCGATCCTGACGCCGGGCTATGCCACACAATCCCTTCCGGCCCGCGCCTTCATTGCCGTCCTGGAAAGCGCGGTTGCACAAATGCGGACCGAGATCGAGCGCGAGCTTACGCTGCGCTGAAGGCGGGCACGGTCACTCTTCGCTTGGCAGTCGGCGCGCCTGACATCCGCCAATGCCATGAAATCATCCGAAATCACACATTCAAACTTGAGCACGCGCAGCAAGCGGCGCTTGATAACCACCTAAATCATAACTGAATTCGCACCCTTCATCACCAGAACGACGCCGATTGAAGGCTACTCCACGCCGTCGCAATTGATTGCGGGGTGATTTGCACCTACGGGGCTAAGTCGTTGATATTGCTTTGGACGAATGAACGGCGATGTCCCGCCAATCGCCAAGGCACTGAAATTGATATCGTTTCTTAAGGGGTTTGGTTGCGGGGACAGGATTTGAACCTGTGACCTTCAGGTTATGAGCCTGACGAGCTACCGGGCTGCTCCACCCCGCGCCAATTGCCGTGTGACGGATGTATGGTATCCGTCATGGGCTGTGTGATC
>NZ_JASJOE010000099.1 GCF_030163755.1 Roseicyclus amphidinii
CTGATGCGCCGGGCCGCGTCGGGGCATCGGCCTGCGGGATCGCGGCCGGGCGGCGGCGCGCATGATCCGGGTCTCTCTCCTGCCGCTGTGCGTGGCGGCCGCGCTTGCGCTGTCGGCCTGTGTTCCCTCTGCTCCCGCCGTGCGCGACATGCCCGAACGCCGCGCCGCCCCGGCGATGGACCGGGCGATGCCGATGATGAACCAGTTCGGCGCGGCCCAACCGACGCCGCCGATGCGGCCCAATGCCGAGATCGCCGTCGATTTCCTCGATCTTGCCTTCGTCATGGAATCCGGCCGACCGATCCCGCAGCTGTCGCGCTTCGAAGGGCCGATCACGGTCAGCGCGGTTCCCGGCGGCCCTGCAACCCTGTCGCAGGACCTCGACCGGCTGCTCGGCAGGCTGCGGCAGGAGGCGGGCATCGACATTCGCCGCGTGGCTCATGACGAGGGGCCCGCGAACATCACCATCGAGACGCTGCCGCGCGCGCGGATGCAGCGCATCGTCCCCGAGGCGGCCTGTTTCGTGGTGCCGCGCGTCTCCTCCTGGGCCGAGTTCCGCAGTTCGCGCAACAGCCGCGCGATGGACTGGACCACGCTGGTCACCCGCGAGCGCGTGGCGGTGTTCATCCCCAACGACGTGCCCCCGCAGGAAATCCGCGACTGCCTCCACGAAGAGGTGGCGCAGGCGCTGGGGCCGCTCAACGACCTCTACCGCCTGCCCGACAGCGTCTTCAACGACGACAATTTCCACGCCATCCTGACGGGCTTCGACATGCTGGTCCTGCGCGCCTATTACAGCGACGCGATCCGGCCCGGCATGACCCGCGCACAGGTGGCGGCGGTGCTGCCGGATCTGTTGAACCGCCTCAACCCGCGCGGCGCGCAGGGCGGCGCGGCCCCGGTCCAGCCCACCCCGCGGGCCTGGACCGCCGCCATCGAAGAGGCGCTTGGCCCCGGCACCCGCGACGGGCAGCGCTCGGCGGCCGCCGCACGGGCGGTCGCCATCGCGCGGCAGGCGAACCTGTCGGACGCACGGCTGGCCTTCAGCCATTTCGCGCTCGGGCGGCTGTCGCTGGCCACCGACAGCGAGGCCTCGCTCAGGGCGTTCCAGGCTGCGGCGGGCATCTTCGAGCGCATCGCGCCGGGCGGCGTGCAATCGGCGCATGTCGACATGCAACTGGCCGCCTTCGCCCTCAGCGCGGGCAATGCGGGTGTCGCGCTCGAGCTGACGGGCCGGGCCCTGCCGGCCGCGACACGGGCGCAGAACGCGGCCCTTCTGTCCACGCTCCTGATGATCCGGGCCGAGGCGCTCGAGGCGCAGGGCCGCCTGTCGGAGGCGCGGCAGGTCCTGCTCGACAGCCTCGGCTGGGGTCGCTATGGGTTCGGCACGAGTGCGGCGCTCGGCGCCCGCCTGACCGAGGTGGCCGCCCTTTCGCCCTAGGACGACAGGCAGGATACACGCATGCTGAACATCATCGGGGGCGGGATCGGGATCCTGCTGGGGCTCTGGACCGCGCGCCGCCGCGGCGGCAACCGGCTGGACCTTCTGCATTACGCGACGATCTTCGGCATCCTTGGCTTCCTGATCGGGGCCTTCGCCATGCTTGTGATCCCCGGCCCCGGCTGACACTCTGGGCACATGTTCCTGCCCTTCTTCGACACGCTCCGCGCCGCCCGCATCCCGGTTTCCCTCCGGGAATACCTCGCCTTTCTCGAAGGCGTCTCGGCGGGTCTCGTGACCTATGACGTCGACGGGTTCTACTACCTCGCCCGCACCGCGATGGTGAAGGACGAGCGCCACCTCGACCGGTTCGACCAATGCTTCGCCCATGCCTTCGGCGGGCTGGAGCAAATCACGCCCGAACAGGTGCTGGAGGCCGCCGAGATCCCGCGCGAGTGGCTGGAAAAGCTCGCCGAAAAGCACCTGACCCCCGAGGAACGCGCCGAGATCGCGGCGCTTGGCGGCTTCGACAAGTTGATGGAGACGCTGCGCGAGCGCCTGCGCGAACAGCAGGGCCGCCACCAGGGCGGCTCGAAATGGATCGGGACGGCCGGCACCTCGCCCTTCGGCGCCTATGGCTACAACCCCGAAGGGGTGCGCATCGGCCAGCACGAAAGCCGCCACCGCCGTGCGGTCAAGGTCTGGGACAAGCGCGCGTTCAAGGACTTCGCCGATGACGTCGAGCTGGGCACCCGCAACATCAAGGTCGCCCTCAAACGCCTGCGCCAATGGGCGCGGGACGGCGCGGCCGAGGAGCTGGACCTCGACGGAACGATCCGCGCGACCGCCGAACAGGGCTGGCTCGACGTCAAGACGCGGCCCGAACGGCGCAACGCGGTCAAGGTGATCCTGTTCCTCGACGTGGGCGGCTCGATGGACGACCACATCCGCGTGGTCGAAGAGCTGTTCTCGGCCGCCAAGGCCGAGTTCAAGCATCTCGAATACTACTATTTCCACAACTGCCTTTACGAGGCCGTCTGGCGCGACAACCGCCGCCGCTGGACCGAGCAGATCCCGACCCGGGAGGTGATGAACACCTACGGCTCCGACTACAAATGCATCTTCGTGGGCGACGCCTCCATGTCGCCCTACGAGATCGCCTTTGCCGGCGGGGCGAACGAGCACTGGAACGAGGAAGCGGGGCAGGTCTGGCTGGAGCGCGCGCGCGCGCAATGGCCCGATCACCTCTGGATCAACCCGGTGAAAGAGCGGCTCTGGGGCTACACCCGGTCGATCGGCATGATCCGCCAGATCTTCGAGGACCGCATGGTGCCGATGACCCTCGAGGGGCTCGAGCGCGGCATGCGCGAGCTGGGGCGGTGAGCGCCCCTGCGACGCGGCGCCCGGTGCCGTTGCCGCGCGCGCGCGCGCGCCCCATATTCCCCCGATGTTGAAGCTCACCCCGATCCTTCTGGCCATCGGCTACGCGCTGGTGATGTATCTCTTCTCGGCCTGGCGCACGGGCCGCGAGCTGGACGCGAAATCGACCGAACTGGCAGACCCGAGGCTGAGGGCGCTGACCGACCGCATGGCCGGCGCGCTGGGGATCGAGCGCATTCGCGTGAACATCTACGAGATCGAGCCGGTCAACGGCCTGGCGGCACCCGACGGGCGGATTTTCCTCACGCGGGGGTTCTACGACAAGTATCGGGCGGGCGAGGTCACGGGCGAGGAAATGGCCAGCGTCATCGCCCATGAGCTCGGCCATGTGGCTCTGGGTCACGCGCGGCGGCGGATGATCGACTTTTCCGGCCAGAACGCCGTGCGCGTGGCGCTGGCCACCGTGCTGGGCCGGTTCATTCCGGGCCTCGGCGTGTGGATCGCCAACATGCTGGCGGGGATGCTGGCCGCCCGGCTCAGCCGTCAGGACGAATACGAGGCCGACGCCTATGCCGCGGCCCTTCTGACCAAGGCGGGGATCGGCACGGGGCCGCAGAAATCGTTGTTCCTCAAGCTCGAGGGGCTGACCGGCATGGCCGGGCGCGGGATGCCCGCCTGGCTCATGAGCCACCCCAAGACCGCGGACCGCGTGCGCGCCATCGAGGCGCTCGAGGCCCGCTGGGCCAAAGAACTGCCGCGCGACTGACGCGTTTTGCGCAAGCAAAACGGGGGAAAACTGCAGTTTTCCCAAACCGGAAACCTGCAGGTTTCCGCCCCGGAAAACGCACGTTTTCCGCCCCCTACCCCAGCGCCTTGGCCAGCCGCGGCAGCCGCGCGCGTTTCAGAAGCGGGCGCAAGGCCAGCGCCTCGCCCGACAACCGCTCGGCCGTGGCCTGCACCCCGGCCACCACGCCCGCCACGGCCTCGGGCCGCTGCAGCCACAGCGCGGAGAGGCAGGCGTCGGGATGGACCGCCTCGACCCCGTGCGGTGCCAGCTCGGAGCGGGGGAAATCCCGCAGGTTCAAGGTGATGATCGCCTCGGCCCCACCCGCCAGCGCGGTGGCGAACACATGGATGTCGCCCGCATCGGGCAGCCACAGCGCCGCCTCGGCGGCCGGGTCATGGGCGATGCGCGCGCCCGGAAACGCCGCCGACAGGGCCGCGATCTCGCCGCGCGCCAGCGCCGCGTCCGCCGCCCCCCCGTGACGCGCCGCGGTGCGGGCCCATTCCTCGAGCAACCGGTCCGACCAGAGCGGCGCGATCAGCCCCGCGCGCGCCACCCCCAGCACGATCTCGCGCAGCACCGTGGGGTAGAGCACGCAGGCGTCGATCACCGCCTTCATGGCAGCAGGCGAAAGGCCAGCGCCTTGAGATACCCCGTCTCGGTCAGCGCCGGATGCTGCGGATGATCCGGCCCGGCAAAGCCGGTGTGGATGATCCGCGGATCACGCCCCGCCCGGCCGATCCCGCGCAGGCAGGCGGCGCGGAATTTCCCGAGGTCGGCGGCATGGGAACAGGAACACAGGATCAGCACACCCCCCGGCGCGACCAGCGGCGCGGCGAGCCTTGCCACCCGCTCATAGGCGCGCAGCCCCTTGTCCAGCGCCTGTTTCGAAGGCGCGAAGGCCGGCGGATCACAGATCACGAGGTCGAACTGCGCCCCCTCCGCCCCCAGCGCCTCGAGCACGGCAAAGGCATCGCCCGCCCGCGTCTCGAACCGCTCGGCCATGTCGCCCGCCACGGACCCGCCCCGCGCCAGCGCCAGCGCGGGCTCGGAGGCGTCGACCGCCAGCGCCCGCTCGGCCCCGGCCGCAAGCGCGGCCAGCGCGAAGCCGCCGACATGGGAGAACACGTCGAGCACCCGCGCCCCCCGCGCCAACCGCGCGGCAAAGGCGTGGTTGTCGCGCTGGTCGTAGAACAGGCCCGTCTTCTGCCCGCCCATCACGTCGGCCAAGTAGGTGGCCCCGTTCATCGGCACCGGGATCGGCCCCTCGGGCGCGGTGCCCGCCAGAACCTCGGTCACCTCGGGCAACCCCTCGGCCGCCCGCGCGCGGCCGGTGCCGTTCTTGATCAGCGTCCTGCAGCCCGTGGCCGCCAGCAGCGCGGCGGCGACATCGGCCTCGCGCTCTTCCAGCCAGATCGCGTTGGGCTGCATCACCAGCACCTCGCCGAACCGGTCCACGATCAGGCCGGGCAGCGCATCGCCCTCGGCATGGATCAGCCGGTAGAAGGGCGCGTCGCAAAGGGTCGACCGCAGCGCCAGCGCCGCCCCGATCCGCGCGTCGAACCAGGCCCGGTCGATCACGGCCGCGGGGTCGCGGTCCAGCAGGCGCAGGCCGATCTTCGCCTCGACCGTGGCGACGCCAAGGCCGAGCGGCTGACGTTCGGCATCCTCCAGAACGGCCAGCGCGCCCGCCGGAACGGCGCGGGCGCGGCGGTCGAGCACAAGGTCGTCGGCCCAGGCCCAGGGATGGCCATGGCGGATGCTGCGGGCATCGGCCCTGGGCTTGAGGCGAAGGACGGGCAAAGGCGAAAGGGGCGCTGTCATGCGCCCCCTCTAGCTTGACCGGCGGTCCGGGGGAAGATCAGTTCGCCAGCTGCGCGACCGGAATGAAGCCCAGCGTCGGGGTCGGGAACTCGGTCCGCGCCCAGGCCTGGATGCGCTCGACGATCCGCACGCGCTGCGTGATGCCCGCGGCCTCGGCCTCGATCGCGGCCTGCCCGCCCAGCGCGCGGAAGGTCAGGTCGACAGGGCGCGGACCCGACAGGATCGCGCCGGTTTCGGCATGGCGCACGGTCAGGACGAACACGATCTCGTGCGACCCGCCGATGGTGTAGCGCGCGCGTTGGGTGACGGCGTGGAACTCGACCAGCTCGATGCTGACGGTGACGGGCGTCAGCGCGTCCTCGCGCGGGACGAACACCTCGGACAGCGCCTGCTCGAGGATGCCTTCGACCTGCTGGTAGCGGTCGCCCGGCGGGTCCTCGCGCCAGACGATATCGGCGGCGGGCTTGATCGAATTCGCCTCGGACACCGTCAACGTGCGCGGCACGGTGATGTCGTAGG
This sequence comes from Roseicyclus amphidinii, assembly GCF_030163755.1. GTDB lineage: Bacteria > Pseudomonadota > Alphaproteobacteria > Rhodobacterales > Rhodobacteraceae > Roseicyclus > Roseicyclus amphidinii. Next base: position 5,949 of record NZ_JASJOE010000099.1, read on the forward strand.
CGGTGATCGACCAATCCTGCGTCGGCACCTCGATCACCGGGGCGATGCTGTCGAAGGGCGCGTTACGCGACACATCCGACCCGCCGGCACAGGCCGACAGGCCCAGGGCTGCGGCGAGGATCAGGGCGGGGGTGGTGAAGAAACGGGTCATGGGCTTGCCTCCTTGCCGCTTGCTGCGGGCTTCTCGGGCGGAACGGTCACTGCTCGTGTCGGCCGCAATCGGCGGCGACAGGGCATGAATGCCGGAGGCGCGCGGCAAAACCGCGGTCAGGGTGCAGCAAAGGCAAGGAGTCTCGGCGGAGTTTTCGCGCCGGGACCGTGTCGGATTTTCGGCAAATGCGGCAAGAACCGGGCAAGCGACCCCGCGCGCGGTCTCCGGCAGTGCGCCCGGCAGTGTGTCCGGCAGTGCGCCCGGCGGTCAGCCGCGCCCGAACCCCTTGAGCACGGCGCGCGCGCCCGCCAGCATCCAGGCATGTTCCGACGCCACGAACCAGGCCGAAAACCCGTGGCTCTCCAATGCCTTGGCGGCCTCGGCATGGGGCACGAACGTGGCGTAACCCTTGCTTGCCGCCTTGGCCGCTCGGCCCACGCGGGCGGTTGCGGCCAGCAGTTCGGCGCTCGACTGGTCGGTCTTGCCATAGGCGACCGACAGGTCCGCGGGCCCCAGGAACAGCGCGTCGATGCCCGCCGTGGCGGCAATCTCCTCGCAGGCCTCGACCCCCTCGGGGTCCTCGATCTGGGCGAAGACGACGGTCTCGTCCCGGCTGCGCGCCAGCAGCGTCGCCATGTCCGAGGTGGCGAAGCCCGCCCAGCGGGTCGAGCCCGCGTAGCCCCGCCCGCCATGGCCGAAGCGCGCGGCGCGCGCGACGCGGGCCGCCGTCTCGGCATCGGTGACATGGGGCACGACGACGCCCGTCGCGCCGAGGTCCAGCGCCGCGCCGATCTCGGAGGGCGCGGCCGAGGGCACGCGCACCAGCAGCGGAAAGCCCGCCGCCCGCGCCACCGCCCCGCAGGCGTTCAACGCAGCCCGGTCGAAGGGGGCGTGTTCGGCATCGAGGCAGACGAAATCGAGCCCGGCGAGGATCAGCACCTCGAGAATGTCGACGCTGGGCGTCTTCATGAAGGTTCCGACCAGCGGCTCGCCCGCGATCACCCTGTCCCGAAACGCGGTCATGACGGCCCCTCCCCTGTCGTGCATTCACCGCGCGCGAGACTGGCCGCGCCGCGCGGAGATTGCAAGCGCATGCAAGGGCCCGCGCGCGCCATGACGCGGCCCACGGCGCGGCCCGTGACGAGGCCCGCGACGAGGCCCGCCTGTCACCGCGCCTCGCTCCGGCCTCCAGTGCCAAGCCCATGCAGCCCCCGCTTCGGACTCCCGATGCAGCCCCGCCGTGCTGGCTCCTGTGCCGCCCCTTGCCGGCTCCCGCGCTGGCCGCGCGCCGACCGCCTGTTGGCCCGCGTGCCGCCTGCCGGGGACCGACAGCCATGCACAGCTTCCGCGCGCGGGCGGTCCGATGTCGCTGGCCCTTGCGGGACCGGTGTGCCCCGTTCCGTCTTTTCCGGTGCCATCGACATGACACCCGGCGCGCCTGTCCCGATCCTCGCCATGCGATGCCCGTTGCATGCGGTTCCAGGCGCAGGTCCCGAGCCGGTGCGCGCCGTGTCGGCTTTGGCCAACCGCCCGGCGACTGCCTTCGCCCGCTGCAGCCCCCTCTTGTCGCCTGACGACCGCCGCGCGCCGCCAGCCGCTGACGGTTTGCCGCTGCCGCCCG
>NZ_JASJOE010000009.1 GCF_030163755.1 Roseicyclus amphidinii
CCAGGGGTAGCCCGCGCCGCGCGCGGCCTTGCGCGCCGCGGCCTCCAACTCGCCAAGGGAGAGGCGCAGGGTCACGGGGCCGGTCCGGGATCGGGCAGGGGGGCGGGCAAGGGGTCTGGCAAGGGGTCGGGCTGGCGGGCTGCAGAGACGGGCACGTCGGGATAGACCCAGAGGTCGCCGGTTCCCGGCGTCAGCGCCTCGGGGTAGGGGGCACCGGCGAACATGCGGATGCGGACCCAGCGGTCCGAGCGCGGATCGAAACCGGTCGCCCCGAAGAAGCTGAGCTTGGCGCGCAGCATGTCGATGGGCATCAGCTCGGCCCCGATCAGGTTGTCGCGGATCTCGGAATAGGGCGAAAACCCCGAGATCTGCGCCCGGCGCACCGCGATCCGGTGTTCGGGGTGCCGCAGGAGGAAGGCCGCGACCGGCCCCTCCGGGGGCCAGTCCGACAGGGCGCGGTAAGCCAGCACCGCGTCGCGCGCGGTGGCCAGCGGCTGCTCGTATGCGGCGATGGGTTCCTCGTGACGCTGGCCCAGCCGCGGCTCCAGCTTTTCCTCGGACACGTACCAGGCGCGCGCGGTCGGGGCCTCGGCGGTCCAGTCGATGTCGAGCGCCCAGCCGAAGACCTCGGCGATCAGCGCCCGGACCTTGCCCACGGGCATCTCGCCCTCGATCCGGAACCCCGCGTCGAGCGTGTCGGACATGCAATGCGCCAGCCCGTCCACCAGCGCGCCATAGGGCTCGAGGACGAGCGAGGCCAGCGCCTCCTGCCCCTCTTCGCCCAGCGTCGTCGCGGACCAGTCGAGCAAGGCGGCCCAGGGCCGGGGCGGCCCCGCCATCTCGGCGAGAAGCCGGTCGAGATCGGCGGTCAGTCCCGCGGTCCTGGCGATCTGCACCGGGTGCTGCGAGACGGCCTTGGCCACGCCCGCGCGCATCCGCCGGGCGAGATCGGCGACCATGCGCCACTCCGCGTCCGTCACGATCTCGAGCGCGCGGACCCGCGCGATGGCCTCTTCGCGGGCCATGATCCAGTTGTTCAGAAGGCAGGGGTGGTTGACGAGGAAGGGCGCCATCCCGAGGCCGGTGGAATTGCCGATCCCCAGCGCCTGCGCCGCCCCCGCATCGAGCCGCGCGGCCCTCGCGCCGCCGCGGGCATCGGCACGGGCGCGGGCCATGTGCTCGACCAGGTCGCGCACGAACAGGCGGATCAGGTAGACGGTCAGCATCTCGGCCTGGAAGGGCGCGTGCAGCTCGGGGCGGTCCTCGATCAGGACGCGGTCGGCGGCGCCGAACTTGCCCGAGCCGTAGACCGCCGTGGTGCGCATCAGGTAGCCGACCTCGGCCAGCTGTGCGGGGTCGGGCTGCTGCCCCTCGGCCAGCCGGGCGACGACATGGTCCCACAGCCGCACCGAGCGGTTCGCGCGGCTCAGGCACAGCTCGCGCTCGGTGATCCGTCCCGCCTCCTGCAGGGGGACGTTGGCGGCGAGCCGCGCGATATCCGCGGGCTCGGGCAGCCCGTCGAACAGGGCAAAGGTCGCGTCCCATGCCTCGGCGATCACGCGGTCGCTGCGTTTCTCAGGCGGCAGGTCATGGGCGAAGGCGACCAGCGCGTAGCTGCGGACGGGTGTCTGCACCGCGTAGACGGCATGGCCCACGCCCGCCGCGTCGATCCGCCAGTCGGCGCAGGCGATCCGCCAGCCCTCGCGCGCCATGCGGCGCGTCAGCTGGCGCATGAAGCTCAGGCGACACTGGTGCAGCGAACCCAGCCGCGACAGCCGCATCACGTCGGCGGGCGGGCGGAGCTGGGTGGTGTGGTCGCGGCCCGCCTCGGTCATGGCGCGGGCCCGAAATTCGCGGCGAAGAAGCGATACCAGTTGCCGCCCATCACCCCCTCGATCTCGGCGTGGGACAGTCCCACCGCGGCCAGCCCCTCGGCCAGCCGCCCGAAATCGCGGTTGTCGCGGAACCAGTCGGGCATCGGCGGAAAGCCCGGCGCGGCGGCCGAGCCTTCGCCGTAGTCGATGTCCTTGGTCCAGCGCCCCACGCGCATCCATTCGACCACGCTGTCGGGCTGGTCCTGGCACAGGTCCGAGCCGATCCCCAGGTGCTCGACCCCGTAGCGGTCTGCGGTCTCGGCGATCATCCGGCAAAAGCTGTCGAGCGTGCAGGCGCTGCCGTCCTTCAGATGATGGGGATAGAGCGAAAAGCCCAGCATCCCGCCGCGCGCGGTCACCGCGCGCAGCACGGCGTCGGACTTGTTGCGCCGCGCAGGGTGCCAGGCGGCGGGGTTGGCATGGGTGATGGCGATGGGCCGGGCCGACACCTCGGCCGCCTCGAGGGTCGAGCGGTCGGCGGAATGGCTCATGTCGACGACAAGGCCCACGCGGTTCATCTCGGCGATGACGGCGCGGCCCATGCGGGTCAGGCCGGGGTCTTCGGCCTCGTAGCAGCCGGTCGCCAGAAGCGACTGGTTGTTGTAGCTCAACTGCATGAAACGCAGGCCCAGCCTATGCAGGATCTCGACCAGTCCGATGTCATCCTCGATGGGCGAGGGGTTCTGCGCGCCGAAGAAGATCGCGGTGCGCCCCGTATCGCGCGCGTGGTCGATGTCGGCGGCGGTGCTGCCCCTGAGGATCAGGTCGGGATGACGCTCGAACCAGCGGTTCCAGCGTTCCAGCTGCAACACTGTCTCGCGGAAGGTTTCGTGATAGGCGACGGTGACATGCACGGCATCGAGGCCGCCGTCGCGCATCTGCCGAAAGATCGTTTCCGACCAGTTTGCGTATTGCAGCCCGTCGATGCGCATCGCGTCCCTTTCCGCCCCCCGCGGGCCAGCATGGTCGCTGCGCGCCGATAGGTCAAACCCCGCGATGCCGCGCGGCGTCGGGTTCCGGGGTCGGGTGCGGTGTCAGCCCTGCGCGGGGTCCGGCCCGGATCGCGCCACGGCGCTGCCGGTGGTGCCGGTGGTGCCGGGCGGGCGCGCCGCCTCGGGGGGTGGGTTCACCGGCGGGCTGCCGATGTGGCCCAGCACGGCGCGGGCATCCGCGGCATGGCCCGCGGCGACCATCGCCTCGGCCAGCAGGGCCCTGAGCGCGGCATTGCCCGGTGCCGCGTCCAGCGCCAGCACGAGAATCGCGCGGGCCGCCAGCAGGTCGCCCGTGGCCAGCGCGATTCGCGCCTTGTGGCAGGCGACCCGCCAAGGCGGGAGCCGCCCCTCGGCCTCCGCCTCGGCGACCGCCGCGCGGGCGGCCTGAATCGCACCCGCGGCAAGGGCCGCCTCGACGATGAGGTCGAGAGCCTCGGGGTGATCGGGCGTGGGTGCCGGTGCCGCGCCGCTGTCCGCCGTCCCGCCGGGATCGCCCTCTGCGACCTGCGCGCGCAACCGTGCCAGCGGCGACCGCGCAAGGTCGGGCTGGCCGCCCTGCGCCCCGCCCTGCACCTGTGCGCGCTCCCTTCCGCGCGCCGAAGCCGCCCCGGCGTCCATGCCGGACCCTTCGCCGATCGCCCTGTCCCGTGTCATCTGCGCCCCCGCCCCTTCACCACGTTCACGTCCCCCGTTCGCGGCCTGGTACCCGTTCCCCCGGACCGCCGCGCAGGCCGGACCCGGCCCGCCGACCGACAGTTGCGTCCATCGGTTAACAACTGGTTAACGCGCAGGAGATGCGCAGCGGATGCAGGTCAGACGGGCGGGGGCGGTCGGTCGGGGTGCCTTGTTCTTGTGCGCCTCCGCCCGGTGGATGCGCGATGCCCCCCTTTGGGGGCGTTGCGAAGGCAAGGCGGGCTTCCAAGCGTTGCGTCACGGGGCAAGGTGTTGCAACACTTGGGGGATTGCCATGCGCATGTGCTGTTTCCCCCTGTCCCGTTTTGGAGTTCGCCTTGTCCAGATCTCGGTCTTTCGGTCATGTCCTTCGTGCGGTCGCGCCCTGCATCCTCGGGCTGGTGCCGCCCGCTGCGCTTGCCGACGGCATCGGCTTGCCGGATCCCGCCCGTCTCGAGGTGCAGCAGGCCCAGCTTGCCCGCGACATTCCCGGCAGCGTCTTTGCCCTCAACCCGCTGCGCAACGACCAGGGCGCGGTCGATGCCGCGGGCACGCGGTTCACGCTGACCTCTCTCAATCCCGCTGTGAACCACTGGTTCGTGCTCGAGATCGCGCCCGCTTCGGGCCGCGCGCAGAGCGTTCACCTCGAAAGCGGCGATGCCGAGGGCACGCGGCTGTCGCTGGTCGGCGGCGACGATCCGGCGCTTCGAATCGACCGCGACGGAGAGGTGTTCGACTGCCGCCCCTGGGCCGATGGCGCGCTCGAGGAGGCCCGCGCGAGCGATCTGCCCTTCGCGCCGGTCTGCGACTGGTCGCTCTTCGTGCGCAACCCCGTGCGCGGCAACCGCACCACCCGCGAGGCCGTGTCGCAATTCCTGCGCGACAACGTGATCTTCGGCGATTCCATCGTGAACCTGATCAAGGGCGCCTTCTACGAGGACGCCTTCATGGTCTCGTCCGAAGGGATCGAGGCCGAGGAAGACATCGACGGTGTCGCCCTGCTGGGCACCGCGCGGCTCGACCGGACGCCGCAGATCCGGCCCTATTGGGGCTTCGACCTGGTGGGCGATGACGCGGGCCGTGTCACCGCGGGGTCCTGGTACGAGATCGAGGATGCCCCCGGCATCTATGCCAGCGCCATGCAGCCCGGCATGATCGCCCGCGAGGTCTTCGACGTGCCGGGCGCGAACGGGCTCGACGGGGTCGAGCGCAACGCCGATGTCTATCTCGTGGCCTTCGACCTGACCCGGTTCGAACTGGGCTACGAGATCGGCACCGATCATCCCGGTCTCGAATGGTCCTCGCGCCCCTCGGGGGCTGGCCGCCATTACCAGGCCCCCGGCCCGGACGGGTTCGACCGGCCCGATCCGCTGGTCTTCACCGGCATGCTGTCGCCCAACCTCTATGACCGGGTGGCGGCGACCTTCACCGGCGGGTTCAAGCGCGACCATGGCGCGTGGCGCTTCGGCCAATGGGCGACCTTCAACTGGGGCAACCACTACGGGTTCCTGTCGCATGGCGTGCTGTTCTCGCGGCTCTGGCCGGGGCTTGCCACGCTCTATGTCACCACCGAGGGTGAGGTCGGCATGGGGACCTGGGCCGAGGCCGACGCCGCCCGCCTCGGCGAGATGGTCTTTGCCCGCCAGAACGGCGTGCCGTTGATCGAGAACGGCGTGCCGGGCAGCCAGGTCACCTCCTGGGGGGGCGGCAACTGGTCGGGGTCGGCCGAGGCGCAGCTGCGGACATTGCGCGGCGGGGCCTGCATGCGTCAGATCGGCGGTCGGCCGTTCCTGATCTACGCCTATTTCTCCTCGGTCACGCCGTCGGGCATGGCGCGCACCTTCCAAGCCTATGACTGCGACTATGCCATGCTGCTGGACATGAACAGCCAGGAGCTGACCTATCTCGCCGTCTACACCCGTGACGGCGACGAGATCGAGACGCGCCACCTCGTGTCCGGCATGGCCGAGTCCGATCCGCGCGGCAGCGGCGGGGCCGTGCCCCGCTTCATCGCCGCCCCCGACAACCGAGATTTCTTCTACCTCGTCAGACCGGAGGAATGACCCCGATGTCCCGTCGCCTGCTCAAGACTGCCCTCGCCACGCTTGCCGTCACCCTGCTGTCGCTGCCCGCCGCGGCGCAAAGCCTTGCCGAGCGGAACGAGGCGATGTTCCGCCAGATGCAGGATATCCGCGGCCTGTCAAACGCCGAGATCACCCGCGTGCGCGCGATCTTCGCGGCCTCTCCGAACGGCTGGATGGGGCAGGGCAACCCCTCGGTCACGCGCCACCCGCTGACCCCCGAGGAGGCCGCGGCGCGGCTTGGCGGCTCGGTCGAGCAGGTGCGCAACAGCTACCGCAACCGGGACTACGAGCGCATCTGCGGCGAACCCTTCATGGTGCCGCTCTACGATCCGGCGACGCAAGGCCCCTCGGATGCGACGGTCTGCGCCGACATGTTCGAATATCCCAATATCCCGCTCGCCTACCCCGTGGTCTGGGTCCGCGCCAACGAGGCCGCGCAGCTCTGCGCCGCCGAGGGCAAGCGGATGGGCGACGCGCATGAATGGGAAGGGGCGGCCGCGGGTCAACTGCTGCCGCCCGACTACCCGTTCGAGCGGGTCCGGGGCATGGGGATGTCGCCGGCCGTGAACACGATGCGCAGCCTGCACAACCAGCGCTACGCGAACACCTCGGGCACCTATTCCATCGGCAGCTGGCGCGCGGGGGTCTGCGCGACCGGCAGCTTCAAGACCGCGTCCTGCAACGGCGGCAGCTTCACGGGATGCGGCTCGAACACCTACCCGGCGGGTTCCTTCCCCGAGTGCCGCTCGCCGCTGGGGGTCCATGACATCGACGGCAACGCGGCCGAACACATGAACCTGCCCCTTGCCGAGGACCAGATGGCAAGCCGCGGCTCCACCAGCCTGGGCGTGACCGAGATGAAGGGGTCGTGGTTCATCTGGGACACGATCCGCGCCCATGAGCATTGGGCCCGCTGGCGCGCGCCCTTCTGGCACGGCACCCGCGTGATGTCCGAAGCCAGCCACCGCAACTACCACCTCGGTTTCCGCTGCTTCCGCGACGTGGGGTGACGCCACACCACCCTCGAAAAAGGCCTTCCCGGTCCCTCCGGCGTGTTAACCCCGCATCAAGGTTAACGCGCCGCCGCCGCCCCCCGGTCATGCCGCCAGACCCGCCAACATGCGGCGCGCATGCGCCGGGGGCCGCGGGGCATGCGAACGCGCAGGGCCAGAAGGGTGCAGCAGCGGTGACTCTGCAGACGCGCCGGTGCCGCCGTGCGGCCATGACCTCGGGCCAAGTCCCCACCAGCGCCTAACGATCCCGCCTCGCGCCCTGCTTCTCCGTTTCACAAGTATCCCGGCAATAGTATTTTCAGGTTGTGTAGCTGAAGTCCTTTTGGTCTCGGATCATGGCGTTGAGGATGGTGAGGAGTTTTCTTGCGGCGGCGGTGATGGCGACTTTCGGAGGCTTTCCGCGTTCGACCAAAGTGTCCCGGAAAGGGCGGAGCGCACCTGCGCCTCTGCTGGCGTGCATGCCGGCCGAGTAGAGCGCGCGGCGCACCGTGCAGCGTCCACCTTTGATCCGCCTGCGACCGTGCCGTTGCCCGCTGTCGTTGTCCATGGGAGCAAGGCCTGCCAGGGCCGCCAGCTTGCGTGCGTTCAGCTGGCCCAGTTCCGGCAGTTCGGCCAGAAGCGTCGCGGCGGTCACCGGCCCCACCCCTGGTGCGGTCTGCAGCCTGCGTGCCTTGCACGACAACGGCTCGGACTGCTTTATCTCGGCCGCGATCAGGGCGTCGATCGCTGCGATCTCATCGCTGAGCAGGGCAATGACGCGCGCTCCCGAGGCGGCGACCTGGGCGGGCATATGCTCTGCCGCGCGGGTCCGTTCGATCTGGCGCAGGCTGACAAGTTGCCGCCTGCGCACGATATATTCCCTGAGAGCTGCCGTGTCTTGCGGGGCCGCGTCCTGTGGGGCGGGCTGAAGCAGCTCACCATAGCGCCGCAGCAGGACAGCATCCGCCCGGTCGGACTTCGCCTTGATCCCGAGCAGCCGGGCAAGGTCTTTGGGCGCTGTGGGTGTGAGCCGGACGAAGCGGGCCCCGGCGGTGCGCAGGGCCAGGGCCAGCGGTCTGTCATGGCGCCCGGTGGCCTCGAAGAGGACGATGGCCTGCTCCGCGCTGGCCTGTGCGGCAAAGCCATCCAGGTCATCCATGGCGTGCCGGGCGCACCCGTGGACGGGGTGAGAGATGTCGATCCAGTTCTTGGAGATATCGACGCCGATATAGACTTGGGACATGTGGTTCCTTACCCTGTCTGCGGGGTCTGCGGTGAACAGCCCCGAGCAATAGTTCAGGTTGCTATTGTGACGCGGATGGCTCCCAGGCCGGGATCCAGGCTCAAACGCCTCCGGGGAGCACGGGATGCCATCCGCACATAAACCTAAACCGATTCCTCATAGACAGGGGGAGTCCGAAGGACGGGGGCAGAGCCCCCCCTTTTGGAACAGCATCACCACTCCACGCAGCGCCAGCCGACCGCACCGACCGCACCGCGCCAGCGGTGCCACCGCGGTCGTGGGCGCAGGCCGCAGGCCGAGCCACGCCGCAAAGCCCCCTCAGATCACGAAACGGACACGCCGGTTCAGCGGCAGGTCGCGGATGCGCTCGCCGGTCAGGTCGAAGATCGCATTGGTCAGCGCCGGGGCGGCAGGTGGCGTCGCGGGTTCGCCCACGCCGCCGATATGGCCCTGCGTCTCGAGGATGCGCACCTCGACCTCCGGCATCTGCCCCATCCGCAGCGCGTCGTAGTCGGGGTAGTTCCACTGCTCCACCTCGCCGCCTGCGAAGCTGATCTCCTCCATCATCGCCGCCGACAGCCCGTAGACGAGGCCCCCCACCATCTGCGCCTCGATGATCGACGGGTCGAGCGCGGTGCCCACGTCGCAGGCGATCCAGGCCCGCGTCAGCGCGATCTCGCCGCCGCGGTCGGCCACTTCCACCACCACCGCCACGGGCGTGTGGAAGGAATGGGTCATCGCAACGCCCATGCCCGTCCCCTCGGCCCGCGGGGCGGACCAGCCCGACATCTCGGCCACGGCCTCGAGCACGCCCGCGGTGGGCGCATTCTCGTTGCGTGCCAGCTCCAGCCGGAAGCCCAGCGGGTCGCGGCCACCGGCCAGCGCCATCTCGTCGATGAAGCTTTCCATGAAGAAGCCGTTGAACGAGTTGCCGACCGACCGCCAAAAGCCGACGGGCACAGACAGTTCCGCCAGGTGCCCGGTCACCCGGTAGTTCGGGATCGCGTAGGGCTGGTTGAACATCCCCTCGACGTGCCCCTTGTCGGGGCCGGGGGGGGCGCTGCCGGTCAGCCGCGCCATGGATTGACGCGTGACCGAGGGGGCGGCGACCCGCCCCTCGAGCGCATGGGCAAAACCGTTGCGGATCACGCCGCGCATCCGCGCCGCCGCGGCGGGGCGGTAGAAATCATGGCGCATGTCCTCTTCGCGGGACCACGTCACCTGCACCGGCGTGCCCGCCATGGCCTGCGCCACGCGGGCGGCGAGCACGACGAAGTCGTATTCGCCCCGACGCCCGAAGCCACCGCCGAGATAGGTGACATGGCAGCTCACCTGCTCCGGCTCCAACCCCACCGCGCGCGCGGCAGCCTCTTCCGCGAAACCGGGCGCTTGGCTGCCGGTCCAGATCTCCAGCCGGTCGCCGGTGAAATGGGCCGCCGCGCTCATCGGCTCCATCGTGGCGTGCGCGAGCCAGGGCACGGTATACTCCGCCTCGATTACCCGGTCCGCGGGCTGGATCTCCATCCGCTCCACGTCGCCCTCGTCGCGCAGCGTCGAGTTCGCCTCGCCCTCCAGCGCCGTGCGGATCACCTCCATAAGCGCCTCGGAGGTCTCGGGGTAGGGGGCGGGCCCCCACTCGATCTCGACCGCCTCGACGGCGCGCATGGCAAGCCAGGTGTTTGTCGCCACAACGGCGATGCCTGTCCCGAGGTCGATCACCCGCTCGACGCCCGGCATCGCCACGGCGGCCGAGGCGTCGAAGGCGCGCATCGCGCCCCCTAGCCGCGGGCACATCCGCACGGTGGCAAAGCGCATCCCCGGCAGGCGCTTGTCGATGCCGAACTCGGCCCGCCCGGTCACCTTCTCAACCATGTCGAGCCGCGGCATGGCGCGCCCGAGGTATTTCCACGAGGACGCGGGCCTCAGCGCCACGCGGCGCGGCGGGTCGATCCCGGCGGCGTCTTCCGCCAGCTCGGCATAGGTCAGCTCGATCCCGCCCGGCGCGATCACGCGCCCGTTTTCCGTCGACAACGCCTCCACCGGCAGGACCAGCCGCGCGGCGGCGGCCTGTTTCAGCACCTCGCGCGCGGTCGCGCCCGCCTGCCGCAGCTTCTCGTAGGCGTCCAGCGTCGAGGTCGAGCCGCCGGTCACCTGCAGCCCGATCATCTTGGGCAGGACCGACATCGCCTCCACCATCATCTCCTGCCAGGCGGTCCGGTCGTAATCGGTCGAGGGCAGGGCGTGGCTCATCAGGCCGGCGTTGTAATAGGCCTGTGCGGCGGGGCCATGGATGACGCGCACGTCTTCCCAGGCGACGTCCAGCTCCTCGGCCAGCAGCGCGGGCAGGGTGGTGTAGACGCCCTGTCCCATCTCGGCCCGCGCGGCGACCAGCTTCACCCCCTCGCGGTCGATGATGATCCATGGGTTCAACGCGACCTCGCCCTCGCCCGGCTGCAGCGGGTTCGGCAAGGCGCGGCGGTACTGCCAGACGCCGAAGGCGACGCCGCCCGCCACGGCGGCCGAGCCGATCAGGAAGCTGCGTCGCGCGATCTTGCCCCAGTTCGCCATGGCTCACCCCTCCTGCAGCGCGCGGGCCGCGTCATGGATCGCGGCGCGGATGCGCGGATAGGTGCCGCAGCGGCAGAGGTTGCCCGACATGGCCGCGTCTATGTCCGCGTCCGTCGGCTCGGGTGTCCGGGCCAGCAGGCTTGCCGCCTGCATGATCTGGCCCGACTGGCAGTAGCCGCATTGCGCGACCTGGTGCGTGACCCAGGCCGCCTGTAGCGCATGCAACGCCTGCGGATTGCCCAGCCCCTCGATCGTGGTGATCTCGCCCCAGACATCGGCCAGCGCCACCTGGCAGGACCGCACGGCCTCGCCGTCGATCTGGACGGTGCAGGCGCCGCAGGCGGCGACGCCGCAGCCGTATTTCGTGCCGGTCAGCCCGATCTCGTCGCGCAGGACCCACAGAAGCGGCACATCGTCCGGCAGGTCGACCCGGTGCTCGGTTCCGTTGACGGTGAGAATGGTGGCCATGGGTGCCCTCCGCTTCTGGCGCAATGACAAAAGTAGCACATAGTGTCAGACTGTTCAATTGACAGATTTGACGATTTTTGTCATTCCCCTGTCATGGACGCGACACCCCTTCCCCGGACCCTCACCGAGCGCATTCTTGCGCTGGCCCCTGACCGCTCGCGCGGGGTGCTGGTGGCCGCTTACGCGACCTTTCTGCAATTCGGCGTCCGTCGCGCCTCGATGCAGGATATCGCCGACGCGGCCGGCATCAGCCGTGCGGCGCTCTACCTGCATTACAGGAACAAGTCCGAGATCTTCCGCGCGCTGATGGCGCATTACCACGAGGCCGCCGTCAGCCTGGTGGCCGAGGTTCTGGCCGAAGAGCAGTCACCGACCGACGCCTTGCGCGCCGCCTTTGCCGCGCAGACCGGCGATGCCGCGGTCGAGATGATGGCCTCGCCCCATGCGGACGAGTTGCTGTCGCTCAAGCAATCCGCCGCGCGCGACGTGATCGCTGCGGGACATGACCGGCTGGCCGATGTCTACGCGACCTGGATGCAGGCGGGCGTTGCGGCGGGCCGCATCTCGATGACGGGGGCGGGCCCCGACCCGCATGTCACGGCGCAGGCCATGCTGGCCGCCCTCGACGGGTTGAAGCCGCTTGGCGTCGACCGCGAGGGTTATGCGGCGGCGCGCGACAGGCTTGCGGTGCTTTTCGGGCGGGCGCTGACGCCGACGCGCCCCTAAAGCATCTTGCGCAAAAGTGGGAACCGGTTTTGCGCGCCTCGAACATGCGAAATCAAATCGGTAGAGCGGATCGCGTGAATGCGAATGACCGCGACCCGCCCTAGTCCGGCGTCGCGCCCGACCAGACATTCAGCACCACGACCCCCGCCACGATCAGCCCGATGCCCAGCATCGCCGGCCCGTCGAGCCGCTGGCCGTAGACCAGCCACCCGATCAGCGTGACGGCCGCCACGCCCACGCCCGACCAGATCGCGTAGGTCACGCCCAGCGGGATCGTGCGCAGCACAAGCGCGAGGAAATAGAAGGCGATGGCATAGCCGATCACCACGACCACGGCGGGGCCAGCCCGCGTGAACCCGTCCGAGGCTTTCAGCGCGGTGGTGCCGATCACCTCACCGGCGATGGCGACGATCAGGTAAAGCCAGGGCATGGGCGGGCCTTTGTCCGTTGGTCCATGGAAAACTGCAGTTTTCCCGGGCGAAAAACTGCAGTTTTTCGGACCGGAAACCTGCAGGTTTCCGCACCCTTACCGCCCGCGAATGCGGGGGTCCAGCGCGTCGCGCAGCCCGTCGCCGATGTAGTTCACCGCAAGCACGGTGAGCGAGATCATCATGCCGGGCCAGATCACCCGCTCGGGGTGCTGCTGGAGGAAGTCGGTCGCGTCGAACAAAAGCTTGCCCCAGGTCGGGAAATCCGACGGGAAGCCAAGGCCGAGGAAGGACAGCGCCGACTCCGTGATGATCGCGTTGGCGATGCCCAGCGTGGCCGAGACCATGATCGGCGACATCACGTTGGGCAACAGGTGGCGCGTGATCATCCGGTGGCTCGGCGTGCCGATGGAGCGGGCGGCGAGCACGAATTCGCGTTCCTTGATCGCCAGCACGTCGCCGCGCACCACGCGGGCGGTCTGCATCCACGAGGTCGCCCCGATCACCACCACGATGAGGATGAAGATGCCCCCCTCCGGCCCGAAGGCCGCGCGCAGCTGGTCGCGGAACAGCATGATGATCACGAGCAGCAGCGGCAGGAGCGGCATGGCGAGGAACAGGTCCGTCAGCCGCATCAGCGGGCCGTCGAGCTTCTTGAAATAGCCCGCGATCACCCCGATCAGCGTGCCGAGGAACAGCGCGAGCAGCATCGCCACCATGCCCACGGCGATGGAGATCTGCCCGCCCGCCATCATGCGGGCCATCGTGTCCCGGCCCAGCTGGTCGGTGCCCATCGGATGCGCCCATGTCGGGTCCGAGTTGCGCGGCCCGGCAAAGGGTTGCTGGGGGTCGATCGTCCAGACCAGCGGGCCGATGGTGACGAAGAGGATGGCGAAGATGAAGAAGCCCAGCCCGAAGAGCGCGCCCTTGTGCGTCTTGAACTGGTCCCAGACATCCCACCACTGGTTGCGGGGGGCGCGGTAGGTCTCGAACTCCATCACCGGGGCGGCACCCGCGGGCGTCGCGCCGGCCGTCTGCAGCGGCTGGTTCGGGCCGTCGGCACTGTCAGTCATAGCGGATCCTCGGGTCGAGCACGCCGTAAAGCACGTCGGCGAGAAGGTTGAAGAGCACGATCAGCACCGCGAAGATCACGCTGACGGTCTGCACCACGGGCACGTCGCCGCCCTGGATGGCGATGATCAGCAACTGGCCGATCCCGTTCACCTTGAACACCTGTTCGGTGATGATGGCGCCGCCGAAGACGGCGGGGATGTTCAGCGCGATCACGGTGATGACCGGGATCATCGAGTTGCGCAGGACATGGACCAGCACGACGACCTGTTCGCCAAGCCCCTTGGCGCGCGCGGTGCGCACGTAATCCTGGTTCAGGTTGTCGAGCATCGAGGCGCGCATGTAGCGGCTGATCTGGCTCGCGTTATAGAGGCCCAGCACCATCACCGGCATGATGATCTGCTTCACCTGCACCACGAAGCTGTCCCAATCCGTCACCTCGTGGGTGGTGTCGTAGACCGACGGGAACCAGCCAAGGTGGACGGCGAAGATCACGATGAAGAGGACGCCGGTGAAGAAGGTCGGAACCGAGAAGCCGACCATCGACACGAAGGTGCCGACCTGGTCGAAGACCGAGTATTGCTTGTAGGCCGAGATGATGCCGAGCGGCAGGGCGATCAGGATGCCGACGATATAGGAGGTGCCCACCACCCACAGCGTCTGCGGCATGCGCTGGACGATCAGGTCCATCACCGGGCTGCGCGTCTGGTAGGAGATGATGCGCGCCCCGTCGTCGGGGGCGACGTTCAAGCCCGTCCATCCCTCGATCAGGTGCAGCGGCTCGTCCCAGACCATCAGCTTGAGCCATTTGAAATACTGGATCAGCACCGGGTCGTTCACGCCCAGGCTTTCGCGGATCTGCTCGCGCACCTCCGGCGGGATCGTCAAGGGAAGGCCCGCCGTCGGGTCGGACGGCGAAAGCTTCACGATCAGGAAGATGATGAAACTGATGAACAGAAGCGTCGGGATCGCAAGGATCAGGCGACGGATCGTGTAGGTCAGCATGGGCCAACGCCTCGGGTCAGAAGTTTCGGTTTCGCGGGTTGGCCCGCGCCGAGGGGTCGGCGCGGGCCGGTGTTCAGGGGTGACGCTTATTCAGCGCGACGCCAGTCCATGATGTTCCACAGCTCGCTGTCCCAGTCGGACATGCGGATGCCCTCGATCGAGGAGGCATGCGCCGAGACGCCGCCGCGGTGGATCAGCGGGATGATCGAGTAGGACTGAACGAGCATGTCGTTCTGCATCCGGGCGATCTCGCCGCGACGGGCGAGGTCGGCGGTGCCCGCCATCTCGACGATCAGGGCGTCATACTCTTCCGAGCAGAAGCGCTGGATGTTCGAGCCCTGCCACTGGCTGTCCGGGCCCGGCCATTCGTCGCAGGCCCAGTTGGCCATGTAGGCCTGCGGGTCCACACCGGCGAAGTTGTTGGTATACATCTCGATGTCGGCATAGAACTTCTGGAAGGTGTCGGGCGAAGCCGGGTCACCGCCGAAGAAGACCGACGCGTCGATGTTGCGCAGCTCGGTGTCGATGCCGATCTGGCTCCACCATTCCTTGACCAGCGCCTGGGTGTCCTGGCGGACGGCGTTGGTCGAGGTCTGGTAGAGAACGCTGATCGGCGTGCCTTCATACTCGCGGATGCCGTCGCCGTCGGTGTCGACGATGCCGGCCTCGTCGAGCAGCGCGTTCGCGCCGGCGATGTCCTGCGTCAGGCAGGCGTCGTTGGCGGTCGAGGCATAGAGCTCGGGTGCGGGCAGAACGTTACAGGTCGGCTGGCCGCCTGCGCCGTAGCCGATCTCGACCAGCAGCGCGCGGTCGATGGCCATGGACATGGCCTGACCGATGATCGGGTTGGTCAGGAACGGGTGCGGACCTGCCTCGGCGGTCGAGCGGATGTCGCCCAGGGCCGGGTCGGGGTTGGTCTGGTTCAGGTGCAGACGCTCGACCGAGGTGCCGAAGGCGGTCACGACGGTGCAGTTGCCCTGCGCTTCCATGTCGGCCAGGATCGTCGGGTCGATCTGCAGGTTCCAGGCGTAGTCGAACTCGCCGGTCTCGCAGACCGAGCGCGCCGCCGCCGTCGCATCACCGCCGCCCTTGAAGGTCACGGTTGCGAAGTAGGGACGGTCGGGGAAGCGGAAGTTCGGGTTCGCCGACAGCTCGATCACGTCGTTCGGGCGGAAGTCATCCACCACGAAGGGGCCGGTGCCGATCGGGCCGAAGTTGGCGTCCGTGCACTCGGGCGCGCGGGCGCCGAGGCAGTCGGCGAATTGCGCGGCCTGCAGGACCGGGCTCTCGGAGCCGACGAAGGCGGTATAGGGGAAGGGGGTCGGGCTGCCGAAGACGACGCGGACCTGGTTGTCCCCGACCGCTTCTACCGCGGTCACGCCATCATAGGAGCTGGCCTGCGCGCAGCCGCCCTCGGGATGGGTGCAGTATTCCCAGGTGAAGATGAAGTCGGCCGCGGTCAGCGCGCTGCCGTCCGACCAGGTCACGCCTTCGGCGATGGTCCAGGTGATCGAGGTCAGGTCTTCGGACACGCCGCCGTTCTCGACCGTCGGGATATCCGCGGCCAGCCAAGGCACCATGGTGCCGGTGTCGTCGAAGCGGGCCAGCGACTCGAGGATCAGCGAGGCGGACTCGACTTCCTTGGTGCCGCCCGAGAGATACGGGTTCAGCGTCGAAGGCGCCTGCCAGTAGATGATGTTCAGGTGACCGGACGAGCCGCGTTCGGAATGGGCGTCGGCCCAGACCGCCGCCGGCGCCATTGCCAGCGCGGTCGCGCCCAGCAGAAGGGTTGTTCTTTTCATTTGTCTGTCTCTCTCTCCTTGTTGGATGCTCAGGCCCCAACGGGCTCGGCCGCGTTGGCCGCGGTCTGGTTGGTATCTTCGGCATAAAGGTGGCAGGCGACGAAACGGCCCGGCTTCACCTCGCGGAACTCGGGGTCGATCTTGCGGCAGATGTCCATCACCTTCGGGCAGCGCGTGCAGAAATTGCAGCCCTCGGGCGGGTTCGCGGGGCTGGGCACGTCGCCCTGCAGGATGATGCGGTTCGCCTCATCGTGCAGCGTCGGGTCGGGCTCGGGCACGGCCGAGAGCAGCGCCTGCGTGTAGGGGTGCAGCGGCTCGTCGTAGAGGCCGTCGCGCGGGGCGAGCTCGGCGACCTTGCCCAGATACATCACCGCCACGCGGTCGGCGATGTGGCGCACCATCGACAGGTCGTGGGAGATGAAGAGATAGGTCAGCCCCAGTTTCGCTTGCAGCTCTTCCAGCAGGTTCACCACCTGCGCCTGGATCGACACGTCGAGCGCCGCGATGGGTTCGTCGCAGACGATGAACTTGGGGTTCAAGGCCAGCGCGCGGGCGATGCCGATGCGCTGGCGCTGGCCGCCCGAGAATTCATGCGGGTAGCGGTTGGCGAAATCGCGGTTCAGCCCCACGGCGTCCATCAGCTCGTAGATCCGCTCGAGCCGCGCCTTGGCGTTCATGTCGGAATGCTCGCTGAGCGGCTCGCCGATGATGCCCGCCACGGTCATCCGCGGGTTGAGCGAGGCCTGCGGGTCCTGAAACACCATCTGCATCTTGGGCCGCAGGCGGCGCAGCTTGTCGAAGGGGGCATGGGCGATTTCCTCGCCATCCAGCTTGATCGACCCGCCCGTCGGCTCGTAAAGCCGCAGCACCGCCCGGCCGCAGGTGGACTTGCCGCAGCCGCTTTCGCCCACAAGGCCCAGCGTCTCGCCTTCGTAGATGTCGAAGCTGACGCCATCGACCGCCTTCACCGCCCCGGTGACGCGACGCAGCAGTCCCGAGCGGATCGGGAAATGCATCTTGAGGTCGCGCACCTCGACCAGTTTCTTGGCGTTGCTGGTGTCAAACATCGCGCGGCGCCCCTGTCTTGAAATCCCAGAAGCAGGCTGCGTCATGGCCATTGCCGACGTCGTAGCGCGCGGGGTTCTGCGCCGCGCAGCGGTCGAAGGCCTGCGGGCAGCGCGCCATGAAGGGGCAGCTTTCCGGCGCCTTGGCCAGGATCGGCGGCTGGCCCTGGATCACGCGCAGCTTCTCGGCGCGCGCGCCCTTTATGTGGGGGACGGTCTCGAGCAGCATTCTTGTATAAGGATGCTGGGGGTTGGCGAACAACTCCCGCACGGGGGCCTGTTCCACGACCTGACCGCCATACATCACCATCACCCGGTCGGCGATGCCCGCGATCACGCCGAGGTCATGGGTGATCCAGACGATCGCCATGCCGAGCTTCTGGCGCAGGTCCTTGATCAGCTCGAGGATCTGCGCCTGGATCGTCACGTCGAGCGCGGTGGTCGGCTCGTCGGCGATCAGCACCTTGGGGTCGCAGGCCAGCGCGATGGCGATCATCACGCGCTGCCGCATCCCGCCGGAAAACTGGTGCGGATAGTCGCCGAGCCGTCGTCGCGCGTCGGGGATGCCCACCAGCTCCAAGAGCTCGACGGCGCGGTTCGCCGCCGCCCGCTTGTCCATCCCCATGTGTTTGCGCAGCGGTTCCATCAGCTGATAGCCGACCGTGAACACCGGGTTCAGGCTGGTCATCGGGTCCTGGAACACCATGCCGATCCGCGCGCCGCGGATGGCGCGCATCGTCTCTTCGGGGACGCGGGCCAGGTCCTGCCCCTCGAACATCACCTGTCCGCCGCGGATCTCGGCGGGGGGCATCGGCAGGAGCCGGATCAGCGACATCATCGTCACCGATTTGCCGGATCCCGACTCGCCCACGACGCCGAGCAATTCGCCCGGTTTCAGCGTGAAGCTTACATCGTTGACTGCGTGAACTTCACCGCCCCGCGTGCGGAAAACGGTCTTCAGGTCCTTGACGTCAAGGACGAAGGGCGTGGCCCCGTCGGGCATCGGCAGATGCTCCTCAACCTGTTGGTGCGCCGCCTCTTGTCAAAGCATGGGCAGCTTTCGTTAGCGGTCACGGTAACATGAAATTTCCATGTCACAAGCCGCAATCCGGCTGGACTTGCGCGCGGTTTCAGCAACTGCCCAGAGGTTGTGCAGGTTTCTTGCCGTCGGGCTTGACGCTTCCGCGGTGCTGGCACAGGGTCGCCCGGTGACCACCCGGAGCATCCCATGCCAGACGTGTTGAGCCCGCGCGCTCTGCTCGACAAGCTCGTGTCCTTTCCGACCGTCAGCCGCGACAGCAACCTCGCGCTGGTCGACTGGGTCGAGGACTACCTTTCAGGCCATGGCCTGACCTGCCACCGCGACTATGACGAGACGGGGAAGAAGGCCTCGCTCTATGCCCATGCCGGGCCGCCGGTCGAGGGTGGCGTGATCCTGTCGGGGCATACCGATGTCGTGCCGGTCGACGGGCAGGCCTGGGACACCGACCCCTTCACCGTGGTCGAGAAGGACGGCAAGCTTTTCGGTCGCGGCACCTGCGACATGAAAGGGTTCGACGCGCTGGCGATCTGGGCCACGGTCGAGGCGCATCGCCGCGGCGTGACGCGGCCCTTGCAATTGTGCCTGACCCGCGACGAGGAGATCGGCTGCGTCGGCGCCCCGCCGATGATCGAGGCGATGCAGGCCCACATGCCGCGCGCGGCGTTGGCCATCATCGGCGAGCCGACGGAATGGGGCATCGTGAACGGCCACAAGGGCGGCGTGGGCTTCGACCTGCATTTCCACGGATACGAGGTGCATTCCTCCATCGCCTACACGGGCGTCTCGGCGATCATGGAAGGGGCCAAGCTGATCGACTGGGCCAACCGCACCAACGAGGCCAACGCCGCCGCCGCCGATCCCGCCAGCGATTATGACCCGCCCTACACGACGCTTCATGTCGGCATGATCGAGGGCGGCACGGCGCATAACATCACGGCGAAGGATTGCACCTTCGTCTTGTCCGCGCGCTGCGTGCCCGCCGAGCCCAATGCCGAATGGGCCGAGCGCATCAGCGCCGAGATCGCCCGGATCGAGGCCGGCATGAAGGCCGTCCGCCCCGAGGCCGGCATCACCGCGCTGCCGCGCTGGGACGTTCCCGGCCTGCGCGCCGAGGAGGACGGGCCGGCCGAGGCGCTGGTGCGCCGCCTGACCGGCGAGAACGGCTCGAGCGTGGTCAGCTACGGCACCGAGGCGGGCCAGTTCCAGGCCGCGGGCTATTCCGCCGTGGTCTGCGGGCCGGGCAACATCGCGCAGGCGCACCAACCCAACGAATACCTGAGTGTCGCGCAATTCGAGCAAGGCATCGTGATGATGTCCAGGCTCCTCGATCACCTGCAGGAGGGGTAACCCATGCCGATCAAGAACCGTCTTGCGGAACTGATGCCCGAGATCGCCGAGTGGCGGCGCGAGATCCACGCCAACCCCGAGCTTCTTTTCGACCTGCCCAAGACCACCGCGCTGGTCGAGGCCAAGCTGCGCGCCTTCGGCGTGGACGAGATCCACACCGGGATCGGGCGCTCTGGCATCGTCGCGCTGATCCGCGGCAAGACCGACAGCCGCGGCTATTGCGTGGGCCTGCGCGCCGACATGGACGCGCTGCCGATGCAGGAACACACCGGGCTTCCCCATGCGTCGCAGACGCCGAACAAGATGCATGCCTGCGGCCATGACGGGCACACCGCCATGTTGCTGGGGGCGGCCAAGTACTTGGCCGAGACGCGGAATTTCGACGGCACCGTCGCGCTGATCTTCCAGCCCGCGGAAGAGGGCGGCGGCGGCGGCGACCTGATGGTGCGCGACGGCATGATGGAGCGCTTCGGCATCTGCGAGGTCTACGGCATGCACAACGAGCCCGGCCTGCCGGTGGGCGAGTTCGGCGTCTCGCCCGGCCCGATCATGGCGGCCGCCGATGAATTCGAGGTCTCCATCGTCGGCAAGGGCGGCCATGCCGCGCGGCCGCACATGTGCATCGACCCCACGCCCGCCGCCTGCAACGTGGTCATGGCGCTGCAGACCGTGGCGGCCCGCAACGTCGATCCGATCAAGGAGATCGTGGTCTCCGTCTGCACGGTGAAGACCTCGTCCGAGGCGTTCAACGTCATCCCCTCCGAGGTTCTGATCCGCGGCACCGTCCGCACGCTGGACGAGCATGTCCGCGACATCGCGGAAACCCGCGTCTGCCAGCTCATCCGCTCCACCGCCGAGGCCTATGGCTGCGAGGCGCGCCTGCGCTATGAACGCGGCTACCCGGTCGTGGTGAACCACGACGAGAATGCCGGGATCGCCGCCGAGATCGCCCGCGCCGTGGCGGGCGAGGATCGCGTCCGCTGGGGCCGCCCGCCGCGCATGGGGGGTGAGGATTTCGCCTACATGCTCAACGCGCGGCCCGGTGCCTTCATCAATGTCGGCAACGGCGATACCGCCGGTGTCCACCACCCCGAATACGATTTCAACGACGAGGCCATCCCCTACGGATGCAGCTTCTTCGCCGAACTCGTGGAACGACGCATGCCCGCCGCCTGAGGGGCGCGGGGGCTTATTGAAGGGAGACGACCATGCCGATCCGGAACCGCTTCGCCGAGATGCTGCCCGAGGTCACGGGCTGGCGTCGCCACCTGCACCAGACCCCCGAATTGCTCTACGAAGTGCATGAAACCGCGGCCTTCGTCGCCGAAAAGCTGCGCGAGTTCGGCGTGGACGAGGTGACCGAGGGCGTGGGTCAAACCGGTGTCGTCGGCATCATCCGGGGCCGCGGGCCGGGCCGCGCCATCGGCCTGCGCGCCGACATGGACGCGCTGCCGATCCATGAGGAGACCGGGCTCGACTATGCCTCGACCGTGCCCGGCAAGATGCATGCCTGCGGGCATGACGGGCATACCTCGATGCTGCTGGGGGCGGCCAAATACCTCGCCGAGACGCGGAATTTCGACGGCACGGTCGTCCTGATCTTCCAGCCCGCCGAGGAAGGCGGGGCGGGGGCCAAGGCGATGATCGACGACGGGCTCTTCACCCGCTGGCAGGTGGACGAGGTCTACGGCATCCACAACGCGCCGGGCATCCCAGTGGGCACCATCGTCACGCGGCCGGGGCCGCTTCAGGCCAGCTCGGACGAGTTCGAGATCGTCGTGCAGGGCAAGGGCGGCCATGCCGCCGAGCCGCACAAGGCGGTCGATACCACGCTGGTCGCCGCCCATATCGTGATCGCGCTGCATTCCATCGTGTCGCGCAACGTCGATGCGTTGCGCCGGGTGGTGCTGACCGTGGGCACGTTCAAGACGGATTCCAACGCCTCCAACATCATCCCCGATGTCGCTCGGATGGAGGGGACGGTGCGCACGCTCGACCCCGAATATCGCGCCATCATGGAGGGGCGCATCCGCGAGGTCGCCACCCATACGGCGGCGGCCTATGGCGCAGAGGCACAGGTGATCTGGCATCCGGGCTACCCGGTGACGATCAACGACGCCGAGGGCGCGGCCCATGCCGTCGCGGCCGCCCGCGCGGTGGCCAACGCGGTCGATGACGATGTCGACCCGATCATGCCGTCCGAGGATTTCAGCTACATGCTGGAGGAACGCCCCGGCGCCTATGTCTTCCTCGGCAATGGCGACAGCGCCATGTGCCACCACCCGAAATACGTCTTCGACGACGAGGCCATGCCCTATGGCATGAGCTTCTTCGCCGAGATCGTCGAACGCCGCCTTCAGGCGGTGTGAGCAATCAAGAGCGGCACGCCGCCTGAAGGCGGTGTGAGCAAACCAGACCGCGCGCCGCCTCAGGGCGGTGCGAGCACACAGGAGACCGATAGACATGCCCGTCAAGAACCGCTTCGCCGAACTGCTGCCCGAGATCACCGAGTGGCGGCGCGACATCCACGCGAACCCCGAGATCCTGTTCGACACCCACCGCACCTCTGCGCTGGTGGCCGAGAAGCTGCGTGAATTCGGCTGCGACGAGATCGTCACCGGCATCGGGCGCACCGGTGTCGTGGGCATCATCAAGGGCAAGTCGAACGCGTCGGGCCGCACCATCGGGCTGCGCGCCGACATGGATGCGCTGCCGATCCACGAGGAAACGGGCGTCGACTACGCCTCCAAGACCCCCGGCGCGATGCACGCCTGCGGCCATGACGGGCACACCGCCATGCTGCTGGGTGCGGCCAAGTATCTGGCCGAGACGCGCAATTTCGACGGGACCGTGGCGGTCATCTTCCAGCCTGCCGAAGAGGGCGGCGGCGGCGGCAAGGAGATGGTCGACGACGGCATGATGGAGCGCTGGAACATCGAAGAGGTCTACGGGATGCACAACTGGCCCGGCGTGCCGACCGGAAGTTTCGCCATCCGCTCGGGCCCGTTCTTCGCCGCGACGGACATATTCGAGATCAAGGTGTTCGGCCGCGGCGGCCATGCCGCCAAGCCGCACGAGACGGTGGACAGCACCGTTCTGGCCAGCCACATGGTGCTGGCGCTGCAGACCATCGCCAGCCGCAACGCCGACCCGGTGAAATCCATCGTCGTTTCGGTCACCAGTTTCGAGACCTCGTCCACGGCGTTCAACGTCATCCCCGACAGGGTGACGCTCAAGGGCACCGTGCGCACGCTCGACCCCGAGATCCGCGACCTGGCCGAAGAGCGCATGACCGCCATCGTCGAAGGCACCGCCACGATGTTCGGCGGCTCCGCGACGCTCGATTACACGCGGAATTACCCGGTGATGGTGAACTCGGACGAACAGACCGAGTTCGCCGCCGAGGTCGCCCGCGCCGTCTCGGGCGACTGTGCCGAGGCACCGCTGGTGATGGGGGGCGAGGATTTCGCCTTCATGTCGAACGCGCGGCCGGGGGCCTATATCCTTGTCGGCAACGGCGACACGGCGCATGTCCATCACCCGAAATACAACTTCAACGACGAGGCCATTCCGGCGGGCTGCAGCTGGTGGGCCGAGATCGTGGAGCGTCGCCTGCCCGCGGCCTGAGCCGCGCCTTCGGGGTGCCGCGCTCCCTCGGGCGCGGCACCTCGCCTGTTCCATGTCGGCCCCGGCGCGCTTATCTCGGGCACGTCACCCAGCCGGAGCCGCGCCATGCCCGCCCCCCGTCCCGTCCGCCTTGCCCTTGCCGCAGGCTTGACTGCAGCTCTTGCATTGGTCGGCACCGCCACCGCGCAGGAGATGCGCAGCCTGACCGGCAGCGCGACCTATCTCGACCGGATGGCCCTTCCGCCCGAGGCGGTCCTGCTGCTCGAGGCGACCGGCCCGGACGGCACCCTTCTGGCCGAGGCGCGCATCCCGACCGAAGGGCGGCAGGTGCCGATCCCCTTCACGCTCGGGATACCCTCCGGCACCGACACCACCCTGCGCGCGGGCCTTGCCATCGACGGGCAAGTCCTGTGGCTCTCCGAACCGGTGCCGGTGCCGGTGCCGGTTCAGGGCGCGGGCGACACCGCAAAGCCCGGCGCGTTGGTCCTGCCGCGGTTCCAGCCCGTCGGCTTCACCTCGGCGCTGCGCTGCACGGACGGGCCTTACCGCCTCGGTTTCGCAGGCGAGGCCGCGGTGCTGGGCCGCGACGGCGCGCGGATCGTGTTGCAGCCCGCCCCGGCCGCCTCGGGCGCGCGCTTCGCGGCGGCCGAAGATCCGGCGACCTGGGTCTGGTTGCGGGGCGACCGCGCGTTGGTGTCCATCGCGGGCGCGGGCCCGAGCGAGTGCCGCGCGGCCCTGCCGCTCCCCGAGGGGGAATTCCGGGCAGGGGGGAACGAGCCGTTCTGGTCGGTCACGGTCGCGCGGGGCAGCCTGTCGCTCGCCCGCGCGGGGTTCGAGGAGGTCTCGCTTCAGGTGACCGACAGCGACCTGTCGGCCAGCGGTGACATCATCGTCACCGCCAGCGACCCCACCCGCGCGCTGCATGTCGTCCTCGAACGCGGGGCCGAGGTCTGCCGCGACACCATGAGCGGCCTGCCGCACCCCGAGACCGTGGCACTCTCGATGGGCGATGAAACGCTGACCGGATGCGGCGGCGACCCCTGGGCGCTGCTGACGGGCCGGACATGGGTGGTCGAGGAGATCGGCGGCGCGGGCGTCATCGAGGCGGCGCAGGCCACGCTCGGCTTCGACGCCGCGGGGCGGGTCTTCGGCAACGGATCGTGCAACGGGTTCAACGGGGCCGTGGAGATGACCGGCGAGGGTCTGGCGTTCGGCGCGGTGGTGACCACCATGATGGCCTGCCCCGAGGCGGTCATGGCGCAGGAGCGCCGGCTTTTCGACGCATTGGCCGGGGTCCATGCCTTCGACATCGACGACACTGGCGCGCTGGTCCTGATCGGCCCGACCGGCCCCGCCCTCACGGCCCGCGCCGCGCCCTGAGCGTCACACCCCGGCCATGCGCCAAGGCCTGACCAGCCGGTCAAGCCCGAGGCAGCCCGCCAGCCCCGCCATGAGCAGCGCGGGTGTGGTGACCGGGTGCCAGAGCAGGTCCGCGAAGGGTTCCCACCACGCCCATGCGGTGCCGAAATGCCCCCGGTAGCCCGAAGCGATGCCCACGAGCGACCACAGGTATTGCAGCGCGAAGAACCCGCCCGCGATCAGCCAGCGCGCCCGGCCCGCCGTCCAGACCGCCCCGATGATCGCAAAGACGACGCCCGCGCCGATGGCCTTGGCCACAAGGCCCGTCACCACCGTCGCCGTGGTCAGGCAGGGCGGTGCCACGCAGACCGCGCCCGCGGGCGCGATCAGGTCGTTGGGCTGGGTGCCGAACGCGAGGAACTCGTGGGCCAGCAGGACGGCGAACAGGCTGACCGCCCCGGCTGTCGCCAGCGTCAGGGCAGGCCGCAACCGTCCGGGGGCGACATCACCCACCGGTGTGGCTCATGTGGCGGCTGACCTGACCTGCGACGGATTGGCGGGAATAGTCGAAATCATGCCCCTTGGGCTTGCGCAGGATGGCGGCGCGGATCGCGTCTTCGAGCAGCGCATCATCGCTTGAGGCCCGCAAGGGCGCGCGCAGGTCGGCCATGTCCTCCTGCCCGAGGCACATGTAAAGCTCGCCCGTGCAGGTCAGCCGCACGCGGTTGCAGCTTTCACAGAAGTTGTGCGTGAGCGGCGTGATGAAGCCGATCTTCTGCCCCGTCTCCTCGAGCCGCACGTAACGCGCAGGCCCGCCGCTGCGTTCGGCGAGGTCCACCAGCGTGAACCGCTCGCCCAGCCGCGCGCGCAGGTCTTTCAGCGACCAGTACTGGTCCAGCCGGTTCTCGTTGCCGAGATCGCCCATCGGCATGACCTCGATGAAGGTCAGGTCCATGTCGCGGTCGGCGCACCAGGCCTGCAGGTCGAACAGCTCGTCCTCGTTGAAGCCCTTGAGCGCCACCGCGTTGATCTTGACCCGCAGCCCCGCGGCCTGCGCCGCGTCGATCCCGTCGAGCACCTGCGGAAGGCGGCCCCAGCGCGTGATGTCTGCGAATTTCTTTTCGTCGAGCGTGTCGAGCGACACGTTCACCCGCCGCACGCCCGCGTCGTAAAGCTCGCCTGCGAAGCGCTTGAGCTGGCTGCCGTTCGTCGTCAGCGTCAGTTCCTTGAGCGTGCCGGCCTCCAGATGCCGGGTCATGCCGCGGAAGAAGGTCATGATGTCCCGCCGCACCAGCGGCTCGCCGCCGGTGATGCGCAGCTTCTCCACGCCCAGACGGACGAAGGTGGAACACATCCGGTCCAGCTCCTCGAGCGTCAGAAGCTCCTTCTTGGGAAGGAAGGTCATGTTCTCGGCCATGCAATAGACGCAACGGAAATCGCAACGGTCGGTGACCGAGACGCGCAGGTAGCTGATCGCGCGCTGAAACGGGTCGATGAGGGGGGCTGTGCTGTCCATGCGGGCAACGTAAGCGCGACATCGCGCGGCGGCAAGCATCTGCGTCCGCGCTGTTGAAGCGGCCTGCGAATGGCCCTAGGGTGCGCCTCATGAAACGCGCAATCCTTGCTCTTGGCCTGCTGTCCCTTTCTGCCTGTTCCGGTGGGTTCGGCGGCGGCGGCGGTCTTTTCGGCAACGGCCTTTTCGGCGGCGGCCTCTTCGGGGGGCGCGACGCGCCGGACCCCGTGGTGATCGAGACACCGCCCGTCGGCGGTCCCACCGATGTGGATGCCGCGGCGACCGCTGCCCTTGTGCCCGCGGCCCCGGCCGCCCCGACAGGGGAGGGGCAATTCGTCGGGTTTTCCGTCACAAGCCTGGGCGATGCCACCCAGCCGGGCCTCTGGCTCGAGACGCCGCTGGTCACCGAAGAGGGGCCGGGCCGCGTCGTGGCCGAGGACGGGCGCACGATCGTGGTCACGCTGCGCCCCTCGGGGGGCGAGCAGGGCTCGGGTTCGCGGCTGTCCCTGGCGGGCTACCAGGCGCTTGGCCTCACCCTGACCGCGTTGCCGACCCTCACCGTCATCTCCGATGCCTGACATGCCCGACCGGCGGCTGTTCACGCAGCGCGCCGGGTGGGAGGCGCTGCGCACGGGCTTTCGCTGGGACATTCCGCGCCGGTTCAACATCGCGCAGGCCTGTTGCGAGGACTGGGCCGCCGTGGCGCCCGACCGCGTTGCGGTGATCCACCGCCACGCCGACGGACGGCGCGAGACCTGGACCTATGGCCAGCTCAAGCGCGCCTCGGACGCGCTGGCGGGCGCGCTGGCCGCCCGCGGTGTCGCGCGTGGCGACCGGGTGGCCGTCCTGCTGGCGCAGCACCCCGCCGTCCTCGTCACCCATTTCGCCGCGATGAAGCTCGGGGCGGTGTCGCTGCCGCTTTTCACGCTTTTCGGGGAAGACGCCCTGCGCTACCGCCTGTCCGACAGCGGGGCCGCGGCCATCGTCACCGACGCCGCTACCCTGCCGCGCGTCATGGCGCTGGCGCCCGAGCTGCCGGGGCTCTCCACGATCATCACCACCGGGGCGGCGCGCGCGCCTGTCCTCGGGTTCGACGACCTCATCTCCGGCCCGCCGCTGCGGGCCTCCGCCGACACCGCCGCCGAGGACCCGGCGGTGATGATCTACACCTCCGGCACCACCGGCGACCCCAAGGGCGTGCTGCACGCCCACCGGTTCCTCTTCGGGCACCTGCCCTGCATGGAGCTGAGCCAGGGGTTCTTTCCGCAAGCCGGTGACGTGGGCTGGACGCCCGCCGACTGGGCCTGGATCGGCGGGTTGATGGATATGGCGATCCCCTGCCTGTATTACGGCGTGCCGCTGGTCTCGCACCGTTTCGCCAGGTTCGACCCCGAGGCCGCCTTGCGCCTGATGGCCGAAGAGCGGGTGAGCAACGCCTTCATCCCGCCCACCGCGCTGCGCCTGATGCGGCAGGCGGTGCCACCCGCGGGCCTGAGACTGCGCGCCATCGGCTCGGGGGGCGAGGCGCTCGGCGCGAACCTGCTCGACTGGGGGCGCGAGACGCTCGGGTGCCCGATCAACGAGTTCTATGGCCAGACCGAGGCGAACCTCGTGGTCGCCGCCTGCGACGGGCTGATGGAGCGGGTGCCGGGGGCCATGGGCCTGCCCGTGCCGGGCCATGAGGTCACCCTGCGCGACGCAAAGGGCGAGGTCGGAACCGGCGAGGTGGGCGAGGTCTGCGTCCTCGCGCCCGACCCGGTGATGTTCCTCGAATACTGGAACAAGCCCGAGGCGACGGCGAAGAAACTCGTGGACGGCTGGCTGCGCACCGGCGATCTCGCTACCCGCGATGCGGGCGGGCAGATCACCTTTCACGCCCGCGATGACGATGTGATCACCTCGGCCGGCTACCGTATCGGCCCGGTCGAGATCGAACAGGCGCTGGCGCGCCACCCCGATGTCGTCATGGCTGCCGTGGTGGGCGAGCCCGACCCGGTCCGGACCGAGATCGTGGTGGCCCATGTCGTCCTGCGCGACGGGGCCGACTGGTCGGGGATGGAAGAGGCGCTGCAGGCGCTGGTGCGCGAGAAGGTCTCGGCCCATTGCGTGCCGCGCCGGGTGGTGCGCGCCGACAGCCTGCCGATGACGGCGACGGGCAAGATCATGCGCCGCGCGCTCAGGACCGGGCGCTGACCAGACCCTTGCAAGGGTCTGCCCAGCCTTTTGCAAAAGGCTGGAAGAGGGTCTTGCAAGACCCTCGGCAAAACTCTTGCAAGAGTTTTGCGCCGCCTCACTTCTCCATGGAGCGCCTTATGGAATGAACCGTCAGCCAGACGGCGATCACCACCGGCACCACGGCCAGCGCCGTTAACACCGTCTTGGTCACGCCCAGCGGTTCGGCCAGCGGGCCGATCAGGTAGACCACAAGGTTCACCGCGTAATAGCTGATCGCCACCACCGACAGCCCCTCGACCGTCTTCTGCAGGCGCAGCTGCAGGTCGGCGCGGCGGTCCATGCTCTCGAGCAGCTCCTGGTTCTGCGCCGAGCGGTCCACGTCCACCCGCGTGCGCAGCAGGTCGCCCGCACGGATCGCGCGCTCGGTCATCGACAGAAGCCGCCGTTCGGTCGCCTTGATGGTGCGCATCGCGGGATCGTAGCGGCGCATCATGAACTCGCCGAAGGTCTGGCGCCCCAGGAACCGCTCTTCGCGCAGGACCGCGATGCGCTGGCCCACCAGCGCCTCGTAGGCCCCTGTCGCGCCGAAACGAAAGGCGCTTTCGGCCTGCAGCTTCTCCAACTCCGCCGCGATGGACAGTAGCTGGCCCAGCGTCTCGTCGGGCTTCGACAGGTCGCCGGTCATGTCGGCCACCAGGCGCACCAGCCCCTCGTCCATCTCGCCCATCCGGGTCGAGATCTCGCGCGAGGTGGGCAGGCCCAGCAGCGACATCGCCTTGTAGGTCTCGATCTCGAAGATGCGTTGCACGATCCGCCCGATCCGGCGGCTGCCGGTGTCGGACTTGCAGAACACCGCAAAGCGCATGTGCCCGTGGCTGTCGATCCGGAAATCCCCCGCGACGACGGCGGTCTTGTCGAGGACATGGCTGACCGCAAGGCTTTCGGGCACCAGCCACTCGCCGATCTTCTCGGCGATGATCTCGTCGTCTTCGGGGGCCACCTCGATCCGCAGATGGGCCGAGGTGATGCGCACGCCGGGTGCTTGCGCCAGCCAATCCTCCGGGAAGACCTCCCAGGCGGCGGGGTCGAAGGGCCGCTCGCCGTTCGAGGGCAGAAAGGCCGTGTAGGTCACGAACTCGGTGTGCTGTTCCCACTTCAGTCGGAACTTGCCGAGGTCGCCGAAGAAATGCGTGGCATCGGGGGCCGGGTGATCCGCGCCGAACCGGTCGAGCAGCGCGATGAGATGCGCCCGATCAAGGCCCCGGTCGCGCTTGGCCGCATCCTTGGGCTGCTTGATGGCGACGAAGATCGCCTGCGCGGGCGCGGCAAGGTTCGGGAAAGGGCGCGCGTGCAGCTCGTTGGCAAGCCGGTAGCGCAGCGGGTGATCTTCGAGCGGCATCAGGGCGGCTCCGTCATGGTCCTGCATCGCCACATACGCCTTGTATGGCCGGTGTAAACCGGAAAAATACAATAAAATTCAGGGTTTGTCGGAATGCAACGGCATACGGGCCGGGCCAAGTGCCCGACAAGTCAGGAAAATCCGCGCCGCAGTGCAGCATCTTGTCCCGCGTCACGTCACCTGCCCGCCCGCGATCTGGATCGATTGCCCGTTCACGCTGCGCGCAGCATCCGAGCAAAGCCACATCACCGCGCCCGTCACTTCATCGGTCTGCAAAAGCGTCTTGTGCCGGTTGCCCCGTGCCAGGTAGGCGCGCGCTTCTTCCTCGGTGATGCCCTGCCGCGCGGCAATCTCGGCGGCGTTGCGCTCGACGATGGGGGTTTCCACATAGCCGGGGCAGACCGCGTTGAAGGTGACGCGCCCGCCCATGTATTCCTCGCTCAGGCCATGGACCAAGCCGATCACCCCGTGTTTCGAGGCGGTGTAGGCGATGGCGTTCTTCAACCCGACCAGCCCGGCGATGGACGAGATCGCCACCATGCGCCCCCAGTCTTCCCGACCCAGCGTCGCCAGCGCCGCCTGGAAGGTCAGGAAGACCCCGTCGAGGTTTGTCGCCATGATCTGACGCCAATGCGCCAGCGTCTCTTGGCGAAACGGCGCGGCCTCGGCAATTCCGGCATTCGCCACGCAGATGGCCACGGGTCCGCGCGCCTCCGCCGCCGCGGCGATCCCGTCGCGGACCGAGGCCTCCTCGTCGACGTTCATCTGCAGGGGGTGAAGCCGCGGGTTCTCCTCTGCCACGCGCTGCAACCGCGCGAGGTTCCGCCCGGTGATCGTCACCTCCGCCCCCGCCGAAGCGAGCGCCCGCGCGATGC
This sequence comes from Roseicyclus amphidinii, assembly GCF_030163755.1. Taxonomy (GTDB): domain Bacteria; phylum Pseudomonadota; class Alphaproteobacteria; order Rhodobacterales; family Rhodobacteraceae; genus Roseicyclus; species Roseicyclus amphidinii. Next base: position 30,327 of record NZ_JASJOE010000009.1, read on the forward strand.
TCAGGCCGATCCCGGTGCCTCCGCCGGTGACCAGCGCGTGCCGTCCTGCATGGTCCATGGTCTTTTCCTCCTCTGGCCTTACCTTCTACCCGATCCGGGCGGCTTCGAAAGGGTCTGCGGCTTGACGCGGCGGAAAGGCTGCAAGGATCGGAAACGGTATGCCATTGTATGCGCAATAAAATGTCGCGCATGCCCCCGTTGTTAAGCTCGGCGGGTGTTGCTATGGGGCGACGAGACACGGCCATGTCAAAGAGGGGATGACAGTGAAAATAGGGGCTCCGAAGGAGATCGAGCCGGGCGAAGCACGGGTGGCGATGACGCCCGACAGCGCGCTCCAGCTTCAGAAACTTGGCTATGACTGCGTGATCGAGGCAGGCGCGGGCGAAGCCGCGGGCTTCACCGATGCCGCCTACGAGGCCGCGGGCGTCTCGGTCGTCAAGACCGCCGCCGCCCTCTGGAAAGAGGCCGACATCGTCACCAAGGTCCGGCCGCCGACCACCGCCGAGGCCAAGAAGTTCCGCGAGGGGCAGCTTCTGATCTCCTTCTTCTGGCCCGGCCAGAACGAGAAGCTGATGGATGCCGCGAAATCCGCAGGCACCAACGTCATCGCCATGGACATGGTCCCGCGCATCTCCCGCGCGCAGAAGATGGACGCGCTGTCCTCCACCGCGAACATCGCGGGCTACCGCGCCGTGATCGAGGCGGGCAACAACTTCGGCCGCTTCTTCACCGGCCAGGTGACCGCTGCGGGCAAGGTGCCCCCGGCCAAGGTGCTGGTGATCGGCGCGGGCGTCGCGGGTCTTGCCGCGATCGGCACCTCGACCTCGCTGGGCGCGATCACCTACGCCTTCGACGTGCGGCCCGAAGTGGCCGAGCAGATCGAATCGATGGGCGCCGAGTTCGTCTTCCTCGATTTCGAGGATACGCAGGACAGCTCCGCCACCGGCGGCTACGCGGCCCCCTCCAGCCCCGAGTTCCGGGAAAAGCAGCTCGAGAAATTCCGCGAGATGGCGCCCGAGATCGACATCGTCATCTGCACCGCGCTGATCCCGGGCCGGGATGCGCCGGTGCTTTGGACCGCCGACATGGTCGAGATGATGAAGCCCGGTTCGGTCATCGTCGACCTTGCCGCCGAGCGGGGCGGCAACTGCGAGCTGACGAAAAAGGACGAGCGCATCGTCTCGGACAACGGCGTCGTGGTGATCGGCTACACCGATTTCCCCAGCCGCATGGCCGCGCAATCCTCGACGCTTTACGCCACCAACATCCGCCACATGATGACCGACCTCACGCCCGAAAAGGACGGCGCGGTCAATCACAACATGGAGGATGACGTGATCCGCGGCGCGACCGCGGTCTTCGCGGGCGAGATCACCTATCCGCCGCCGCCGCCCAAGGTCGCGGCCATCGCCGCCGCGCCGAAGAAGGAAAAGCCCAAGGAACTGACGCCGGAAGAAAAGCGCGCGGCCGAGGTCGCCGCCTTCAAGGCGCAGACCAAGAACCAGGTCACGCTTCTTGCGGTCGGCGGTGCGCTGGTGCTGGGCGTGGGCCTCATCGCGCCCGCAAGCTTCATGCAGCATTTCATCGTTTTCGTGCTCTCGGTCTTCATCGGCTTCCAGGTGATCTGGAACGTGGCGCATTCGCTGCACACGCCGCTGATGGCCGTCACCAACGCGATTTCCTCGATCATCATCCTGGGCGCGCTGATGCAGATCGGCTCGAGCTCGATGCTGATCACGGTCTTGGCCGCGCTCGGCATCTTCATGGCTGCCGTGAACATCTTCGGCGGCTTCCTCGTGACACGGCGCATGCTCGCCATGTTCCAGAAATCTTGAGCGGGCAGGGGTAGAGACAATGGATTTCGGATTCACCATTGCGGCCTACGCGGTCGCGGGCGTGCTCTTCATCCTCTCGCTGGGTGGCCTTTCTGGGCAGGAAAGCGCGAAACGCGCCGTGTGGTATGGCATCGCGGGCATGGCCATCGCGGTCGTGGCCACGCTGATCGGGCCGGGTTCCGGCCTGTGGCTCATGTCGCTGATCCTGATCGCGGGCGGCGCGGCGGTCGGCTACCAGCTGGCCACCAAGGTGCAGATGACGCAGATGCCCGAGCTTGTGGCGATCATGCACTCGCTCGTCGGTCTCGCTGCCGTCTTCGTCGGCGTGAACGCCCATGTCGAGATCGGCCGCGTCGCGGCCGAGTTCGCCACCGCCGGCCTGCCCTTCCCGCAGCCCGAAGGCCCGCTGAGCGATGCGGCCTATGCGCTACTGGGCACGCTGTCGAACTTCGGTGAGCTGATCGGCAAGAAGACCGGTGTCGAGATCGGCATCCTCCGGGTCGAGCTGGTGCTGGGCATCTGGATCGGTGCCGTGACCTTCACCGGCTCGGTCGTGGCCTATGGCAAGCTGTCGGGCAACTCGTCGCTCCTGCCGTTCAAGATCGACACGGCGGCCAAGCAGCTGCCCGGCGGTCACATGCTGAACGCCGCCGCAGCCGCCGGTTCGGTCATCCTGCTGGCGATGTATCTCGGCGGGGCGGGCACCTGGGCACTTCTGCTGCTGGCGCTGCTGGGCTTCTTCATCGGCTACCACCTGATCATGGGGATCGGCGGCGCGGACATGCCCGTCGTGGTCTCGATGCTGAACAGCTACTCGGGCTGGGCGGCGGCGGCCATCGGCTTCAGCCTCGGCAATGACCTGCTGATCGTGGTGGGCGCGCTGGTCGGCTCGTCGGGTGCGATCCTCAGCTATATCATGTGCAAGGCGATGAACCGCAGCTTCGTCAGCGTGATCCTCGGCGGCTTCGGCGGGGCCACGGGCGAGCAGCAGGCGATCGAGGGCGAACAGGTCGCCATCGACGCCGACGGCGTCGCCACCGCGCTGAACGAGGCCGACAGCGTCATCATCGTTCCGGGCTACGGCATGGCCGTTGCACAGGCGCAGCAGGGCGTGGCCGAACTGACCCGCAAGCTGCGCGCGGCGGGCAAGGAGGTGCGTTTCGCCATCCACCCCGTCGCGGGCCGCCTGCCGGGGCACATGAACGTGCTTCTGGCCGAGGCCAAGGTGCCCTACGACATCGTGCTCGAGATGGACGAGATCAACGAGGACTTCCCGGATACGGATGTCGTCATCGTCATCGGCTCGAACGACATCGTGAACCCGGCCGCCCAGGACGACCCCAACAGCCCCATCGCCGGCATGCCGGTGCTCGAGGTGTGGAAGGCCAAGCAGGTCTTCGTCTCCAAGCGGGGGCAGGGCACGGGCTATTCCGGCATCGAGAACCCGCTCTTCTTCAAGGAGAACACGCGGATGTTCTACGGCGACGCGAAAGCCAGCATCGACACGCTGCTGCCCAAGATCGGCTGAGCCGTCGATCCGCTCAACGAAAATACAAAGCCCCGGACCTTGTGTCCGGGGCTTTTTTTGCGTCTTTCTGACGGGGTCAGGTCTGGCCCCTGCCTTGACCGGCGTCAGACCACTGTCGCCGCCTCGCGGTCGAAGAGATAGACCGAGATGGCCGTGTTCTGCGTCATCTCGCGCAGCTTGAACACGTTCTCCAGCCCGGCCAGCACGCTGATCTGAGCTTGCGAAAAGCGGTTCATGTCCTCCAGCGCATCGAAGCGCACGATCATGGTCACGCGCCCCTCCTTGTGCAGAAGGATGTTGAGGCTGGCGATATTGGCGTCCGCAATCGCCCCGCCGATTTCCGTCGACAGGTGCGACACACCGATCTTGGCCGCCTCGAGAGACTGGAAGCACAGGGTGTAGATCTTGGAATACATGCTCAGAACTCCGCCTCGTCCATCATCTCGAACATCGCATCGAGCAGCTGAGCATCCCGCATCGGAGAGGCCTTTGCCTTGTATTCGGCCGGGCCCAGCCCGCGCCCGGTCTTGAGCGTGGCACCCGCCGCCGTCAGGCTCAGTGCGCCCTCGACATCCTGCGCCAGCCCCGCGGCCAGCAGGTCGTCACGCTGGCTCCCCGAGACCGGCAGGCCCATGCACAGGTTCAGAAAGCCGCGCGCCGCGCCCAGCCCGTCCAAGCCTGCCGCCTGCAGATCGGCGAGGATCGCCTCGCAGTCCTGCGCCGCGCGCTCCTGCTGGTCGGTCTGCAGCTGGATCGACAGGGCCAGATCGGCCGCCACCCCGGTCAGCAGCTCGACCTGTTCGGGGCTCAACTCGCGCGGGACGAAATCCACCGCGCAGATCGTGCCGAGGATGTAGCCCTCCGGCGTGACCAGCGGGAACCCGGCCCAGAACACCCAATGGGGGTCGCCGGTGACAAGCGGATGCGCTTCGAAGGTCGGATGAACCCGCATGTCGTTCACGATGAAGGGGCGAGTGTCCAGCAGCGCGTGCTGGCAGACGGTTTCATGCCGAGCAACCTCGGTCGCGCCGGTCAGGCAGCCGGTGAAATTCTCCGACAGGAAATACTGCCGCGCTTCGTCGAGCAGGCCGGTATAGGACACCGGCACCCCCGCGATATGACGAAACAGCCGGGTGTAGATGTCGAAGCGGGACAGGTGCTTGCTGTCCATCAGCCCGCTTCGATGCACGGCGGACAGGCGGCCTGCCTCGTTCGACGGCAGGCGCGCCGGTTTGAAGTCTGGTCGTTCCACAACGGTCTCCTCTCGAGTCCCCCTTTGAAACGGTCGGGGTCGAGAGGGTCTTAGCTCCGTGCCTGTGGCAAAGTGCGGGGCGCGCCCTGGCCGTCGCGTCGTGACGCAGGGACGCCCCTACTTCGTCAGGATCAGCTTGCCCGCCCGGGTGATGCGCAGCTGGTAGGTCTTGTCGTCGAGCACGATCATCGCGGTGCCCGCCCCATCGGTCAGCCGTCGCGCGTCATAGACCGGCAGGCTGTGATGCAGGGGTGCCGTGCGGCTCTGGTCGTGGCTGTCGATCCGTTCCGAATGAAAGCTCATGGTCGATGTCTCCGGGTTGTGGCGGTCCTGTCGGCCTCTCAGGTTAAATCCTGACTTAAACACTCGGATTCGTCAATCCCGAGTTTTTCACTCGGGGACCGCTCCGCGCGCTGCGGGCCTGGCTGTCAGAACCGCCAACCGTTCGGTCACCTCCGCCCGCACCGGGCCGGGCCGGGGCGCGTCGCGCAGCGTGGTGAACCAATGCGCCGCGGGCGCGCGGCCCAGCCTTGGCGGGTTCTCCCAACTCAGACCGCGCAGCACGGCCTCGGCGCCCTCGGGCAGCCGCTCGGGGATCTCGTGGCCGTTCAGCACGGCCCAGACCCCGGTCCAGAGCCGCCCCACCGACCACGGGTTGTAGCCGCCCCCGCCCAGCACCAGCAGGCGCGGGCACCCCAGCGCCATCAGCCCGCGCAGCACGTCCCAATGGGCGTTGTTGGACAGCGCAAGCCGCGACAGCGGGTCCTCGGTCACGGCGTCCGCCCCGCATTGCAGCACGATCGCATCGGGCGCGAAACCCGCCACGGCGGGCAGGATCAGCCGCGCGCAGACCTCCGCCATCTCGCTGTCGTTGAAGCCGCGCGGCACCGGCAGGTTCAGGCAATTGCCGCCGCCATCCTCCTCAAGCGCGCCGGTGAAGGGCCAGCGGCGCTCCTCGTGGACCGAGATCAGCAGCGTCTCGGGATCGCCGGCAAAGGCGTGTTCCACCCCGTCGGAGTGATGCGCGTCGATGTCGACATAGGCGATGCGCCGCGCGCCTGCGCGCCGGAGCGAAAGCATCGCCAGCACGGGATCGTTGAGGTAGCAGAACCCGCCCGCCCGGTCGGGAAAGCCGTGATGCGTGCCGCCACCGGGATGGTGGATCACGCCGCCCTGCGCCAGCAACTCGCCCGCCAGAAGCGAGGCCCCCGCCGCCGTGGCGGGGCGGCGATACATCTCGGGATAGACCGGGTTCGCCACGGTGCCGAGCGCGTGGCGGGCGCGGGTCTCGTCGCTCACCTCCTGCGCGGCCTCGGCGCGGCTGAGCGCCGCGACATAGTCAGGCGTGTGCCAGATCGTCAGCGCGTGCGGCTTGGCGCGCGGGCTGGTGCGGTATTGCTCCGGTCCCAGCCATCCCATCGCGCGGGCAAGGTCCATCACGGTCGACACGCGCGGCACGCGCAACGGGTGCCAGGCCCCGTAGCTGGAGCCGCGGTAGATCTCCGATCCGAGAAACAGGGGCCGCGTCACGCCCCGAGCAGCGCCTCGATCTCGCGCCGCATCCGCCCGCCCGTGGGCCGCGTGTTCGACCCGAAGCTCTGCACCATGCGGCCCTGCCCGTCGAGCAGCACCTTGTTGAAGTTCCAGCCGGGCTCGAACCCGTAGGTGTCGCGCAGCCAGCGGTAGAAGGGATGCGCGCCCGCGCCGCGGACCGGGGTGATCGTCGTCATCGGCAGGGTCAGGCCGAAATTGACCTCGCAGAACTCGGCGACGTCCTCGTCGCTGCCCAGCTCCTGCCGGAAATCGTCGGACGGGACGGCCAGCACGACAAGCCCGCGTGGCCCGTAGTCCTCGTGCAGCACCTGCAACTCGTCGTATTGCGGGGTGTAGCCGCAGAGCGAGGCAGTGTTGACCACCAGCACCGGCCGCCCGCGCCACGCCGCCATGTCATACTGCCCGCCGTCGATCGAGTCGAAGCGGAAACTCGCCTGCGCCCATGCGGGCAGGGCGGTGAGGGCAGGCAGGGCGGCAAGCCCCGCGATCAGGCTGCGGCGGTGCATCGGTCGTATCCTCGCGGTCGCTGTTGCACCGAAAGCTATGTCTGCGCGTGCCTTGGTCAAGCGGGCTTGGCAGCGGGGGGTGCGACATGCGATACCCCGCCGTCATGACCCGCAAGACCACCATACAGGCGCCTTTGCGCATCGCCTCCGCCGCGAAACGCGAGACGCGGACGCAGTTTGCCGCGCTGCCCTTCCGGGTCAAGAAGAAGGGCGAGGTCGAGGTCCTGCTGATCTCCTCGCTCGACACGGGGCGCTGGATCATCCCCAAGGGCTGGCCGATGGACGGCATGCGCCCCGCCGAGGCCGCCGCCGAGGAAGCCTGGGAAGAGGCCGGCATCCGCGGTCGGGTCTTCGACGAGGTGCTGGGGCTCTACTCCTACTCCAAGTGGCTCGACGAAGAGCTGTCGCTGCCCTGTATCGTCGTGGTCTTCGGCCTCGAGGTCAGCCATTTCGACGACAGCTTCCCCGAAGCCGGGGCCCGCAAGCGCAAGTGGCTGAGCCGCAAGAAGGCCGCGCAGCGGGTGGACGAGCCGGAACTGAAACAGATCATTGCGACCTTCGACCCCGCCCGGCTGCGCTGACGCCGTGACTTGAACCCGTCCGCGGTCCGAATATCTTGCAACTGACATGATCCGATACACGCTCAAATGCGCCGAGGGCCACGGCTTCGACAGCTGGTTCCAATCCGCCGACGCCTACGAGGCGCTGGCGGACCGAGGCATGGTCAGCTGCGCGATCTGCGGCGGCACCGATGTGACCAAGGCGCTGATGGCGCCCCGCGTCTCCGTCGCCGAAAGCGCGCCGGCCGAGCCACCCGCCGCACCGGCCGTGCCCGACCGCCCGCTCAGCGCGCCCGCGCATCCGGCCGAACAGATGCTGCGCGCCCTGCGCGAGCATCTGCAGAAGAGCTCGACCTATGTCGGCGGCCGCTTCGCGCAGGAAGCCCGCGCCATGCACCTGGGCGAGGCGGACGAGCGCCCGATCCATGGCGAGGCGAGCCCCGCCGAGGCGCGCGCGCTGATCGAGGAAGGCGTGCCCATCGCGCCCCTGCCGATCCTGCCGCCCGACAAGACGAACTGAGCGCGACAAGGCCCTTGCAAGGGCCTTCCGAGGCTTTTGCAAAAGCCTTGTCCAAGACCCTTGCAAGGGTCTTGCAAGCCTTTTGCAAAAGGCTTGGGCGCACCGCTCAGAGGGGGCGCGGAACGATCCCCATCGCGCGCAGTTCGGCCGCCTCGCGCGCGTCGCGCGCGGCCTCCAGTGCGGCGACCGAGCGCGCCACATGGGCGGCGATCTCGGCATCGGGCAGGCCACGGGCCTGCATCTCGGCGACCATCCGCTTGCCCGCTGGGGCCAGCGGCTGCACGAACAGGAGCCGGTCCAGCGCGTCAAGCGGCACTTCCGCCGCGCGGGCCAGCGCGTCCATCCGCGCGCCGAACCCCGGCGCGTCGCGCAGCGCGGCCAGCCGCGCCCGGTGCCAGTCGACGCTGCCCTGAAGCAGCCGCTTCAAGACGGCGTCCTGCAGCCAGTCCCCGACCAGCCCGGCAACCGCGTCCGAGCGCGCCGACAGGCCGGGCAGCGCAAGCTCGTTGCGGTCGAAGACCGCGAAATAGGTCGCGTCATACTTGCCCCGTTTCAGGTTCACGTTGCCCCGGTCCCCGCGCAACAGGTAGGCCTCGCGGCCCTGGACGGCGAAATGCGCCACCTCGGCCAACGCGCGGCCCACCGTCACGGCCGACCCGCGCCAGCCGTCGCGCAGGAAGGAGGGCGGCATCGGCTGCCCCGACCCGTTGACCCAGCGCAGCGCCAGCTGGGCCTGCATCCGTTCCGGGTCGCGTTTCGCGCCCTTCATCGAGGGGCGGTGAATGCCCAGCTTGAGCTGCGGGAAGGGGCGGAACAGCGTCTTCACGCCCCAGCCGCGCCGAAACCCGTCGGGGGCACCGCGGGTGAACTGCGGCAGAAGCGGCGCGTCCGACCAGTCCACCACCCCGTTCGAGCCCATCATCCGCCAGCTGAGCGCAACCCCCTCGGTCCCCTCGGGGCAGGCCGCCAGCAAGGCGGCGAAGCTGCCGTCGCCGGTCTTCACATGCACGAATTCATCCGCGTCGAGCACCAGCAGCCATTCGGCCCCGGCGATCTCGGGCCGCCGTTCGGCCAGCGAGAGCGCGTGGGGTTGCGGCTTGCGCCCCTCGGGCACGGTGTTGCGCAGGTGCCGGACCAGCCCCATCGCCTCCAGCCGGTCGAGCATCGCGTCGGTCCCGTCGCGGCAATCGTTGCTGTAGACGAAGACTTCGGTGGCTCCGATCAGCCGGTGATGGGCCAGCCATTCCAGCAGGCGCGGCCCCTCGTCCTTCATCATGCCCAGGAGGGACACGCGGGGGGCGCGGGGCGCTGCCGCGGGCATCAGTAATTCACGTAATGGCTCTGGATGACCGGTTTCGGAGGCCCTTCGCGGTGCAGTTTGCGCACCACGTAGAACAGGAACTGCGGCACCTCGTAGCGGTGTTCCGCGCCGCGGTTGCTGTTGGTCGGATCGGGGATCTTGCGGGGCCGTTCGGTGCCCTTGCGCGACATGGTCCAGCAGCCCAGCACCTCGTAGCCCAGCGAATGATGCCAGTAGCGCCACGGGATATCCGGGCCGACCTGGTAGAAGCCATGGCCGAACCAGCCGTCCGTGCCAACGCAGGAGATGAATATCCCGCCCTCCTGCAGCATGGCGTCCACGTTGCGGAAGGCCTGCGCGATGTCGAAGACATGCTCGGTCGTCCCGCCGTCGTAGATCAGGTCGAACCGGCCCGTCAGATCCTCGCCCACCGGTTCGGACAGGTCATGCACGTATTCCGCCCCCTCGATATCCGAGAAGTCGAGGCTTTCGAGCTTCGGCCAGCCGATCGTCCTGAGGTAGGTCTCGCAGAACCCGTCTTCCTGGAACAGGTCCTGGGGCGTCGCCGGGATGCCCATGCGGGCGAGTTTCTTGATCAGCCGGTCGGTCCAGCCGGGCGGGGTGAAATGCATCTTCTGGCGGCCCAGCATGATGCCCTTTCGGCAATCCTTGACCACCGGCGCGATCAGCGCGAGCTGCTGGGCGATGTTGATGCTGATGCCCATGGCGGGTCTCCTTTCGTCAGCGGGGGACCGCGGAGGTGGGTGTCCGCCGTCGGGCTGTCTGCGGCGGCCCAAGGGCCTGCCCACGGCCCGTCCCGTGCCCCTTGGCCTTCGGGTGCCGCGCCGTCGCGCCCTGGTTCGCCCCCGCCATGCCCTCAGCCCCCCTCGGCCCCGGTCAGCGGCGGGATGCCCTCGGGCAGCGGCTCGTCGAAGATGCGCCGCACGCGCTTCACGCCGACCTGGGCGCGCAGCCCCTCGTAGCCCTGGTCGGCAAGGCCCGCTTCGCTCAGGATCTCCCACTTGCGGTAATGCACGGCGGTGATCGGCTTGTGGGCGGGAAAGGGTTTGCCGCGCAGCTTGCCGCCGAGGATGAAATGGTCGTTCTCCTCCAGCTCGTTCCACGCCAGCCCGGCACGCCGGATCGCCACCGGCAGGGTCATCTGGTCGAGATAGGGGCGGCGGTGCGGGGCCAGGGCCTCGACCTTGTCGATGGCCTGCGCGGTCTCCATCCAGGTCTCGGCAAAGGACAGGCCCTGCGCGGTGCGGTGGTCCTCGGGGAAGATCACGAACCCCGAGGAGAAATAGGGCACCATGGGCCGCCTGCGGTCGCGCATCAGCCGGATCCGTTCCCCGGGGACGGGCATGCCGAAGGTGCCGTAGACCGTTTCCCACAGGTCGTCCGGTTTCCAGTGGATCGAGGCGGCGGGCGAGCAGGTGACATGGCCGGGCTTCATCAGCCGCCCGATGTCATGTGCGGCCATCACCAGGATGTCGCTGTCCATGAAGCCCGACCAGCCGGTTTCGCGCGGCTGAAGGCAGGCGATGATCTTGTTTCCATGGGGATATTCCGGATCGAAGACGCCCTGCGTCTCCATCGGCCTGACCTCGCAGCGCATCCGGCGGAGCGTCTCGACCGCGGCGGGGTCGACCTCTCCCATGCGGTGGGCGGGGCAGTAGCCGACCAGCTCGATCGCGGGGTCGAGGTGCTGGCGGATCGAGGCGGCGAGGTAGCAGGCGAGATACTGGTAGCCCGGCGGTTCGACCACGAAGAACAGGGTGAGCGAGGGGGAGGCCATGGCGCGCCCCCTCAGTCTTCCAGCGCCTGGGCCGGGTCGATGCCGACCTCCTGGCACATGCGCCAGGCGTAGGAGTTTTCGAGCGGTATGTTCTTGCGCCACCACGGTTTTGTGCCGTTGGTGTAGAGATGGACCGAGACGGTGGCGTCGGTGAACCAGCCTTCGACGCGGCCGTGGGGGTCGTAGAAGATGTCGTTGAGCTGGAAGGGCACGGGGTAGAGGACGTCGGGGGTCATGGCCTTGTCGTAATCCCCTGTTTTCTGGGCGAAATACGTGAAAGCCTGCGGGCCGAAGGCGGTGCGCTCGGTCTTGTAGATCTTCACCGCGTGGGGAATGTCGTCCTTCAGGCGGGTGATCTTCTTGCGCTGGTTCTTGTTCCACCAGGGCGGAACCTCGGGGAGATTGTCATAGTAATCAAGGAGTTGGTCCATCAGCTCGCAATGCTGCGGCAGGCCCACGACGCCGCAGTTGAGCGCGCCGCGCATGCCGTGGCCGGCGAAGATGTAGGTCCAGTCGTCGGGGAAGGGGCGGTGGCAGAAGGCGTCGCAGTCGATCCAGATCGCGCCGGTGGCGCGTATCATCTTGTATCTAAAGACATTTGACAGGAAGGAGGCGGAGGTTTCGGCGACGATGTCCATGGGAATGTCCATGATCTCGGAGGCCTTCCGCACCTCGACGCCGGGGGGGACATTGGTGACCGTATCGGTGCAATAGAGCGTCACGGGATGGCCGTGGCGCAGATGCGAGACGAGGCATAACTGGTTGAGATACTGGAGCTTTTCGCCAATCCAGAGGGAGGCCACGGGCCTGCGGTTCAGTTCCACGGAACGGTACCCCTTATGCTGCTCGTTACGCGCGCGGGTGGTTGCCTCCCGCGTTCACTTTGAAGCGTTTTCCCTTATTTCAGGGGGCAAGGCAAAGGGTTTCGGCGCGCGGGAGAGGGGGTGTTGCGGGGGCGCACGGGGGCGTTAACCCCCGGGCGGGGAAGGCCGCAGGGGGCGGAGACGGCCGCGTCACACCCCGTGCACAGGCTGTACACACCCTGTGCATACGCGATTTGCGCACGGAAGGGGTGGGGAGGGTGGTTAAGGGTGCGGGGGGTTGGTAAGGGTCTGGTGACGGGTTTCTTGGGTGGTTACAAGTCCGGTACGTGGGACAGCGCTGTGTCACTGTGGACAGTTCGAAATCAATTCGTTGGGCCGCTATTCTGAAGCCGCATTCGTCGATGCTTCAAGGATTGCAATAATTGCCTTCTGTACTGCAAATAGGCACTTTGCAGTGTCTTTTCCTGTTAAGTAAAGTCTCTTCCCTGGCTCGAGTTCTTTTCCTGTATTCTTTAAGTACTCCGTGTCCACGATGCCTCGCCTGTGAACAATGAGGTGACGATTCTGGTTCAGCTCATATAACTGAGGTCCAAACGCCAATTGTAGTTTTGGGTTATCGAAAAGAATTTTGAATACTTTCTTCATTGGGTGGAAGCTGTCAAACTTCGCCTTTGAGAATACTATATTTCCCATTGATCGTGTTAAATCGAACCCGAAGTCTGATAAATCGGATATCGAAAGCGCTTTGCTTCCAATCAGTTTTTGCACACTGGGATCGCCTATCAAATCGATTGCTTGTGACGGATTTCGGTTGAGCCACTCAATAATGAATTCTCGACTGAATGACTCGAATGCCGACCACCCTGCCACTTGCGCTTGAAATAGAATCTCTTCTGCTGCAAATAGAATTTCCGAGGAGTCAAGGTGCCTTCTTAAGCCCAAGATTATACTGTCTATTATGTCTTCGTGCCCTTCAGTTGAAGCGATATACTCAGCCATCCGCGCTTGAGCTCGCTCTCTACACCTCACCTCTGATATGGCTTCTTCTTCGGGAGAGCTTGGCTTTTTCTCAAGTGCAAGTATTCTTTCGGAGGTAAGAAAGCGACGAAATCGGTCTTGATGAACGGCGTCTTGTTCCAATTGAAAAGGAATGGTGGCGGCGCTTACTACGCCTCGTAAATCTTCCGCGGCAATACGGGCGAGACTTGAGTATGGGTGGTCATTGAATGCGTATTTCCATATTGGTGTAGTATACTCATCGACACTTGAGATCAAATATGCCGCCAGCACAAAATCTACAACTTTCTTCGGTACTCTCTGGCTATTTTCCACACTTATTTCCCGCTGTTTTTGCCCTGACTCCGACGATTCAGTGGTTGAGTGCTTGCGTGATAAACTGGTTCACCGCACCTGCCCCCTCACGTCCACCCCCTCGGGCACGCCCTCGATCTCCACGATCCCGAGGCCGAGCCTCAGCCTCCAGACACCCCCGCCGTGGTCCTCCACCGACGGCGCCCCCGGCCAGCCCGACAGGTCGTAGACCGCGCCTGCGTCCCAGCCCGAGATCACGCAGACGCCGCCCCACGCGATGACGAACCGCTTGGCCCCCGGCGCGGCGGTGATGCGGGTGATGCCGGTGCCGACGTGGACCTCGTGGTCGCCCTCGCCCAGTTCGACCGTGTTCCGGCCGGGGCCGGGGTCGATGGTGGAGGCGCCTTCGCCGTCGTAGATCAGGTCGTTGCCGTGGCCGCCGTAGATGTGGTTGCGGCCGGTGTAGCCGAAGATCACGTCATCGCCGGTGCCGCCGTCGAGCGTGTCGCGGCCCGGGCCGCCGTGGAGGGTGTCGTTCCCGGCCTCGCCATAGAAAGCGTGGCGGCGGTTGGCCTGTTTGGCCTTGGCGATCATCAGGTCGTTGCCCGCGCCGCCGTGGAAGGTGGCCGCGCCGTGCTTGGGGCCGATCATGATGTCGTCGCCGTCGGAGCCGCGCAGGTCGATCTCGACGCGTTCGGAGGTCTCGAACTCGATCGGGCTGTCGGGGTGGGCGACGATGCGGAGGATCTTGCCGGTCTGGCCGTCGGCCTCGGACCGGGAGGTGACGGTGGCGATGCGGATCTTCTCGACGTTGGGGGGGCAGTGGAGGATGTAGTCGTCGGGGCCGGCCATGTACCACAGCGTGTCGGTGCCGCCGTGCTTGTCCTCGCGGATCTTCTCGGCGTCGGGGCCGTAGGCCCAGTAGTCGTTGTCGCCGCGCCCGCCCGCGAGAATGACGGAGCCGTCGACGGCCATCATGGCGTTGACGCCGTTGGCGGGCGTCTCGAGCCCGCGGAGGTCGAGGCCGAGGTTGAGGGCGCCCTTGATGAGTTCGTGGCGGAGGTCGGTCAGGGGGGCGGTGGCGGCGATGTTCGTGGTCTCGCCGGGGTCGGCGGCGAGGTCGTAGACGTGTTCTTCGCCGTTGGGGTAGCGGAAGTAGCGGTAGTGGGTGAGGCCCTCGGTGGAGGGGCGGACGGAGAGGGTGCCGAAGACGCAGGTGACGGGGGACCACTGGCGGTCGTATTGGCCGAAGGCGGGGTCGATCAGGGGCAGGAGGGATTGGCCCGAGGTCCAGTCGGGGCGGGGTGGGAGGTTTGCGATCTGCATGATCGTCCTGGGGATGTTGTGGAGCGAGACGGGGAGGTCGATTTCCTGTCCGGCGGGCATGGCGGGGTGGTGGATGCCGAGCGGGATATGGGCGGCGCTGTCCCATTGGGACATCTTGTGGAAGCTGTCGTGGGTGCCGAGGTTGAAGCCGTTGTCGGAGAAGAAGATGGTGGTGGTGTTGGCGCCGAGGGGGGAGGCCTCGAGCGCGTCGAGGAAGCGGCCGAGCTCATGGTCCATGTGGGAGATGGCGGCGAAATAGGCGCGGACGACTTGTCGCCATGCCTCGTCCCCGGCCTTTTCGGGGGTCCATTGGCCATTGGCGATATAGGCGGCCTCGTAGACGGCGAAGCCGGGTTGGGGGCCGTGGTAGTCGTCGGCATGGGCGATGTCGGGCCAGCGGATCTGGGCGGGGTCATACTGGGCGTAGAAGCGGTCGGGGGTGATGAGGTTGTAGTGCGGGTGCTTGAAGCCGAGCTGGATCAGGTGGCGGCGGTTCGGGTCGGCGCGGTGGAGGAAGTCGATGGCGTTCTGGGCGACGTGGAAGTCGTAGAAACGGTCGTCTTGCGACCCGTCGTCGTTCGGATGGTTCACGCCTTTGATGCCGGGGCCGCGGTCGAGGTAGGACTTCACGCCGGAGCGGCGGCCCTGGTCGTCGGCCTCGGGTTCCTCGTGGAAGAGGATGCGGCGATACTCCTCGGGCATGGGTTTGTAATTGCTGTCGACCTTGCCGGTGGTGAACATGTGCCAGCCCGCGCGGCGCAGGTCGTAGTGCCATGCCTTTTCCGGGCGGTAGACGTCGCGCCAGAAGCGGTTGAGGTCGACGAGGCCGGAGCGGAAGGGCGAGATGCCGGTCGCCAGTTCGGCGCGGCAGGGGGCGCAGAGGGGGACGGTCGCGTAGGCGTTGGTGAAGCGCGCGGCGCGCGACATGAAGCGGTCGAGGTTGGGGGTCTCGATGCGGATGCCGAAGGCGTCGCGCCATGTGAAGACGTCGATCAGGTCGTCGACCCAGATCACGACGATATGGCCGCCCGCGATGCTGTCGGGGGTGAAACCCATCAGGTGTCCCCGGCCCAGAGCTGGAAGCGGCGGAGCGCGGTGAGGGCGGCGCGGTCGGTGGCGTCTGCCGGGGTCAGCAGCGCGCGGCCGGGCCAGAGCCAGACATCGGCGATCAGCGCGCCGCCCAGCGTCTTGGTCAGGCCGGGGCGGTGGTTGCGGCAGCCGATGAAAAGGCTGGCGGGGCCGGAGAGGACGGGGGCGCGTGCCTGCACCTCGGCCCGGTCATGGCCCAGGGCCTCGACCGTCAGGCGGTCGCCCGCGAGGCTGACGAGGATCAGGCGGGGCGTATCGGCGGGCGGGGCGGGCAGGGTGGCCTCGACAAGGCCCTTGTCGTCCTTGACGGTGAGGATGCCCTCGGCCTCCGACAGGAAGAGGTAGTTCTCGCCCGGTGTCTTTTTCGCAGCACCCCCGGTGTTGAGGGTGAGGATGGTTTTCGCATCCTCGCCAAAGGGCGGCAGGTAGCGGGCGGCCAGCGTGGCGGTGCTGGCCGTGGCGGTCACATCCTCGATGACGAAACCACAATGGAGGCCGTCGCGGCATTGCAGCCCGGCGATGTCGCCCGCTTCGCCGATCAGGGCGTTGCCGGTGTTGGGGGCGGTGGGACGCGCGGCGCGTGCGCCCATGCGGGCGGGCCAGCCGGTGACGGCACCGGTGGTGTCGGCGGTCAGCTCCGCGCCCGTCCACCAGAGCGCGCCGGTGGTGGCGAGGTCATGCGCAAGGGCCGTGTCGGCCCCGTCGCAGAGCGCGCCGGGGGGGAGGCGGTCGGGCAGTTCAAGCATTGCGGCCCTCATGCACGGGGAGGATCGCGGGCAGCGCCCAGCGGTGGAGCGTGATGCCGGTGCGGCTGTCCATGCTCCAGCTGTCGCGCAAGCCGCCGGGCGTTCCGGCACCGTAGGCGAGGCGCAGGTTTGCGCCCTCGGGCGGGGTGTCGCAGCGGATCAGGACGGCTTGGGGATCGTCGGGGGCGACGTCGACGCCGGTGATCGTAGCGCCCGCTTCATCGCCGATGAGGGCGAAGCCCGCGGGGGCGTCGGCGTCGAGGATCAGGGGGCCGTCGCCCTGAGCCGTTGCGCGGATCGTGGCGCGGTCGCCGGTCTCGCGTTCGGCGAGGAAGAGGGTGGGGCAGCGCCAGTTCTCGCCTGCCGCGATGGCGGCGGCGGTCATTTCGGCCATCTGGCGGCGGGCATCATCGGTGGGCCTGTCAAAGCGGTCGCGGGCGAACGTGTAGCTGGGGGCGGAGTGGATCAGCCGGTGGTCGCCATGGTTCCACGTCAATTCCCACTGGCCTTCGAGGGCCGCGGGCGCGGTGGCGGGATCGAGGCCGCCCTCGAAGCGGGCGACGAACAGGGGCTTGTCGTAGCCCAGCGACCAGAGCGCGTCTTCGATGCGCTGCATCGCGGCGAGCATCCCGTCGCGGTAGGCGGTGGCGTCGCCGGTGACATGCTCGAGCGCGTAGTCGAGGTGGATGGCGAGGATTTTCGCGCGCTTGCCCATGCGGGCGGCGGCGGATTTGAGGTTTCGCGCGGCGGTGATCAGGTTCTCGACGGCCTGACCGCGGGCCAGATCGGCGGCGCTGGGCGCGTTGTCTGTTTCCGCTCGGGCAACAATCAGGGGGAGGGGTTCGAATTTCTCCATCTGCCAGTCGAGGATGACCTCGGCCACCAGCGCCTCATGCGTGCATTCGCGCAAGGGCTCCAGCCGGTCGGTTTCGGGGGCGGGTTCGATGCCCGCCATGCCGACTGCGCCGATGTCGTCCTCGGGGGCGGTGATGTGGTGGGGGTAGGCGGGCGCGCCCGGTGTGGCAAGGGCGGCGCGGGGGCCGCCGAGGGCGAGGATGCCGAGCACCGCGCCCGGCCCGTCGCCGAGCACCGCGCCGCCGTCGACGTGGCGGCGGAAGCCGCGGATGCCCTGCGCGCCGGGCATGCGGGCGGTGAAGCGGAGCCAGTCGCCGTCGCGGGTGACGCCCCAGGCGTCGATGCCCTCGAGCAGGTCGTCGGTGTCGATTGTTTCTTGGTTCGCAACGACGGGGGCGTCGGGCGTGCCGGGCTGCTGGCCCATGCGCAGGGCGATATCGGCGATGACGCGGTCCGACAGCCGCATCACGAGGCCGGTGGGATCGTAGCGGATCACGTCGCCGTTGGCGGCGCGCACGATCACGCCATGGCCCGCGATCAGGTCGTTCTCGTTGTCGTCGTCACTCACCGTTACTCTCCGACCCTGTGGGGTCATGCTATGTCAGCCGCGGCCCCCCGTCACGGGGTGTTGCGGTCGAATTGCAGGCTGCCGCCGCCCGCGCGGTCCTCGGTCTCGGTGAAGCCCCTGGCGGCGAGGACGGGGGCGTAGCCCGCGCGCCACTCGGCGGCCTGATACTCGGAGAGGAAGGGGACGATGACGCGGGTTACCGTGCCGAGCTTCTGCGCGGCGAGGGTTTCGGGCGGGACATCGGCGGGGCGGTTGAGGCGCAGGGCGTCGGGGCGGAAATCGCGCAGGTAGGCGGCAAGGCCGCTGGCCTCGGGTCCGTCGTCGGAGGGGAAGCGGAGGGGGCCGTCGGTCCATTTCAGGCGGGCGGTGTTGTCGAGGCCCGCGCGGGCGGCGATCTGTTTGCCCAGCGCGATCAACTCGCTGCGCGTGTCCTGCGCCATGAGGGTGAGGCCCTGCGAGATCTTGATGATGCGGATCGGCAGGAAGCCCACGCCCGCGCCGATCTCGAGCACGCGGGGACAGCCCTCGAGATAGCCCGCGATGTTGCGGGCGTGGCGGCGTTCGAAGCGGCCGGCGACGATGGCGGTCAGCGTCTCGGGGCGGAAGACGCGGGCGTCGGCGGGCAGGTCGATCTCGTGGTTGGCGATCCAGTCGGTCGGGATCTCGGCCGACAGGTCGATGGGCGGCGGCATGTAGGGGTCGCCCCCCTCGGCGGCCCAGCCGGGGACGGTCTCGGTGCGGCGTTCCTCTTTCGGGCGGGATTGGGATTTCTTCTCGACCTCGCTCATCAGGGCCGCGATCTTGGCGGGATCGCGGGCCTGGGGCGGCTTGGCCTCGACCTGGGTGATGGGCACTTCGCTGGCCTTGATGAGGCTGTCGCGGAGCGCGAGATAGGCGTCGGTCTGGCGGTATTCGTCAAGCCGGGCCTCGACCCGTTCGAGGGCGGCGTGGTGGAGCCTGTTCAGGACGGGGTCCTTCAGAAGCTCGGCCATGATCCGGGCGCGCTCGGGGGCGTGGCGCAGGATGGCGCGGTCTTCGACCTCGTTGCGGTCCTGGAGGGACCAGTAGTCGGCGTTGTACTTGTCCTTCTTGTTGTTCACGTTGCCGCGGAACTTGCGCACGGCGTAGCTGTCGACGGATTTCACCGCGTAATGGTTCATCTGCGCCCAGGTGTAGCCGATGGTGCGGCGGATCGAGCGCCAGCCGCGGAACTTGAAGTAATCCTCCATCGGCAGGCCCGAGCCGTTGAGCCATTTGACGGTGTCGGGAAAGCCGTCCTCGAGGTGCTTGTTCTTGATCGAGGGGCGGTGGATGCCGAGTTTCCAGTATTCCGGGTCGAACTTGAACAGCGTCTTCACGCCCCAGCCCTTGTTCCAGAGCGGGGGGGCAGCGCGGGTGTATTGCTCGGTCACGGGGGCGCGGGACCAGTCCACGACGCCGCCCGAGCCGAAGATGCGCCAGGTGATCACGACGCCGTTGGCACCGCGGGCGACCGTGTCGTCGAGCATCCCCTCGAGATGGCCGGAGGGGTGGTTGACCGAGAGAAACTCGTCGGCGTCGAAGACCAGAACCCAGTCGGCCTCGCCGACCTTGGGTTCGTGCTGGGCGTGGTTGAGGGCGGAGGGCTGGGGTTTGATCCCCTCGGGGATCTCGTTGCGGCGGTGGTAGCCGAGGCCCAGCTCCTCGAGCCGGATCAGCATCTCGTCGGTGCCGTCGGAACAGTCGTTGGTGTAGACGAGGATGTCGGTGAAGCCGACCGCGAGGTGATGGGCGAACCATTCCAGCAGGAAGGGCGCTTCGTCCTTCATCATCGACACGGCCATGACGGTGCCGTGTTTCGACCGGGGTTTCAAACTCTGGAACTGGGATACGCTGCTCGACATGGGTCTTTGACCTTTTGCGGCAGTGTTAGCACGACAGGGGCGGCGCGCAAACGAAAGACCGGCGCGGAGGGGCTCCGCGCCGGTCGGTTTCGAGGGGATGGGCCGTGTCAGGCGGTGCGCAGCCCGGCGGCCTCGCCCTTGCCGCGGCCGAAGTGGCGGCGGTTGAGGTGGAAGACCAGCGCGATCATGGCGACCTGGAAGGCGACGGCGAGGCCGGTCAGGCCCCAGTAGGCCACGCCGAACTTGGCGATGAGACCCGCGCCGACAAGGCCCTTGTTGATCCAGAAGTGCAGCATGACCGAGAGCGCGACACCGGGGCAGACCAGCGCGTAGGAGCCTGCGGAGTTCTTGGGGCCGGTCAGGAAGCTGGCGGCGTAGTTCTGGCGACGCAGGACCAGCAGACCGAGGGCGAGGAAGACCGCCTGCACCGCGAGGATGGTGGTGGTCAGGATCAGCGTGTCGGCCCGGCCGCCATGCATCTCGAAGGTGGTGTGCAGACCATGCTCCTGGCGCATCATCATGATGCCGAGGATCGTCAGGATCGGGACGACGACCATGAGGGTCGGCGCGCTTTCGCGGGCGGTGCCGTGGTGCAGCATCGAGTTGACCGCGACGATGGCGGCGACCAGCGCATAGAGGCCCGCGATGGTGCCCAGCGCGATGGACAGGACCAGCGCGATGCCGACGGTGAGCGGCGTGGTGCTCATCGCCGCCGGGGCGGCCATGCCGACGGCGGTCATGGCGAGCGCGAAGGCGGGCAGGAGCTGCGCGAAGGAGTTGTTGGCGGTGACGTCGAAGACGCCGCCCTCGGACAGGACGCGGCCGAGGAAGGCCCCGATCCGGCGGAAGGCCAGATACGCGATGGCGGCGAAGGTCACCATGGCGGCTGGGAACATGTATTCGACGATGGACCACAGGCCCGGCACGAAGACGAGGCCGAGGATGAACATGGCGTTCACCGTCATGGCCAGCGCCAGCGGCATGGCGAGCAGGGTGGTTTCGGCGTTGGAGGTCATCAGCCTGGTGTAGGCTTCGGTCTTCGAGAAGGCCGAGAGCTGGCGCAGGTTCCAGACCAGCATCCTGATGTTGAGGAAGGCGAAGCCGGCGATGCCGGTCACGGCGACCAGAATCGCGGCCTGCATCGCAAGGCTGCCCGACTGGAAGGCGGCGAGGATGTCTTCGAAGACCGGGACGGGCTGGCCGGGGTGGGGCACCCAGAACATGAGATACATGAAGAAGGTGACGGCAAGGCCGCCCGCGCCGAGCGAGGCGAGGAAATAGAGCGGCGACCAGCTGTCGGCGGGTCTGGTGTGGGTCTGTTGCATGGCGAATGGCCTCCTGTGATGGAGACCGGTCTAGGCGATGCAACCGGGGGCTGTCGGTGACTATGTTACCTTCGTCAATTGACCGGGTGCGACATTCGGTTCCGGGCGAGGCCGGCCCGCGCGCGCGGGCCGCGGACCCCGTGCGGGGTCCGGTGGAAAACTCGAGTTTTCCAAGGGCGAAAAACTGCAGTTTTTCGCGTCGGAAAACCCCCGGTTTTCCGGCGCCTCAGAGCAGGCTGTCGGGCAGTTTCTGCTCGGCGGCGGTGTTGGCGCGGCGGAAGACGAGCGTCACCAGTGTCGAGACGATCACGATGAAGAGCGAGTAGAGCGCGGGCACCGCCATGTAGCTTTGCGCCTCGTCGCCCGTGAAGGTGAAGGCGATGATGGCGATGGCCAGCGGGCCGTTCTGGATGCCTGTTTCCAGCGCCACGGTCCGCGCGTTCCGCGGGTGCAGGCGCAGCGTCTTGGCGAAGAGGTAACCCACGGTGATGCCCACCAGCCCCAGCGCGATGGCCGCGACATAGGTCGCGGGCGTCGTCGAGAGCAGGAACTGCCAGTTCTGCGGCACCCAGGTCACCATGATGAAGA
Organism: Roseicyclus amphidinii; assembly: GCF_030163755.1. GTDB lineage: Bacteria > Pseudomonadota > Alphaproteobacteria > Rhodobacterales > Rhodobacteraceae > Roseicyclus > Roseicyclus amphidinii. The sequence goes on from NZ_JASJOE010000009.1 coordinate 51,695, forward strand.
GGATGAAGAACAGCGCGAGCACGGAGCCGCCGAACTCGATCACCGCGCCGACATTGGCATTCAGCTTGCGCAGCCCCATGCCCAGCGCAACGGGCACCAGGAGCACGATCAGGACGCGGATGATATCCTCGCGCGGGATCTCGAGGCCCAGCACATTGGCGTAGAGCATCAGGATGATCGGGATCAGGATGACGCCGGTCACGGTCGAGGTGACGGTCATCAGCACCGAGAGCGCAAGGTTGCCCTTGGAGAAATAGGTGAAGATGTTCGAGGTCGTCCCCCCCGGCATGCAGGCCATGATGAGCACGCCCACGGCGATGGCGGGGGGCAGGGTCAGGGTGCTGACCAGCACGAAGCCCAGAAACGGCATGATGCCGTATTGGGCGATCACGCCGATCATCAGGCCATAGGGGCGCTTGAGCGCCAGCAGGAAGTCGCGCGGCGTGAGCGAGGCGCCCATGCCCAGCATGATGACCGCGACCATGATGCCCAGCAGGGTCTGGGTAAACTCGTCAACCATGGGGGCTCACTCCGCGGCGATGCGCGCGAGTTCCTCGGCGCGCAGGTCTTTTCTGAGGATCTTGCCGACGTTGGATTTCGGCAGCTCGTCGCGGAACTCCACCCGCCGGGGGATCTTGTAGCCGGTCAGATGCGCCTTGGCGTAGGCGCGGACGGCGGCCTCGGTCAGGGCGGGGTCGGAGGTGACGATGAAGGCCTTGACGGCCTCTCCGGTCGCCTCGTCGGGGACGCCGATCACGGCGGCCTCCAGAACGGCGGGGTGGGCGGCGAGCACGTCCTCGACCTCGTTGGGATAGACGTTGAAGCCCGAGACGACGACCATGTCCTTCTTGCGGTCGACGATGCGGACATAGCCGTCGGGGTCCATGGTGCCGATGTCACCGGTCAAGAACCAGTCGCCCTGCATGACCTTTTCGGTCTCGTCGGGCCGGTTCCAGTAACCTTTCATGATCTGCGGGCCGCGGGCCGCGATCTCGCCCGGCTCGCCCTGCGGCACCGGCTGGCCGTCCTCGCCGAGGCAGGCGATCTCGGTGCCCGGAACGGGGACGCCGATGGAGCCGGGCCGCGCCTTGCCCAGCGGCTCGAAGGTCAGCACGGGGGAGGTTTCGGTCAGGCCGTAGCCCTGGATCACGGGCGAGCCGGTGATGCGCTCCCATGTCTCGGCGACCGAGGATTGCAGCGCCATGCCGCCCGCGCTGGCGAATTTCAGGTGCCGCGGCGGCGTGTCGGTGAACCAGGTCTCGTTGGTGAGCCCGTTGAACAGCGTGTTCACCCCGCTCATCCAGGTGATGCGGTAATTCTCGAAGGCGCGCTTGAGGTTCGACAGCGGTCGCGGATTGGGGATCAGGATGTTGCGCGCGCCCAGCCACCAGAAGCCCAGCAGGTTCACGTTGAAGGCGAAGATGTGATACATCGGCAGGGCGGTCAGCGCGACCTCGCGTCCCTTGTCGAGATCGCCGGTCAGAAGCTCCATCACCTGTTCCATGTTCACCAGCAGGTTCGCATGGGTCAGCATCGCGCCCTTGGAGACGCCGGTGGTTCCGCCGGTGTATTGCAGAACGGCGATGTCATCGGGGCCGACGGACTGGTGATAGGCGTCGACCTCGACACGGGTCTTCGCCGCAAGCCCGCGGCCCGCGGCGATGGCCTCGGGCAGGCGGATATGGGCGGTCCCGATGGGTTTCACCGAGCGGTCCCAGTGCTTCTGCACCAGCCCCACGATGCCCCGCGGCAGAACCGGCAGGAACTCGGCCACGCGGGTGACGATCACGTTGGGGATCGGGTGACCGGCGGTCGCCGCGGGGATCTTGTCGGCGAACATGTCCATGATGATCAGCGCCCGGGGCGTGGCATCCTCGAACTGCCGGGCCATCTCCTCGGCGGTGTAGAGCGGGTTGACGTTGACCAGCACGCAGCCCGCCTTGAGCACGCCGAAGGCGGCGACGGGAAAGCTCAGGCAATTGGGCATCTGCACCGCCACGCGGTCGCCCGGCTGCAGCCCGGCCACCTCGCGCAGGTAGACCGCCAGCGCATCCGACATCTCGTCGACCTGCGCGAAGCTCAGCGTGCCGTTCATGCCGTTGGGCAGGCAACAGGTGAAGGCCGGCGCGGTGCCATAGGTCTCGGCCACGGCGCCGATCATGCCCGCGAGGTTGCGATAGGCCGGCTGTACGATATCCACCCGCGCACCGGCCCGGTAAAAGGCCGTCCACGGCCGCCCCGGATGCTCCATGAGCCTCCCCCTCATGTCCCTCCAACTGGCTGGAGACGCTAACGCAGTTGCCGGGCCGGTGGAACGGAAATCGGAGGGAACGTCACGTCATTCCGCGCGCGCCGCTCTTGACGCGCGCCCCGACCCACCTCGACCCACCCCGGCACATCGCGCAGCAAGCCCCTTGCAACCCCCGCCCCGCTTGGCCAAGCCTGACCGAGACACATCCGGAGACCCGAGCGATGCAGAGATACCCCCGCGACCTGACCGGCTACGGCCCGACCCCTCCCGATCCGCAATGGCCGGGGGGCGCGAAGATCGCCGTCCAGATCGTGATGAATTACGAGGAGGGGGGTGAGAACAACATCCTGCACGGCGATGCCGCCTCGGAGGGGTTCCTGTCCGAGATCACCGGCGCGCAGCCCTGGCCGGGGATGCGGCACTGGAACATGGAATCGATCTACGAATACGGCGCGCGCGCCGGGTTCTGGCGGCTGCACCGGATGCTGGGGCATCTGCCGCTCACGGTCTACGGCGTGACCAGCGCGCTGGCGCGGGCCCCCGAACAGGTTGCCGCGATGCAGGCGGCAGGGTGGGAGATCGCCTCCCACGGGCTGAAATGGATCGAGCACAAGGACATGGACGAGGCGACCGAGCGCGCCCTGGTGCAGGAGGCCATCGCGCTGCACACGCAGGTCACCGGCGCGCCCCCGCGCGGCTGGTACACCGGGCGCAGTTCGATGAATTCCGTGCCGCTGGCCGCCGAGACGGGGCTCTTCGCCTATATCGCCGATGATTACGCCGACGACCTGCCCTATTGGCGGCGCTTCGGGGACCGCGACCAGCTGATGATCCCCTACACGCTCGACATCAACGACATGCGCTTCGCCATCCAGGCGGGCTTCACCGAGGGGGCGCAGTTCGAACAGTATATCCGCGACAGTTTCGACTGCCTCTACGCCGAGGGTCTGGCGGGACGGCCCGCGATGATGTCCATCGGGCTGCATTGCCGGCTGGCGGGGCGGCCAGGCCGGGCGCAGGCGCTGAAGCGCGCGGTCGATTACATGGCCGGGCATGAGGGGGTGTGGTTCGCCACCCGCCTCCAGATCGCGGAACATTGGGCCGCGACCCATCCGCCGGTGGCGCGCGCGCGCCCCTCCGAGATGGACCGCGCGCGCTTCGTCGCCGAGTTCGGCGGGATCTTCGAGCACTCCCCCTGGATCGCCGAACGCGCCCATGCGCTGGAGCTGGGGCCGACCCATGACACGGCCACGGGTGTCCATTCCGCGCTCGCCCGCGTCTTCCGCAGCGCGTCCGAGGCCGAGCGGCTGGGCGTGCTGACCGCCCATCCCGACCTTGCGGGCAAACTGGCGGCGGCCAAGCGCCTGACGCCGGACAGCACCGCCGAACAGGCCAGCGCCGGTCTGGACGCGCTGACGGACGCGGAACGCGACGCTTTCAGTCGGCTGAACGCAGCCTACACGGAAAAATTCGGCTTCCCCTTCATCATCGCGGTGCGCGACCATGACAAGGCGGGGATCCTCGCGGCCTTCGAGCGCCGCCTCGGACAGGACCGCGACACGGAATTCGCCGAGGCCTGCCGACAGGTCGAGCGCATCGCCGAGCTGCGCCTGACGGAGAAGCTGGGATGAGCCGCGAGATCCTGATCGAGCCCCTGACGGCGGCGGCCTTCGCCCCTTTCGGCGAGCTGCTGGAGACCGAGGGCGCGCCGGACAAGCTGATCAACCAGGGGCTTTGCGGGCGCTGGCACGACCGCGCGCGGCTGGAGTTCGGCGACGGGCGGGCGGGGATCAGCCTCTTCCGCTCGGAAACCCGCGCGCTGCCCTATGCGCTGGAGATGGTGGAGCGCCACCCGCTCGGCTCACAGGCCTTCCTGCCGATGTCATACGACCCGTTCCTCGTCATCGTCGCGCCCGACGAGGATGGCACGCCGGGCAGGCCGCGCGCCTTTCGCAGCACGGCGGGGCAGGGGATAAACATCGCGCGCAACACCTGGCACGGGGTGCTGACGCCGCTGCATGCGCCGGGGCTTTTCGCCGTGGTGGACCGGATCGGCGAGGGCGCGAACCTCGAGGAACACTGGTTCGACACCCCCTGGACGGTGCGCGACGCCTGAGGGTCCGCGCACGACCGTCCCCTTCATCTTTCCCCAAATACGCATCCGCAGCCAGCCACCCCGCGCCAGCCCTTGCCCGGAAAGGCACCCCCGCACCCGCGTCAGCGGGTGCCGGGCCCAAGCTGTGAGACCCATGGCGCAGCCATGGTCGAACACGCGGGAGCGCGCCGGCTCGAGATCAGAGCGGAACGAGGGTCGCCGTGCCGTCCGCGACCGCCGTCTCGACGATGGAGGCCGCGACGGCCAGGTCCTGCAATCCCACGCCGGTGCCGTCGAAGAGCGTGATCTCCTCCGCGCTGGTCCGGCCCGGATGGGTGCCGTTGATGACCGCGCCCACCGGCGTCACGTCGCCCTCGGCGATCAGCCCCTCGGCCACCGCATGCTGCGCTTCGCCGATGGAGACGGACTGTGCCGCCTCGTCGGTGAAGACGGTGGCGCGCGCCAGCAGCGCCGCCTCGACCTCCTGCTTGCCCTTGGTGTCGGTGCCCATGCAGGCCAGATGCGTGCCGGGCGACACGTGATCGGCCATCAGCGTCGGCGCGAAAGACGAGGTGATCGTGATGATCACATCGGCCTCGCGCAGGCCGGGCAGTTCCACCGCCTCGAAGGGGAGACCCGCCTCGTCGGCGACCTTCTGCAGGTTCGGCAGCATCTCGGGATGCAGGTTCCAGCCGATCACCTTCTCGAAATCGCGCTGCTCCAGCGCCGCGCGCATCTGGAAGGTCGCCTGGTGGCCCGCGCCGACCATGCCCAGCACCTTGGCATCTTCCCGTGCCAAATGCCGGATCGACACCGAAGAGGCCGCCGCCGTGCGCAGCGCGGTCAGGTAGTTGCCGCCGACCAGCGCCTTCACCCGGCCCGTTTCCGGGTCGAAGAGGAAGACCGTCGACTGGTGGTTGATCAGCCCCCGCCGCTCGAGGTTATGGGGCCAGTAGCCCCCGGCCTTCAGCCCGAGGATGCCCGGCGCCACGCCGCCCTTGAAGCCGTAGAGCGCATCCTCGGTCGGCATCGCCTCGCGCACCACGGGGAAATTCGCGGCCTCGCCCGAGGCCATGGCGGCGAAGACCTTTTCCACCGCCTCGAAACTGGCTTGCCGGGTCAGGAGGCCGGGGATCATGCCCTCGGGCACGATCACCAGCTCGTGTCGGCTCATCTGTCCGCCGTCCATCAGTAGGCCTTGCCGCGGGCCGAGACGGGCCAGACCACCTCGACCTTGCCGCCGCGGACGCCGACATACCAGTCGTGGACGTTGCAGGTCGGGTCGCAATGGCCGGGGACAAGGCGCAGCTTGTCGTTGACCTTCAGGACGCCCTCGGGGTCGGCGACGACGCCATGCTCGTCCGAGCACTTGACGTATTGCACGTCGTCGCGCCCGAAGATCACCGGCAGGCCCGAGTCGACCGACTGCGCCTTGAGGCCCGCATCGACGATGGCCTTGTCGGCCTTGGCGTGGCTCATGACCGAGGTCAGGATGAACAGCGCGTTCTCCCATTCGCCGCGGTCGATGCGGTTGCCGTTCTGGTCGAGGATGCGGCCGTAATCGGCATCCATGAAGGCGTAGGAGCCGCACTGAAGCTCGTTGTAGACGCCGGAATTGCTCTCGAAATAATAGGAGCCGGTGCCGCCGCCGCCGACGATGTCACACTCGATGCCCTCGGATTTCAGCGTGTCCACGGCGTCCTTCACCATGGCCACGGCCACGGCGATCTTGGCCTTGCGCTCGTCATAGCTGTCAAGGTGCTGCATCGCGCCCTGGTAGGCCTGCAGCCCGGCGAACTTGAGGCCGGGGGCCGCGTCGATGGCCTTGGCCAGCTCCACCACGGCGGGCGTGCTGGTCACGCCGCAGCGCCCCGCGCCGCAGTCGATTTCCACGAGGCATTCGATGGTCGTGCCGTGCTTCACCGCCGCAGCCGACAGGTCGGCCACGTTGTCGAGCATGTCCACGCAGCAGATCGTGCGCGCGCCCAGCTTGGGCATGCGGGCCAGACGGTCGATCTTGGCGGGGTCGCGGACCTGGTTCGACACCAGCACGTCCTTGATGCCGCCGCGGGCGAAGACCTCGGCCTCGGAGACCTTCTGGCAGCAGACGCCGCAGGCACCGCCGAGTTCCACCTGGAGCTTCGCCACGTCGACCGACTTGTGCATCTTGCCATGCACCCGGTGCCGCATGCCATGGGCGGCGGCGTAGTCGCCCATCTTCTTGATGTTGCGCTCGAGCGCGTCGAGGTCGAGGACGAGGCAGGGGGTCTGGATCTCGCTCTCGTCCATGCCGGGCAGGGCGGGGATGTCGTAGCCGACTTCCAGGGTGTCGATGTCGATGACGTCTTTCATGGGGCTCTCCGGTTGTTCTGGTGCCGGGCTGAAGCCCGGCCTACGGGCGACTTGAGATGTAGGCCGGGCTTCAGCCCGGCTTGGGCCTTACATCCAGGGCAGCTTGTCGAGGTCGACGTTGCCGCCGGTGATGATCACGCCGACGCGGCGACCCCGGAAGATGTCGGGGTTCTTGATGATGGTCGCCAGCGGCACGGCGCAGCTGGGCTCCATCACGATCTTCATGCGCTGCCACGTGAGTTTCATCGCGTCGATGATCTCCTGCTCCGACGCCGTCAGGATGTCGGTGACGTGCTGCGACACGAAATGCCAGGTGTTCTCCTTCAGCGGCACCTTGAGCCCGTCGGCGATGGTATTCGGCGCATCGTCGGCGATGATATGGCCCGCCTTGAAGGAGCGGTAGGCGTCGTCGGCCTGTTCCGGCTCGGCGGCGTAGATCTCGACATGGGGCGCGATGTTCGACAGCGTCAGGCAACAGCCCGAGACCATGCCGCCGCCGCCGATGGGGGCGATGACCTGCTCCAGCCCTTCGACCTGCTCCATCAGCTCGCGCGAACAAGTTGCTTGCCCCGCGATCACGCGGGGGTCGTTGTAAGGGTGGACGAAATCCGCGCCGGTGCGCGCGTGGACATCGGCGAAGACGGCCTCGCGCGAGGTCGTCGAGGGTTCGCATTCGGTGATCGTGCCGCCGTAGCCGCGCACGGCGGCCTTCTTGGCCTCAGGGGCGGTGCGGGGCATGACGACGTGGCAGGGTATGCCACGGCGGCCCGCCGCGTAGGAGAGCGAGAGCGCGTGGTTGCCCGAGGAGTGCGTCGCCACGCCCTTGGCGGCCTGTTCATCGCTGAGGCCGAAGACGGCGTTGGACGCGCCGCGGACCTTGAAGGCGCCGGCCTTCTGGAAGTTCTCGCATTTGAAGAACAGCTCGGCGCCGGTCAGCTCGTTCATGAACTGCGAAGTCAGAACGGGCGTGCGGTGGATGTAGGGCCTGATCCGCTCATGCGCGGCGATCACGTCGTCGAAATCGGGGATACGGGTGGTGATGGCGTCCTTCATCGTCGCTTTCCCTTATTCGGCGGCCAGCGCGACCGGGGTCGCGGTGCTGCGGTAAACCTCTTGCGCGGCGGCGACGCCGGAGCCGAGGGTGATGTCGAGGCCGAGATCGGCCATGACCATCTCGGCGGTTGCGATGCCCGAGAGGGCCAGAACGTCGGTCAGCATGCCGAGGTGGCCTATGCGGAAGACCTTGCCCGCGACCTGTCCCAGGCCCGCGCCGAAGGCGACGCCGTAGCGGGTGCTGGCGTGGCTGACGATCCGGGCCGCGTCGAAGCCCTCGGGCGTGCGGATCGCGCTGACGGTGTCGGAGTAGAGCTCGGGGCGGACGGCACAGAGCTGAAGGCCCCAGGCATGGACCGCGGCGCGCACGCCGGTGGCGATGCGGGTGTGGCGGGCGAAGACGTTCTCGAGCCCCTCGTCAAGCAGCATCGCCGCGCCTTCCTTCAGCCCGTTCAGCAGGCCCACGGCAGGCGTGTAGGGATAGGCGTTGGCGGCGTAGCCCGCGGCCATGTCGCGGATGTCGAAATAAGTGCGCGGCAGGCCCGCGGTTTCCGCGGCGCGCATGGCCTGTTTCGAGAAGACCGCGATGCCGAGGCCCGCGGGCAGCATGAAGCCCTTTTGGCTGCCGGTGACGGCGACGTCGACCTTCCAGCCGTCGAATTCGAAGGGCATGGAGCCGATGGAGCTGACCCCGTCGACGAAGAGAAGCGCGGGGTGTTTCGCGGCATCCATCGCGCGGCGGACGGCGGGGATGTCGGAGCGCACGCCGGTGGCGGTCTCGTTATGGGTGGCGAGGACGGCCTTGATCCGGTGGCCGGTGTCGGCGGTCAGGATTTCCTCGAAGCGGTCGGCGGGGATGCCTTCGCCCCATGGCGTTTCCACGATCTCGACGGTCAGGCCGTGGCGCTGGCACATGTCGATCCATTTGTGGGAGAACATGCCGTTGCGCGCGGCCAGAACCGTGTCGCCGGGGTTCAGCGTGTTGGTGATCGCCGTTTCCCAGCCGCCGGTTCCGGTCGAGGGGAAGACGAAGACGCTGGCATCCGCCGATTTCACCACGCGGCGCACGCCGTTCAGGGCGGGGTGCAGGATGTCCTTGAACAGGCTCGAGCGGTGGTCGAGCGTGGGCATGTCACAGGCGCGCCGAAGGCTCTCGGGCATGTTCGTGGGGCCTGGAATGAAAACCGGGTTCTGGAAGCTCATGGGGTGCCGTCTCCTCATCTCTGGGGACAAGGTAGAGTGCGGCACCCGTGCGCACAATTTTTTTGAAAAGGTTTTTCAGAACTGATAGTGTGAAGTGTGGTCGTTGAATATCAATGACTTGATATTTTTCGCATGGTGAAAGCGTTTTTCACTGCACTGCAGCGAGGCTTCGATGCGCGACGATCAGAATGCCGAATCCCCCCGCCGGGCGCGGGGCCGCCCAAAGGCTTGGGACGACAAGACCGAGCAGAACACGATCAAGTCGCTCGACCGGGCGATGGCGGTGTTCGAGCATCTCTCGACGATGCAGGGCGCGACCCTGTCCGAGCTGGCCGCCGATACCGAGCAGTCGCCGGCGACGACCTACCGTATCCTGACGACGCTCGAGGCCCGCGGGCTGGTGGAGTTCGATGCAAGCGCGCAGCTGTGGCACATCGGGCCGCGCGCCTTCCTGATCGGGGCGCGGTACCTGCGCCGCACCTCGGTGGTGGACCGGGCGCGGCCGATCCTGCGGCGGTTGATGGAGGCGACGGGCGAGACCGCGAACCTCGGCATCGCGCGGGAAAGCCATGTGCTTTTCGTGAGCCAGGTGGAAAGCCATGCCTCGATCCGGGCGTTCTTTCCGCCCGGCTCGCTGTCGCCGATGCATGCCTCGGGGATCGGCAAGGCGCTTCTGGCGCAGATGACCGATGACCGGCTGTCGCGCTACATCGCCACCGCGCCGCTGGACCGGTTCACAGTGCGCACGCTGACCGATCCGGGCGACTTGCGCGCCGATCTGCAGGAGACACGGGCGCGCGGCTTTGCCATCGACGACGAGGAAAAGACCGAAGGGATGCGCTGCATCGCGGCCCCTGTCTTCGACTGGAACGGAGAGGCGGTGGCGGGGCTGTCGGTCTCCGGCCCGGTGAGCCGGGTGTCGGAGGCCGAGACGCCTCGGCTGGCCGATGCGGTGACGCGGGCGGCGGACGAGCTGTCGGCGGCGCTGGGCGCGGATCGCAAGGGCTGAAGCTCAGGCGAGCGCGGCGAGGCGGTCGAGGTTCCGTTCGAGGCAGTCGAGGAAGCGGTCGCGCAGCGGGTCGCGCACATCGGCGGCCCATGCGGCGGCAAGGTGCAACCGGCGGATGGGCTGGCCCGTGGGCGTGAGCAGCGGGCGGAAGGCGACGCCGTCGGTGCGGACCTGCGCCGACCAGCGCGGCACCACGGCAAGGCCGAGACCGGCGGCGACCAGGCCGACGATGGTGTGCTTCTCCTCGGCGATCTGGGCGATGCGCGCGCTGTGGCCATGCTCCAGCATCAGCTTGATGGTCAGGTCGTGACTGTGCGGGCGCGACTGGCGGTCGGGCACGATCAGCGGTGCGTCCGACAGGTCGTCGACGCTCAGGCTGTCGCGGGCGGCCAGCGGGTGCCCCTCGGGCAGGGCGACGACGGTGCTTTCGGAGAGCAGCGCGCGCGTGACAAGCCGCGGGTCGCGCCGGTCGGGCGGGCGCAGGATGGCCAGGTCGAGGCGGCCCGACAGAAGCCGGGGGATGAGCTGGATCGTCTTGCGCTCCTCGATATGGACGGTGACCTCGGGGGCCTCGTCGCGGAAGAGCGGCAGGACCTGCGGCAAAAGCCCCGCGGCGGCGCTGTCTATCGCGCCGATGGCAAGGCGGCGTGCGCCGCTGCGGCCAAGCCCGCGGGCGCGCGTCTCGAAGGCTTCGGCCTCGGCCAGGAGGCGGCGGGCATCCGGCAAAAGCTCCTGCCCGGCGGGGGTCAGGCTGACCTGCCGCGTGGTGCGCTGCACCAGCGTCGCGCCGAGGTGATCCTCGAGCGCGCGCAGGCGGCGGCCGAGCGTGGCGGGAAGCATGTCGAGCCGCCGCGCGGCGCGGCCGAAATGCAGCTCGTCGGCGACGGCGAGGAAACAGGCGAGATCGGCGAGGGTCATGGGGGTCCGGATATTATTGCAGGACTGTATATAATGATCTGGGACTTGAGGCGAGGGGGGCTGCGCCGTTACCCCGCTGCCAGATGCAACCCGAGCCGGAGGTTTCCGCCATGCAAAGCTACAAGATCGCCGCCATTCCCGCCGACGGTATCGGCCCCGAGGTGATCGAGGCCGGGCTCGCCGTGCTCGAGGCCGTGGCCGCGCGCGAGGGGTTCGCGCTGGAGGTCACGCAATTCGACTGGGGCTCGGACTATTACAAGCGCCATGGCGAGATGATGCCGGCCGATGGCCCCGAGCAGCTGAAGGGCCATGACGCGATCTATTTCGGCGCGGTGGGTGCGCCGGATGTGCCCGATCACATCACGCTCTGGGGCCTGCGCCTGCCGATCTGCCAGGGGTTCGACCAATATGCCAACGTGCGCCCCACGCGCATCCTGCCGGGGATCAAGGCGCCCTTGGCGGGCGTGGGGCCGGGGGATCTCGACTGGGTGATCGTGCGCGAGAACTCGGAAGGCGAATACTCCGGCCACGGCGGGCGCGCGCATCGCGGCCTGCCCGAGGAGGTGGCGACGGAGGTGTCGATCTTCACCCGCGTGGGGGTGACGCGGATCATGCGCTATGCCTTCGCGCTGGCGCAGTCGCGGCCCCGCAAGCTGTTGACGGTGGTCACGAAATCCAACGCGCAGCGGTTCGGCATGGTGATGTGGGACGAGATCGCGGCCGAGGTGGCCAAGGAGTTCCCGGACGTCACCTGGGACAAGATGCTGGTTGACGCGATGACGGTGCGGATGGTGAAGAACCCGCAGTCGCTCGACACGATCGTGGCGACGAACCTGCATGCCGACATCCTGTCGGATCTCGCGGGCGCGCTGGCGGGCTCTCTGGGCGTTGCGCCGACGGCCAACATCGACCCCGAGCGGCGCTTTCCCTCGATGTTCGAGCCGATCCACGGCTCGGCCTTCGACATCGTGGGCAAGGGCATCGCCAATCCGGTGGCGAGCTTCTGGACCGCGGCGCAGATGCTGGAGCATCTCGGCCAGCCCGCGGCGGCGACGCGGCTGATGGCGGCAGTCGAACAGGTCTGCGCGGCGGGCATCCTGACGCCTGACGTGGGCGGCACCGCCACCACGCAGGAGGTGACCGACGCGGTGGTCGAGGCGGTGCGGGGCGCAAACGCCTGAGCGCGCGACGGCCTTTGGTGATGGCGACCCCTGAAGGACTCGAACCCTCAACCTGCTGATTAGAAGTCAGCTGCTCTATCCTGTTGAGCTAAGGGGCCGCTTGGGGCCTTGAATAGCGGACCGTTCCGGTCCGGTCCACGCTCAAAGCGCGCGGTCGTCGTGTGTTCGACCGCGCCGGACCCTGCGCCCCGGCCTGCTCAGCCGGGGCTCATCCCGCGCAGGCGTTCGGAGCGGCGGCGCAGGATCTCGACCACGCTCAACAGAAGGATCGAGATCACCACGAGGATCGTCGCCACCGCAAGGATCGTCGGGCTGATCTGCTCGCGCAGGCCCGTGAACATCTGCCAGGGCAGGGTCTGCTGGCCTGCAGAGCCGACGAAGATCACCACCACGACCTCGTCGAAGCTGGTGATGAAGGCGAACAGCCCCCCCGAGATCACGCCGGGCAGGATCAGCGGCATCTGGATCCGGAAGAAGGTCGTCACGGGGTTCGCGCCGAGGCTGGCCGCGGCCCGTGTCAGCGAGCGGTCGAAGCCCACCAGCGTCGCCGTCACGGTGATGATGACGAAGGGAATGCCGAGCGCCGCATGCGCCAGCACGACGCCCCAATAGGTGCCTTGCAGGCCCACGCGGGAGTAGAAGAAATACATGCCCGCCGCCGAGATGATCAGCGGCACGATCATCGGCGAGATCATGATCGCCATGATCGTGCCCTTGAAGGGCACGTGGCTCTGGCTGAGGCCGATGGCGGCCAGCGTCCCGAGCGAGACGGCGAGCAAGGTCGCCATGGGCGCGATCAGGACCGAGTTGCGCAGCGCCTGTTGCCAGTCGGGATTGGTGAAGAAATCGACGTAGTGCTTCAGGCTGTAGGCCTCGGGCTCGAAGGCCAGCATGCCGGGCGTGAAGGTGAAGAAATCCTCGGCGTTGAAGCTGAGCGGGATGATGGTGAGGATCGGCGCCATCAGGAAGAAGAAGATCAACCCGCAGAGCACGCGGAACCCGTAGAACCAGATCCGCTGGCCGGTGGTGGCATAGGGGGGAAGCTTGTGGTCCATGGCGATTATCCCAGCTTCACGTTGTCGATGCCGACCAACCGGTCATAGAGCCAGTAGAGCGCCAGCACGAGGATCAGCAGGATCGATCCCAGCGCGGCCGCGAGGCCCCAGTTCAGGCTGTCGGAGATGTGGAAGGCGATCCGGTTCGAGATGAAGATGCCGGTGCGGCCACCGACCAGTTCCGGCGTGATGTAGTAGCCGATCGACAGGATGAAGACGAGGATGCAGCCCGCCCCGATCCCCGGCACCGATTGCGGGAAATAGACCCGCCAGAAGGCCGTGGAATTGGTCGCGCCCAGCGATTTCGCCGCGCGGACGTAGGAGGGCGGGATGGTCTTCATCACCGAGTAGAGCGGCAGGATCATGAAGGGCAGCAGGATGTGGGTCATGGCGATGACCGTGCCGACCTGGTTGTTGATCAGGGCAAGCCGCGCGTCATCGGCCACGAGGCCCAGCCACACCAGCGTGTCGTTGATCACGCCCTGTTGCTGGAGCAGCACCTTCCACGCGCTCGTGCGCACCAGGAGCGAGGTCCAGAACGGCAGCAGGACGAGGATGAGAAGCAGGTTCGACGTGCGCATCGGCAGGTTCGAGAGCAGGTAGGCGATCGGGTAGCCGAGCAGCACGCACAGCCCCATGATGGTCAGCGACAGCACGATGGTGCGCCAGAAGAGCATCAGGTAGATCTGCTGTTCCTCGGGCTGCATCTCGATGCCTTGCGGGGTCAGCTGCAGGTCGAGCGCGGCGAGGAAGTAGCCGGCCGTGTAGGGGTCGGAGAAGGTCTGGATCGTCTCCCAGGTCTTCAGGTCGCCCCAGCCGTCGTCCATGTCGATGAAGAACGCGGGCAGGTCGGTTGCCTCGAAGCCTGCCGCAACGCCCGCGGCCTCTTGCACCAGCGCGGCCTGCGGGCCGTCATAGGCGGCGATGGTGGCGGCGGGCTGGCGCAGGAGGTCGCGGTAGAGGGCGAGGTAGACCGTGTTCCAGGGCTCTTCCGCCGTCGGGCTGTCTTCGTCCTCCTGCTGGATCGTGGTGGCGAAGGAGCGATACGCGTCCGCGGTTTCGGGCAGGGTGGCGGCGATGCCGCCGGCAAGGCGGAAGGCCGGCTCGGCCTCGTCGAAGGGGCGGTCTGCGGCATCGGCCGCGTCGGCGCGCGCGGCCCAGTCGGCCTGCGCCGCGATCCAGTCGGGGGCGGCCATCAGGGCCACCCAGGCGGCCGGGTCTTCCCATTGCGGGTTCAGGTCGATGAACTGCTCGGCCTGCGTCTCGCCAAGGTCGTCGATGCCCCGCCCGGAGCGACGAAAGGTCGAACTGATACCGGTGGTCTCGTAGTTGAGGCGGCTTCCGAGGCGGGTGTGGATGCGGCGCTCGGCGGCTTCCATGAAATCATAGGCCAGCGCGGCGAACGTGTCCTGGGAGGGCAGGTCCTGCGCGTCCCAGTCCTCGAGCGCGACGACGGTGCGCGGCAGCGTCTCGGAGGTGATCTGGTTCTCGACCGAGCGGAACAGCATGTCGAAGATCGGCGCGACGAAGGTCACCAGCAGGAACAGCAGGAGCGGCGCGATCAGCGCCAGCGCCCGCAGCTTTTGCGCACGCAGGGCGCGGTTCAGGCTTTGCTTGAGCGGGCGGCCGTCGGCGGCCATGACCGGCCCGGTCTGCTCGGCTTCGGCGCGGCGCGCGTCGGCGGCGGCGCGGCCGATGTTTCCGGTGGCGGCATCAGTCATTGGGCGCTCTCCAGGTCGCGGGGGCCATCACGCGCGCGACGGCGCGGCGCGGGCTTGGATCCGGGTCGGACGTGTCGCGGCGGGCCATTGGGTGCCCCTTTCGGTCTTCGCTGAACTGCATTGGGTGTCGTCATCCCCTGCGACAGGGCACCGGCGTGTCGCGGTGCGCTGTCGGACGGGATGCGACCCGAGGCGCAGGCAGGCGCGCCTCGGGTCAGGGTCATCCGATCAGTCGATCACCGCGCCAGCCACGCCTGGAAGCGCGCGTCGAGATCGTCGCGGTAATCGGCCCACCATTCGTAGTTGAACAGGATGGTCCGCTCGGAGTTCGCGGGATCGGTCGGCATGTGCGGACCCATGGGGATGCCGAGGTCTGCATGGTTGCCGACAAGCGGCGCCGAGGAGGCGCGCGCCGGACCGTAGGAGATGTAGGCCGCCTGGTCGGCGAGGCGCTGGGTGTCGGTTGCGAAGCTGACGAAGTCCAGAACCCGGTTCAGGCGCTCTTCCGGCAGGCCTTCGGGAATGATCCAGCCGTCAAGGTCGAAGACCTGCGCATCCCAGAGCATCGCGATGGGCTGGTCCTGCTCCTCGATCGCCGAGAACCAGCGGCCGTTGTAGGAGGTGCCGATCACGGCTTCGCCATCGGCCAGCAGCTGCGGCGGCTCGGCGGCGGCGGACCACCAGATCGTGTCTTCCTTGATCGTGTCGAGCATGGCGAAGGCGCGGTCGATGCCTTCCTCGGTCTCCAGCACGTCGTAGAGATCTTCCATGGCGACGCCATCGCACAGAAGCGCCCATTCCATGTTGTTGATCGGACGCCGCTCGAGCGTGCGCGTGCCGGGGAAGTTCTCGGTGTCGAAGATCGCGCAGATGCTCTCGGGGGTGCGGCCTTCCCAGGCCTCGACGCCGGTGCGATAGGCGGCGGTCGTGGAATAGACGATCTGCGGGATGAAGCAGTCCGACACGATCAGGTCGCCGAAGTCATCGCTGGCCGAGGTGCCGTCGGGGGCGGGGGCGAGAATCTCGTCGTGGTCGACCTCCATCGCAAGGCCCTCGTCGCAGAGGCGGATGGCGTCAGCGCCCACCACGTCCACGAGATCCCAGGTGATGTTGCCGGCTTCTTCCATCGCGCGAAGGCGTGCGACGGCCTCGGGCGAGCTTTCGTCCCAGACGATCTCGACGTCGGGGTTCATCGCGGTGTAGGGGTCGGAATAGGCGCGCACCTGGCTGGTCTGATAGGCGCCGCCCCAGCTGACCAGCGTCATGCTGTCGGCCATGTCCTGCGCCATGGCTGCGGGCGCAGCAAGCGCCGTGGCCGTGGTCATGAGCATAAGGTTCTTGAGTTTCACGTTCGTCTCTCCCTTGGGTTCGAACTTCGGTTCTCTCGTTGCGTGTGTCGGTGTGACCGTTCTTGTTGGTCTTGGGCCGCCGCACCCGCCAAGGCGGGCCCGGATGATGGCCAATGCTCAGGCGTCGAGCGCCCGGCAGTCCTGGGGGCGCCAGCCGATCTCGATCTGTTCGCCGGGCTTGAGGCGGCGCTGATCGGGCGCGTTGCGGGTCTTGACGATGAAATCGTCGCGTCCGGCCACGCGCAGGCGGGTGCGGTAGATGTCGCCCATGTAGATGAACTCGGCCACTTCGGCCTTGAGCGTATGGGCATCGGGCGCAAGGCGGTCCTTGTTCATCTCGACACGCTCGGGGCGGATCGACACCAGCGTCCGGTCGCCCACCGCGGACACGTTGACCGGCACGGCGTCGATCACCTCGCCATCGTCGAGCGTGACCTCGCAGATGTCGCCGTCGATCCGCGTGACCCGGCCCGAGAGCGTGTTGTTCTCGCCGATGAACTGCGCCACGAAACTGTTCTGGGGTTCCTCGTAGAGCGTGTCGGGCGCGGCAAGCTGCTGGATGCGGCCATCGTCGAAGACCGCGACCCGGTCCGACATGGTCAGCGCCTCGGTCTGGTCGTGGGTCACGTAGACCACGGTGATGCCGAGCCGGTGGGCCAGGTTCGTGATCTCGAACTGCATCGTCTCGCGCAGCTGCTTGTCGAGCGCGCCCAGCGGTTCGTCCATGAGCACCAGCTCGGGCTCGAAGACCAGCGCGCGCGCCAGCGCGATGCGCTGTTGCTGGCCGCCCGACAGTTGCGCCGGCCTGCGCCCGCCGAAATCGCCCATCTGGACCATGTCGAGCGCGCGAAGCACCTTTTCCTCGCGCTCGGACTTGCCGATCTTGCGGACCTCGAGCGGAAAGGCGAGGTTCTCGGCCACGGTCATGTGCGGGAACAGAGCGTAGTTCTGGAACACCATCCCGATGCCGCGCTTGTGCGGCGGGATGTTGTTGATCGGCTTGCCGTCCAGCGTGATCTCGCCGTGCGTTGCCGTTTCGAACCCGGCCAACATCATCAGGCAGGTGGTCTTGCCCGAACCGGACGGCCCCAGCATCGTGAGGAACTCACCTTTGCCGATGTGAAGGTTCAGGTCCTTCACGACCAGAGTTTCACCATCGTAACTCTTCTGGACGCGGTCGAATGCGACGAACGCATCTTGCATGTGCGAACCCAAATCCCAATCCCTGTCTGCGCGCCCCGATGTGATCCGGGGCGTCGTTTTTAGATCATCGTCATGTCAGAATCAGTAAAACAAGCCTGCGCCACAAACACAACCAATCAGCGAGCCGATGGACGCATTTGTCGGTAACATCCTGACTTGAAACGATTGAATAATCGTCCGGGGTGCTGGCTGGCGCGGCTTTCGGCGCTCAGCTGTCGATTTCGGCGGCGACGACAGCCACGCAGTCGCCGGGCTTCACCAGCCCCGGCACATGCCGCGCGACCAGCCGCCCGGAGCGACCGGCGCGCAGGTCCCGCGGCGGCTGGCCGGTGCGGCCGTGGGGGTAGATCCGGGCGACCGGCTGTCCGGTGTCGACCTGCGCCCCGAGATCCACGAGGAAGCGGATCAGCCCGGCCTCCTCGGAGAAGACGAAGCAGGAGGCATCGGGCATGTCGAGCCAGCGGGTAGGGGCGGGGTCCGCCGTGCCCTTCAGCACGCCCGCGGCGATCAGCAGGTTGCGACAGCCGCGGCGCGCGATCTCGACGGTTTCGGCCCGCGCGGTGCCCGCGCCGCCCAGTTCCGTCGTGACGAAGACCTTGCCCATGTCCTCGGCGGTGGTGTCGAACATCCCCTCGGCGTCGATCTCCAGCATCCGCACCGAGTATGGCGCACCGAAGGCGGCGACCAGCTCGAAGGCGCGGGCTTCCTGCTCGGCGGCTCCGGGTCTGTCGGGCAGGATGTGGGCGGCGCAGAAGGGCAGGAAGTCGAGCGTCTTGCCGCCGGAGTGAAAGTCGAGGACGACATCGGCCATCGGCAGCAGCGTCCGGGTGACGTAATCGGCGATCTTCTCGGTCACGGTCCCGTCGGGGCGGCCCGGAAAGGCGCGGTTGAGATTGCCGCCGTCGATGGGCGAGGTGCGCGTGCCCGCGGCGAAGGCGGGGGCGTTCAGCGTCGGCAGCAGGATGATGCGCCCCGTCACCTCGGCCGGGTCCAGCGCCAGCGCGAGATCATAGAGCGCGATCGGCCCTTCGTATTCGTCGCCGTGGTTGCCGCCGACCAGAAGCGCGGTCGGCCCCGGCCCTCCCGCGATCACGGTGATCGGGATCAGCACCGACCCCCAGGCCGAATCGTCGCGGCTCCAGGGCAGGGTCAGCACGCCGTGCTGCACCCCCTTCGCGTCGAAATCGACCGAGGCCGAGACGGGGGACGGCTTGAGGGGCGGCGGCTCGGCTGGCGACACCATGGTCTTCAGTCCTTGACGAGCAGCTGCCGCGGCACGTTGGCGAGGCATTCCACGCCGGTCTCGGTGATCAGGATCGTTTCCGTGATCTCGAGCCCCATGTCCTCGAGCCAGAGGCCGGTCATGAAATGGAAGGTCATGCCGGGTTCCAGCACCGTGCGGTCGCCGGCGCGCAGGCTCATGGTGCGTTCGCCCCAATCGGGCGGGTAGCTGACCCCGACGGGGTAACCGGTGCGGTTGTCCTTGACGATGCCGTGCCGCGCCAGCACGCCGAAGAAGGCCAGCGCGACGTCCTCGCAGGTGTTGCCGGGGCGCGCGGCCTCGAGCCCGGCCTCCATGCCTTCCAGCGTCGCCGCCTCGGCGTCGCGGAACGCCTGCGTCGGGGTGCCGAGGAAGACGGTTCTCGACAAGGGGCAGTGGTAGCGCCGGTAACAGCCGGCGATTTCGAAGAAGGTGCCTTCGCCCGCGCGCAGGGTTTGGTCGTCCCATGTCAGGTGCGGTGCGCTTGCGTCGCGGCCCGACGGCAGCAGGGGCACGATCGCCGGGTAGTCGCCGCCCGGACCGTTGCCGCCGCGGATGCCGGCGTCGTAGATCTCGGCGACCAGATCGCATTTGCGCATGCCGACCTCGACCGTGTCGAAGATGCGCTGGTGCATCCGCTCCACGATGAAGGCGGCTTGCCGCATGTAGTCGATCTCGGTCGGGGATTTCACCGCCCGCTGCCAGTTCACCAACGCCGTCGCATCGACAAAGCGCGCATTGGGCAGGTTGCGCGTCAGGCTGGCGAAGGCGGCGGCCGAGAAATAGTAGTTGTCCATCTCGACCCCGATCCGCAGGCCGCCCAGGCCCCGGTCGCGCAGCAGCGCCGAGAGGTGGTCCATCGGGTGCCGCTCGGGGTTCTGCACGTAGTGGTCGGGATAGCCGAGGATGTTCGCCTCGGGCAGGTAGCTCGTCAGCCGCGCCCCGGCCGCGTCCTGCAGCCGCCCGAACCACATCGGCGCGCCATGGGGGGGCACGATCACGCATTGGTGGACGTAGAAGGACCAGCCGTCATACCCGGTGAGCCAGTTCATGTTCGACGGATCGGTGACGATCAGAAGCTCGATCCCGCGCAGCTCCATGGCGCGATGCGTCTTGGCGAGACGATCCGCGAATTCCTCGCGGGTAAAGCGCAGGTTCGGGCCCGTGGGGGCCGCGTGGATGGCGGTGTCGAGCATGGGCAGGCCTTCGAGCTGACGGAGCGGGGCGCAAGGCGCGCGCCCCCCGCAAGTCTAGGCGCATCCCCCTGTCCGCCTTGTTCCGGTGCGACCAGACCGGACGTGGCTGCGACATGCGCCGTCCTGCGTGCAGGGGCGGCGGCGATGACATGCGCCCCGGCATGGCAGGGCCGGGTGCATTTGGCGGGCTTTGGGCTGGCCGGCCTTGATCGTCCGCCGTAGTCCCAGTTTTTCTTGTTTGAAATCAGGGGCTTTTCTGAGGGGTTTCGGCTTGGGTTCCAGCCATGGGGCACATCATTGACCAAACGGTCAAATTCATGATCTCACCTAAGCGCGCAAGGCGCTTTGCCGACGCGTCTTGCGCGGTCCGCGGTCCGTCCCGTCGTGGCGAAGCCGCGAGTGGCAACAACCTGCATTCAACGGAGCGGCAGCAATGAAGATCATATTGATGGCGGCCCTTGGGCGGTTGGCCTATTTCGTTTCCATCTTCCTCGTCACCCTGTTCGGCCTCTACGCGTTCCACCTGTCGGTCGCCAGCCCGTTCGCCGAATTGCGCCCCGAAGATGCCGAATGGTGCCGGGAACACACCCGATGCAGGTCCGCAGCATGCTGCCTGGACCTGTTCGGGTTCTGACGGGCGCCCGCGCTCGTCCGGGCTGACTGTTCCGGGGGGTGGGGCGGGCGGGGCGACCGGGATGTGACCCGATGCGTTGCGCCTGATCCTGCCGGTTCGACCGGTCGTGTCCTGAACCGAAAGGATGGGCCGCCTGGAATTCGCGGAATGCGTCGCCCCGGTGGGCCGCCACAGGCTGTCCGCCGCGCCGGTTTCCCTGCATCTGCCGCAAGCGCGGCCGTATTGTTTGAAGCGAGGGCCGCGTCGTCGCCTTGCACAGAGCGGCCGTGTGATGGAGGCGAGTACCGGAATCGAACCGGTGTGGACGGATTTGCAATCCGCTGCGTCACCACTCCGCCAACTCGCCACCGTGGTGTGAGCGCCGAGGTATCGCAACTGTGCCGTCCGCGCAAGGCGGGAAAGGGGGGAAACGTCGCATCCGCGCAACCGCCCGTTGCGCGAGCCTTCGTGGTGTGCGAAGACGGCTCAAGAACAACTAGACGGATTGGTTCAGTTCCCATGGCTGATTTCGCTGCGCGCCGCCGCATCATGGTCGATACACAGATCCGCCCTTCCGATGTGACCAGTTTTCCGATCATCGACGCGATGCTCAACACCCCGCGCGAGGCCTATGTGCCCGACGCCGCGCGCGACCTTGCCTATCTCGGCGGGCCGATCGCGCTGGGGGGCGGGCGGCAGCTGATGGAGCCGCGCAGCATCGGCAAGATGCTCGAGGCGCTGGATGTCACGCCCGGCGAGATGGTGCTGGAGATCGGGCCGGGCCTTGGCTACACGACCGCGCTTCTGGCGCGGATGGCCGAGGCGGTCGTCGCCGTGGAAGAGGACGAGGCGCTGGCCCGCGAGGCCGAGGCGAACCTGTCGGCGCAATCGGTCGACAACGCCGCCGTCCTGACCGGCCCGCTGGCTGACGGCAGCGCGAAGAACGCGCCATATGACGCGATCGTGATCTTCGCCGGTGTCGAAGAGATTCCCGCCGCGCTGACCGACCAGCTGCGAGACGGGGGGCGCATCATGGCAGTTTTCATGAACGGCCCGCTCGGCGAGGTGCGCACCGGTCTGAAGCTGCACGGGGATGTGTCGTGGCGGATGGAGTTCAATGCGACGGCCCCGGTCTTGCCGGGCTTCGCCCGAGCCCCCAGTTTCGAGTTCTGACAGTGACCGGCCCGACGCGTTGGGCCCATGGCCCCTGTGCGGCGGCCGGGTTTGACAAGCGAGGGTGACATGATGACGAGCGGGATCATCCGGACGGGACGCGCCGCGGTTGCGGGACTGGCGCTTGCGGCCTTTGCTGCGGGGGCGGCCGGGGCCGACAGCTTGCGCGACGCCATGGCGGACGCCTATCGCAATTCGCCGGTGCTCGAGCAGAACCGCTATCTGCTCAGGGTCAGGGACGAGGGCGTGAACCAGGCCGTCGCGCAGCTTTTGCCGACCGTCAGCTTCGCGGCCACTGCCAGCCGCGACCTTGTCGCCGACACGACCAGTTCCACCGCGCGCCTCGTGGCCGAGATGACGCTTTATGCCGGCGGCAGCCGGGTCGCCGCCCGGCAGGCCGCCGAGGCCACGGTCGAAGCGGTGCGCCAACAGCTTGTGGCCGCGGAAAGCCAGGTTCTGCTCGATGCGGTCACCGCCTACCTGGAGGTCTGGGAGGCGCAGCAGGTCGTCTCGGTCCGGCAATCGAACGTGCGGGTTCTGACCCAGCAGCTGCGCGCCGCGCAGGACCGGTTCGAGGTGGGCGAGGACACCCGCACCGATGTCGCGCAGGCCGAGGCGCAGCTGGCGCAGGCGCGCTCGTCGCTGGCCGCCGCCGAGGGCACGCTGATGATCGCGCGCGAGTTGTTCAACCTCGCCGTCGGGCGGTATCCGAACGGGCTTTCGGGGCCGGGCGGCCTGCCGCATCTGCCCCGCAGCGAGGAAGAGGCCGACCGCCTCGCCCGGCAGGAGCATCCCGCCATTCGCGCCGCGCAGTTCGAGGTTCGGGCCGCCGAGTTGGCGGTCGAGGAAGCGCGCGGCAACACGCGGCCGAACCTGTCGGTCGACCTGTCCGCTTCCGAGACGTTCCAAAGCCCCATTGCGTCGCAGGAAGGCTTCGGGGCCAGCCTGTCGCTGACCCTGTCGCAGCCGATCTACCAGGGCGGGCGGCTCGGCTCGTTCGAGCGGCAGGCGATGGCGCAGGCCGAGGCGACGCGCGCCAGCCTCAACCGCCAGGTGCAGGTCAACCTGCAGGCCGTGGGCAACGCCTATGCCCGGCTCAGGATCGCCAATGCGCAGATCCAGGCCTCGGACCAGCGCATCCGGGCGGCACAGCTTGCGCTCGATGGCGTGCGCGAGGAAGCATCGCTGGGCGCGCGCACCACGCTCGACGTGCTCGACGCCGAGCAGGATCTGCTCGAAGCGCGCATCAGCCGGATCGAAGCCTCGGCCGATCTTTACGCGGCGTCCTACGCGATCCTGTCGGCCAGCGGCCTTCTGACGGTGGCGCAGCTCGACCTGCCGGTCCCGCGCTACGACGTTGAGGCCTATGGCAATGCCTTCCAGCCCGGCGTGCCGCGGGTGGCTTCGCCGCAGGGCGAACGGCTGGACGGGCTGCTTCGAGCCATCGGTCGGGATTGACGGACGGGCCGCAAGCGCCCGGAATTTAGGGTCAATTCCAGCTATCCGTTGTTTCGGGGCGCGTCTGCCGCTATTCTCGTGGAAAATGCCCCCGCCCGAGGGGTCGCAGGTCACGCCCGGCGGCGTCCGGTCCGTGCGCCTTGAACGGGGTGACGAGGAGTGAGCGGTCATGTCTGACCCGGCAAAATCAGCGGCTGAAATCGAGGACGTTCTGACGTCGATCCGGCGTCTCGTGTCCGATACGTCCCAGCCGGACAGGCGCACCGGGCCGTCTGCCGGCAAGCTGGTGCTCACCCCGGCCCTGCGCGTGGCCGAGCCCGATGACCCATGGGTTCCGGTGCCCCCGGCGGCCGATGCGGCCGACGCGGCCGACGCGCCTCGGGATGCGACGCAGGCCGCACCGGACGAGGGCGATGATCCCGCCTGGGGGCTGGAGGATCGGCTGGCCGATTGGGGCGAGATCGAGGAAAGCGCCCAAGAGGCCGTCGCCGAGGCCATGGCCGAAATCGGCAAGGCCGATGGGCCGGGTGCCGCGGGTCAGGCGTTGCAGGACAACCCGCAGGCAATCGATGATCGGGTGGACGTGGCCGAAGCGACGGATGCCTTCGACCTGTCGGCGCTTGCGCCGTTCGGTGCTGATGCCGCGTCCGATGCGCCCGCGGGCGGGTTCGAACCCGAAACCGGCGATGCCGATTGGCCTGATCCGGGCGCGGACAGCGCGCTGCGCGACCTTGCCGCGGCCCGTTTCGGGGCCGGCGCCCCCGAGGCCGGGGTGGATGCACCCTTGGCTGACAGCCCCGACGGCGACGCGCCGCAGGATGCGGCAGAGGACCGCTTGGCACCGGCCGAGACCGACGACGCAGCTTCAGACGACACCGCTCGAGACGAGGGCGTCGAATTGGATGACCCCGTGATGACCAAGTCCGAACCTGCCCCCGAATCCCCGCCCGAGTCCCCGCCCGAGGCGGACAAAGCGCAGGATGCGGGCACGGAACCCGCGGCATTCACGCCGATCTTTTCTCGCCGACCGGACGGCGGCGGTGGGGGCCGCGATGCCGACCCCTCGGCCAAGGCAACGGATGCGGCAGAGGCCGAGGACGACGACGATGTCGAAGACCTCGGAGAGGCGCTTTCGCCCTTCAGCTTCCCCGACGCCGAGGATGGCATCCTCGACGAGGAAACGCTGCGCGAGATCGTCGCCGAGGTGGTGCGGCAAGAACTGCAGGGCGCGCTGGGGCAGCGCATCACCCGCAACGTGCGCAAGATGGTGCGGCGCGAGATCCGCCTGGCGCTGGCCGCCGACGACCTCGAGTGACCGGGGCGCGCGCCTGTCCCTTGACCGCCGCGGCCGGCGACCGATCTTGATGTCATGTTCCCGATCCGCGATCACAACCCTTCGAACCGCACGCCCTTCGTCACCTGGGGGCTGATCATCCTCAACGTGGCCATCTTCTTCGGCTACTATCCAGAGCGGGCGGGGTCCGAGGTGCTGTTGTCGGCCTTCTTCGCCGATTGGGCGCTTGTCCCGGCCGAGGTTCTGGCCGGGCAGGACATGCACACCATGCTGACCTCCATGTTCCTGCACGGCGGGTGGATGCACCTGATCGGCAACATGCTGTTCCTGTGGATCTTCGGCGACAACATGGAAGACCTGCTGGGGCATCTGGGTTTTCTGGCCTTCTACCTCGTCTCGGGGCTGGGCGCGGCGGCGGGGCAGATCCTGGCCGATACCGGTTCGACCATCCCGATGGTCGGTGCGTCGGGGGCCATCGCGGGGGTGATGGGGGGCTACCTGCTGTTCTTTCCGCGGGCGCGGATCGACGTGCTGGTGATCATCTTCATTCTGATCAAGATCTTCACCATCCCGGCATGGCTGATGCTGGGGCTGTGGTTCGGGCTGCAGCTTGTGAACGGGCTGTCGATGGACGTGGCGGGCGGTGGCGTCGCCTATTGGGCGCACGCGGGCGGTTTCGTGGCGGGGGCGGTTCTGGTGCTGCCCGCCTGGCTGCGCCGCGGCGGTCCCGCCTTCTGGAGCAGGTGGCACGGCCGCCCCCCGCATGACGAGGTGTCCTACGTGGTGGAGCGTCGGCGCACGAGCCCCATCCCCCGCGTGCGCCGTGTCACCACCAACGAAACCGGCGGTCATGTCGCCCGCGGCGACCTGTCCCGCATCCCGCGCAGCGGCACCCGCCGCGGTGGCGGCGGTTCACCGTGGCGCGGAGGGCGCGGGTAGGTCGCGGGCCGACCCGACAGCGCAGAGATGCGGCAGTTTTGTGGCGGAACCTTGATGGCTGCGTGACCGTTCCTATATATCGCGTTGACGACTTACCCAGCCTACCGGACCCTGTGCGTTTTTGATGAATGCTATGCGTGTGGTGAATACCACATATGCAGAATTCGCATCACAGAATCGCCGTGAATTCGGGCACAAGCAACGTCACGCCGACATGCAAGAGCAAAAAAAGGACGACGAAATGCGAGATTTCGTTGATGGCACGGCCTTCAACTTCGAACAGGGTCAACGGGCGCGCAAGCTGTTTGCCGCCGTGGTCCTCGCTGCGCTTGATGATGCCATTGCCGACGACAAGAAATACGGCAACGGGCCGGATCAGATCGCCCGCTGGGCACGCTCGCGCGATGGGCGCGAAGTGCTGTCCTGCGCCGGGATCGATCCCAACGAGCGTGTTGTGCAGGGCCTGATGGCCTTCGTCGCGCAGGGTGTGCGCACCTCGGTCGCCCTCAGCCGCGAAGAGAGCGAACGCCGCCACCAGGCCGAGGCGGAAGCCGCCTGACCGGCCGCGACAGCGGCCCGGCCATGAGAGACGCGCCCCACCGAGGGCGCGTTTTTCGTTTCGGGGGGGGGCGGTGGTGCGCTGCCCCGGCCCGGCCTCAAGCAGCGCGAAGCGCGGTAGGCGCACCCGGCCTCAAGTAGCCCAAAGGGCGGTAGGCCAAGAAACAGTGGTGCGGGCGGTGGGACTCGAACCCACACGGCACGAAGGCCCACGGATTTTAAGTCCGATATGTCTACCAATTCCATCACGCCCGCATCGTGGCGCATGGCTAACCGGTTGCGGCTGGCTTGGCAATCGACCGGACCCCGGATCGGGCCGGCCCGATCCCGGCGGAGACGCGCGACCCGTTGGAGCTGCGCGGCGTCTTGCGACAGATCAAGGCAAGACGCCGCGGGTTCTGTGCATCATGGCCCCGGTCGACCGACCCCGAGGATGCCGAGGAGAGGGTCATGTTCCTGCGAAACCGGGATACGGTTACCGTATCTCCCCCCACCTTCGACCGGTCCGCCTTTGCGCTGACCGATGCCGCGCTGCCCGCGCCCCATGCGCCCTACGACCGGGACTGGCTGATGGCGCGGTTTGCCGAGGGGCTTCAGATCCGAATGCTGAAACCGCCCCACGAGGGGTTCGTGATGTTCCAGCCGGGCCGGTTGGCCTGGCGGCCGCTGGACGGGGCCGAGCGGGCGGTGGTGATCCACGACCTGCGCGCCGGGCCGGGTGCGCTGGCGCGCGAGAACGCGGCGCGGCTCTGGGCGGTGGCGGGCGATTTCGCGCGGTATTACGGCTATGCCGCGGTCCTTGCGCTGATGGGCGAGGGGGCCGGGCTGGTCTCGCCCGCGGTCGCGCCGGGGCGAGGGTGGTTGTGTTTCGACAGGGGCCCATGCGGTGCGCGCGTGGTGGGGCAGGTGTTGCAGGGGCCCCTTGCTCTGCCCGGCTTGCCGCGGGATTGGGCGCAGCGGGCCGCAGGGCTGGGTCCCGGCCTTGTCATCCAGACCACCGGCGAAAGCGGCCACCTCGAGCAGCTCGCCCGCGACAGGGTCGCGGCCCTTGCGGCGCGCGGCGTTGCGGTGCGGCACGACCGGCTGACCGATCCCGAAAGTCTGCGCGCCCGCGCGCTCGGTCCCGGCGCGGTCTACACGGTCGCCTGTGGCGGGCGGGTCATCGGCGGGGCCGAGCTTGGCCCCGATGACATGCTGCGCGCGGTGGCAGGGGGTGCTGCCCCCGCTCAAAGCCCCTCGTAGCTGCAGATCGCGTGAACGGGCACGCCCATCGCCGCCAGCTTGGCGCGCCCGCCGAGGTCGGGCAGGTCGACCACGAAGGCGCAGCCCACCACCTCGCCGCCCAGCCGCTCGATCAGCTTGATGCCGGCCTCGGCGGTGCCGCCGGTCGCCAGCAGGTCATCGACGATCAGCACCTTCTGCCCGGCCTCGACCGCGTCGTCGTGGATCTCGACCACGGCCTCGCCGTATTCCAGCTGGTAAGCCTGTTCGATGGTCTTCGCGGGCAGCTTGCCCTTCTTGCGCACCGGCACGAAGCCCTTGGAGAGCTGGTGCGCCACTGCGCCGCCAAGGATGAAGCCGCGCGCCTCTAGCCCCGCGACAAGGTCGATCTGCTCGCCCACGAAGGGCGACAGCAGCTGATCGACGGCCAGGCGAAAGCCGCGCGCGTCCTGGAACAGGGTCGTCACGTCGCGGAACAGGATCCCCTCATGCGGGAAATCCGGGATGGTGCGGATATAGTCCTGCACGGACTTGTGGCTGGGCATGGCGGTGGTGGTCCTTTCGGGGCGTAGGTCGTTCAGCGGCGGGGATAATGGCGGCGGAGGGCGGCGGCGTCCTGCCCGCGCAGCCAGACGGTTGAGTTGCCCGTTTCCGAAAAGATCGAACGGGCGTAGGCGGGCGAGGCGATGTCGGTCGGCAGACCCATGGCCTGCACCAGTTCCTCGAGCACGACCGAGGCGATCTCGCGGCGGCGGATGTCCTGGCTGATGGCGATGGCCGCGGCGGTGATATCGCCGCCGCGCGAGCGCAGCGCGACGCGGGCTATGGCGATCTCGGCCCCGTCCAGTTCGGCCACCGAGGTGCCGTCGATCCGTCCGCCTTGCGGCGTGGCCACGAGGTAGACCGGGACGTCGAGCGCGCCCTCGTAGGCGCGGCTCAGGAACAGCGCGGCCCCGCTGGCGTTGATCTCGGCGATGGCGTCGTCCAGCGCGCGGTCCACGAGGTCGAGCTTGTAGCCCGGGAAACTCGCCGCGATATCCGCTATGCCGACGCGCAGGCGCAGGCGGCGCTCCTCGGGCCAGCGGATGACGGGTTTGGCGCAGTCGCCGCCGGGCGGCGCGGCGCAGGAGACGATGCGGTAGAACTCCGCGTCCGAGACGAGATCGGGCACCTCGATGAACTCCTGCGCGCCCAGTCGTGGCGCGAGGAGCAGGAGACCGAAGCAGAGACAGGTCAGGAGCCGCATGGCCCCAACTGAAGCCAAGCGCCGCCGGGGTGCAAGCGGGCGGCGCGTCGCGCGGTGGTGCCTGTTGCGCGAAGACCGCGGGGCACGCGTGCTCAGGGCGAAAGGTGGCGCGCGAGAAAGGCAAGCACGGCCGCGCGCATGGCGGGCGTTTCCCGGTGGCCCGTGTCGGGGTCCACATGCAGCGCCAGTCGGTCGGGCGTGTCCGCGTAGGCCGCGCGCAGGCGCGCAAGCGCTGGGTCGCGCGCGGTCTCGGGTGTCAGCGGGTCGGCGGCCCCGATGCACACCAGCTGCGGCCGCGGCGCGACAAGGGCCGCGACATCGCCCGTGTCGCCCTCGGCCAACAGGCCCGGAACCGTCATGTAGGGGCCATGCAGGTCATGCGCGCCGGACGCGATCAGCGGCGCGAGATCGGCGAAGACGCATAGATGCGCGCAGGCGGCCACCCGTGGCTCCAGCGCGGCCAGCCAATAGGCATGGGTGCCGCCCATCGACAGGCCCAGCGCGGCGATGCGGCGCGCGTCGATCTCGGGGCGGGCGGCGAGCCAGTCGAACGCGGCGGACAACTCGGCCAGCATCTGCCCCATGAGCGTGCGCCCCTGCCAGTGCAGGGCCTTGGCGAGCGCGGCCTCCGGCCCCTCGGCCTGCCGCCCGCCGAAGGGGGCGAGGTCGATGCACAGGCTTGCGATGCCGCGCTCGGCCAGCGCGGGGCCGTAGGGTGACACGAGGGCAGGGCGGCCGAGGATCAGCTCCTCCGCGCCGCAGTCAAAGCGGTTGCCATGGGCGTGGCAGTAGAGCACGGCGGGGAAGGGGCCGGGGCCCTCGGGGCAAAGGTAAAGGCCCGGCACCTCTGCCGCGCCGATGCGCAGCAACAGCCGGGTGAGGGCGTTCGGCCCCTGCGCTTCGGTCGTGCCCGTGATGGTCCCCGCGGTCCGGGTCGGGCCGCCCGGCAAGCCCAGCAGGTGCCACAAACGCCCGCGGGTCAGCGGCCCCTCAGTCATGGCGCGCAAGCCGGGTGAACCCCGCCGGTCCGGTGGCGACACCCTGCGCTGCAGCCGTGCCCCGGGGCGGTGCGGCCAACGCGTCCCGCTGCGCCGCGGTCACAACACCCGGCCCGCCACCGCGCCCAGTTTCTCCACCATTGCCGGGTCGCGCGCCTCGGGCGCGGTCAGGACCGCGAAGTCCAGCGCGCGGTCGCAGCCATGGGGGCAGGGCGCGCGCTCGGGCCCCAGCAGCTCGGGCAGGCGGGCGACCAGCGCGCGCGCCTTGTCGGCGTTGCCGGTCAGGGTGGCGATGATGTCGGAAATGTCGACGCTGCCATGCTCGGGATGCCAGCTGTCGTAATCGGTGATCATGGCGACGGAGGCATAGCACAGCTCGGCCTCGCGGGCGAGTTTCGCCTCGGGCATGTTGGTCATGCCGATCACGTCGCAGCCCCAGACCTCGCGGTAGAGCCTGGATTCCGCGAGGCTCGAGAACTGCGGCCCCTCCATCGCAAGATAGGTGCCGCCCTCGTGCACGGTGACGCCCGCGTCGCGCGCCGCCTCGGCGCAGGCCGCGCCAAGGCGCGGGCAGGTGGGATGCGCGACCGAGACATGGGCGACGAGGCCGGGGCCGAAGAACGACTTTTCGCGCGCGAAGGTGCGGTCGATGAACTGGTCGACGATGACGAAATCACCCGGCGCCATCTCTTCGCGGAACGAGCCGCAGGCCGAGACGCTGATCACGTCGGTCACGCCCAGACGCTTGAGCGCGTCGATATTGGCACGATAGGGCACGGAGCTGGGCGAATGGACATGCCCGCGCCCGTGGCGCGGAAGGAAGGCCATCTCGACCCCGCCGAGCCGCCCGGTCAGGATCGCGTCCGAGGGCGCGCCGAAGGGGCTGTCGACCTCGACCCATTCGGCCCCGTCCAGCCCGTCGATCTGGTAGACGCCCGAGCCGCCGATCACGCCGATCCTGGTTTCCATCGCCATCGCCATCGCCTCCGTTGCTGACCGCATCGCGGGGAAGAAGAACCATCCCGCGGCACACGGCGCAAGTCCGGGCTTGGTTTCTGGTGTAAACTTGCCTATATGAAAAAGTATGTCATGAAAACATGACAGCGCCGGACCGGGGCGCCGCATGACGGAGGGAGCACGCATGCAAACGGTCATCGTCGTCTATTCCCGCTCGGGCCGCAGCCTGCGCATCGCCGAGCGGATCGCCGCGCGCAGCCGCGCGCGTGTCTGCCGCATCGAGTGCCCGCGCTACGACGGCCTGTCGGGGTATCTGCGCGGCTGGCGCGACGCGTGGCGCGGCGACCTTCCCGAGATCACGCTTGCGCCCGAGATTGGCGCGGCGGACCTGCTGATCCTTGGCGGTCCGGTCTGGGCCGGGCGTTTCGCGCCGCCCGTGCGGCGGCTGATGCGCGAGGCCGAACGCCTGCCGCCCGTGGTGGGGGTGTTCGTGACACGCGACCGGATCGGGTCGACCCTGCCGCTGGAGGCCGATCTGGAGGCGCTGGCAGCGGTCGGACCGACGCCGGGCGAGGATCTGCCTCTCCTGACGCTGGCGCGCCATCGACCGTCCGGGTTGCCCATCGAGCGGGCGGTCGAGAGGTTCCTCGCGCGGCTTGCGCCGCTCATGTCCCGACGCAAGGCCCCCGCGATCCTGCCAGTGCGGATGGCCTGAGGGACACGGGGGTCTTCAATGGCCGCGCCTGCGCGGCGCGGTTGCGAATTTTCGTACGAAAATTCGGGGTTCGCGGCGATTTTTCGTTCGAAAAATCGGTGGCGGCCCCCGTTACTCGCCGGGGCGCTTGAGGCTGAACTTCTCGCGGATCACCGCGTAGTCGCGGTAGCCCATCCGCGTCAGCGGGTTGAAGGCCAGCACGTCGAAGATTCCGTCCACCACGCAATCGTCGCGCATGTGGACGCCCGTGACTTCGCCGAAGACGGCGAAATTCGCCTCGCCCTCCAGCTTGACGATCTGCGTCACGCGGCACTCGAGACTGGCGGGCGCACCCGCGACGCGCGAGCAGGCGATCGTCGCGCACTCCGCCCGCTCGATCCCCGCCAGCGCGAACTCGTCGGTTTCCTTCGGCCACGGCCCGGAGGTCTGGTTCATCACGT
Source organism: Roseicyclus amphidinii (assembly GCF_030163755.1). GTDB lineage: Bacteria > Pseudomonadota > Alphaproteobacteria > Rhodobacterales > Rhodobacteraceae > Roseicyclus > Roseicyclus amphidinii. The sequence continues at coordinate 83,154 of NZ_JASJOE010000009.1, forward strand.
CCTTCATCGCGTATTCGACGACATTCACGCAAAAGACCCCGGTCTCGCGGATATTTGCGACGCTGTCCTTGGTGTCGCCCCGGTCTTCCTTGGCCGAGGTCGAGGCGAACATCACCTGCGGCGGCACGTAGGCGACCGCGTTGAAGAAGGAATAGGGAGCGATGTTTTCCGACCCGTCCGCGCCGCGGGTGGAGATCCAGCCGATTGGGCGCGGCGTGACGATGGCGTTGAACGGGTTGTGGGGCAGGCCGTGGCCATCCTCGGGGCGGTAGAACATCGGGCACCTCCTCGTGTTTGTGCGAGGCTTATCGGCGTGCTACGCCCGAGGCCAGAGGGCAAGGGCAGAAACCGCACACATGTATCGGCTGGATCGGGAAACATCCCAAGACCGCTGGGAGGTCGAGGCGCTCTACGACCTGTGCTTTGCGCCGGGGCGGACGGCACTGTCGTCCTATCGCCTGCGCGAGGGGGTGCCGCCGGTGGCGAACCTGTGTCTCGTCGCACGCGATCCCGACGGCATCATTGCCGGTGCGATCCGGTTCTGGCCGGTGCGCGTCGGACGGGCGGAGGCGCTGTTGCTCGGCCCGGTCGCCGTCCACCCGACCCGGCAGGGCGAGGGGCTGGGCGGCATGCTCATGCGCGAGGGGCTGGCGCGGGCCGCCGCCGACCGCTGGCCGCGTGTGCTGCTGGTGGGCGACGCGCCCTATTACGGGCGCTTCGGCTTCACCCGGCTCGACGGGGTCGAGATGCCACCGCCGACGAACCCCGACCGGGTGCTGGGCTGGGGCAACTGGGAAGGGGTGACCGGCCGCGTCACGCCCTGGGCGCATTAGATCTCGCACGTTCGAACAGCGCGAACCGGTTCCCGCTGCTGCGCAACCTGCGTCAGGCGCGCAGCCGCGTGCGGATCATCTCGGCGGCCTTCTCGGCGATCATCGTCACCGGCGCATGGGTGTTGCCGCTGGTGATCGCGGGCATGACCGAGGCATCCGCCACCGACAGCCCGCCGATGCCGTTGACGGTCAGCGCGGGGCTGACGACCGCGCCCGCGTCGGTGCCCATCCGCGCGGTCGAGACCGGGTGGAAGATCGTGGTCGAGATGTCGCCCGCGGCTTGCAGAAGCGCCTCTTCGCCGTCGACCTGCGGGCCGGGCTTGATCTCGGTGGGCGTGAATTCCGCCATCCGCCGCGTCGCCATCAGCGCGCGGGCGTGGCGGATCGAGGCCACCGCGACACGCTGGTCGGCGGGGGCCGACAGGTAGTTGGGCCGGATCGAGGGCGCGGCGCGCGGGTCTGGCCCAGTGACATGGACCGAGCCGCGGCTTTCGGGGCGCAGGTTGCAGACCGAGACGGTCAGCGCCGGGAAGCGGTGGAGCGGCTGGCCGAAGGCGTCCAGCGACAGGGGTTGCACGTGGTATTCGATATTGGGCGTCTCGTGCTCTGGCGAAGACCGGGTGAAGATGCCGAATTGCGACGGCGCCATGGCCAGCGGGCCCGAACGTTTCAGCGCGTAATCGAGGCCGATCTTCAGCTTGCCGAGCGGGCTTGCGTAGTAATCGTTCAGCGTCTGCGCGCCCGTGATGCGAAAGATCGTGCGGATCTGCAGGTGATCGGCGAGGTTCTCGCCCACGCCGGGCGTGTCCTGCACCACGTCGATGCCATGCGAGTGCAGCAGCGCGCCTTGACCGATGCCGGACAGTTCCAGGATTTTCGGCGTTCCGATGGCACCTGCCGACAGCACCACCTCGCCCGCGGCACGCGCATGATGGGCCGCGCCGTCCTGCAGGAAGACCACGCCGGTTGCGCGGCGGCCGTCCATCGACAGGCGCAGCACCTCTGCCCCCGTCACGATCCTCAGGTTGGGCCGCTTGCGCGCCGGGTCGAGGAACGCCTTGCGCGCGTTCCAGCGCCATCCGCCCCGCTGGTTGACCTCGAAATAGCCCGCGCCCTCGTTGTCGCCGCGGTTGAAGTCGTCGGTCCGCGGGATGCCCAGCTCTTCGGCGGCCTCGGCCACGGCGTCGAGGATCGGCCAGCTCAGGCGCTGGCGTTCGACGCGCAGCTCGCCCTCGCCGCCATGGGCGTCATCCGCGCCGCCGTGATAGCCCTCGGAGCGCCGGAAATAGGGCAGCACATCCTCCCAACCCCAACCGATGTTGCCCAGCTGCCGCCACAGGTCATAGTCGCGCGCCTGCCCACGCATGTAGATCATGCCGTTGATCGAGGAACAGCCGCCCAGCACCTTTCCCCTCGGGTAGTTCAGCGCGCGCCCGTTCAGGCCCGGCTCGGCCTCGGTCTTGAGGCACCAGTCGAGCGAGGGGTCGCCCATCGCGTAGAGGTAGCCTACCGGCACATGCACCCAGAGGCGGTTGTCGCTGCCGCCTGCCTCGAGCAGCAGGACCTTAACCGACGGATCGGCAGAGAGGCGATTGGCCAGCACGCAGCCTGCCGAGCCCGCGCCCACGATCACCACGTCCCAGTCTCCGAAATCCCGAAGCTCCATCGCGCCCTCCCTGCTGCTCCCGCCTTGGGTCTAGCCGCGCGCCTTGGCCCGCGTCCAGCCCGCAGGGTGGGCAATCCGCCCACCGCGCGCTAGCGGTCGGGCGGTGTCCAGTCGGCGGGCGGCACCTCGCGCCGCCTGAGCCGCAGCGCAAGGCCGAGCGCCACGCCCACGCCGATGGCGACCGTGAGGTCCGTAAACACGGTCAGCACCAGCGTCAGCGCCAGCAGCACCCGGTCCGACACCCGCCCCGTCGTGGCGTAGCGGTGCCAGTGCTGGGGTTCCGACATGTTCCACGCGGTCACCAGCAACAGCCCCGCAAGCGCGGGCATGGCGAGGTATCCCGCCAGCGGTGCCGCCGCCCACATCACGATCAGGATCGTGAGCGCGTGGAAGATGCCCGCCAGCGGCGTGCGCCCGCCCGCGCGGACATTTGTCGCGGTGCGCGCGATGGCCCCCGTGGCGGGCAACCCGCCCATCAGGGCCGAGCCGATATTGGCCACGCCCTGCGCGAGGATTTCGGCGCTGGGCCGGTGGCGGCCCGCGACCATGCGGTCGGCGACCATCGCAGACAAAAGCGACTCGACCCCTGCGAGAAAGGCGATGATGAGGGCCGAGGGCAGCAGTTCGACCAGCCGCGCGGCGCTCATCTCGGGGATCACGGGGCGGGGCAGGGTGGCCGGCAAAGCGCCGAAGCGCGCGCCCAGCGTGTCGACCGGCAGGCCGAACAGCGCCACCACTGCCGAGGCCCCCGCCACGGCAAAGATCAGCCCCGGAAAGCGCGGAAAGGCGCGGCGCAGGGCTACGATGGCGAGGATCGTCGCCGCCCCGGTGGCAAGGCTTGCCGGGTTCAGCGTGCCGCGCGCGTCCCAGATCGCGGGCAGACGCTCCAGCGCCTCGGCTCCGGTGCCTTCGGGCAGCGCGATGCCGATGGCGTCGGGCAGCTGGCTGAGGGCGATGATCGCGGCGATGCCGATGGTGAAGCCGTTGATCACCGGTTCCGGCACCAGCCGGATCAGGCTGCCCGCGCGCAAAAGCCCCGCGATGACAAGGATCACGCCCGCCATGAGCGTCGACAGCACGAGCCCGTCGAATCCATGTTCGGCGATGACCCCATGCACCACGACGATGAAGGCCCCCGTCGGCCCGCCGATCTGCACCCGGCTGCCGCCGAGCGCCGAGATCAGGACCCCCGCCACGATGGCGGTGACAAGGCCCGTGGCGGGCGGCGCGCCCGAGGCGATGGCGATGGCGAGGCTGAGGGGCAGGGCCACCATCGCCACGGTGATGCCCGCGACAAGATCGGCCAGCACGCTGCGGGGTGTGCTTTGGGGAAGGGTGGTCAGAAGCTTGGGCGTGAGCATGCGGATCGCCGTCGGGGCGCGCTGCCGGGGCCTGCCCCCCGCATCCGTTGGCCACGCCGATCCTTGCGCCGACGCAGGTCGACACGCAAGGGGTGCGCCTATCCCTGCCGCTTCAGCCAGTCCATCATGGCGGGGCGGACCGATTGCGCGCCGCTGGCGCGGGCCTCGTTGATCACGGCGCGCGCCTCGCGCAGGTCCACGCGCCGCAGGAGCGACTTGACCGGCCCGATGGAGGCCGGGCGCATCGACAGGCTGCGCAGCCCCATGGCGGCGAAACAGACGGCTTCGAGCGGGCGGCCCGCATCCTCGCCGCAGAAACTCAGCGGTGTGTCGGTGTCGCCGCAGCGATGCACGATCTGTTCGAGGAAGGTCAGGAAACTGACGTTCAGCGTGTCGTAGCGGCGGCGCACGCGCTCGTTCTCGCGGTCGGCGGCGAAGAAGAACTGTTTCAGGTCATTGCCGCCGATCGAGATGAAATCGCAGGCCTCGAAGAACTGTCGCGGGGCGAAGGCGAGGCTGGGGGTCTCCAGCATCGCGCCGACCTGCAGCGTCTCGGGCAGCGTATGGCCGAGCGATGCTTCGCGGTCCAGTTCGCGCATCAGGTGGTCGCGGGCCTGGGTGAATTCCTCGAACTGGGCGATGAAGGGGAACATGACCGTCAGCGGCCGACCGTTCGCCGCGCGGATCAGCGCCTGCAGCTGCATCCGCATGACGCCCGGCTTGTCGAGGCCCACCCGGATCGCGCGCCAGCCGAGCGCGGGGTTCGGTTCGTCCTGCGGCTTCATGTAGGGCAGGACCTTGTCCGAGCCGATGTCGAGCGTGCGGAAGACGACGCGCTTGTCGCCCGCGGCATCCATGACGCGGGAATAGAGCGCCGCCAACTCACCGCGGCGCGGCACCTTGTTGCGGGTCAGGAACTGCAACTCGGTGCGGAACAGGCCCACGCCCTCGGCCCCCGAGGAGGGCAGCGAGGGCAGATCGGCCATGAGCCCCGCGTTCATCTGCAGCGACACGACCGTGCCGCAGAGGCTGACGGCGGGCTTGTCGCGGATCGAGGCGTAACGCTCCTGCGCCTCGGCCTGCATGGCAAGCTTGTCGCGGAAGGCCGAGGCGACGTTTTCCTCGGGGCGCAGGTGGACGATGCCCTGGTCGCCGTCTACCAGGATCAGGTCGCCGTTCAGCGCCTCGGTCGTGATGGGCCGGGCATGGATCACCAGCGGGATCGCCAGCGCGCGCGCAACGATCGCGGCATGGGAGCCGACCGAGCCGTCTTCCAGCACCACCCCCTTCAGCCGCCGCCCGTAGTCGAGCAGTTCCGCCGGTCCGATGTTGCGTGCCACCAGCACCGGGTCGGCGGGCAATTCCGCGCCCGTGTCGCGGCCCTGGCCCGTCAGCCGCCGCAGCAGCCGGTTCGACAGGTCGTCGAGGTCGTGCAGCCGCTCGCGCAGATAGGCGTCGGCCACCGTCTCCATCCGGGCGCGCGCGGTGGATTGTTCCTTTTCCACCGCCGCCTCTGCGGACAGGCCGCGGCCGATGTCCTCTTCCATGCGGCGCATCCAGCCGCGGGAATGGGCGAACATGCGGTAGGCTTCCAGCACCTCGCGCTGTTCGCCGTCCGCGACGGGCGCGCGCGTCAGCATGTCGTCGATGTCGAGGCGGAGCCTTTCGACCGCGCCGTGCAGGCGGGCAAGCTCGGCCTCGGGGTCTTCGGCGACGGGGTTGGTCACCACCACGCGCGGCTCGTGCAGCCAGACATGGCCCATCGCCGCGCCTTCCTGCGCGCAGGCGCCGCGGATCATCACCTGTTGCTTGTGCCGCTCGGCCAGCGCCGCGCCCTCGCCGATGAAGGCGCCCAGTTCGGTCATCTCGGCGATGACCATGGCGACCACTTCCAGCGCGTAGACCTCGTCGTCGGAGTATTCGCGGGCGTCCTTGGACTGCACGACCAGCACGCCCAACCGCTCGCCCAGCCGTTGCACCGGCACGCCAAGGAAGCTGGAATAGCGTTCCTCGCCCGTCTCGGGCATGTAGCGGAACCCCCGCTCGGCGGGGGCGTTGGCGGTGTTGATGGGCCGCGCCGAGCGCGCGACGCGGCCCACCAGCCCCTCGCCGATGCGCATCCGGGTGACGTGAACCGCCTCGGGGGCAAGGCCCTGGGTGGCGCACAGCTCCAGCGTGTCGGCGTCGCGCAGCAGGTAGATGGAACAGACCTCGGTCCCCATGGAATCCGCGATCAGGTGGGTGATCCGGTCGAGCCGCTCCTGCCCGGCGCTGGCGTCGGCCATGACCGCCTGCAGGCGGCTGAGCAGTTTCCTGCTCTCGGTCTCGGTGCCCTGGGCCATATGCTGCGCCAAATCCCTCGTCCGCGGGCGCATGTCGTGTGCGCCCGTCGTTTCCCGTCAACCGATAGCGCGCCGCCGGGGGGGCGCGCAACGGCCTTGGCGTGCGACCATGCGGCTGCTCAGGTCTATGCCGAAAGAAGCGCCGCGCGTGCCTGCCGCGTGATCTCGGCGAGATAGGCCGCCTCGCTCCAGCCGCAGTCCCGCGTCAGTTGTTCCCAGACCCGCACCGACAGCAGCGTCCACAGAAGGTCCGTCGCCCGGTCCTCGGACAGGTCGTCGCGCAGCCGCCCGTCACGGGCGAGGGCCGCCACGGCCGCCGCACAGCCATGGCGCACCGCCGCCATGCGATCGGCCCAGGCCGCGCGCGCCTCGGGGTCGGTGTCCTGCATCGCCATCAGGGCGCGGCCCACCGGGTAGATCACCGGGATATGCGCCGCCCATGCGCGGATGAAGGCCGAAAGCCGCGCCTCGCCCGTGGCGGCGGCGCGGCTTTCGGCGAGGCTTGCGTCGATATCCACCTGCGCGTCGAGGTGCTTGGTCGCCGCGATCAGCAACTCGGCCCGCGTCGGGAAGTGCAGGTAAAGCGCCTGCCGCGAGATGCCGGCCGCCTTGGCGATATCCGACACGCGGGTCTTCTCGGGGCTGGCCGAGGCCAGCTGGTCGAGGGTGGCCTGAAGGATGCGGGCGCGGGTCTGCTCGGTTTTTCTTGACATGATGTAAAGTAACGCCTAGGTGGCGGTCCGTCAACTTGACACAGTGTCAAATTATCGGATCGAAAGGACCACAACATGAACGTCATCGTCTTCGGAGCCACCGGAACCGTCGGCCGCCTTGCCGTCGAGCACCTGCTTGCCGCGGGCCATTCCGTCACCGCCTTCGCCCGCCACCCCGAGCGGCTGGCGACCGACCATCCCGCGCTCGCCCGCGTTGCGGGCGACGCCCTGCGCGCGGCCGATGTCGCCGCGGCC